>CASFCG010000016.1 GCA_949293295.1 uncultured Cetobacterium sp.
CGAAATGCTGAAAAAGACCAGGAGTTGGAAAGAGAAAAATTGACTAGTTTTGATTACTATATAGGGAGAGCTTTTATGATAATTTTAATTTTATTGATAGCAGATAATCTATTTAACTTATCTGTATCAGAGTGGTTCTATAATATTTATGAGAAGATTTTGAATTATATGATAGGGGTGAATTGATGAAAGAGTATATTATTACAATAAATGAATTTTTTCATTTAGTTGTAGAAGTTATGAAAAGTTTGGGTAATTTGGTAATTATTGGAATAGGAGCTATTGTATCATTTATTTTTTATATAACTGGTGGCCAGGATAAAATGATGGGCTGCCTATTGATCTTAATGCTTGTAGATTACATTAGTGGAATTATAAAGGGAGTTATCAAGGAAGAGTTAAACAGTAAAACTGGATTTAAAGGGTTATTGAAAAAGTTGATAATGATATTAGTTATAGTGTTAGCATATCAGATTGATATACTTTTAAATAATAAATTAGCGTTGAAAACGCTGATGATAGGGGTATTAATCAGTAATGAGGGGCTGAGCATTTTAGAGAATGCGAGTATATGTGGAATTCCTATTCCAGATAAATTAAAGAATATTTTAGAACAGTATAAGAATAAGAGGGGCTGAGGGCTTCTCTATTTTTTGTTAAAAAATGAAAAAATAGTTTACTTTTTCAATAAAATATGATATAATTATAATGTAATAAGGAAAAAGGAGGTGAGTAAGTGAAGAGAAATAAAAAAGCCCGTCGAAAAAAGAAACGACAGGCGATTCTCAAAGGGTTAAAAGATTTAAATTTACTGTTGGATATCCTGGTAAAAATAGCAACAGTAGTAGCACTTCTTAAGTCCTGGAAATAATCCAGGGCTTAGCCCTTTCAAAAAATTATATCTCTTCACAAGGAAAATGTCAACTATATTAATAATAGCTTTAATATTTTGTATATATCAAGCAGGAATAAAAACAAAAAATACAGTTGTAAAAATGATAAGTTTACTATTGTTAATAGCAGTAATAGTTAAACTTTAAAAAGAGAGTATGTCAATGATAATATCAACAATTATATTTGTAGCAAGTTTAAGCACTGATAAACCATGGCTTAAAGTGATATGTGTACTTTTACTAATGATTAATATAGTTATCAGAGTAATTAGAAGTAAAAGGAGGTAGTTATGCGTGGAGGAAGACGAGAAGGTTCAGGAAGAAAGAAAAAGGATGTTTCAGAAAAAAAGATATCTAAAACAGTAGTTATCTCGCCTAAGTTACTAGAACAAATAAAAACAGATATGAGTTTTTCGCAATATGTGACAAAACTAATCCAAGATGATATTAACAAAAAAAATTAATATACTTAAATTTGTTTTAGTATCTCGTAAAATTTGAGTGTTGAAAAACCTAGATATTAAATTATCTGGGTTTTTTGTTATATTGAAAAAAGTTGTTGACAAGTTAGTACTAACGGTATATAATAGTGTTAGTTCTAACATAGGAGGAGAAAATGGAAAAAAGAGAAACAAAAGTTGCTTTTGGAAAAGCTGGAAACGGTATTGGTTCAAAAATAACTTTACCAATGCCTTGGCTAAAAAAAATAGAAATATCTCCAGAAAATAGAGGTATTGAAATGTTTTTTGATGAGGAAAAACAGCAAATTATAATTCAAAAGAAATAAAAAAAACTCCTATATGTCCTAGAACACACAGGAGTTAGCTATGTAGTACACATAACTCTGACAAGTATATTGTACTACACTAACTCCATAAAATCAAATATTTTTAGGAGGAGATTTTATGCATTTTAAACTTGAAGAACTGTTAGTTAAAACTGAACAATTGAGTGGGTTGCTTGTTATGTTGGAGGGGGCTATCACGGGAGGAACTGTTGAGGTAAATGATTACAAGTGGGGAGTAAACTCGATTGTAAACTTGAGTCTTGATTTGAAAGAAGAAGTGGAAGAGTTATTACAATTAAGTTTAAAAAAGGATGTGAGATAATGGAATTAATAAAAATTGAAAAATATAATGAGCAATTAGTTGTGTCTAGTAGAGTGATAGCTGAACAGTTGGGAAAGTTACATAAAAATGTAATTAGAGATTTAGAAGAAATTCTATACAGCTCAAATTTGAGCTCTACTCAAAATAATACAACGGAAATTTCCGTTCTATTCATAAAGTCGGAATATAAAGCAAGTAATGGTAAGATGAACAAAGAATACTTACTTACTAAAGATGGATTCATTTTATACATGTTCAACATTCAAGGATACAATGATTTTAAATTAGCTTATATCAATAAGTTTAATGAACTGGAAAAAGCTTTAAAGAATGTAGAGTTGTTTGAAGTTAAGAAAAAGCAGAGATTAGAAGATTTAAAAGTAGAGGAAATGGAACAATTCAGAGCACGTACAAAGTTATTGAAAGAAAATTACAAAGATTTACACGAAGATATAAAAACACTTTACGAATTCGAGGAAGAGATGAGGGAATTTTTAAGAGAAACAAACAAAAAAATTAATAGTTTATTTGCCAGAGTGGCTATTAATTTGAGAGAATGTAACTCTATTTTAGAAAAAATGGAAAATCTATAATAAAAAAGAGTAGATAAAAATTCTACTCTTTTTTTATTGTGTTTGAAAACTGGAATTTTTATCAAAGTATTTTAAAAAAATTATCAAAGTATCTTCAAATTTTTATCAAAGCATTTTTAAACTTACAAAAACGTGATAAAATTTATTTTTTTGTGAAAAGATTATTATAAAAAGATATTGTAATTTTTTTTTAAAATATTATAAAATAAACATAAGGAGGGTGAAATGACAGGTAGAGGAATAATCTTGGTTCAAAATTTAATAGAAAGTTCAGGGGTTAAGAGTTTAAAGCTACTTGCAGAAGAGTTAAATCTAACAGAAAGAGCAGTTAGATATGAGTTAGAAAAAGTGATAGAGTATTTGAAAGATAGTGAAAACAGAGATGCGATAGAGTTAAAAAAAGGGATGGTTATAGTAAAGAATATACAAAATCTAAATGAGACCTTAAAGAAAGATTACAGTATAAAATATCTTATTCCTGAAGAGAGAGAAAAGTTTATTGAACTGGAACTAATTTTTAAAAGAATGATAAATTTAGCGAATTTATCGCAAGAGTTTGATATAAGTAGAAATACGGTGAAAGGGTATTTGAGAAACATTGAAATAGAATTAAAGAAATATGGTCTTTCTCTAGAAATCTCTCACAAAAAAGGACTTATATTAAAGGGAAATGAAGAGAATATAAGAATTTATGCTTTGAGTGTAATAAGTAAATTAAAAAGCAACAAAAATCCATTTTTTATAGACATAATGGAAAGATATCTTCCGAAAAAAAATGGAATAGAGAGTTTTTTGAACTATTCTCAAAAGAGAATGAACAGAATAATATCTGATGAAGCTTATGAAATAATAAAGAAATATTTGAGAATAACTATTGCGATGGTAAAAAATGGACATACAATTTTAGAGATAAAAAATGAAAGATTTTTAGAAAAAACAGATGAGTTTTCAGCAGTTATGAAAGCAAGTGCACTGTTAGAAGCTGATTATGATGTAGAACTTTCAAAATATGAATATTTGAAGATAACAGATTATTTTCTAGGAAGCCATACATATAATTTTAGATATTCATACTATGAGAATTGGGTGCAAATGGAGGTGTTGATAAAAAAATTAATCTACAATTTTAATAGATATATTGATGTGGATATTTCAAATGATGAATTGTTATTAGATGGATTATTAAATCATTTAAAACCCACAATATATAGAGTACAAAATGGAATAGAGTTAGAAAATTCAATATATATAGAGGTTTTGGAGAGTTATCCAACTCTATTTAAAACTACTAAAAAAGTTATTAAATCCATTGAAGATTACGTAGGAAGAGAGTTTTCAAGTGATGAGATAGCATTTATAACAATTCACTTTAAGTCTGCGATAGACAGAAATAGAACTATCATAAAGGAGAAGAAAAAACTTTTAGTTGTATGTGATTTAGGATATGGAGCATCAAAACTGCTCGCTCAGCAACTTAGAGATATATTTGCTGTAGAGGTGGTGGATATACTTCCTAAACATATTTTGAAAAATAATTATGAAAGAAATGAAGTAGATTTGATTGTTACAACTGTTGATTTGAAGAAAGAGGAGTTTAATATTCCAGTTGTAAAAGTTAGACCGTTGTTAAATGCAGAGGATATAACAAAGTTAAAAAGATTTAACCTGAAAGAGAAAAAGGGAAGATATCTCTTATCAGAGATATATGGAGAGATTGAGAAAAGTTGTGAGATAAAGGATAAGAATAGTTTAATTAAATCTTTGAAGCAATTACTTGGGACACGGTTGATTGACGATTTTTTGTCAAAAAAAATTACAATTTTTGACACTATCAGTAAAAGTTTTATTTCGTTGAATCAAAAGGCTGAAAATTGGGAAGAAGCTATAAAAATTGCAGGTAGTATTCTATTGAAAAATAACTGTATAGAGAAGAGTTATATAGAGAATATGATTGAATGTGTAAGAAATTATGGAAGTTATATGGTTGTTGATGAAAATATAGCTTTTCCTCATGCAAAATCAGAAGGTGATGTGAAAAAGACAGCTTTCGCAATAGTAACACTGGAAAATGAAGTTTTATTTCCAGAGAATGTTCCTATAAAAACCATTATTGCTTTTAGTTCTGTTGATAATAAAGAACATTTAGACATGTTTTTGGAGCTCATGGAGATGATAGAGAAAAAAGAGTTTAAGGTTGAGAATTTTGTAAAAAAATTTTGAAAAAAACAGTATCTTTAAAATAATTCTAATTAATTTTATACTTGAATATATAAGAAGTAAAATAATTAGGAGGTATAGAAAATATGTCTAAAATTGATAAAATAACAAGGGAATCATGGATTTTAAGCACTTTTCCAGAGTGGGGAACTTGGTTGAATGAGGAGATAGAAAAAGAGGAGGTACAACCTGGAACTGTAGCAATGTGGTGGTTAGGATGTACAGGTTTATGGATAAAAACGGAGGGAAATACAAATTTATGCATAGATTTGTGGGTTAAAACAGGAAAGAAAACATCAACTAATCCATGGATGGCGGATCAGCATCAACATCAGAGAATGATTGGATGTAAAGCTTTACAACCAAATTTGAGAAATGTTCCATGTGTGATTGATCCATTTGCTATAAAAAATGTTGATGCAATATTATCGACGCATGACCATGGAGACCATATAGATGAGAACGTGGCGGCTGCAGTTCTTCAAAACTGTGATTCATCAGTTCCATTTATAGGACCAGAGGCGTGTGTGGATTTATGGGTAAGTTGGGGAGTACCAAAAGAGAGATGTATTGTGGTGAAACCTGGAGATGTAGTGAAGATAAAAGATGTAGAAATAGTTGTTTTAGATTCATTCGATAGAACAGAGTTAGTAACAGCACCAAAAGGTGTTATATTAAAAGATAAGATGCCACAAGATATGGATAGATTGGCAGTGAACTACTTATTTAAAACTAAAGGTGGAAATATATATCATAGTGGAGATTCACACTATTCAAACTACTATGCAAAGCATGGAAATGACCACAAAATAGATGTTGCGTTGGGTTCATATGGAGAGAATCCAAGAGGAATGACAGATAAGATGACCTCTGTAGATATTTTGAGAATGGCGGAGTGTTTGAATGCAAAAGTTGTAATCCCTATTCACCACGATATTTGGACGAATTTTAAAGCTGATCCAAAAGAGATATTATATCTATGGAAAATGAGAAAGGATAGATTGCAATATAAGTTCAAACCATTTTTATGGGAAGTTGGAGGAAAGTTTGTGTGGCCAATAGATAAAGATAGATTGGAATATATGTATGATAGAGGATTCCACGATGCTTTTGCTATAGAGCCCGACCTACCTTTTAAATCAATGTTATAATTAAGGAGGGGGATAAAGATGTTAGCAATATTTGAGTTCTTTGTGAATAATATATTGACGAAGCCAGAGTTTTTTGTAGGAATATTGGTTTTTATAGGATATTTATTATTAAAAAAACCTTTATATCAAGCTTTTTCTGGATTTATAAAAGCTACTGTTGGTTATATGATTTTAAATGTTGGAGCAAGTGGTCTTGTAGTAACATTTAGACCAATATTAGCTGGTTTAAATGAAAGATTCGGACTAAATGCAGCAGTGATAGACCCTTATTTTGGATTAAATGCAGTAAATAGTGCTTTAGAATCGATAAAAGTAACTACTTCTTGGACGATGATAGCTCTTTTGATAGGGTTTTCATTGAATATAGTGTTGGTTATATTTAGAAAATTGACAAAAATAAGAACTTTATTTATAACAGGTCATATAATGGTACAACAAGCTGCTACAGCTACTTGGATAATATTTCAGGCGTTTCCTCAATATAGAAATTTCAATGGAGCTGTAATGGTAGGATTATTTGTAGGTGTTTATTGGGCTGTTGCCACAAATTTGACAGTTGGGGCGACGCAAAGATTGACAGATGGTTCAGGATTTGTTGTAGGACATCAACAGATGTTCGCGGTATGGGCAACAGATAAGATTGCTCCAAAAATTGGAAATCCAGAAAAGAGATTGGATGATTTAAAACTGCCAGAGTGGCTATCAATATTTCATGATAACGTGGTTGCAACTGGTACATTGATGATTATATTCTTTGGAGCTATATTAGCTGTATTGGGTGAAGATTATATGAGAGCAGTAGACGCTCAAAACTTTGGAAAAAATTTAAGTTTTGTAACATATATAGTTTCTAAGTCGTTATATTTCTCAGTTTATCTAGCGATTTTGATGACTGGTGTTAGAATGTTTGTAAGTGAATTAACAGAATCTTTCCAAGGGATTTCAAGTAGAATATTACCAGGGGTTATGCCGGCAGTAGATTGTGCGGCAGTCTATGGATTTGGTTCTCCAAATGCTGTGTTGTTTGGATTTATATTTGGAGCTTTAGGACAATTTTTGGTGATAGCAGGATTGTTGATATTTAAATCTCCAATATTGATTATAACAGGATTTGTGCCGGTATTCTTTGACAATGCGACGATAGCTGTGTTTGCGGAAAAAAGAGGTGGAGTTAGAGCCGCTATGATATTACCGTTTATATCAGGTATGTTACAGGTTATTATGGGTGCTGCAGCAGTACTATTATTCAAGCTTCAAGGTTTTGGAGGTTGGCATGGAAATATTGACCAAAGTACATTATGGGTTGGACAAGGATTTATTATAAATAATTTTGGGATGATTGGATATATAGTAGCAATTTTGTTCATGTTGATGATTCCTATTATTCAATATAAAAAATTGAATAATCCAAAGCTATATTTTAATAACGAGGTTGAAGAGATGTAAGAGTGCTATAATTGTAGCACTCTAAATTATAGGAGGTATAAAAATGATAAAATTATTAGCAGTTTGTGGAAATGGAATGGGAACAAGTATGATGATGAAAATGAAAGCAAAAGCTATTTTAGATAAACATAGTATCCAAAATAGCTGTGATAATTGTAGTATTGGGCAGGCTAAATCATCAATATCAAATTATGATATAGTAATATCTTCAACACATTTAGCTTCTCAATTAACTCCAAACAATAAAACAAAAATAATTGCTTTAAAAAATATTTTAGATGTAAAAGAGATGGAAGAAAGAATATTAGAAGCATTAAAATAGAGATTAATGAAGGGGAGAGAGTTTAATGGAACTTAGAAAATCTTTAATAGAAAATAACTCTATAGCTATTAATCAAACAGCTTCGGATTGGAGAGAAGCTATAAAGCTATCAACGGATATGTTGGTAAAATCGGGAGCAGTTGAAGAGCGATACTACAACGCAATAATAGATAAAACCTTAGAATATGGAGCTTATTACATAATAGTTCCAGGGGTTGCAATGCCTCATGCTAGACCAGAAGATGGTGTTAAAAAAGATAGTTTTAGCTTGGTAACTTTGAGGGAGCCAGTTAGTTTTGATAAGGAAAATGATAATATAAGAGTTATAATAACATTGGCAGCTAAATCAAACGATAGTCATAATGAGTTTGGATTAATGCAAGTCGCAGATTTATTTGAAAATGAAGAAAATATTGAAAAAATAAAGAATGCAAAAACAATAGATGAGATATTAGAAATAATAAAATAGTGGAATGGAGGAAAAGAAATGAGACCGTTATTACAAGTGGCTTTAGATAGTAATAGTTTAAGTGAAGGATTAAAAGTTGCAAATATTTTAGGGGATGAAGTTGATGTTTTAGAGGTAGGGACAATTTTATGTCTACAAGAGGGAATGGAACCAGTTAGATGTTTGAGAGCTCTTTTTCCTAATAAAATAATATTAGCAGATACAAAGTGTGCGGATGCAGGAGGAACAGTTGCAAAAAATTGTAAGAATGCTGGAGCGGATTGGATGACAGTTATTTGTAGTGCCACTATTCCAACAATGCAGGCAGCTTTCAAAGAAATAGATGAACTACAGGTTGAATTATATGGAAATTGGACAATGGAAGATGCAAAAAAATGGAAAGAGATAGGAATAACTCAAGCTGTTTATCATCAAAGTAGAGATGCATTATTAGCTGGTGAAAGTTGGGGAAAAAAGGATTTAGATAGAGTCCAGGCTCTTATAGATATGGGATTTAAAGTTTCTGTAACAGGTGGTTTAGAGTTAGAAACATTGAAGTTATTTGCAGGAATGAATATCTATTGTTTTATAACAGGTAGGTCATTGAGAGAAGTGGAGGACCCAAAAGCAGAAGCTAAGAAATGGAAAGAGGAGATAAAAAGAATCTGGGGGTAGAGAATTATGAGATTAGAGGATATATCCTTAGGAATATATGAGAAAGCTCTTCCTAAAAATATTAGTTGGAGAGAGAGACTAGAATATGCAAAAAAATTAGGATTTAATTTTGTAGAGATGTCAATTGATGAAACTGATGAGAGGCTTTCGCGAGTAGAATGGAATAAAGAGGAAAGAAAAGAGGTTATAAATGCTATTTTAGATACAGGAGTTAGAATAAATTCAATATGTTTTAGTGGACATAGACGATATCCTTTAGGAAGTGAGAATCCTGAGACTAGAAATAAAGCGTTAGAGCTGATGAAAAAGGTAATTGATTTAGCTTTGGATTTGGGAGTGAGAAATATACAATTGGCAGGATATGACGTATATTATGAAGAGAGCAATGAAAAAACTAGAGAATTGTATATTGAAGCTATGAAAAAAGTAGTAAAATGGGCAGAGAAAGCTAATATGTTACTTTCAATAGAGATTATGGACCATCCTTTTATGAATTCAATAACTAAATTTTTAGAGATTAGTAAAGAGTTTTCATCTCCGTTCTTAGCTGTATATCCAGATATAGGAAATCTATCCGCTTGGGGAAATGATATCGAAAATGAGATAAAAAAAGGGCTAGATAAGATTGTAGCTATTCATCTGAAAGATACTCTAAGAGTAACAGAGACGTTTGCAGGGAAGTTTAAAGAGGTAGAGTTTGGAGCTGGTTGTGTGGATTTTGTAAACTTTTTTAAACTTTTAAAAGAGGTTAATTATACTGCACCTTTGATGATTGAGATGTGGACTGAGAAAGCAGAAAATCCATTGAAAGAGATTGAAAAAGCTAAAGAATGGATTGTAGAAAATATGAAAAAAGGAGGATATCTATGTTAGAAGAGTTAAAACGTGAGGTATTGAAAGCTAATTTAGAGCTTCCTAAAAGAGGATTAGTAACTTACACTTGGGGGAATGTAAGTGGAATAGATAGAGAAAAAGAACTTATAGTAATTAAACCGAGTGGAGTTGAATATGACAACATGTCTGTAGATGATTTGGTTGTGGTTGATTTAAATGGAAATGTTGTAGAAGGAAAATTAAAACCCTCTTCAGATTTGGAGACACATTTAGAGTTATATAGAAAATTTAAAAATATAGGAGGGGTTGTTCATACACACTCAACATGGGCTACTGTATGGGCACAAGCAGGAAAGGATATTCCAGCATATGGAACAACACATGCAGATTACTTTTATGGTGATATTCCATGTACAAGAAAAATGAAAGAGAGTGAGATAAAGGGAGAATATGAGTTGGAGACAGGAAAAGTAATTGTCGAGACTTTTACTGAAAGAGAGATTGAACCGGATTATATTCCAGCAGTTGTGGTTAACTCACATGGTCCTTTTACTTGGGGAAAAACGCCTGCTGAGGCAGTCCATAATGCGGTAGTGTTAGAAGAGTTGTCAAAAATGGCTTTTAATACAGAGATGCTAAATAATGAGATTCAAAGAATGCAAAAGGAGTTATTGGATAAGCATTTTTTAAGAAAACATGGTGCAAATGCCTATTATGGGCAGAAATAAAGAGAGTAGGTTTAAAAAGTTACAGATTTTTGAAATTGAAATATCTGTAATTTTTTTTTTATTTATTTTAGACAAAGTGTATGTTTATAGAAAAAATTGAAATTATATTATGATTTATAGTGTAAATTTGGTTGACTTTAAGCTTTATTAGGGGTAAAATGAGGACAAATAGAGGTACCTCTATTTTTAAGACTTAAGGAGGTGGCTTATGAGTTGTTCAGAAAGTAAAATATCTGTCTTTGGTTTTGAATTGAAATATTTTGTAGTTATATCCATAATTACTTTGATAGCAGCATATTTAAATTTATTACCAAAAGGGATGATAGGTGCTTTAGGATTTATGTTGGTTTTGGGAAGTATCTTAGAAATTATAGGAAATAAGACTCCCATTTTGAAAGATTATCTTGGTGGTGGAGCGACTTTTACAATATTTATGTCTGCTTCATTTGTTTATTTTAAAGTTTTTCCAAATGAGACCTTTTCTAACTTAGGGACTTTTATGAAATCAGGTGGTTTTTTAGATTTTTATATCGCGGCTCTTATTGTAGGAAGTATTTTTGGAATGAGTAGAGATTTGCTTATGAAATCAGCATTGAGATATTTACCAGTTATTGTAGGAGGAGTGATAGGAGCCATATTGTTTACAGGGATTGCAGGTTGGATAATGGGGTATGGATTTAAGGAAGCGATATTTTTTGTTGCAATTCCTATCATGGGAGGAGGAATGGGAGCAGGAGCTGTTCCATTAGCACAAATATTTTCAAAAGCGTTGGGAGAATCACCTTCTAAAATACTTTCTATCATGGTTCCGGCAGTAGCTTTGGGAAATGCAACTGCAATTGTATTAGCGGCTTTATTAAGTAAACTTGGAAAGAAAGTTCCAAAATTGACCGGAAATGGAAGATTGCTGAAAAATTTTGAAGCTGATAAAATTCAGAATAACAATACTAAAACAGTTGAGATAAAAGCTTTAGGATGTGGAATGTTGGTGTCTTTAACTTTCTTTATTTTAGGGAAATTATTATCAATAATCATACCAATACATTCATATGCTCTGATGATTTTATCTGTAGCTATTATTAAAGTGTTAAGTTGTATTGATAAAAAATATGAAGAGTGTGCTGCTCTGTGGTTTCAATTTATTTATAAAAATTTTACTGCTGCGTTACTTGTAGGAATTGGTGTAGCATATACCGATTTGACTCAGGTTATTACAGCATTTAATATTACATATCTTATCCTTGTTATAACAACTGTTCTGGGAGCTGTGTTAGGTACTGCATTGATAGGGTATTTAGTTGGATTTTATGTAATAGAAGCTTCCATCACGGCAGGATTGTGTATGGCAAATATGGGAGGAACAGGGGATGTTGCTGTTCTATCAAGTGCGGATAGAATGGAGTTGATGCCCTTTGCACAGATTTCATCCAGAATAGGAGGAGCTTTTATGCTGATTTTAACTTCGCTTATAATTAATTTGATTTAAAGATGAGTTTTTTTATAAAAGTAAGCAATTATATGAAAGGTGGGTTTGTTATGTCAAATGTTTTTGAAAACTCTTTAAAACTTCATGAAAAATATAGAGGGAAAATTGAAGTTATTTCAAAAGTTAAAGTAACCAATAAGGATGATTTGGCTCTCGCTTATTCTCCAGGTGTTGCTCAACCTTGTGTGGAGATAAAAAATAATCCAGAAAATATATATAAATATACCTCTAAAGGAAATATGGTCGCAGTTGTTTCTGATGGTTCAGCGGTTTTGGGATTGGGAAACATTGGAGCGAAAGCAGCTCTTCCTGTCATGGAGGGAAAAGCTATTCTTTTTAAACAGTTTGGAGGAGTAGACGCTTTTCCTATTTGCCTGGATACTCAAGATACGGAGGAGATTATCAAAACTGTTAAGTTATTGGCTCCTAGTTTTGGAGGAATAAATTTAGAGGATATATCAGCTCCGAGATGTATAGAGATTGAGGAGAGATTAAAAAAAGAGTTAGATATTCCAGTTTTCCATGATGACCAGCATGGGACAGCAATAGTTGTTGTAGCAGCTTTAATTAACTCTTTCAAAATTGTAAAAAAATCATTTGAAACAGCAAAATTTGTAATTTGTGGTGCGGGTGCTGCAGGAAGTTCAATAGCTAAACTACTTATCAAGATGGGAGCAAAAGATATTGTAATAAACGATATTGATGGAATTATAAATAGAGATGATATTCACAAGTATGATTTTTTAAAAGCGGAATTAGCTGAGCTGACAAATCCAGAAAATATAAAGGGAGGATTGAGTGAAGCTATCAAGGGAAGAGATGTTTTTATAGGTGTTTCCGCTCCCAAAATTGTGAATAAAGAGATGATAAGGAGTATGAATAGAGATGCTATTGTTTTTGCAATGGCTAATCCAACTCCAGAGATTATGCCAGAGGAAGCGATTGACGGTGGAGCTAAGATTGTTGGAACTGGACGTTCTGACTATCCAAATCAAGTAAACAATGTATTAGCATTTCCTGGAATCTTCAAGGGTGCTTTGAGAGCCGGAGCCAAAAAAATAACTGATGAGATGAAAATTGCGGCTGCTTTTGGAATAGCAAAATTAGTCTCTGATGATGAATTGAACCCAGAGTATGTGATTCCAGCTGTATTTAATCCTAAGGTTGCAGATGTGGTAGCCGATGAGGTTGAAAGAATTGCAATAGAAAAGAAAATTACGAGAGAGCAAAGTGTGTAACTTTTTATAGAGTTTTAAGATTAAGATGTAAAAATAGAGTAGAATATTGTGTTATTTCTATTGGTAAAATTAAACATTATTACCTCCGAAATATCTACATTAACGAAGGCATTGTATTGTTTTGGAGGTAATAAAAGCAACAAAAAAATATTCCCCGCAATCAAGCCGGGAATATAGATAAAAAACAAACGAAAAAAATGAAAAACATTCTTTTCATTTGGATTGTATAGAGAAAAAATGAATTTGTCAACGAAAGATAAAAAAACTATAGATTTATTAATGTAATTGCAATAAAAAATGTAGATTGATAAATTTTATATCAATCTACAATGGTTTTTTACACAAAAGATTTATCATACCACTTTTTACTTCTCCAACGCCATAACATGGCAAATCCTCTAATCCATTCGTCAGTTCCATTTCCAATCCATATTCCTACAAGTAACCAGTGTAATTTTAAACCTAATAACCATGATAGTGGAGCTGCAACCCCAAGCATAACAAGACAAGCCATAAACATAGGGAACTTTATATCTCCAGCAGCATGTAGAGAGTTAATCAAAACAATATTAAATGTTCGTCCAGTTTCAACAAAAATAAACCAGATAAATATTTTAGTTGCTACTTCAATCACTTTTTCATCAGAAGTTAAGATTTTTATAATAGGATATCTTAAAAAATAGACTATGATTGATACAACAGTAGCTGCCACAAAAGAGATAGCTAAAGATTTTAATCCCCTTTGATAAGCTTCCTCTTTTTTCCCAGCTCCGACTAATTGACCGACTTGAATCGCTGTTCCTTGCCCAAGAGCTATTGAAAAAGTCATAATAAAGGATGAAATTAGTGCCAAATAGGTTCTAGCAGTTATATTAACAATTCCCATAGTATTAACCATAGATAAAATAATTAATTGAGTGACACACCAAGTAAGATGCTCCCCTGCTGTTGGTATTCCAATTGAAAGTATTTTTTTTACTTTATCAAAACTGAAGAAAGAAAAATCTTTAATTTTTATATTACAGTATTTTTTTAATACAAAAAATGAGATAATTACACCAATAAATCTTGAAAATACGGTAGAGATTCCAACTCCTGTAACTCCTAAAACTGGAGCACCAAACCATCCAAAAATGAACATCCCATTTCCTAAAATATTTAAACAGTTTACAAAGATATTGATAAAGAGCATAGGTTTAGTATTTCCATAACTTTTAAGGATTGCACTTGCAGTTAAAGTAATAGATTGAAAAATACAAAATCCTCCAACAAGTTTAAAATAGTTTTCTGCTAAACTTTTGATAATCGGTGGAAGTTTTATTAAATCCAGAATTTCACTCCAACCAAAATAATAGATTGCTCCTAGGGTCAATCCAACAAATATATTGATAGTAATTGAAGTTGCAATAACCTGTTTTATTGATGAATGATTGTTTGCTCCTATAAATTGTGCCATAAGAATAGTAGTACCAAGACAGATAAAACTTAAGATAATGTTTTGAATCAACATAACTTGGCTCATTCCACCTACAGCAGCAACCGCGTTATCATTGAATTTACCAAGCATTATTGTATCAATATTTCCCACAATAGTAACAAGCATAAGTTCAAGAAAAATAGGTATGGTTATAGTAAATAATGTTTTTTTATTTTTCATCCTCTCCCCCTTTTTATTTAAGAACCAAACTTATAATTTAAATATGCTGCTCCCAGAATTAAAGTAGCTCCAGCGATTGTGTATAAATCTGGAATCTCGTTCCAAGCGATATAACCAATGATAGCAGCAAAAATTATACTAAGATATTGATAGATTGAGACCTCATTTGCTTTTGCATATTTATAAGCCGCAGCCAAACCATATTGGGCAATAGTTGCAAAAACACCAGTTAAAGCAAGATAGAAAAATTGTGTTTTATTTGGAACTACAAAACCATGTATAAGCATAAATGGTATCATTACAATGGTACAAAAAATAGAAAACCACAAAACAAGTGTTGTAGGATTTTCCATTGTTCTTAAAAAACGCAATAGCGTATATGCACTTCCAGCGAAGATAGCGGATATAAAACCTATAAGAGCTGGAATAGAAATAAAATTAAAACTTGGTTTTATAACTAATAGTGCTCCACATAAAGTTAAAATAAGAACGAAAAGTTGAAGTTTTTTTAATCGTTCTTTTAGAAAGATTGTAGCGAATATAGTTACAAAAACTGGAGACAGTTTATTCAAAAGAGATGAATCAGCTAAATAAAGTCTATCAATTGAATAAAAATAAAGCGTTGCTCCAGTGAGTCCTAAAATAGACCTCAAAATGATGAAAATTCTACTTCTATTACTACTTCCCAATAAAGTTTTGAAATCACCTTTTATAGTAAAGCAAAGCACAATAACTCCAAATAAATTCCTAAAAAAAAGTTTTTCAAAAGTGGATATCTCTGTTCCAACAAATTTAACGGTTGCACTCATAAGAGCCATCCCGAAGGCAGATATAATCATCCACAACGTTCCCTTAATTTTGTCTTTATTATTGCTCATAGATAAAAACCTCCTAGGATAGAAAAAAAGAGGCTATCTGCCTCGTACTTTCAAAAATGGTGCCTAGAAATGGATTCGAACCATCGACCGCTCGGGTATGAACCGAGTGCTCTAGCCAACTGAGCTATCTAGGCATAATGGCAGGTCAAGAGGGACTCGAACCCCCAGCCCTCGGTTTTGGAGACCGATGCTCTACCAATTGAGCCATTGACCTAAATGGTCGGAATAGCAAGATTCGAACTTGCGGCCCCCTGCTCCCAAGGCAGGTGCGCTACCGGACTGCGCTATATTCCGCTCATCAACAGAACTAATGATATCATAAAAATTTTAATATGTCAAGAGTTTATTTTGTAAATTATAATATAGAAAATAGATGCAATATTATATTTTTATTAGTTTTATTCTTCCAACAATAGGAAGTTTTTTCATTTTGCCGGAGAAAGCATAGAAGATACCCAGTATTCCAAAGATTATAAGAATAAACTGTAATAACCAAAATATAGTGCTTAATCTTAGTATAGCAAACAATCCCAAAACTTTAAAAAATCCAAAAATTGTAGCAAAAACTAGTTGTATAAATGTGATGATTATATAGATAAAGAATAACATTAAATTTACTAACATTAAAGATAGACCTTGATTTAAGTGAAAACGAATATAGTTAGATTTAGGATTAATACAAGCTGGAATTAAGGAAAAAAGATAGAAATAACAAAAAACAGCTAAGTATTTATTTTCTTGTATATCATTTTTCATTCTTTCATCCATTGTTTTATCTTTAGATGTTGAACACAACTCCAGAGTTTCAAAATTTTTTGACTCATTCATTTTTATTTCCTCCTTACTCAATTTATTTATAGTTGAGGTTATAGTAAAAATACAATACATTTTGTTAAGTATAATATCAGTATATCATAAAATCAGAAGAATGTAAATGAGAAATCTTTTTCTACATAAAAAAGTCCCCATTGTTATGAAGATGGGGACTTATTAATTTAATTTTTATATTTTAACCGGGTTTAATGAATTTTTAAAATTTAAGATTTAAAATCAATGACACTCTATCATAATTTACATCATATTTTTTTGAACCGTTTTCTTTATCATCCACTGTTAACTGTGCAATATTAGATTGATACATAAGTTCAACACCAAGCATCAAAAACTCAGCTCCCACTCCTATACCGTAGTAAACTCCATTAGAGATTTTTGTACTACTTGTATATGATTTAGGATCTAATTGTGGTAAACTTAAACCTGGATAATAATCATCATCATATTTCCACCCTTGACTATATCTGATATCCCTATTACCAAAGTTAAAAGAGTAACCTAAATTAAGTTTAATATAAGGATTGAAAGGGAAAAATGGAAGTGGAGTAATTTTTGCTGTTAAGTATAACGGTACGCTGTCGAAACTTTTAAAATCATCATAACCTTTATAGTTCTCTTTAAAATTACCAATATTCCAATCTGTATCATTTCCTGAAAACTTTGCATGATTTTGATAACTAATTCCAGCCCCTAATTTTACAAGAGGTATGAAGTCTAACATGTATTCAGCTCCAATCTCATAACCAACATTTTCAGTACTACCATCTGAATAAGGACCAATTGCTTTTGATTTCGAGTAAGTATCAACACCTACTCTCAAATTAACACTGGCTAAAGATGTTGTTCCTAGAACAGCTAATAAGAATAGTAAAGTTTTTTTCATCAATCTCTCCTCCTAAATTTTTGTATACCATAATATTTTAACATAGAATTGTGTCAACAATGTGTCATATTCTATAGCATTATAAGAAAATATAATACTTTAGAACATGACACACTAAAAGATAAAAATATTTTTAGGATGTTGTATGAGCAAGAATATTGCTGATATTATTATATTTAATTTTTTAATTTAACTTTCATCAAAAGGTCTCCAACTTTTACCTCTCCAGTTGCAACTATCTCTATTTTTTCTACCTCTTCCATGTTTGTTATAATAATAGGTGTATTTATGGATTTAGCATTTTTCATTATGTATGTAAGGTCGTACTCCATTAATACTTCTCCAGTTTTGACTTCTATATTGTTTTCTACAACTCTTTGAAAACCTTTTCCATCAAGTTTTACAGTATCGATTCCGAAATGTACTAGGAGTTCTAGTCCCTTTTTTGTTTCAAAACTGATTGCATGATTTGTCGAAAAAATGTCAATTTTAGCATTAATAGGTGAACAAATATTGCCTATAGTGGGTATAATTCCGCAACCGTCGCCAATCATTTTTTGTGAGAAAGCCTCATCAGGTATTTCTGATAACGGAATTACTTTTCCATTTAATGGAGAGTAAACCTCTATCCATTCCTCCTTATCTTTCTTTTTAAAAAAATCAAATATTCCCATTTTTATTTTACTTCTCCTTTCAAAGTAATACATATACTTATCATTATAGCACAGATTAAGAAGATTTTTAACAAATTTTCAAAAATTTTAACAATTTTAGTATTTAAATATCTGGTTTAGAATTATATGTTAATAATCAAAAGCTCAATAAAAATATAAAAAAGTAATGGGCATAGTTAATTTTGAATGAAGACAGAGTAATAATTTTGAGAGAATAAAAACGATAAGTCAGTTATTTATCTAACTGACCTATTTAAAATTTAAGTTATTTCTTAATTTTTTGATTGAAGTTAGTGTTAATGGAACACTGAAAAATAGACAGAGTAATTCAGCAACTGGAATGGAAAGCCAAATTCCAATATTTCCCAAAAATAGAGGGAGTGTAAATAACGGAATCAATACAAATATAATTGTTCTTCCTAGTGCTATAAAAGCAGACTCAACAGGTTTTTCAATCGCAGTATGAAAACTACTAGAGATAATATTAAAGAATGATAAGAGATATGAAAAACTAATAATATATGAGGCTTGCTTTGTTAATTCAATCAACTCGATATTATTTTTTGAGAAGATAGTTATTATATTTTTGTTAAAGATTAGAACAATTAAAAATGTAACGACTCCAATCCCAGCTCCAGAAACGAAAGAAAGTTTCAAGACATCAATTATTTTCTCCATATTCTTAGCCCCTAAATTGTATGAGATAATTGGCTGTAGTGCTTGAGATAAACCATAAAGTGATATTATTATGATAGAGTTGATATAAAAAACAATAGTTAAGGCGGAAACACCAAGAATACCGATATTTTTCATAATAACAATATTGAAGATATAGATTGTAACAGCACTAGATACTGTAGTTAAACATTCTGAACTTCCATTAGTAAAAATTTTTTTCAAGTCGTTAAGATTTCCATATATCTTACCAAAATTTATATTAGGAAAGAGAACCAAACCAGCTAACATATTCGCTAAAGTTGTTGAGATTGCTGCTCCTTCAACTCCCATTTTTAAATTAACAATGAATATATAATCAAGAATAACATTAGTTAAAAAAGCGGTAGTTCCACTGACAAAAACTAGATTAGGTTTTCCATTAATTCTGACAAATGTTTCTGTGAAAATAGGAATATTATAAAATATTGACCCAGCTACTAATATTGATAGATAAGGAATTACATATTTTTTTATTTCATTTGTAACACCTAAAAGTTTTAAAATATAGTCAAAGTTTAAAAGAACAAGCAAAGAGGTAAAAATTAAAACTCCTAAAAGTAAAAACAGTGTAAAACTTGTTAATCCTTTTGATTTTTCAAACTCTTTTCTTCCATTAGCGATACTAACTAAGACTCCTCCTCCTGTACAAACCATAAGAGCAATACTCATAATAATGTTAACTATAGGCATGGAAAGATTTACAGCAGCTAGTCCTTCAGCCCCGACAGCTCGACTCAAAAACATGCCATCTATCATAGTTTGCATTGAAACAATAAGCATTCCTAAAATACTAGGGATGGAAAATTTAATAAATAACTTTTTTACACAACCATTTTCTAAACTTACATTCTGCAACATTTTTCCTCCGTTAACTTTAATAATTTTTTTATATATGATATCATAAAGGATATACTATAGTATAATGTCAAGGAGAAATTTATGGAAAAAAGATTTAAAATCTCAGAACTAGCCAAAATTTTTGGAATATCCAAGCAAACTCTCATTTATTATCATAAAAAGGGAGTATTGATTCCAGATTATATTGACCCCGTAAATAGTTATAGATATTATTCAAATACTCAAATTTGGGACCTTATGTTTATTTTAACATTAAAAGAAGCAGAGTTTTCATTGAGAGATATACAAAAATACAGTGAATCAAAAAGTGTAAATGAAAGTGTTGATTTTTTAGAGAAGAAAATCTCTAGTATTGAGAGAAAAATAGAAAAATTAAGAAAGGCGAAGAGTGAGATTGATAAAAAGATTTTGAGTTTAAAGGAGATAGATTTAGATAAAGATGAGACAGTGGAAAATATAAAAAAATATAAAAGTTATTGGTATAAAATTGGATTAAAAAATAAAAATGATGATAAAGAGATGGCAAAAATTTATGAAAAATTAAGAGAGATTGCAAAGAAGAATAAGATTTTATTCCCAGTATATATTACTAAAACTAAATGGGTTAATAAGAGGATTGTCATTGAAGAGATAGGAATCCTTGTTGAGAATAGAAAGGGTTTTTCTGAAAAATTAGAGGTATTAGAGGGTGGAAATTTCCTGAAATTAAAGCATAAAGCAGAATATGATAATTTAGAAAAAACCTATTTGAAACTTATAGAAAAGATAGAAAATAAGGAGAAAGAACTGATATTTTATGAATTTTGTAGCGAAGTTTTATTACCTTTAGAGAAAGGAATAGGCGGAATTTTAGAGATTTTTTACAAAATTGGTAGGAGTGGAAAGGAATAGATTATGGATAGTTATAAAAGAATTATTGAAATAGATGTAAAAATAGAGAGTAAAGGAGAGCGATTAGATTTATTTCTAAGTGAACAAGTTACAGAGTTAACACGGAGCTATATTCAAAAATTGATAGATGAAAACAGAGTATTAATAGATGATAAAGTTGTAAAAAAAGGCGGAGTAAAATTAAGAGGGGGTGAAAAGATAAAAATATTTGTTCCGAATGATGAATTGTTAGAGATTTTACCTGAAAATATAGATATAGATATTGTTTATCAAGATAGTGATATAGTGATTATAAATAAAGATTTTGGAGTAACGGTGCATCCAGCCCAAGGATATATGAGTGGCACACTTGTGAATGCGGTGTTATATCATATAAAGGATTTATCCACGATAAATGGAGTGGTAAGACCTGGGATTGTTCATAGACTTGATAAAAACACTTCGGGTTTAATAATTATTGCTAAAAGTGATGAGGCTCATTTAAAACTAACAGATATGTTTAAAAATAAAGAGATAGAGAAAAAATATCTTTGTATCTGTAAAGGAAATTTTAAAAATAGAGTGGGAAGAGTTGAAAATCTCATCGGGCGAGACCCGAAAGATAGAAAAAAAATGGCTGTCGTAGAAAAAAACGGAAAAATAGCAATTACTAATTATGAAGTTTTGGATAGTGTAGGAAATTACTCTTTAGTTGAGGTAAAAATAGAGACAGGAAGAACTCATCAAATAAGAGTTCATATGAGATATCTTAATCATGCGATAGTTGGTGATGAGGTTTATGGAAGAGTTACAGATTTGGCTAATAGACAGATGTTACATTCGTATTACTTGAAATTTAAGCATCCAATAACTAATAATGAGTTGTGCATATTCGGAGATTTAAAAGATGATTTCAAGAGGTTGGCGTCAAAATTACGATTGGATTTAGGGAAGATAAAAAGAGATGGAGAGAATTATGAAAAATAACGAATTATATATATTTGATTTGAAAAATGGGGATATTGCAGGAGTCGATGAGGCAGGAAGAGGACCGTTAGCTGGAAAAGTTGTAGCTGTGGCAACAAAATTAAAAAAATATAAAGATATTCTTGTTGAGATTAATGACTCTAAAAAAATATCTGAAAGAAAAAGAGAGGAACTTTATGATATAATAATGGAGAGCTTTTATGTAGGAGTAGGAGAGGCAACAGTTGATGAGATAGATGAATTAAATATATTAAATGCGACTTTTTTAGCAATGAGAAGAGCAATAGAGGAACTAAAAGTAAAGACTGATTTTGAGAGGGTTTTAGTTGATGGGAACAGATTAATAAAAGGGTACGATGGAAAACAAGATGCTGTTGTGAAAGGAGATTCAAAGAGTTTAGCTATTGCAGCAGCCTCTATAGTAGCAAAAGTAACAAGAGATAGGGATATGATAAATGAAAGTAAAAATTATCCTGAGTATGAATTTGAACGACATAAGGGATATGGAACAAAATTACACAGAGAAAAACTTTTAAAGTATGGAGCTAGTAAGATTCATAGAAAAACTTTTTTAAAGAAAATTTTGGGGGAGGGAGATGAATAACCGGATTAAGGGTAAAATTTATGAAAAAAAAGCTGAAGATTATTTGATTTCTAGAGGTGTGAAAATATTAGAGAGGAACTATTGTGGAAAACATGGCGAGGTAGATTTAATAGGTTTAGAGGGAGATTACTATATTTTTATAGAGGTGAAATATAGAAAAAATAGTTGTTTTGGAGAGCCGATAGAAGCAATAGATATGAGAAAAATGAAAAAAATATATTTAACAGCAATAGAATATATAGAAAAAAATGATATATTCAATGAAAAAATTAGATTTGATGCAATAACAATACTTGGTAGGAAAGTAGAGTGGATAAAGAATTTAATTTTAGGAGATGAGATATGTTAAGTATATTAAAAAAATTTTTATTTAGTTCGAAATGTTCTATGTGTAGAAAAAGAGAGATACAAAAGGGAGTATTATGTCAAGAGTGTGATAAAACATTGGCAATAATGTCAGATTTGAAGCACAGAAAAAATTTATATTATCTATATTATTATTCAGATGTGAAAAATATGTTGATGGACTTGAAGTTTAAGAACAGAAAGGCAGTAATAAAAGAGTTTTCAGGATATACAAAAAAGGCAATAGAGGATATAATAGAATTGGAAAAGATTGATTGTATTTTATCAACACCAACAAGTAAAACTCATATATTGAAAAGAGGATTTAATCAAGTTGATGAACTTTTGAATGAAGCTGGTATAAAATATGAAAAGATTAGAAGAGTAAAAAATACAAAATATATGTTTAAGATAAAGGGGCTTGAAAAGAGAAAGAAAAATATAAAAAATGCCTTTTTATTGGAAAAAAGCTATAAAGGAAAAAGATTATTATTGGTTGATGATATAGTTACAACAGGAGCAACTTTGGAAACTTTAAAACAACTTCTTTTAGATAAGGGAGAAGCAGAAAGGGTTATTTTTTTCTGTTTGGCAGCAGTTAAAGGATATTTCAGGGGTTAGAGAGGGGGAAGATGAAGATATTTGTGAATGGACAAAAACAAGAGTTTAATACAAGAGGAGGAGATTTAGCAAAGCTTTTAAATAGAATACAAAAAAAGTTGAATAAAGGAGGTGATGTAATTGTTGAATTAAAACTCAATGGGGAAACTATTGAGGGGGATATAGTTCCAGTTTCGACAAGAGGGATAAAAGTTATAGAGATAACAACGAGAACACATAGAAGAATAGTTATAGAATCATTATATTTTTTAGAAAAATATTATGAAAAATTTACCTCAATTTATAACTCTTTAGATGAGATAACAGAGATTTCAGATGTTGTAGAGATGGTAAGGTTTACAGAATGGCTACTTAGTCTTGCTATTTCTTTACCAGAAGTATCAGCGGTAGAGTTTATGTATGAAGATTATAGTGAGTATCTTGAAGAGTTCAAGGAGGGAGTAAAACAGTTTTTAAAGGCTTTTGAAAAAGAGGATTATGAAAGGATGTTTGAGATATTAGATGATAATTTGATATATTTTATAGAAAGTTTTATATTGAATTCAAATGATTATTTGAATGAAGTAATAAAGGAGGAACAAGGAACACAATTATATAGTTAATTTAGTTAAAAAAATATACAAAAATAGATAAAAATATAGGCAAAAAGAGTTGTGAAAAATTTTGATAAGTGTGATAGGATAAAAATGGTATTTATAAAACTTTGGAGGTATAAGAATGAGAAAAACAATAATTGCTGGAAATTGGAAGATGAATAAAACGGCAACAGAAACAAGAGATACATTAAAAGAGTTAAAAGAGTTAGTTGATGGAGTAAAAGATGTTGAAGTTGTTATTGGGGCTCCGTTTACATCTTTAGAAACAGCAGTTAAAACTGTTGAGGGGTCAATTATAAAGATAGCGGCTCAAAATATATATCCTAAAGAGTCAGGTGCGTATACTGGAGAGATATCACCAGTAATGCTAAAATCTATAGGAGTTGAATATGTAATTTTAGGTCATTCAGAAAGAAGAGAATACTTTAAAGAGACGGATGAATTTATAAATGAAAAAGTAAAATCAGCATTAAAAAATGGATTAAGACCTATTTTATGTATAGGAGAGAGTTTAGAAGAAAGAGAAACAAATAAAACAGATGAAGTAAATTCAAGACAGTTGGAAAAAGGACTGGCTGGAATTACTCCAGAGGAAGCAAAAAATATTGTAATAGCTTATGAGCCAATATGGGCTATTGGAACTGGAAAGACGGCAACTCCAGAAATGGCAGAGTCAACTCATAAAGAGATAAGAAAAGTTTTAGCGAAACTGTTTGGAGAAAGTGTAGCTAATGAGATGACAGTTCAATACGGTGGTTCTATGAATGCTAAAAATGCAAAAGAACTATTGGAAATGGATAATATTGATGGTGGGCTTGTAGGAGGGGCTTCCTTGGAAGCATCAACATTTATAGAGGTTATAAAAGCTGGGGTAAAAAGATAGAAAGAACGAAAAGATGGAGGATAAAATGACAAAGAAACCTTTAGTTTTAATGATATTGGATGGTTGGGGATACAATCCAAATCCAAATGAAAAAAATGCTATAACAGAGGCAAAACCTGAAAATTTCGAAAGATTATTTAGAAACTATCCACACACTTATATAGAAGCTTCTGGAGAGGCGGTTGGATTACCGGATGGACAAATGGGTAATTCAGAGGTAGGACACTTAAATTTAGGAGCGGGAAGAGTTGTTTATCAGCCATTAGTAGAGATAACGAAAGACATAAGGGATGGAGATTTTTTTAGAAAAGATACTTTGGTTAAGGCATTCCAGAAGGCAAAAGAGAGTGGAAAATCTATTCATTTAATGGGATTATTGTCTGATGGAGGCGTTCACTCTCATATAGAGCATCTTTATGGACTTTTAGAGATGTCAAAAAGAATGGACGTAAAAAATGTGTATATACATGCGTTTATGGATGGAAGGGATACAGCTCCGACTTCAGGTTTAGGATATGTTGAACAGTTGGAAGAGATGATAAAAAAAATTGGAGTTGGAGAGATTGCAACAATATCAGGTAGATATTATTCTATGGATAGAGATACTAACTGGGATAGAACTAAGAAAGCATATGAAGCTATAACTGGTAAGATAGAAGTAACTAAGATGACAGCTGAAGAGGTCGTTAAGAGGTCGTACGAAGAAAATATTACTGATGAATTTATAGTTCCAGCTCTTTTATTAGAGAGAGGAAAAGTAGAGAAAGGGGATACTATAATAAACTTTAATTTTAGACCGGATAGAGCAAGACAGATTACAAGAGCATTTGTAGAAAAGGATTTTTCAGGGTTTGAAAGAGAGTATTTAGATGTAAAATATTATTGTATGAGACAATACGACGCAAAAATAGATGCATCTATTATCTATGAAGATAAAGAGTTATCAAATACATTGGGAGAGGTTTTATCTAAACATGGATTGAAACAACTTAGAACAGCTGAGACTGAAAAATATGCACATGTTACATTTTTCTTCAATGGTGGGAAAGAGATTGAGTTTGATGGAGAGGAGAGAGAGCTGATAGCTTCTCCAAAAGTTGCTACGTATGATTTAAAACCAGAGATGTCTGCAAATGAGCTTACACAAGCTGTGTTAAAAAGACTGTCAGAAAATAAATATGATGTAATTATAATGAACTTTGCTAATCCGGATATGGTAGGGCACACAGGAAAATTTGAAGCTACTGTTGAAGCTATAAAAGTAGTAGATAGTTCAATTGCAAAAATTGTGGATAAAGTGTTGGAGCTAGATGGAACAGTTTTAATAACTGCAGACCACGGAAATGCAGAAAAAATGGAAGACCCTAATACTCATGCACCATTCACTGCTCATACATCATATAAGGTTCCATTGATATTGGTTGGAAATAAAAAAGGGATTGAGTTAAACGAAGGAAAATTGTCAGATGTGGCTCCAACTATATTGGAAATATTAGGGATAGAAAAGCCAATGGATATGACAGGAAAAAGTTTGATAAAATAATAGTTGACATTTTATAAAAAGAATGTTATCATAAGCAAAATAAAATAAAAAATAGAGTAATTTAGGTAGAGGTTGCAAAAGACAAGAGTAGTTCAATGGAGTTTGACAAGCTGTGATGTTGGATGAAAGGGGATTTTGCCGAAGTGAAAATCTTTGTCAGAAGATTTTTGCTGGGGATATAGATAATATCTATATAACTGTCATTGAGTTTCAATGTTGTGCTATCCTGAGTTTGTATTGAATTACAACACTACCGTTATAAATTACGGTAGTTTTTTATTGATTGAAAATGGGAGGTATAGTTATGGAAACTATTTTTGAGATTTTAAGATTAAGCCCTGTTCTTGTATTGGCGACGCTGATATTTAACGAAATGGATGTGTTATTAGCGGCTCCAATAGCAACAGTATATGCATCAATAGTGGCTCATTTTGTGGATAAAAAGAGGGTTAGTGAGATTATGGATGCAATAATAAATAATGCTAAAGATATGCAAATAGCGTTTTTTATTTTAATGATGGCATACGCCATGGCAGAGGTTTTTATGGCGACTGGAGTCGGAGCAGCAATTATTAAATTAGCATTAAATGTAGGATTAACAGGTAGAACTGTTGCAGTTGTTGGTGTATGTGTGTCAGCTGTATTGTCAATTGCTACAGGAACTAGTTGGGGAACCTTTGCAGCATGTGCTCCGATTTTTCTGTGGTTAAATCATATTGTTGGCGGAAGTATTCCTTTGACAATAGGTGCTATAGCTGGTGGAGCTTGTTTCGGGGATAATATCGGTCTAATATCGGATACAACAATAGTTAGTTCTAGTATTCAAAAAGTTGAGGTTGTTAAAAGAATTAGACATCAAGGTGTGTGGTCTGTATTGGTTTTACTTTCTGGAGTTATAGTGTTTTATGTAATGGGAATTATATTGAATCTTCCAATAACTTCGGGAGATGCTGTAGAGGCTATAAATAATATCCCAAATGATGTATGGGCAATTTTGGCAGAGAAAAGAGAATCAGCTGTAAAATTATTAAATCAAGTAAAAACAGGAGTTCCTATCTATATGATAGTACCACTAATTTTTGTTTTAATTGCAGCATTTAGAGGGATGCCA
This sequence comes from uncultured Cetobacterium sp., assembly GCA_949293295.1. Taxonomy (GTDB): domain Bacteria; phylum Fusobacteriota; class Fusobacteriia; order Fusobacteriales; family Fusobacteriaceae; genus Cetobacterium_A. Next base: position 27,202 of record CASFCG010000016.1, read on the forward strand.
ACTATGTTATGCTTATTAATAGGGATTGTATCAGCTTTCCTATTTGGAAGAGTAGCGGGAACTGTAAAAGATATTAATTCATTTTTAGAACTTATATCAAGTGGATTTGTAAACGCTGGTTCATGGGTAATAATAATGATGATGTGGATTGCAGCTTTTGGTGGAGTGATGAAGATGATGAATGCGTTCAGACCATTATCTAGAGTGATTATAAAGGTTTCGAGAAATGTTAGACAGTTGATGTTTTGTAACGGAGTATTGTCAATATTGGGAAATGCAGCCTTAGCTGATGAGATGGCACAAATAGTTACCATAGGACCGATTATAAGAGAAACGGTTGAGAACAATGTCGAAGGAGATAAAGAGGATATGGAGACTTTGAGGTTAAGAAATGCAACATTTAGTGATGCATTAGGTGTTTTTGGTTCACAACTTATCCCATGGCATGTGTATATAGGATTTTATTTAGGAATAGCCCAAGCGGTTTACCCGATATATAAGTTTGAAGCAATAGATATAATTAAATATAATTTTTTAGCTATAATAGCTGTTGTATCCATTCTTTTATTTACTTTGACTGGTCTTGATAGAATGATACCTAGATTCTCATTACCTCAGGAACCAAATGTAAAGTTAAAAAAATAGTAAATCTATGAGTTATGTAAATTTAATAATTTATTTACATAACTTTTTTATTTATTCATAAAAAAGATGAAAATAGGAAAAGGATTAATATAATATGTGAAGAACAAACAGGAGATATTTTTATAATTTTATTGAGAATTTTAAAAATTGAGTTATAATTGAAGTAGCTGTTGGCTCGAAAAATATTCATAGTGTAGTTTTAATATTAGAAAATATAAAAAATATTAATAAATAAAATACGGAGTTAATCATATAAATTTAGGTAAGGAATTGACTGTAAAACAGGATGGATAGGCTAAGTTTATTACTAACTATTTATCAAGAAGTTTGGAAAATCAACTCTAATTATTATAAAAATTCTAAAATAAAATGGTTATAGAAAGGTTTTTGTCTATAACCATTTTAGCTAATTATCTAACTCTTACAGCAATTTTAACATTAGTTGAAATATCTTTTCCTCCAGCAAATTGCTTATTGATTACTTGCATACGGTCTCCTAATCCAGTTTCATTATTATTACCATTAGTAATTTCTAGAACTCCTTTTTCTGTTACTGAGAAATTTATGTCTTTACCTCCTCTATAATTTCCTACGTCAGTTACAGTAAATCCTTTATTCCCCCATCTAAGCTCTGAAGTATTTAACTCAGAATTTACAGCAGCAATAACAGCATTTAGTTCATCTTGCACTAATAATTCAAATGCAGTAGTAGAAAATGAAGCGCTTGTACCAAACCAACTTGATTGAGAAGATACTTTTGACGAATCTAAACATACCATAAATTCTATCTCTTCTACAGAATTTAATTCTTCGACTGTTTCTTGTCCAGTTGTTCCAGTAACTCTTTTTACATAAACTTTAGGGTTTTCTTCTTTAAATCCAGCTAATGATGAATCATGACTGATTACAAAATCATTTAGTTGAAGAACATCTTCTTTTGTAACTCCATTATCATCAGAAGCATAGACAACATATTTAATAACAGGTATATCAGATGTAACTTTACCAGTAACAGAGATAGCTCCCTCTTGTAATGTTTGGAAAACGTTAGTTCCATCTGTAGGAGTAGCTCCTAAATCTACTTCTGCAGCAAAAGAAATAGCTGATACAGCTATTAATCCAAATAAAATCTTTTTCATAATATAATCCTCCTAAATTTTTATTTATTCTATAAAAAGTAAAAACTTTTGATAGCTAATTACTATTTTTAATTAAAATTTAATTTACACAAAAGATTAAAACTTAAAGTAAGTTTTAATTTTTATTGAATTTATTAATCTACTTAAATCTGCTAAAAAGTTTTATTTTTTTGAAATCTTAGTTTTATTTCAATCTTAGTTTTATTTCACATAAAAAAATCAGAGTTAAATTGCTATTTTCTTTTTTATTCATTTCTTATGCAAAAATTATCTTCAAAGAGATTAATTAATACAAAATATCTTTGTTTATATATCTCTTAAAAATTCCATTTTTTACTTAAAATAGGATTAAATTTTATTAATTTCTAACTTTTTAAATTTTCCAATTTTCACAAAAAAATAAAATTCATTATAAAAATCCTTTTAGTCCCCAGTCTCTAAGGAGGCTGGGAGTTCTAAAATCATGAAAAATTTTTGTTAAAGAGGTTCTACCGCTTGAACCTAAATGTTGTAAAAACCCAGTAACAGTGGTATTAAAATGAAAAGTGTCTATCTGGGGTATACCCCAAATAGACACAAAAAATAAAAAAGAAAGCAAAAATTTAGCGAACTAAACTTTTGCTTTTTATTCTAAAGTTATTCTTTTTATACACGAAAATTTTTAAATTTTCACAAATTTTTGTGTCTAAATAGAGTATACCCTAAATGGACACTACATTAATTTTACCATAAAAAATCTATTTTTATTCCTTTTTAAGAAGTTTAATTTTAGATAACTAATTACTTCACGATATGATTATTTATATAATATAGAGTCATAATTTTAATTAATTTATAAAATTAATAGTAAAAATATATAAACTTTAAAGTTTTTTATAAAAATTATTGATTATAATAAGCCATGTGTTTATGTTATAATTTCAAAGTGTATAATTTAACTTGGAGGTAAAGTGTGAAAAAGATAGGTGTATTATTGATTAGCTTAGTGTTTATAGCGTGTGGAAAGAGTGATGGTCATACAACTAAAATTGAAAATCTAAAAACAGTAAAAACTCTTTCTATATCTCCACAATCAATTTTGAAAATTGAATCCTCTTCAGGTATTGCTGAGCCATTAGTCGAAGTTACAGAGATAAGCAAATCTGGAGGAGATGTAGAGAAAATAAATTTTAGAAATGGGGAAAGAGTAAAAAAGGGAGAGCTTATTCTAGAACTGTCAAATGATGAGATATCAGCTAACTTTTTAAAGGCGGAGGCAACTTATTTTTCAGCCAAAAATGATTTTAAAATTAAAGAGGAAAATTTTAATAAATTTAGTAAACTTTTTAAGAATAGTTTGATTTCACAAGATGAGTTTTCAAATAAAAAAATTGAATATCTTCAGAGTCAATCAAATTTGAAAAATGCAGAGGCTTCATTTAATTTAGCCAAGAAAGATTATGATGATTTAAAAGTTATAGCGAAGATAGATGGAGTTATAAGTGATTTAAATCTAAAAAAATATGAAAAAATATCAGCTAATTCAGAGTTGTTTACGATAGTTAATAATGAGAAAATATTAGTTACAGCTTCTATTTCGCCAACTGATGTGAATAATATTGGAAAAAATATTAGTGCCGAAATAAGATTTGAAGGAATCGAGAGAATTTATCCTGCGAAATTATATGAGATAAATCCCGTAGCAAATAAAGAAAACAATAAATATTCTATAAAATTGGAAGTTGAAAATAGTGATTTTTTGATAAAAAAAGGGATGTATTCAGATATACTATTGAATACAGGTGAGAAAACAGGATATATAATTCCTAAGAAAGCTATTGTGTTGAAAGAGTTATTTTCTTATATTTTCATTGTTGAAAATAATCAAGCCAGAATGATAAAAGTGGAGCGAGGTTATGAAAATGGAGAGAATCAAGAGATAAAAAGTGATCAGCTATATCCAAATATGAGTTTAGTTATTGAAGGACAATACCTTTTAGAGGATAGAGATAAAATTAAGATTATAGAGTAGGTGAAATAATGAGTATTGCAAAATTTTCAATAAAACATTCTGTTACAACTATGATGATTATTATCTCAATGATTATCTTAGGTTTTTTAACTTTAGTAAATTTAAAAACGGAGCTTATGCCTAACTCCAATCTTCCCATGGCGAGTATTAGAGTGAGTTGGAAAGGTGCTTCTCCAGAGGATATGGAGAAACTGGTTACAACTGAGATTGAATCAGCATTGGGAGATGTAGAGGGAATAAAAAGGGTAACAACGAACTCAACATTTGGAAGTTCGAATATATCTGTTGAGTTTAATTATGGAGTTAATATTGATAATAAAGTTAATGATTTAGTTACAGCTGTGAGCAAGGTCAGAAACAGTTTACCAGATGATATAAATGAACCAGTAGTTAGAAAAAGTGGGGCTTCAAACTCAAGAGTTTTGTTGATTGGTGTCAATGGAAAAGATTTAATAACATTAAAGACTTATATTGATAATATTTTGACTCCAAGACTTGAAAAAATTGAAGGTGTTGAAAGTGTGGATAGTTTTGGTGGATTAAATAAAGAGATTAAGGTTGAAATTAATCCTGAAAAGCTAGAGAAGTATAATCTAACTGTAATGGAATTATATAATCTTTTGAATAATTCTAGTTTAAATTTTCCTGCTGGATATATCACAGATGGTGGAAAAGAGTTTTTAGTTAAACTTTCAGCAGAAGTAAAGACTCTTGAAGATATTCAAAAAATCATATTAAAAAATGTAGATGGAAAAACTCTGTATTTAAGTGACGTTGCAGATATTACGTTGGGAGTAAAAGACCGTTCAAATTATGGTAGAGTTAATGGAAATGATAATATTATTGTCAGTGTGAGCAAAAGTGATTCAGGAAATACAGTTGATATCTCAAAAAGAGTTCAAGAGGAGTTAAAAAGAATAGAGTCTACTTTGCCAGAAGGAGCTTCTTTCACTATTATAAGGGATAGTGCAAGAGATATAACTCGTTCTATTTCGACAGTAAAAAGTAATGCGATTACAGGTTTATTTTTAGCTTCTGTTATCTTGTTCATCTTTTTAAGAGATATTCGTGCAACTTTGGTCGTTGCAATATCTATTCCAGTTTCTATCATGGCAACATTTGGTTTTTTTGGAGCAAAGGGGATGACTTTAAATATAATTTCACTTATGGGGCTCTCTTTAGGGGTTGGAATGCTTGTTGATAATTCCATTGTTGTTTTAGATAATATTTTTAGACATCTGACGGAGTTGAAAAAGGATAGAGTTGAGGCGTCAGAATCGGGAGCAACAGAGGTTGTTGTTCCAATAATAGCTTCCACAGCTACAACAATTGCTGTGTTTTTACCGATTGTATTGAGAGAGGGAAGAGCAAAAGAAACATATCAAGATATGGCTTATTCCATAACTTTTTCGTTGATAGCTTCATTGTTAATTGCAGTAACTTTTATTCCTATGATATCAAGTAAAATTTTAAATAAGAATATAAAACTGCATCAGGATGGAAAAATTTTAAATTATGTAAAAAAGAGATATGAGAAACTTTTGAAGTGGAGTTTATCACATGTTTCATTAATTATATTTTTAACCATAAGTTTATTTTGTAGTGTCATGTGGATTGGAAATAGATACATCGGAGGAGAGTATATGCCGAGAACAGATGATGGTATCTATAGTGTTATAGCAGAACTTCCGACAGGTATGGAGCTTGAAAAAGCAAATGGTGTAGCGAAAATTATTGAAAATATTGTATCTAAAAATAGATATACTAAAAAATATAATGCTTCTATTAATAAAGAGAGTGCCTCTATCATGGTAGATGTTGGAGATAAAGATGAGAGGGATAAGAGTGTTCAAGATATTATTGCTGAAGTTAGAAAAGAGGTAGGAACTATTCCAGACGTAAAACTTAATTTTCTTCCTTTTATGAATTTTGGACGTGGTGGTTCTAAAGATTTAAAAGTAATTTTAAAATCTGATGACTTAGTTCAATTAGAGTACATATCTAAAGAGCTAATGAATAGAATGGAGAAAAATAAAAGTTTTACGGATATAACAAACTCAATGTTAAATGGAAATCCCGAGGTGAATATTATCTTAGATAGAAAAAAAATGGAATACTACGGCGTTACTGCTAGAGATTTAACTTTTTCGACGAGTTATCAGATTTTAGGAGGGGTCCCTATAAAAATAAAAACTAGAGTGGAAGAAGTGGACGTTACAATAAGACTGGCGGAGAAGTATCGTGATTCAATTGATAAACTGAAAAATATTATTATTAAAAGAGGGAATGGAAAAAATGTTTATCTTGGAGATATTACAAATTTTGTGGTTGGAGAGGGAGCTTATGGAATTGAAAAAGAGGACAAAATAACAATTATTTCAGTTAATGCGAATTTGAATAAAGGAAGTGACCTTGTAACTGCTCAAAAATCAATAGAAGAGATGATTAAAGAGATGAATATTCCAAAAAGTGTATCTTACTCTTTTGGAGGAGATGGACGAAATTTGGCAGAGGTAAACGCGCAACTTTCTTTTGCCTTTGTTGTAGCTATATTTTTGATATATTTTATTTTGGCTTCTCAATTTGAGTCCTATATTCTTCCTATTATTGTTATGGGAAGTGTTCCATTATCAATTATTGGTGTTTATAGTGGACTTTTGATAACAGGGCAAAAAACTAATACAATGGTATTTGTTGGAATTATTATGTTGGCTGGAATAGTTGTTAATAATGCAATAGTATTAATAGATTATATAAAAATACTGCTTTCAAAAGGTATTGAGTTGAAAGATGCTATTGTTGAAGCTGGTTTGACAAGGATTAGACCGATTTTTATGACAACGATGACAACAGTATTTGGGATGTTGCCACTTGCCTTGGGAATAGGTCAGGGGAGTGAGATGTATAAAGGAATGGCAATTGCAGTAATATTTGGATTGGTTTTTTCAACTTTATTAACCTTGATTTTTATTCCAGTATTATTTTATATCTATAGTAAGTTTGTAGAGAGATTTCAAAAAAGAGTTAAAGAGAAGAAATAGATTAAATAATAATGTATTATTAAATGCAGAACATAATCATTCTAGTTGAGATTGAAAAAAAGAGAGGTTTTAATTTTACTCTCTTTTTTTCTTGCTATTTTTTGTGATATAATTATACTGGTAAGCTATAATTTAGATTAAAAAGGTTGATTTTATGAAAAAAGTTTTAATTTTTGTTTCAAATGGTTTTGAAGCTTTGGAATTATCCCCATTTTTAGATATTTTTGGCTGGAATAATATTTTATGTAAATCTAAGATAAAACCTGTTACAGTTTCCATTAGTGATAGTGTAGTTGCAACTTGGAATTTAAAAATTATGCCGGAAATAAATCTAACCAAAGAAACTATTAATATAGACGAATTTGAAGCATTAATAATTCCAGGTGGATTTGGAAAAGCAGGTTTTTTTAAAGATATTCAATCGGAGATATTTAAAAAATTGTTATATGAGTTCCATAGTCAAAAAAAATTAATTGTTGGGATATGTACAGGTGCTCTTGCTCTTGCGATAAATGGTATTTTAAAGAAGATTCCAGCTACAACCTATTTAATGGAAAATAAAAGATATTTTTCACAATTAAAAAAATATGGAGCTATTCCAATAGAAAAAGAGATTGTAAGATATAAAAATATTATTACATCATCGGCTCCAAATACAGCAATTTTGATATCTTTTTATCTTGTTGAAGTTCTACTAAGTAAAGAAAATAGAGTTAAGGTTGAAGAGAATACAGGGTTTAAAAATTATTTTAATATTTTTGATGAAATTTCATTTATTTTGTGATATTCTTTTATTGATTAATAATAATTTTGTGTGAGGTGTTTTTATGAAAATTGAAAAGGAAAGAGTTGTAACATTGGATTTTGTAGTTTATGATAATGACACGAACGAGGTTTTAGAGGATACTAAAGATGTTAGTCCATTCTTTTATATTCATGGAACGGGACAGTTTATACCAAAAATTGAAGAGATTCTTGAGGGAAAAGAAAAAGGTTTTTCAACAACTATAATTTTAACTCCTGAAGAGAGTTACGGGGAGTATGATGAAGAGTTGATAGTTGAGATGAGAAAGGATGAGTTTGTAGAGTTTGAAGATATTTATGAGGGATTGGATTTTATAGCTGATATGGAGGATGGAAGTGAACAATCTTTTATTATTACAAAAATTGAAGATGATATTGTAGTTGCTGATGGAAATCATCCATTTGCCGGAAAAAATCTAAAGTTTGAAGTTACTGTGTCAGATGTTAGAAAAGCTACAGATGAGGAATTAGAACACGGACATGTTCATTTTAATGGATTTTAAAATTAAGTTTAGTAAAGGAGTTTAAATATGAAGATTGCTTTAGGTGCTGACCACGGGGGTTTTACTTTAAAAGAGATAATAAAAAAACATCTAGTTGAAAAAGGAATTGAGGTAATAGATAAAGGGACTCATTCTCTTGAGTCTGTAGATTATCCTTTTTACGCACGGGCTGTTGCTTATTCTGTTTTAGAAAAGGAGTCTGATTATGGTATAATTGTTTGTGGTACAGGAATAGGGATATCTATTGCAGCAAACAGAATAAAAGGGATTCGAGCAGGGCTTTGTTTTAATACTACAATGGCAAGATTAACTCGTGAACATAATGATGCAAATATTTTGGCTTTGGGAGCTAGAACAACAGGAGATGTTGTAGCTCTTGATATTGTTGATGAGTTCTTAAAGACAGAGTTTCAGGGAGGAAGACATCTGACACGAATCCAAGAGATTGAGTTGTAGAAAGGAGAAGTTATGGCGACTATTTTTACTAAAATAATTAATAGAGAGATTCCAGCGAGTATTGTTTTTGAAAATGAAAAAGTGATAGCATTTAAAGATATAAATCCACAAGCTCCAGTACACATTCTTGTTGTTCCTAAAAAGGAGATTGCGACCTTAAATGATGTTACTAAAGAGGATTTTGAGTATATTACAGCTATTTATCAAGCTATACAGGAGATAACAAAAGAATTAGGAATTTCAGAGAAAGGCTATAGAGTTATAACCAACTGTAATTCACATGGAGGTCAAGAGGTGTTTCATCTGCACTTCCATATTTTAGGAGGGGAGCCTTTAGGAGCTTTAGTTAAATAAGGAAGTAGGATAATCATTAGATTTATAAGATCTGATGATTATTTTTTTAAAAAGTCAAAGTTTTTAAAATTTAAAATCATTTATGAGAAATTTTGGTTTAAAAAATAAAGTTATAGTAAAATTATAATAAATTATTTAGTTTTTATAGTAATTTTGAGATTTGGGAATATATTGGTATTAATTTATAAAATAACAAAATAAAAAAGCAAAAACTTAGTGGACTAAATTTTTGCTTTTAAACTATATTAAATATTTTAACTCTTTGTAATTTTCATGTTTTATGAGCTCCGTCCCCCAGCTATAAAACTCTATTTAATTTCTATATCTATATAAAATGTACTTGAAATTGGAGTTTTTAATGCTTCAAACATTGGTTTTGCTTCCTCTTCTGTAAATGAAGTAGAAGATGTTACACCGCTATTTTTTGAAAGATACATGTGTACTTCACTAGTTGAAGGTTTATATACAAAAAGTTGTTTTGCAAATCTCAAGACTTTTCTAGAACCTTTAAAATGTCCAATAAGTTCTCCATAAGTATTCATATCTATATTAGTTACATCTGCTACATTTTCATATGCTTTTTTAGCTAAATCAAGTATTTGAGCTTTTGGGAAAAAAGAGGTAACTGATAAACTATGTCCGGCCCCTACAGTTTCAACACCTTTACCATTTATAGCAGTATAAGAAGGGTCAAAGCTTGATAAAGTCAATCTAAAAACTTCTGCTACATCTAGATCTGTTATTTTATCCCCTACTACTCTTCTTACGTAAATTCTCTTAACAGTATTTGCTTCTTTAAAGTTCATTTTGTCTGTATCTAAACTCAATACTAAAGTTGGTAAAGTTAATGTATCTTGCGGATTAGTAAATGACGCATCATCTGCTGAAAATACTGCGTATTTTACCATTGGTGCATCGCTTGATGTTATTGTCATATTAACACCTATTTTCCCTTTTTGCCCTGTTTGAAATATATTAGTTAGTTCTGCAGCAGGTTTAGTTACATCCAATGGTGCTGCAAATGAAACAACTGACATAGCTGTCAAACCCAATAAAATTTTTTTCATAATACATCCTCCTAAAATTATAAAATAATTTATTCTATAAAAAGTAAAAACTTTTAATAGCTTTTAAAAATTAAATCTTTTAATTACGAATTTTTTTATTTAATTTTTCTTACTAAATTGATTTTTAACTAGATTAAGAAATGAAAATCTCATTAATCTTCAATTTTTTTCTTTTTTTGATTTCACAAAAAACTAAAATTTATGTTGAAAACTTTCTCAATGCCCAACCACCAAGGTGGCTGGGACTTTTTAAATTATGAAAAAGTTTTATTTGGCTAATTAAAAATTGTGTCTATTTTCATGCATAAATATCTTATGAATCCAGTAATATTGGTATTTTAAACAAAAAAATGTCTATCTGGGGTATACCCCAAATAGACACAAAAAATAAAAAAGAAAACAAAAATTTAGCGAACTAAACTTTTGCTTTTTATTCTAAAACTATTCTTTTTATACACAAAAATTTTTAAATTTTCACAAATTTTTGTGTCTGAATAGAGTATACCCTAAATGGACACTATAGCAATTCTACCATAAAAAATCTATTTTTATTCCTTTATAGGAGTAATGTCAGTGTAGTAATGATATATCAAATAAAACTTAGTTCAAATAAAAAATTCTCCACCTCAGCGAAATGAGACAGAGAATCAGAACACAAGTAAACAATCTTATTTAGCTTTTGATTTTGCAACTTTTTCAGCAAGTCCTTTTCCTACTCTGAATTTAACAACTTTTTTAGCAGGAACTTTTATTTCTTCTCCAGTTTTAGGATTTCTACAAACTCTTGCAGCTTGTTTAGTAGTTTCGAATTTTCCAAAACCGATTACAGAAAGGTTATCCCCTTTTACTAAAACCTCTTCTAAAGTTGTGAAAAACCCGTTTACTAATTTTTCAGCTTCTTTTTTTGTAGATAATTCCATTTTAGTTTGGAATAATGAAATAAACTCTTGTTTTGTCATCACAAATCCTCCTATTTTATTAATTAAGTAAATTGATTATATCCTATTTCTTGAAATAGTGCAATAGTTTTTAATAAAAAAAAGAAAAAATCTATATTATATAAAAAAATATGGTACTCTAGATTAAAAAAATAGTATTTTATTGGTTCGTAGATATGAAGTTCTCAATTATTTTTTGCCAAGTTCCCTCTTTTTTTAGAATAAATTCGATAAACTCTCTTACAGCACCGTCTCCTCCATTTTTAGTTGATGTGAAATCAGAAATTTTTAAAATATCTTCTGAAGAGTTAAGGGGAGCCCCTTTTAATCCACATTTATTCATTATGGATAAATCATTGATATCATCCCCCATGTAGGCTATTTTTTCTAGGGTAGTATTGTAATTTTTTAAAATAGTTTCTAAGAGAGAAGATTTATCTTTTACACCTTGATATATATCGGAAAATCCCAATTCTAGACATCTATTCTCAACAATTTTAGATTTCCTACCAGTGATAGCAATAAATTTTTTTCCTAATTTAATTGCTTGTGTAATTCCTAAACCATCTTTAACATTAAATGCTTTAATCTCCTCTCCTGAATTAGTAAAATAAAGTTTCCCATCGGTAAGAGTTCCGTCGATATCTAAAATAATAATATCAATCATTAGTAACTTAACCTCCTTTTATATAAAAATAAAACTGAGGATTTCCTCAGTTCTACGTAACAGCGAGTTATTATAGAGCATTAACTTTAGCAGTTAATCTAGATTTTTTTCTAGAAGCTGTATTTTTTTTCAAAACACCTTTTGTTACAGCTTTATCTAACTCTTTGTAAGCTATTGATAAAGCAGCCTTAGCTGTTTCAACCTCTTTAGCTTCAACTGCAACTAATACTTTTTTTATCATAGTTTTAATTCTAGATTTTATTGCTTGATTTCTTACTCTGTTTCTTTCTGCTATTACAACTCTCTTTTTTGCTGATTTTGAATGTGCCAAAATAAAAACCTCCCTGAAAATTAAATAAATATGAGTTCTTTTTGACAGGTAAGCAGAAAAGAGACACATCTTCTCAATGGACCTATGAACATTCTAACATAAAATAAAAAAAAAAAGAAGAAAAAAATAAATTTACTATCTAAAAAATGGTATGATATAATACTAATAGAATATAAAATAGTTAAGAAAGGGATAAGATGAGTATAGAAAATAAAATTAGTTTAGAAATGCGTGAGAGGATGAAAACTGAAATTGAAAAAGCTGGTGGAAATGAGGTTTTTTTCAGAGGAATTCCAGATGAAAATGGGATTGTAGTAGATGTAGAGGTGTTAGCAAGAGGAAATAAAAAATCAGTTCCTGCAATTCTTAAATATATGAGAAAAGGAGAGGTAATTATTCATAATCACCCCTCTGGTTTTTTATACCCTTCTGACCCTGATATAGAGGTTGCTTCAATCTATTCAAATAGAATGGATGGTGCCTCATATATTATAAATAATGATTTAACAGATATATATGTCATTGTTGAACTAGTGATAAAGAGAAATGTGGAGATTGATATAAAACCATATTTTGAAGAAAAAGGGATTTTGGCTGGAAAATTTGATGAGTTTGAGTTTAGAAATGAACAATTAGAGATGGCAACAGAGATAGAAAAGGGACTTAATAGTGAAACTAAAGTTATTGTTGAAGCTGGAACAGGAACGGGCAAGACTTTGGCTTACTTAATTCCGGCAATTGAATGGAGTATAAAAAATAAAAAAAGAGTTGTGATAAGTACAAATACGATTAATTTACAAGAACAACTTTTAAATAAAGATATTCCAATCGCTAAAGAGGTAATAGAGGGAGAGTTTTCTTATGTATTAGTGAAAGGAAGAGGCAACTATCTTTGCAATAGAAAGGTTCATAATGTAGTTGTAGGAGATATTATTGATTTCGAAGAGTTGTCAGAGGTACAACGGAAACAGTATAAAGAACTTTTGAAATGGGCTAAAAAGACAGACACTGGAGATAAAGCGGAGCTATTTTTTGAGGTGGATTATTCATTATGGGAGCATTTTCAAAGTGAAAGTGATATGTGTGCTGGGAATAAATGTCCTTTTAAAATGGAGTGTTATTTTTTAAAAGCTCGAGATGAAAAAAAGAAAGCAGATATACTAATAACAAATCATCATATGTATTTTTCAGACCTTGCAATAAGAAAAGAGATTGGTTTTAATACTGAGTATTCAATTCTTCCAGAATATGAATTGGTTGTATTTGATGAAGCTCATAATATTGAAAAGGTATCTAGAGATTATTTCTCTTATGAAGTATCGAAATATGGATTTACTAAGATGATGAATCAGATTTATTCCGTTGAAAAAACTAAGAAAAGAGGGTCAGGTGTTTTGGATGTACTAATTAACTATTTAAAAACACAGAACTATGAAGGTAAAAAAGGGATTGAAAAAGATTTGGAAAATGAGATAAAATTAAAGCATAGAGATTTATACAGAGTTGGGAGAGAGTACTTTAATTTTCTATTGGATTCTTTTTCAAAAGGGCAGATGGGAAGCATTGCATATCGTTTGAAGAAAGAGGAGTTTGAAACGGCGGTATATTTTTCTGAGTTGGAACGATTAAGGGAAGAGTTTACATTAGAGATTTCTTCATACTTGAAAAGAATTAGAACAATAATGGGAAAACTTAGAGATTTAGAGGATAATGCGGGTCATATAAGTGATTTTTCAAGATATATTGACAGGCTGGAAAGTTTTTTTGAAAACTTTAAATTTATAACTAAGCTGAGTGATGATAAGTTTATTTATTGGGTGGAAGTAAGCGGAAAACGAAGTAATTCAAAATTGGTTGCTACACCTTTAAAAATAGATGGAGAGTTAAAAAAGAATCTACATCAAAATTTGAAACAAATGGTATTTACATCGGCTACAATAGCTATAGGAGAGAGCTTTGAATATTTTAAAAAAAGTATCGGTTTGGAAGAGGAAACATTGGAAAAAGTGATTTATTCACCTTTTGATTATGATAACCAGATGACAGCATATATTCCAAACAACCTAGCAGCACCAACAGCAACTAATTTTATTGAAGATATTACAGATTTTTTAAAAGAGTTGATAATAAAAACAAAAGGAAAAACCTTTCTTTTATTTACATCCTACCAAAGTTTGAACTACGTATATTACAGGATAAGAGATGACTTAGAAAGAGCAGGGCTTAATCTTTTACTGCATGGTCAGGCTCCTAGGACACAGCTTGTGAATATGTATAAAAATTTTGAAAATCCGGTTTTGTTTGGAACCGATTCTTTTTGGGAGGGAGTAGATATTAAAGGAGAAAAATTAAGTTCTGTGATAATTGTAAAGCTTCCTTTTAAAGCTCCAAATGACCCGGTAACAGAAGCTATAATAGAGAGTTTGACTTTAGAGGGAAAGAATGCTTTTATGGAGTATCAAATACCAGAATCTGTTATAAAGTTTAAACAAGGAATAGGAAGATTAATAAGAGGTAAGCTAGATAGAGGAATAGTTACAATCTTAGATAATAGAATCATCAACAAAAAATATGGAATTTATTTTAAAGAAGCTATTCCGACAAAAAATATTAAAATATTTAATACTACTCAGATTTTAAGAGAGGTTTCTGAGGAGAAATAGGGAGAGATTTTATGATAAAAGAGTTAGAAATTTTCGGTATAACTTTTAGATTAAAAGTTGCAAAAGAAAAAATAGATGACGATGAGTTTAGTAGAGAGAGCTCATTAAAAGCTCGAGTGTTGAATCTGATATTAATCTTATTTTTCATCATTATCTCTAAAAATATGTACATAGGAAATAACTCTGAATATAAAGTGGGGGATGTTGTTTCAAAAAATATATATGCTCCGAAAACTGTATTATACAATGATAAAAATAAGAGGAAAGAACTTCTGTACTCTCTTATAGAAACTTCAAAGCAGAGTTATAGATATATTCCAGAAGTACGTGAAAAAAGTATAAAGGATATTGATAGCTTTTTTGATGAAATATTAAATGAAAAAAATAAAAAAACATTTGACTTGAAAGAGATAGAAAAAAAATTTGGAAATAAAATCTCAAAAAGAGATATTAGGTATATTTTCTTCAGAAATACGGGAGAGATACAAAGAATAAGACAAAGAATCTTAAAAGCTGTTGACGAAGCGTATAAGTGTGGTGTTATAAAGGAGGGAAAAGAAACTGTAATCTATTCTCCGGAGGAGGATATTTTTTCTAGTTTGACAGATAGAGAGAGAGGATTAGCAGAAAGCTTTATAAAACCGAACTATATTTATGACAGTGAAAGTGACGGGGAGACAATATCTGAAAAAGTAAAAAAAATACAGGAGCAGATTGTAGAAGTAAATGCAGGTTCATTACTTATAAAAAAAGGCGAGAGGGTAGATGAAATAAAACAAACTCTCATTGAATTGACAGGAGCGTCTTCAGCGAAACAAAGAACTATATTTTTTGGTATAAACTTTTTATATATTATAATTTGTACTAGTATATTTTATCCGATATTGGTCAACGGATTTAAAGAGGAGATATTGAAAAAAAATATATATAAAAGTCTGACGTTTGTTTTTATACTGTCTTTTTTGATTTATAGATTTTTAAATATAAAATATATATATTTTGTTCCTTTTGAGACAATAATATTTTTAATGTATATATTGTATAAAAAAAGATTCGCGTTTTTTGCTTCATTGATGCTATTATTTTATCTTTTTCCACTAGTTGAGTACAACTCAATATTTTTAATAATAGCGTTTTTTACTATATTACTATCAAACTATTTAGCAAATAAAGTTTCAACACGTCAAGAATTAATCATAATGGGAATGAAGATTGCGATAGTAAAGTTTTTGCTATATCTGATTTTTAGTTATTTAAAGTGGAATGGACAAGAGTTATTAATATTTCAAGGAAGTCAAATTTTAATATCAGGTTTTATCTCTGGAATGTTAACTATAGCGGTTCTTCCTTATTTTGAAAGAACTTTTAATATATTAACTATTTTCAGATTGGCGGAGTTAGGGGATATGTCTCATCCTCTGTTAAAACTATTATCAACTCAAGCACCGGGAACATTTTACCATTCGTTGATGGTTTCAACTCTTTCAGAAGCTGCAGCAGAAGCGATTGGAGCAAATGCTATATTTGCTAGAGTTGCATCCTATTATCATGATATAGGAAAAATAAAAAGAGCAAAATTTTATGTTGAAAACCAAGAGGATGCAGATAAAGAACACGCAAAAATAACCCCTTCTTTAAGTGCAATGATAATTACTGCTCATACGAAAGATGGAAACGAATTAGGAAGGAAATACCAGATTCCAAAAGAGATAAGAGATATAATGTTTGAACATCAAGGAACAACCTTGTTAGCATATTTTTATAATAAAGCGAAACAGAGTAATCCGAATGTGTTGGAGGATGATTTTAGGTATAGTGGTCCTATCCCAAAAACAAAAGAGTCTGCTATTATAATGTTAGCTGATTCAGTTGAAGCGGCGGTAAGGTCTTTGGATGAGAAAACACAGCTGAAAATAGAAGCTATGGTAAGAAAAATAGTAAATGCAAAAATAGAAGAAAATCAATTATTGGATTCTGATATAACGTTTAAAGAGTTGGAGATTATAATTAAAACTTTCACGAGAGTATTAATGAGCATTCATCATGCAAGAATAAAATATCCTGGACAGAAATAAAAAGGAGAGGAAATGAATATAGTATTGGATTTTACATTAGAGATAGAGGGATTTAATAATAGAGTTAATGAGATAAAGATTAAAGAGTATGTAGAACAAATTTTGAAAGAGGAATTGAGTTCTAAGAGAGATATTTATCTCTCTTTAGCTTTGGTAGGGAATGAAGAGATTCAGCAAATAAATAGGGAGTATCGTGGAAAAGATTTACCAACAGATGTAATCTCTTTTGCATATCATGAGACAGATGAATATATGGTAGGTCCTTATGATACGTTGGGGGATATTATAATATCACTAGAGAGAGTTGAAGAACAGTCAAAAGAGTATAATCATTCATTTGAGAGAGAGTTTTATTATGTATTAACTCATGGAGTTTTACATCTTTTAGGCTATGACCATATGGAGGAAGTAGAGAAAAAAATCATGAGAGGGAAAGAGGAACAGATTTTAGAAAAATTTGGATACACTAGGGGGTAAGTTATATTGAAAGATAAGAAAAATCAAGATATAATTCAGAGTTTTAATGTCGCCATTGAGGGAATAATAGAGACGATTAGAACGGAAAGAAATATGAAATTTCATATGTTTTGTGCCGTATTGGTTTTAATGGTTGCGGTAGTACTTGGGGTAACAAGATTTGAGATGATATTATTATCCTTTGCAATGGTTTTAGTTATTAGTGCTGAGTTATTAAATACAGCAATAGAGAGTGTTGTGGATTTGATATCTCCAAGTTATAATATATATGCTAAGAGAGCTAAAGATGTAGCTGCAGGGGCAGTATTTTTGACAGCTCTAAATGCATTATTTACAGTATATCTCATATTTAAAGGAAAGATATTGAGAGAGTTATCATTTTTATTTAGAAATTTAAAAAACTCATATGCAAATTTAACTTTTTTTATTTTAATTTTAATAGTGGTAGTTGTGATTATTTTGAAAGTGTATTTTAAAAAAGGTACACCTTTGAGGGGAGGAATTCCTAGTGGACATAGTGCCTTAGCTGGAGCATTATTTATGGGGATTTTCTTTTTAACAGATAATGCTAAAATCTTTTATTTGGCGATGTTTTTATTTATTTTAGTTTTACAATCTAGAGTGGAGGGAAAAATACACACAGTATTAGAAACTGTAATTGGTGCTATTTTAGGAATGGGAATAAGTTATCTGTTTTTGACATTGATAAATTATACGCCATTATAGATTGTTTATAGTTTTGAGAGAATAAGGAGGAATTATGAAGACTATAAAGGAATATCTTTTATTAAGTGCAATCTCATATTCAGATTTTTCTATGAAAGATTGTGGTAAGACTTTATATGATATTTTTAATAACTCCTCACAGGTAGAGATAAACGGATTTTCTTTTGCAAAGAAACAAAATTCAAAAGAGATTATAAAAAAATATTTTGATAACTTCTTTAAAGAATGGATGTTATTTTATGTGGAGGATAAACGAGCTAAAACTGTAGAAAAGGACGCCACTGGCTTTTTTGGTGTGGTTTTTAAAAATATAGAAAAAAATAGATACATTATTGCATTTAGAGGAAGTGAAAGATATCCATTAGAGGATGCTTATAAGGATTTTATTGAGAATGATTTGAAAATAGGTCTAGGAATAAAACCACTACAATTTTATGACGGAGTGGCTTTATATAACAAGATATTGGATGATTTTAAGATAGATAAAAATTTAATATCACTGACAGGACATTCTCTGGGAGGAGGGATTGCTCAATTTGTTGCTATAGTTTCGGACAGAGAAAGGAAATATGTTCCATATACATATACCTGGAATAGTATTGGGATAAATAGAGAGGGAATAATAAATATATTTGATTTTTTTGATTATAATGAGATATTAAATGGCTTAAATTTGAATGAGAATGAAAAGAGATATTTTTTAGATTTTAGGGATGAGTACTTAGTTTTCTTCTTTAAAGAGATGAAAAGAAAGAGAATAATGAAAGATAATAATACATTATTGGTAAATAGTACAGAGTTTCCGGAGACAATAGTTGATGATGAACTAATAAAAAATTTTTTTGAAACAACTAGTTTTGAAGAGAGATTGAGAAAACTTCCACTTTCTACTCAAAATAGGTTGATGCATGAAAATAATATTTTTAATGTATTTTTCAAGATAGAGAATGTGAAAAAAGAGGTAATGAGAACTTCTAAATTTATAGAAAAAATTAAGAACAATTTGGAGTATGAAACTAGAATTATTAATTTTTGTCACTCAGAGGATTTGACAGTTTCCCTTTTTCCGCATATTGGAGCGGTTTACCAAGTTGAAAAGGAGTTTTTTAAAAGTGAGATAAAAAAGAAAACAATCTTTTCAAGTCTATTATTTTTTACAAAGTCAGTTCAGAACTATCATAATCACGATGTGTTTATTCCTTTTTTAATAAATACAGGTGTACACAGTGGATTATTTGATAAAACTATCTCAAATACGTATTTAAGTAGTTTGATAAGGAAGATTTTTACATTTGAATATTGTGTTGAGAAAGAGTTGTTGGCGGATTATTACAGTTTTATAGAGATTACAGATGATAATTTTGAAAAAATAAAAAATCAAATTATAGATGCGTTGAAAAAATGTGAAGCTAATATTTTATATAAGACGCAGGGAATAAAGAGATTAGAACAGATAGAAAAACAGGGATTCAAAGAGGTTTGGAAGAGTGTGATAAAAAAGTTATCGAGTCCATATAAACCACAAGATATTCATGATTTAATACTATTTTAGGGGGAGAGAAAGATGGTTAAAATTGGAAAAAGACAGAGATTAAAAATATATAGTTTCAAAAGTTCTGGGGCTTATTTGGATGTGGGAACTGGAGAAGCAAAAGATTGTATTTTATTACCTAATAGTGAGATTGAAGGAAAAGATTTAACAGTTGGGGATGAAGTAGATGTTCTAATTTATAGAGATTCGGAGGATAGACTTACCGCAACTTTAAAGAAAACTAAACTTCTTGTCGGAGAGATAGGGAGATTGAGAGTCACTGATATCAATAAGATAGGTATTTTTTTGGATTGGGGATTGCCAAAAGAACTTTTATTACCTCATTCGCAAGTTGTTGGGAGTGTTGAGATTGCTGATGAAGTTTTAGTTGGGGTTTATGAGGATAGTAAGGGAAGAGTTTCAGCAACAATGAAGATATATAATTTTTTACTTCCAGCTAAAGGATATCAGAGAAATGATATTGTCAATGGAACCGTTTATAATATAAATATGGAACACGGAGTTTTTGTTGCAGTAGATAATAGATATTTTGGGCTGATTCCGAAAGTGGAGTGTTTTAGAAGATTTGAGATAGGAGAAGAGTTAGAGGCTAGGGTTATTCAGGTCAGAGAGGATGGAAAATTAAACTTAGCTGTAAGAGAGAGAATTGTAGAACAGATGGATAGGGATGCAGAACTTATAATTTCTAAGATGAAAATATTAAAATCGTATTTTCGTTTCAATGATAATAGTTCTCCAGAAGATATAAGAGAGTATTTCGGAATAAGTAAAAAGGCTTTTAAAAGGGGAATAGGAAAACTTTTAAAAGAGGGTAGAATAGAGAAAAATGAGGATGGAAATTTCGTACTAAAATAGGAGATTATCTATTGGAGATATAAAGGGGATTTTATGAAAAATTCAAGCTATAGGAGATATGGTTCAATTCTATATTATCTATTGAATTTAATATCAAAAACGATGAAAATAAGAGTTATAAGTAAAATGGAGATAAAGAAGAGTGATTCCTATGTATGTGCTTTTTGGCATAATAAACTGGTGGGAGTTAGCATAGCTTTAAAGGGTTATTTTGATAAAAGAGTTTGTCTTGCAAGTCCTTCAAATGATGGGGAATTAATTGCTGTTCCACTTGAAAAAATGGGGTTTGAAATAGTTCGAGGTTCGACCGGGAAAGATTCAATTAAATCACTTTTAAAAATGGTAAAAATGGTGAAAAATGGTTATTCAGCAGGAACACCAGTTGATGGTCCAAAAGGTCCTATATATGAAGTTAAGCAGGGAATGCTTTATTTAGCTCAAAAAGCGGAGGTTCCACTTCTTCCGATTGGAGTAGCGTTTGAAAAAAAGTGGATTTTTAAAAAGAGTTGGGATAGATTTCAACTTCCAAAGTTTTGCTCTAAAATGGTATGTATTTTGGGAGAGCCCATTCATATTTCTAAAGATGCAAATTTAGAGGAGTACTCTGAGATTATAAAAAGAAAAATATTTGAATTAGAAAAAGAAGCTGAGGAAAGTTTGTGAAAGACACAAGGAGAGTGAAAGTAAAATGAGTAAAAATTTTTATGTAACAACACCTATTTATTATGTAAACGGAGACCCGCACGTGGGGAGTGCATACACTACAATTGCGGCTGATGTAATAGCTAGATATAAAAAATCTAAAGGTTTTAATGTTTTTTTTCTAACAGGAACAGATGAACATGGACAAAAAGTGGAAGAAACAGCAAGAGGTAGAGGATTGACACCACAGGAATGGGTAGATTCTATGGCTCCAAAATTTGTAGATATGTGGGAAAGATTGAATATTAATTATACGGACTTCATTAGAACTACGGAATTAAGACATAAGGAAGCTGTAAAAAAAATATTAAAAACTGTATATGATAAGGGGGATATCTACAAAGGGGAGTATGAGGGGAAATATTGTGTTTCTTGTGAAACTTTTGTTCCAGAAAATCAGATTATAAACAATAATTGTTGTCCCGACTGTGGAAAAGAATTAAGAACGGTAAAAGAGGAGTCCTACTTTTTTAAGATGTCAAAATATCAAGAGCTTTTGTTAGAACACATAGAGAAGAATCCTGATTTTATCCTGCCTATTTCCAGAAGAAATGAGGTAATATCTTTCATAAAGCAAGGATTGCAAGACCTTTCAATCTCAAGAACGACATTTGAATGGGGAATACCGATTGAGTTTGCTCCAGGGCATATAACTTATGTTTGGTTTGATGCTTTAACTAACTATTTAACAGCAGTAGGATACGAGAATAACTCAGAACTTTTTGATACTATGTGGAATAATGGAGAGGTTGTACATCTTTTGGGGAAAGATATTTTGAGGTTTCACGCTATAATATGGCCTTGCATGTTACTTTCAGCGGGAATTAAACTTCCAGATAAGATAGTTAGCCATGGATGGTGGACCTCTGAAGGGGAGAAGATGTCTAAATCAAAGGGAAATGTTGTTTCACCAGTTGAAGAGATAGAAAAGTATGGAGTAGATGCATTTAGATATTGCTTGATGCGTGAGGTAAATTTTGGAAATGATGGTGATTATTCAACAAACTCTATAATCAATAGAATAAACTCAGATTTAGCGAATGACTTAGGAAATCTATTAAATAGAACTTTAGGAATGTATCACAAATATTTTGATGGAGTAATTAGAGAGAGTGGAAAAGTGGAAGAGATTGATTTGAATGTAATCTCTCTTTACGATGAAACTATAAAAATTATTGAAGAGCATACGGGAAAATTTGAATTTTCCAAAGCTTTAGAAGCTATATGGCGATTTATATCTAGAATGAATAAATATGTTGATGAGACGACACCGTGGTTATTGATTAAGGATGAAACTAAAAAACAGAGATTAGCTACTGTAATGAATTTTTTAATAGATTCATTAGTAAAAATAGCGGTTTTAACAATGCCTTATATGCCAGAAGCTTCACAAAACATATGGAATCAACTGTGAATAAATAAGAGTATAGAAGAGGCTGAAATTTTTGATGTTGAGGGATGGCAACTTTTAGAGATAGGTCATAAATTGGGAGAGCCAGTTCCAATTTTTCCTAGAATAGAGTCAGAACAGAAAAAAGGGAGTTTTGAGATAGATGAAAATTTAAAAATAGAATCTCCAATTGATATTTCAGAATTTGATAAGATTGATATTCAAGTCGTGGAAATTTTAGAAGTAAGTAAGATCGAGGGGGCAGATAAACTATTAAAGTTTAAAGTAAAAACTGCTAAAGAGATTAGACAGATTGTATCAGGTATAGCAAAATATTACTCTGAACCTGAAGTGTTAGTTGGAAAAAAAGTTATGGCTGTTTTAAATCTACCACCTGTTAAGCTTAGAGGTGTTCTATCACAAGGGATGTTGTTAAGTACAACAGAAAAGAAAAATATAAAATTAATTGAGATAGATAGTGAAGTAAAAATTGGTGCTAAAGTAAAATAAAAATGGAGGAGAGAGATGAAAAAAGTTACAAAAGCAGTTATACCTGCAGCAGGTTTAGGAACAAGAGTATTGCCAGCAACGAAAGCTCAACCAAAGGAGATGTTAGTAATAGTTGATAAACCGTCTCTTCAATATATTGTAGAGGAATTAGTAGCTTCTGGAATAACAGATATTTTAATTGTTACAGGTAGAAATAAAGATTCCATTGAGGACCATTTTGATTTTTC
This sequence comes from uncultured Cetobacterium sp., assembly GCA_949293295.1. Lineage (GTDB taxonomy): Bacteria > Fusobacteriota > Fusobacteriia > Fusobacteriales > Fusobacteriaceae > Cetobacterium_A. The sequence continues at coordinate 50,335 of CASFCG010000016.1, forward strand.
ATATGAATTAGAGCATAGTTTAGAAAAAGCAGGGAAATTTGATTTACTAAAAAAAGTTGATGATATTTCAAGTTTAGCAAATATCTACTATGTTAGACAAAATCATCCTTTAGGATTAGGACATGCTATATTAAAAGCGAAATCTTTTGTAGGGGAAGACCCGTTTGTGATAGCGTTGGGAGATGATATTATTTATAATGCAAATAAACCCGTTGCAAAACAGTTAATAGAGGTTTATGAAAAGTATCAAACTAATATTGTTGGAGTTCAAGAGGTTGCAAAGGGAGATATTTCAAAATATGGGATAGTAAGGCCAACAGATAGGTATGATGAAAAAAACGTTAAAATAGCTGATTTTATAGAGAAACCAAAAATTGAGGAAGCTCCATCAAATCTGGCGTGTCTAGGAAGATATCTGTTGACAGGAGATATTTTTGAATATTTAGAGCAGACAAAGCCAGGTAAAGGCGGAGAGATACAGCTTACGGATGCTATTCTGAAAATGATAAAAGATGATAAAACTACACTTGCATATAGCTTTGAGGGAAAAAGATATGATATCGGTAATAAACTAGGACTTTTAAAAGCCAATATTGAATTTGGACTCAGAAATGAAGAAACAAAAGAGGGGTTGCTAAAATATCTGAAAGAGGAGATTAAAATTTAATGGTAAAGCTTTTGAAATTTGATTTTGAAGCAAGGGAGAAATTAGAGAAAGGTATCGATACAGTAGCTAATGCTGTAAAAGTTACATTGGGTCCAAAAGGTAGAAATGTAGTATTAGAAAGAGTTTATGGTGCTCCATTGATAACAAATGATGGAGTGTCTATTGTCAAAGAGTTGGATTTGGAAGACCCGTATGAGAATATAGGAGCACAGCTTTTAAAAGAGGTTGCTATTAAGTCGAATGAAGTTGCTGGAGATGGAACAACAACAGCCACGATATTAGCACAGCAGATAGTAAAAGAGGGATTAAAAAAAGTTGAAGCTGGATATAATCCCACTCTAATAAAAAGAGCTATTGAAACTATTTCAAAAGTTGTATTGAAAAAAGTAGAGGAAAGAACTAGAAAGATATCTAGTGCTGAGGAGATATTTCATATTGCTTCTATTTCTGCAAATGATAAAGAGATTGGAAAGATAGTGGCAGAAGCCATAGAAAAAGTTGGAGAGAATGGAATTGTAACAATTGAAGAGGGACACTCTTTTGAGACAAAATTAGAGATAGTGAAAGGGATTGAATACGAAAAAGGATATATATCACCCTACATGATAACTAATTCTGAAAAGATGGAAACGGTTTTAGAAAATCCATATATCTTGCTTTCAATGGATAAGATAAGCACTCCGAAACAGTTGTTGCCGTTTTTAGAACATGTAGTAGAGTCAAATTCATCCATACTGATTGTTGCTAAGGATTATGAAACTGAGGTATTAAACACCATAGTTTTAAATAAAATTAGGGGAAGTATAGAGATTGTAGCGACGAAGCTTCCAGCATTTGGAGACAAGAGAAAAGAGATATTGGAGGATATAGCTATTTTAACAGGAGCAACAGTTGTATCAGAGGAAAAAGGAGTTAATATTCTGGGAGCAACCCCTTTTTATCTTGGAAAAGCTGAAAGAGTGATAGTAAATAAGGATAGGACTACAATTATAAATAGTTTACCAAATGAAGAGAGGATAAATAAGAGAATAAGTGAACTAAAAGAGCAAGTAAAAATTAGTACATCTGAATATGTGATTGAAGAGTTGCATAGGAGAATAGCTTCTTTGACTGAAGGAGTGGCATTGATAAAAGTTGGAGCTACAACAGAGATTGAACTAAAAGAAAAAATATTAAGATATGAGGATTCTTTAAATGCTACAAAATCAGCATTAGAAGAGGGAGTTGTCGCTGGTGGTGGAATAGCATTATACGAGATATCTAAAGAGTTAAGAGAGTTAGAACTAAATGATGAAGTTGAAGAAATAGGTTTGCAAATAATAGAGAGTGCTTTAAAAGCACCATTGAAGCAAATAGTATTAAATGCTGGATTGGAATTTGAACAAATATTAAAGAAGTTAGAGGGATTACCAAAGAATTATGGAATAGAGATATTGAGTGAAAAATTCGTTGATATGTTTGAGGCTGGAATAATTGATTCAACTAAGGTTGTAAAATCATCATTTTTTAATGCAGTATCTGTAGCGAGTTTAATTTTAACAACAGATGTGATAGTTATAAATAAGAAAGAGGATAATTTTAAAGAGGATGATGAAAGGGGGCAATATTTTGGATAAAAAGACTCTAGACAACTATAATTATTGGTTAAAGTCAAAGTTTATAGATAGATGCGATAGAGAAGAGTTGTTGCTTTTACAGGATAATGAAAAAGAGATTGAAGAAAGATTTTTTTCAGATTTAGAGTTTGGAACCGCTGGAATGAGGGCAGTTATGGGATTGGGTACAAATAGAATTAACAAATACACAATTCAAAAAGCGACCCAAGGGTTAGCAAATTATATTTTAAAATCTAAAGAGAGTAAAAAAAATGGAGTTGCAATAGCATATGACTGTCGTCTAAACTCGGAGGAATTAGCTAAGAATACAGCTCTAGTTCTAGCTGGAAATGGAATAAAAGCATATCTTTTTAAAACTGTACATTCGACACCAGAGTTATCTTTTGCCGTAAGAGAGCTTGATTGTATAGCTGGAATAGTGATAACAGCTTCTCATAATCCAAAGGAATACAATGGATATAAAGTTTATTGGAGTGATGGAGCACAAGTTGTTGAACCACAGGCAAGTGGAATAATAGAAGAAGTAAATAAGGTGGAAGGCTTTGAATTAATAAAAAGTATATCGGAGCAAGAGGCACTAAAAGAGGGATTACTTGTGTATATTCCAGAAGAACTGGATACTAAGTATATAGAAACAATAAAAAAACAATCATTAAACAGAGAGATACTAGAGAAAGATAGCTTCAAAATAGTGTATACACCGTTACATGGAACAGGCGGACGACCTATGAAACGAGCTTTTAAAGAATTAGGATTTAATTCAGTGTATTTTGTTGAGGAACAAGAGAGCCCAGATGGAAGTTTTCCAACATGTTTATATGCTAATCCAGAGGAGAAAGAGGCTTTTAGATTAGGAATTGAGCTGGCTGAAAAAGTAGGAAGTAAAATCTGTATGGCAAATGACCCAGATGCGGACAGAATAGGGATAGCTTTAAAAGATAAAGAGGGGATTTGGAGATTTCCGAATGGGAATCAAATAGGAATAGTTTTATTGGACTATATTTTAAAGAATAAAAAAGAGATATCTAAAAAATCAGCTGTGATATCAACAATTGTTTCAACTCCGATGCTTGATGTGATTTGTAAAGAGAACAATTTAAAACTGTTCAGAACTTTGACAGGATTTAAATATATTGGAGAGAAGATTCGAGAGTTTGAAGAGGGAAAATTGGATTTTGATTATCTTTTAGGATTTGAAGAATCTTATGGTTATTTGATTGGAACTCACTCGAGAGATAAAGATGGAATAGAAGCTACTCTTTTAATTGCGGAAATGGCAGTTTTTTATGAAGCTAATGGGACATCTATACTAGAGGAGCTAGAAAAATTATACAAAAAATATGGTTATTTTAAAGAGGGAATTGTTTCTGTTACAAAATTAGGAAAAAATGGGATAGAAGAAATTAATAGGGTTATGAGCTTTTTAAGAAAAGAGATTAAAGATGAATTGTTAGGAAAGAAAATAATGTCTAAAGTTGATTTCTCTTTAGGTGTTCAGGGATTTCCAAACTCCAATATTCTTCAGTTTATACTGGAAGATGGAAGTTATATAACAGCTAGACCATCTGGAACAGAACCAAAGATAAAATATTATTTTGGAATTTGTGATAAAACAGAGGAGAGAGCGGAGAAAAAACTTTATGATATGATGAGTGAGTTTAAAAGAGTTTTTGATAAGTAGTGGAGAGACATATATGGTAGATGCGATATATATACACATTCCATTTTGTTTGAAAAAGTGTGCTTATTGTGATTTTTTATCATTTAAAATGTCAGATAAAGAACGAGAGAGGTATGTTGATGCACTCATAAGAGAGATTGAATTATATCCTAAGTTTGAATATACAACAATATATTTTGGAGGAGGAACGCCCTCGCTGTTATCAGTTCGAGAGGTAGAGAGAATTTTATCAGTTTTGAATATAGGAGAGAGATGTGAAATAACTTTAGAGGTTAATCCCAAAACCGTTGATTTAGACAGATTGAAACTTTTAAAAAAGGCAGGAATAAATAGGTTAAGTTTAGGAATTCAAACGTTTAATTCCAAGCATCTAAAAAGATTAGGACGTTTACACAGTGTAGAAGAGGCTGTAGAGGCTTATAAATTAGCAAGAGAGGCAGGATTTGAAAATATAAGTATAGACTTGATGTTTTCATTACCAGAACAAAGTTTACTTGAATTAAAGGATGATTTATTCCTACTCTTTTCTTTAAAACCAGAACATTTTTCAATCTATTCATTGATATGGGAAGAGGGAACAGAGTTTTTTGAAAAGTTAAAGAAAGGAATATATACAGAAACAGATAATGATTTGGAAGCAGATATGTATGAATATATAATAGATGAGAGTAAAAAACAAGGGTACAATCATTATGAAATATCAAATTTTTCCTATCCAAATAAAGAGTCGCTTCATAACAGCAAATATTGGGAAAATAAGCAGTATATAGGTGTTGGATTAGGAGCTTCTGGCTATTTTGAAAATAAGAGATATAAAAATGACTTAAATTTTAATAAATATTATGATAGAATATGTCAAGGTGAGAAGCCGATATCAGAAATAGAGATAATTGATGAAGAAACAAAGTTGATATATGAGTATATTTTGGGATTGCGTCTTATAAATAAAGGCATTAAACCAAAAGGAAAGTATTTAGAGATTTGTAAAATATTAGAGAAAGAGAATTATTTAATTAAAATTAGTGGAAGATATAGATTAACTAAAAAAGGAATAGTTTTGGCTAATGATGTTTTTGAAAGATTTTTATAGTTTCGGGTGAAAATGATGAATATAAAGAAAAATGTCGACTCTATCTATAATGATATAAATCAGTATTCTAAGCATCCAGAAAGAGTTACTCTTGTAGGAGTTACAAAATATGTTGATGTGGAAGTGATAAAAAAATTATTAAATACAGGTGTAGAAAATTTGGGTGAGAATAAAGTACAAGTTTTAAAAGAGAAATATCAGTTATTATTGGATTATGATATTGTACCGCGTTGGCACTTCATAGGAAATTTACAAAGGAACAAGGTAAAATATATAGTTCCATTTGTGAAATTGATACACTCTGTCAATAGCTTATCATTGGCTTTAGAGATTGATAAACAAGCAGCTAAAATAAAGAGAGTGGTAGATGTACTTCTTGAAATAAATATATTTGGAGAGGAAAATAAGAAAGGTTTTCTTTATGAGGGATTATTTAAGGAGGTTCCGCAGCTTTTAAAATTGGAGAATATTAGAATAAAAGGTGTTATGGCAATGGCACCGAATGTTGAGGATAAAAATTATATTAGGGAAGGATTTAAAAAGTTAAGAGAACTAAAGGAATTTTTAAACTTGGAATATTTTAATGGTAGTTTGACAGAGTTGTCAATTGGAATGAGTGGCGACTATAAAATTGCATTGGAAGAGGGAGCTACTCTTATACGAATAGGAACAAATTTATTTAAATAATTTTGGAGGTATTTATGGCATTAAAAAATTTTATAAGGAATCTTACAGATAGCGTAGGGTTAACTTATGAAGAGGAAGAGGGATTGAAAAATAAGAAAGAGAGCAAAGAGGAGAAAAAAAATAAAGAGGAACTTCTAGTGGAGCAGAGGAAAGAGATAATAGTTGAACAACGGGAAGAGGAAAAAGAAGTAGAAGAGGATTTAAAAGAGGATTTTGTTCCACCTTTTGTTGATACAAGGATAACAGATTCAATGAATGAAAATTGTAATACTGTATTTGTGAATCCAAAAAGTTTTGCAGAGTGTAGAAAGATTGCGGATTATATAAAGAGTGACAAAATTGTAACGCTTAATCTGGAAAATATAGAGCATAAGGATGCACAGAGAATATTAGATTTTTTAAGTGGAGCTATAACGATAAAAGAAGCAAAGTGGATTCCAATTAGTAAAAATGTATTTACATCAGTTCCAAAAAATGTAAGTTTTTTCTATGATGGAAAAAGTAACCCAAAGAGTTTTTTTACAAGGTAAGAATTAGTTGAAGGAGTAATTTGATGAAAGCATTAGCACTTTTTTCAGGTGGATTGGATAGTAGTTTGGCAATTAAGGTTGTTAAGGATTTAGGAATAGAGGTTATAGCCTTGAATTTCGTTTCTCACTTTTTTGGTGGAAGAAATGAAAAGGCAGAGAATATGGCAAAGCAGTTGGGTGTGCAGCTAGAATATGTTGATTTTAGTAGTTCTCATACAGAGATTTTAAAAAATCCGAAATATGGAAGAGGAAAACACATGAATCCTTGTATAGATTGCCACTCTCTTATGTTTAAAAAGGCGGGAGAACTTCTAGATAAATATGGAGCATCATTTATAATATCAGGAGAGGTTTTGGGGCAGAGACCTATGTCACAGAATTATAAAGCTTTAGAGAAAGTGAGAATGGTATCTTTGAAGTTAGAAGATATAATTTTAAGACCATTGTCAGCTAAGCTATTACCAGAATCTCTACCAGAAAGGATGGGATGGATAGATAGAGAAAAGCTATTATCTTTTCAGGGAAGAAGCAGAAAACCGCAGATGGAATTAGCAAATTATTATAACCTCATAGATTATCCGACACCAGGAGGAGGGTGTTTACTTACAGACCCTGGTTATTCAAGAAGACTTAAAATTATAGAGGATGATGGATATTTAGAGGATAAAAACTCACATCTGTTTCATCTCTTAAAAATTGGAAGGTTTTTCAGATTTGATAAAGGAAGATATCTTATTGTGGGAAGAGAGAGGGAGGATAATTTAAAAATAAATGAATATAAAGATTATGCTACTCTCTTTATAAGAGGAAAAGAGGTTCCGGGACCACATATCATAGGGATTGGAGAATTGAGAGCGGAGGAGATAGAGTTTGCACTTACTCTGTTTTCGAGGTATTCTAAAGTTAAGGGAGAGAAAGAAGTAACTCTGTTGATTAATGGAGAGGATATCACTATTCAAAGAGTTGATATGGAGAGTTTGAATAGTAAGATAAAAAGATATCAGATAATATGATTGGTTTGGGTTGCAGTAAAAAAGTTGTGCAACCCTTTTTAAATATGAAAGGAGATTATGAAGAAAAAATATTATGCTTATTTAATTGTAGATGAAAAATGTTCAGGTATTGTTAATGAATGGAGCCTGTGTCAAACTATTATCAAAGGAAAGAGAGCTAGATATAAATCTTTTAAATTGGAAGAGGAAGCGAGACAATGGCTGGAGCAAGGGGCGATTTATGAGAATAAAAAAGAAGAATTAAAAGAGTTGAAAAAGGAGTTAGAAGAGGGAGTTTATTTTGATGCTGGAACTGGAAGAGGAATTGGAGTTGAAGTCAGAGTTACAGATAGAGTTGGAATCTCTTTACTGGACAGTGTAATGCCCCAAAAAATGATAAATAGTTATGGGAACTATTTAGCTCCAGAGGGAAGTACTAATAATTATGGCGAGTTAATAGGTTTATTTTTAGCCTTAGATGTTGCTAAAAAATTGAATCTCTCCAAAATTTATGGAGATAGTAAATTAGTATTGGATTATTGGAGTAAGGGTTATTATAATAGAGAAAATTTAAATGAGAAAACTGTATCCTTAATTCAAAAAACTATAAAAAAAAGGTTGGAGTTTGAAGAAAAAAATGGACTGATATCTTATATATCAGGAGATATTAATCCAGCGGATTTAGGATTTCATAAATAAAGGGGGAAGAAGATGTTTCAATTATTTGATAAAAATCATATTTTATACCTTATTGGTTATACTTTGTTAACAGTTATATTTTATTATTTTATTTCATATTCTAAAAATAAAGAGAAATTATTAAAAGGACTAGCAATTGGAGTTTTAACTGTCAAGATTGTAGAGATAATGATTAGATATAATTTGGGAGAGAGTTGGAAAACTCTTTTACCATTACATTTGTGTAATTTGACACTTATTTTAGTCATTATAGGGTCTTTGCTAAATAATAAATGTATACTAAAGGTGACATTTTTTTGGAGTGCGGGAGCGGTATTTGCATTGATAACTCCAGAAGTAAGAGTGTTATTTCCAAGTTTTCTCAATATAAGCTTTTTTGTAACACATGTATATGTAGTTCTTATATCTGTAATTCAGTACAGACTGTTTAATTTAAAGCCTACATTCAAAAGTTGGTATATAGCTTTATTTTATATAAATATTGCTTCCATAATCATATTTTTTATAAATAAAAGATTAGGGACAAATTATCTTTTTGTAAATAGAAAACCGGCCTTTACTTCTCCCCTTGATTATTTTGGCGATTGGCCAAACTATATTATAGTAGTTATGCTATTATATATAGCAATAACTTTTGTAATGTATATTTTACTTAAAGAGAGAAAGAAAAGAGGTTAAATATATCATGAAAAGAATAGTTTTATGTATTATTCTAGTGGTAATAAGTAGTTGTAGTTCTATTCCAAGTAAAGAGAAGCTAAAACAATATTATAGTGAAATAGATGAGAAAATAGAGCTAGAAAGAGATAAAAATCCCAGAGGTGTATATAGAAGACGAAAAACAGAGGATGAGATTGGAGATACACCCTATTCACAAAGTGGGAGAGTAAAAATAATAACAGAGAATGGATATAGAAACTATTATAATGCTTATGATAATAATTTAGAGAAAAGTATTAAACTAAATGAAAAAATGGAGTTTAAAGGAGTAATAAAAACATTTTATAAAAATGGAACCTTAAAATCTATAGGATATTTGGAGGATGAGAATATATTTACGGGGATTTTGAGAGAGTACTATGAAACAGGCGAATTTTTAAGGGAGACACCGTATTACAAGGGAGTAATACAGGGAGAGATGAAAATATATTATAAAAGTGGAAAATTAAAAAATAAAATCCCTTATGAGAACGGAAAAGTTAATGGAAAAAGAGTTTTTTACTATGAGAATGGAAATATAAAAGAGGAATATAATTATATTGATGGAAAAGAGGAGGGAATAGGAGTTTTATATTATAGTACAGGTGAGAAAAAACAAGAAGAAAACTATAAAAGTGGTCAGAAACATGGCAGTTATAGAGTATATTATAAGAATGGAAATATAAAAGAAGAGGGAGTATTCAAAGAATATAGAATGGTCGGAGAATATAAATTGTATTATGAGAATGGAGCTTTAAAAGTAAAAGGGTATTGTGAGAATGGACTATTAGAGGGAGAAGGAGAGATATATTCTGAAACTGGTCAAATGAAGAAAGTAAATTTCAAAAGAGGGAAGATAATAGAAGAGATTGAATAAAAAATCATCATAGGCATTGCTTATGATGATTTTTTTATGAAAGAAAATTGAGTGATTACAAAAATTAGCACTTGGAGTAAAAAAATCAGAGTATAACCATTCCTACACAAAAAGAAAGTATTAAAAGAAGAATAATATTTATTCTTTTTAGAAATTTTATACTAAAAAATACGGATAAAAATATGAAAAACAGTTTTAAAGTCTGAATAGGATTATCAATAAAAATAACTGATTTCGAAATAATAAAACCAGCGTATGTAATTAGAGCGACAGTAACAGGTTTTACTCCTTTAAAAAACAATGTTTTAAAAATGTTATCTTTTAGTTTAACAAAAATTTTAGAAACAATCAGTATGACGATAAAAGATGGAAGAGTTGATGCTAGAGTAGCTATAACTCCACCAAATATCCCCGCAACTTGATTTCCAATAAAAGTAGCAGTATTAATTGCTACTGGTCCTGGTGTTACTTGAGATATTGAAATAATATCTAAGAATTGTTGTTCTGAAAGCCAACTGTATTTTAAAACTATATTTTTCATAAGAGGAAGCATGGCAAGTCCGCCTCCAAAAGTAAACAGTCCTATTTTAAAGAATTCATAGAATAGTATAATATAAATCATAAAATCTCCTAATTATTGTTTTTTAAGTTAAAAATGATACTGAAAACACCGAAACCAACTATAAGGATAATAGGTGAGAAGTTGAAAAAAATTAGACTTCCTAACGAAATAATAAAAATTATATAGTCTTGCATTTTAATAAAGGTAGTTTTTGATAAGGAGAAGATAGAGGATAAAATTAATGCAACGATACCACTCCTAAGCCCAAGAAACCCCTTTTGTATAATGGGATTGGTAAAAGATTTAGATAGATATATAGAGATTAAAGTCAAAAGAATTAAAGAGGGAAGAACAACTCCTATTGTAGCACATACAGCCCCTTTGAATCCTAAACGTTTTCTTCCAATGAAAGTAGCAGTATTAATTGCAATAGGTCCCGGTGTTATTTGTGATATTGTTATCATCTCAAGCATTTCATCTCTATTAATCCATTTTTTATTTTCAATCATCTCTTTCTCGATAATAGGAATCATAGCTAATCCGCCTCCAAAAGTAAACATCCCTATTTTAAAAAAAGTATAAAAAAGTTCAAACATCTTTCCACCTCAGTATTTTTACTGATATTATAAAACTGTTTTAAATATAAAGTCAAGAGAAGATTGAAACAAAAGAATATATTTAATGTACGTATTCAGAAAATATAAAATAAATATAGGTAAGTTTCAATCAGAATAAATTTAATTTTATAAAAAGTATACTTTTTACAATTATAAATATAAGAAAATTTAGTATAGTATAAATGATTATTTGAAAAGATATAGTACGGAAATTATGGAACTAGACTTGAAAGGGAAAAGTTGAAAAGAATTACGAAAATATGATAAAATAAAAAATTAAATAAAATGATTAAATTTGGTAAGGAGGAAAAAATGAAACTAGTAGATACTCATTGTCATTTGGATAATAACAGATATAGTGAAGATTTGGAAGAGATATTAGATACAGTTCAAAAGAAAATGGAATTTTGCGTAAATATAGGATGTGATTTAGAGAGTTCAAAGAGAAGTATAGAGTTAGCAGAAAATAACTCTAATATATATGCTACAGTTGGGATTCACCCGATAGATATATTGGAGTTTTCGGAAGAAACTAAGATAAAAATAGAAGAACTTGCCTCTAATAAAAAGGTTGTTGCCATAGGAGAGATAGGTTTAGATTATTACCATATGAGTGCTCCAAAAGAGCTTCAAATATTGGGTTTTGAAAAACAGTTGGAGATAGCAAAGAAATTAAATAAGCCAGTTGTGATTCATAGTAGAGATGCGATATCTGATACTGTTGAGATATTAAATAGATATAAAGAGATAAAAGGGGTTATTCATTGTTATTCTGGCTCTCTTGAGACAGCAAAAACTCTGATAGATAGGTTTTACATTGGAATAAGTGGAACAGTTACTTTTAAAAATGCTAAAAAACTGATAGAGGTTGTAAAAGAGATTCCTTTGGAAAGAATCGTGATTGAGACAGATTCTCCTTATCTAGCTCCGGAACCTTTTAGAGGAAAGAGAAATCAACCTGATTATGTTGAATATGTTGCTAAAAAAATAGCAGAGATTAAGGGAATTGAGATGGAGCAAGTAATAAGAGTTACAACTGAAAATGCAAAGAAATTATATAATATTTAAAAAATATGGAGGTTATGTGAAGTTAGTAGGAATTGGAACAGATATTATAGAGATTAGGCGTATTGAAAAAGCACTTGAAAGAGAGGGATTTAAGGAAAAAGTATTCACAAAATTAGAGTTAGAGGAGTTAAAAAATAAGAGAATTGAGAGTTATGCTGGGAAGTTTTCTGCTAAGGAAGCTGTTTCAAAAGCTCTAGGAACTGGGGTTCGTGGATTTTCTCTACTAGATATTGAAATATTAAATAATAAACTGGGAAAACCAGAAGCTTATTTTAAAAAAGAGATGGAAAATAGTATAAGGATAGAGATATCAATATCTCATTGCAAAGAATATGCTACAGCAACAGCGATAGTTTATAAATAGAGGTGTTATTATGTTGAAATTTTATGAAAAACTGGATGAGGTTATTAGAGAGAACGAGAAAAATTATTATAAAATTTTAGCTTTTATTGTGGATGAAATAGGATATATTTCAGATGAAACTGTGAAGTATATAGCTGAAAAGCTGAAGATATTTGATTTTACATTAGAGGGAATTATTGAATATTATCCTAAGTTATCTAGAGCAAGAAAAATGGATTATGTGGAAATATGTATTGGTAAAAATTGTGGAGTTAGTATGCCACAGAGAAAAATAGAAGAATTAGAAGAGAAAACAGGTATGAAAATAGTGGAGAGAGTTTGCTTAGGAAGATGTGGTAAACAAAAAGTAGTGAAAATAAATGGAGAGATAAAAAACTATGATTTAGAAGATGAATTGGAAAAAATATTATTAAAGTCAAAAAAGATTAGGAGTTAAGAGAAATGGATATTTTAGAATTAAAGAGAGAGTACAATGAATTTAGGGAAAAAATTGATTTAATTAGGGGGTCTCTTTGACTTAGAAAGAAGAAGAGAGATTGTTTTAGAGCTTGAAAAAGAAAGTTTTAAGGAAGGATTTTGGAGTGATAAACAAAGAAGTAATAAGATAATCAAAGAGATGAACGAACAGAAAGAAGTTATAAGAGAGTATGAGGAGATAGAACAGATTTTTTCAGATGTAGGTGTATTGATAGAGTTCGTAGAGGCAGGAGAAAATGATTTTATCTTTGAATTAGAAGAGAAACATGGTAGTTTAAGAGATGTGATAGAAAATTTTGAAACCAAGATGTTATTAAATGAGGAATATGATAGTAATAATGCAATCATGACAATACACTCAGGAGCAGGTGGGACAGAAGCATGTGATTGGGCAGATATGCTTTATAGAATGTATATGAGATGGTTTAATACAAAAGGGTTTAAAGTGAGTGAAATAGATTTTATGGCAGGAGATTCGGTGGGAATAAAATCAATAACTTTAATGATAGAAGGAGTTAGGGCTTATGGGTATTTGAAAGGTGAAAAAGGAGTACATCGTTTAGTAAGAATATCACCATTTGATGCTAATAAAAAGAGGCATACATCTTTTGCTTCAGTAGATGTTATGCCTGAAGTGGATGAGAGTGTGGAGATAGAGATAAATCAATCTGATTTAAGAATAGATACATATAGAGCCTCGGGAGCAGGCGGTCAACATGTTAATATGACTGATTCAGCAGTGAGAATAACACATATTCCAACGGGGGTAGTAGTTACATGCCAGAGGGAAAGGTCACAGTTGAGTAACAGAGAGACTGCAATGAAACTTTTAAAATCAAAACTTATAGAGATAGAGTTAAAAAAGAAAGAGGAAGAGATGAAAAAAATACAGGGAGAACAGAGTGATATAGGATGGGGAAACCAAATACGTTCCTATGTATTTCAGCCATATACTTTAGTAAAAGACCATAGAACACTTGTAGAATCAGGAAATGTAAAGGCAGTAATGGATGGAGATATAGATAGTTTTATTAATGGATATTTGAGATGGAAGAAAGTTAAAATGTAAAGAAAATAAATAGAATAAAACTGTATCCTAAAAAGGAAATAAGTAACTCTCAAATTGAAGTAAGATATAGTGAAAATTTGTGTATGAAAGTAGTTAGTGACTAATTTCATAAAAGAATTAATAAAATGGGGAAAATAATAATAAAAAGTTTAATTTAAAGGAGAAAAAGATTAAGAGAAAAATTGTTTTAAGCTTATTATTGATGTTGACAACAGTTACAAGTTTTTCAATGTCAATAGGACCAATCTATTTTAACCAAAGGATAGATGGAGAGGGAGGATATCAAGAGTACGAGATAGATAATCCATCATTCAACACTAGAAGATATAAAATAAGAGTAACAGCTGAAAATGAAGATAAGAAATTGGCGGAAGAGATGCAGAAGTGGGTTGAAGTATATCCAAAAGTTTTGACTATTCAGCCAAAAAGTTCTGGAAAAGTAAAATTGTTGATTAAAGCTGGACCAAATGCAAAGCCAGGTGAATATAAATTTGTACTTTCCCCTACTCCAATCACTATTCCAACGTTGGAGAATAAAAAAAGTGATTCTAAATTAGCAACTGTTTCACTTAGAGCACCTATACATTTTTCATTAGGATTGAATGCTTATGTGGGAAATTTAGGGGATGTAAAGAAAGACTTGAAGATTGAAAAAACTACTGGAAAAGATGGAATTGGTGTAAAATTCCAAAATGATATGCAGAGAGAGGTAGCTTTGGATATAGTAGTAACTGATAAATCGAGATGGAGAGATTTAATAAGAGTTGAAAAAGGAAAAACATTTGAAAAGTTATATAAAAATGCAAAAAAATTAGAAATAAAAGAAGCACCTACTCAAATAGAGTTAAAAACATTGTATTAATAACTGTGATTTATCTTTATTTGTTATAAAGCTTTATAAACTTGTATTTTTGTTGAGAAAGAAGAGGGATATTATCCCTTTCTCGATGTTGTGTATACAATGAAAGGGGAAGAAAAGCTTATGAAATCATTGATTAAAATATTTACAGCGGCTATGTTTATAACGAAATTAACATTTTCTTATATCAATATATATCCACTTTCTTTTGATAAGAGAATTGATGGAATGGGAGCCATTAAAGATTTCATTTTGACTAATACGACTACCAAGACGGTTAGGTATCAAATAAAAATTGATAAAACAAATTTTGAAAATGATATGTCGAGGTGGACCGAGATATACCCTGCAGTAATAACTTTAAAACCAAGTCAAAAAGGACAAGTAAAAATGTACACAAGAGCACCAAAGAATGCAAAAGAGGGTGAGTACAAAATGGTTTTAAATGTTAAAGAGATGGAAGTACCGAGAGAAAATGGTAGAGACAGAAAGAAGTTAAATGTTTTTACTAATTTAAAAATAAATTTATATGGTTATGTTGGAAATTTAGATAGTTCTATCTCTTTAAGGAGAGTTAAAGCAGAGATAGACAGTAATAGTGGATTGAAATTGGATGGAATTTTAAAAAATACAAGTTTAAGAAGAGTAAATCTGGAAGTAATAGCATCAGATAGAAAAGGAAAAGAGCAAGTTTTATTATCTGAGTTTAAGTTAAGAGCAGATGAAGAGAAAGAACTGAGCGAATTGAAGCTTTATTCAAATGATAAGAAGATAGATTATAGCAAATTAGAAAATATTATAGTGTACGAAAAAGAAGTGGGAAAAGAGTTGGGGAAAATAAAAATTCTAAAAAATTAGGGAGTTAATAATGAGGAAAGGGTTAAAAAAGTTAATATCTGGGATTCTATTATTAAGTGGTTTTTCAAAATTATATGCGGACGATAAATTAAATGTTACTCAATTGGAAACTTTAAGGGAAAAGGGAATGATTTCTCAAGAAGACTATGATATATTAATGGCTGAATTGAACGGAACTTTAAAAAATGAACAACTTTATAAATTAGAGGTTAATGGAGTATTACTGGATAATAAATTTAAAGCTCTAATAAGAGGAGACCAGTTATATTTTCCATTGTTTAAGTTTTTAGATATCTTGAGCTTTTTTAATGTAAAACATACTCAAGATGGTGTTCAAGTTTATTTGAAAGAGGGAGTAGATTTCAACTTAAATACCGTAAAAGGAACAATATACTCACAAAATAATAAAGAGTTAAATGATAAATTGAAAAAGTTGACCGATTATATCATAAAAGAGAAAGATGAATATTTTTTAAGGTCAGATATATTTAAAGATATTTTCTTGAGTTCGTTGATGGCTGAAAAAAATGATTCAACTATTAGAATGAGATTAGGTTTCAATACACCAGAAGAAGCAGCAATTCTTTTTAAAGTAAGACAGGAAGAGATTTTAAAAGAACTTGAAAAAAATGAGATTGTTTATATGAATAAAAGAAAATTCTTTGAGTTAGGAAATGCAAGAGTTCAATTATTTGGGAATTATAGTAATCAAACTGATAAAGAGTTTGATTGGGAAGGGAATTTGGAATATCAAGGAGTCTTTCTGTATGGAAATTTAACAACGGGTTATGACTTTAAAAAGAATGAGCTTGGAAATGTAGAATTAAAATATGATGATCTGTTTGCAAATCATGATTTGACTCTGGGGGCTTATAGAGCTGGAGATGATAAAAATGTATTTGGAGATAGAGTATTTGGTTTTACATTGAGAAAAGATACAGGACATTATGAATTAGGAAAAAGATTTATTATTAGTGAGACTGTACCGATTGGAAGTAAGGTAGAATTGATATATATGAGATTTCCGATTGAAGTACAAGATGCTGAAAATGGAAAAGTTACTTTTGATAATCCTATGATTAGGTCAGATAGAAGTTACCAATTAAAAATATATGCACCTAATGGTGATGTAGAGACTAGATATATAAATACAGCACAAAATTATAATCAACAAAATAAAGGAGAGATAGAATATGATATCTCCTTTAGAGAGGATTATGATAGTAAAAGATATAACTGGAATGCTAATGTGTACTACGGATTAACGAATGAGTTGACAGTTGGGGTAGGAAGTAAAAGGGCACCAGAAAAACGTGGAGATGATTATAAATTCTTAGATGAAGGAAGAATTGAATTAACATATACTAATAGGGTTTATTCAAATCAATTTCCAGTAACATTGAAGGTTGGAAATGATAGAACTTACACGTCAGGTGAGGGAACTAACGGAAGAAAATACAGCGAAAGATATAAGTATGACGGGTTAGCTCAATTAAGTTTGGGAAATTGGATGTTTAAAACAGAGATGAAGAGTACGGAAGATATTATGATGAATTGAGAAAAAATAGATATGAAGTTCAGTATGGTGGATTCAATAATTTTACTTTTGCTTATGAATATGAAGTAAATGAGTATAGAAGTGGAAGTACAAAGGATGAAAATAAATATAAAATCTATTATGATAAAGGGTTAACTTCAAATCTACTGTTAAGTTCTGAGATAATGATTAGTGATAGAGGTTCAGAGGAATATAGATTGGATTTTTTCTATACGGGATTTGCAGGTTTTAATGTAAACTGGAAAAATACTTGGATAGATAGGATAAAAAATTATGAAACAGAGTTAGAGGTTTATACAAACGATTTCTATGGGATGTTTGATTACTCTATGAGCTTAAAATATTCAGAGCAAGACAAGGAGAGATTCACACTTAGCTTTTCTCTAGATTACGAAAACTTCTTGAAAATAGGTGGAAGATTTGGAGAGAAAGGAAGTAAGTTCGTACAAGCTGGAATAGATAGGGTATTTGATTTGAAAAATGTAACTAAATCACTTGATACGATGGACAGCTCAAGGGTGAAAGTTATAGCTTTCGTGGATGGAAATGATAATAATATGTATGACCCAGGTGAAAAATTAGTGGATAACGTGGAAGTGAGATTGAGAGACCAAGTAGCAGTAACAAATGAAAAAGGTGAAGCAATCTTCTATGGAGTACCAAATGATACTGTAATGAATTTAAATCCAACTATAAGAAAGCCATCGTTTAGTATGGGAAATAATGTTATAAAAATTAAAGGTATAGCAACATCTACGATTGAGGCATATATTCCGGTAAAACCGATGTTGACGTTAACTGGACAACTTGATATAGCTAAAAGTTTAAAACTTAGTAAAGAGGAAGCAGAAGCACTATATAATGATATATTGATTAAGATTCTGGATGTTAGAGGTCTGGAAATAGAGGTTACAATGCCTGATGAAGAGGGAAGATTTATGGTTAGTGGAATATTCCCAAGTTCATATTATCTAGAGCTAAAATATTTAGGAGATAAATATAAAATTCCAGATTTTAAAGAAAAAGTCGACTTAGTATACGTAGATGATAGTGATATGAAACTTGCTATGGATAGAGAGAATGAAGGCGAAAGATATAGCTTAAATGAGGATAAAGAAAAATATAGTCTAAACAATAAGGAACAGCAAGAGAGATATAGCTTAAATGAAAAAGAAATAGAGAAATATAGCATAGAGAAGAAAGCAAATGAGAAGTATAGTTTAGATAAAAAAGAAGCAGAAAAATATAGTTTAAATACTAAGGAACAACAAGAAAAATATAGTTTAGGTGAAAAAGAAGTAGAGAAATACAGTATAGAGAAAAAAGCGAGTGAAAAGTATAGCCTGAACAATAAGGAGCAACAAGAAAAATATAGTCTAAATGAAAAAGAGATGGAGAAATATAGTTTGAATAAGAAAGGTGTAGAGAAGTATAGTTTAAATAAAAAGTAATTGGAGAAAATAGTGTTTCAGAAAAACATCTATTAGAAAGGTGAATAGAGTATGAAAATAAAAATAATTTTAGCATTAATGTGTATAATGGGAACTGTAAGTTATTCAAACCTTTCAGTGGGAACGACAAATAATATTGTTCCTACTGAAAATGGTGATATAATAGCACCAAATCTTCCGACAGAAACGACAGAAGAAGATTTGAAAGCGGGATGGAGACTTCAAAAGAATTACACTGCTATACTTGAGTCAAAATTGAATGTTTTCGTTCCCCTAGAGATAATAAGTGATGTGGATATAAATGCAATGGTAATAGATGATGAAGAACTTAATATTCCTTTTGAATTGGAGTTAAACAAAGAGTCTGATAAAAAAGACTATTACAAATTGAAGTTTAGTGAGATAGAGATAGATATAGACAATGATGGAAAAATAGATACATATATATTCTCCAAAATATATAAATCAAAAGATTGTCAAAGAAAACTATGTGCATATAAAAGGTCAGAATATATCTAAAGATGGGGATTATTATAAAAAAATATATATAACAATAGAGGTTGATGAATAATGTTAAGAAAGATTGTATTAGGAATAACTATGTTATCCTCTTTGGCATTTTCTGATGTTACAGTGAAGATACTTGAACCAATAAGATTTAAAGATGTGAATACAATTTCGATAGATGGGGATTATGTTGTAGGAGAAGGGGTGTTCGAGGTATCTACAGATAATCCAAAAGAGGATTTAGGAAAGAAAATAGTTTTCAGATTTCCAGAAAATGGAACTATGACAAATAAAAAAAATACAACACCTGTAAAAAAATATAGTTTACCAACAGATGACAATAGTATGATAATCTCTACAGAGAGAGAGTCTGTTAAGTTTTATGCTCTTATCAATAGAAGAGATATAGGAAAAAATAAAGCTCCCGAAGTGGTAGAGGGAGAATATACAGGATATGTGCCGATTGTATTCTCTTTATATGAGAGAATTGGAAAAGGGGGAGAGAATTAATGAAGAAGCTGATATTTTTCTTAAATATAGCTGGGTTGTTTTCAACGCTATCCTATGCTGAAACTACGAGTTCTATCCCTAATGTTATAATAACAGATAACCCGAATAGAGAGGTAACAACTGTAAACGCAAAACGAAATAGAGAAAAGGCAGAGTTGAATTCGAACATAAAAAAAGTTACAAGTAGTAAAGTTGATACATATGTTACAAAATCTAAAAAATTAATTTCATTTGTGTTGGATGAAATAGGGCAAGAGGATAAATTTTATCTGACTTCAAATAGAGAGATTTTTAATGATAAAACAAAATCATTAAAGGTTACAGAAAATAATTATGAGTTAAAAAATACAGATTTAACTAATAAAGTGGTGTCTTTTAAATATTCAGTATTGCCAGAAACGTTATATTTAGTTAGATATAATGATAAAACTAAAGACCTTATAAAACTTTATAAATGGCAAAGTACAGAGTCCACAACATATATAAATGAGATGAGAGGAAAGATAGTGTATACATTTACTGACCAATATAAACCATTTGAGATTATAGAGTTTTCTAAGGTTAATAAAAGTATGTTAGTTAAGGGAACTGTTGAAATAAAAGAGGGAGAGAATATTAATATAAACCCAGAATCTGTAAAAGAAGTGGTTTTGAGAGATGTAAAAGGTGAAGTTATAGAGAAAATACCTCTTATAAATGGAAATGGGTCAGTCAGTTTAGACGAGGCTAAAAAGGGTATCATTTTAAAAGATGGGTCATCAATATTGAATTTTGGAATAGGATTTGAAGAGGGAAGATTGAAACTTCAAGTGAAAGGAACAACTGATGCATCAAAAGAGTATCCAATGATAGCAGAAGTTATAAATATAGATGATACTGTTTCAGAGTATGATATAAGTATTAAGCCAGCTCAATATGGATTTAAGGTGTTGAATACAGGTTTAAGTCTTGATTTTGCTAAAAGCATAACAACTTTAGAGAGTGATGGGACAAAAAGCGAAACTAGTGATTTGATTACAACTGGAGAAATAGTAATAGATAGTAAAGGTTTTGATATAAAAGCTCATTTTATAAATGATGGTGTTGTAAAACTAAGACAAGGTGAAGCAGAAGTAAATGCAAAATTAGAAAGTGTATTGGTTGATAATAGTGGAAGTAATAAAACAATTCAAGTTGTAGGAAGAGTTAGTAAAGATGATATAAGAAATATTCCGAGTGGAGAGTATTCAGGAACTACTGAGTTGGTAATATCAATTGATTCTTAGGAGAAAGGTGGAAATGTTATGAAGAGATTTATTCCGATATGTCTGTTGTTTGCAATGGTGGGATGTTCGAAAGATAAAACAGAGATTATTACTTACCCACAGACAGAGTATGACTATGTTAGAAAGACAGATAATAATTATAGAGTAACAGTGAAAGATGGAAAACAAGGTTTAATAGATTTAAAAGGAAAAGTGATTTTACCTCCAGAATATGATTTTATAACTGTTTTAGATAATAAGATTATTTGTAGAAAAGAAAAAGATATGAAAATTTTAACTTTAGATGGAAAGGAGATGTTAAAAAACAGTTATCCATATGTATATCCGATAGGAGAAAATTATTTAATTTCTAGTGAAGATGGTAAGTATGGGGTAATAGATGCAAATGAGAAGCTGATAGTAGAGCCTCAATATGATGCGATTCAAAAATTAAACGAGGGATTTTATAGAGTTTCAAAAAGTGGTGAATATGGTTTAGTCAATGAAAAAGGGCAAGAAGTAGTAAAGCCTAAGTATAAATATATAAAAGAGTTCGCAAATGGAATGGCACTGGTTATTAGTGATGAGGGAAAAGGCGGATTTATAAATACACAAGGAAAAGAGGTTGTAGCACCGATATACAATTATACTGAGGATTATAAGGGGGATATTACTTTTGTATATGATGGTAAAAATTTTGCTTTGATTGATAAAGAGGGAAAAGATATAAAGCCGTTTCAGGCAAATAGATTAAATTTAGTTGCTGAAAATATATATAGTGAAAAAGAGAATGAAAAGTTTTATTTAAAAGATAAGGATAACAATAAAATTTCTGAAGTTGGATATGATAGTATTGGTGAAGAGAAAGAAGGATTAATTCCAGTTAGAATAGATGGTAAATTTGGATATATCAACAGAAAGGGAGAGGTTGTAATTCCTCTAGTTTATTCAGAGATTGGAGAACCAAACAATGGATTGATTATAGCTAAGGATGAGGGAACAGGAAAGTTTGGAGTTATTAATTATCAAAATAAATGTGTTGTAAATCCAATCTATACATATATATTAGCAAGAAATAAAGAGTTTTTTATAGTTGGAGATGACAATTTTAGAGAGGGTGTTATCAACGCTAAGGGAAAAATTATACTACCGTTAGAATATTCAAGTCTTTCGTTTAAATATGATAATTTGGTTTTTGGAGAAAATGAGAAAGGGGAGTATAAATATATTTTTCTGAAACCAAATTCTTCTGAAGTAATGAATGTAAATCTTGAAGATGTAATTGATTATGATAATGATGAGATAGTTGTAAAAACGGATTTTGAAACTAAAATTTACAAAATAAATTAAGTTGATTAAAAAATTAGGAGAAAAAATGAAAAAGAAGATATCTTTGGTAATGATGTTTATTTTGAGCTCACTTAGTTTCGCAGAAAAAGACTTAAAATTTGAGATATTAGAAAAAAACAATACAGATATAAAAATACAGATTAGACCTCAAGAGTATATTCCAGAGAATGAGATTACAGAAGATGATGAATCAGAAGAGGTAGAAGAGAAAGAAAATATTGTTGCAAATAATTCAACAGTTCAAACTACAGAGAATATAGATGAGGAAAACTTTTATGTCGTAAAATCTGGGGATTCATTGGCTAAAATAGCTAAGAGTAAGGGATTATTGACTAGTGAGTTTATAGAATTAAATAATATAACTGGTAGTATAAAGGTAGGTCAAGTCCTTAGAATAAAGAAAGAGGGTAGTGGAAGAGGTAAAACATATAAAACAAAAACTACTAAATCTAAAAAAGAAAATATCTATATAGTTAAGAAAGGGGATACATTATTTAGAATTGCTAATAGATTTGGGGTAACAGTAGATGCTTTAAAGAGAGAGAATGATTTATTAGATAATAATTTAGAAGTAGGTCAAGCATTGAAAGTAAATTCTAATGTTTCTGGGGCAAAAACTTCTTATACTAAATCTAAAACATATAAAGTGAGAAAAGGAGATACGTTATTTAGTATAGCAAATAAATTTGGAACAACGGTAGATGCTTTAAAAATGGAAAATAATCTATCGAGCAACATTTTAGAAGTGGCACAACTGTTGAAAGTAAACTCTGATTTCTCTGAGGTGGAAGTTTCTTTTGCTAAACCTAAAGTATACAGAGTGAGAAAGGGAGATACACTATTCAGTATAGCAAATAGATTTGGAATATCTCTAGAAAAATTGCTGAAACAAAATGGTCTAGAAGAGGGAGAGGTCATAGAGATAGGTCAGGAGTTGAAAATAGATTAGTTGTAAGGAATTGAAGAAAAAATTAAAAACTCATATTAGAGAGGATAAAAAATGAAGAAAATTATTTTATTCACGTTGACAATGATAGCTGGTTTAAGCTATGCAGTAGGAGTAGATAGTGTACAACCTTCTACTGAATTATCAAAAGAGAATCAGTTAGGACAAAACATAAAGCTGGATGTAAAAGTTAATATTCCTAAAACATCGTTGAAATATGTTGTGTATGCATCTGGTGATAATGAAAAAACAATCAGTGATACATGGGAATTACCAACTTTTTATTTAAGCCAAGATAAGACTAAAGCTGGATTTCAAGGAGCTACTCCTCCAAAGGTGTATACAAGGATAGTTAAGGATGATGGTACTGTAGACACAGCTGCTACAGTTAAAGCAACTTACGTTATAAAGCATCCTGATGGGTTTTTTGAAGGGAATAATGACCAAGCTTTAGGTCCACAGGGACAGACGAAATATCTGATACCTACAATGTTATTACCAAAAGCAAAATTACAGGAGATTGCTAAAAAGATGGGTTCAGATTATGTTGTAAGTAGTAATGGGAATATAAGAAAAGGTAATGATGCATCTACAAGTCCAAGATATTCGGCGGCAAAAACTTTAAAACTTAAGAGTTATCAAGGGGTGCTGAGTGTTGAGGATTACGATTATGATGAGTATTATAAGCTTCCAGCAGAGGATATAGCAAAATTGGAAGCTCTGTTAGGGGAAGAGCTGGATATTGCAAATGGATTGTATTTTGAAGTGCAGATTCAGTAGAGAGATTAGGCAACAAATTGTTGCCTTTTTTATTTTATGATACAGATAATTTTAGTTATATAAAGTTATCGAAAATATTTAAGTATGGATTTTTATTAACGATAGTTGTTGAAAATAATTAAAGTATGGATTATAATATAAAAATAAATATAAAATTTTAGGGAGAGTTAATATGGAAAGAAGAGTGAGAACTAGAATTGCACCATCTCCAACAGGAGACCCACATGTTGGAACTGCTTATATAGCTTTATTTAATTTGGCATTTGCTTACAAAAATGGTGGAGATTTTATTTTGAGAATAGAGGATACAGATCAGAATAGATATATTGAAGGGTCTGAACAGATGATATTTGACAGTCTGAAATGGCTTGGCTTGGATTATGCAGAGGGACCTGATTTGGGTGGAAAATATGGACCATATAGACAATCTGAGAGGTTTGATATCTATGGCGAGTATGCTGAAAAGCTTGTAGAGAAAGGTGAAGCTTATTACTGCTTTTGCACTCAAGAGAGATTAGAAAAATTGAGAGATAGACAAAAAGCGATGGGGAAAGCTCCAGGGTATGACGGGCACTGTCGTTCATTGACACAAGAAGAGATAAAGGCAAAATTAGAAGCAGGGGAGCCTTATGTTATTAGATTGAAAATGCCGTATGAGGGAGAGACTGTAATAAAAGATAGATTAAGAGGAGATATAGTTTTTGAAAATAATAAGATTGATGACCAGGTTCTATTAAAAGCAGACGGTTTTCCAACTTATCATTTAGCAAATGTTGTAGATGATTATTTGATGGGAATAACTCATGTAATAAGGGCAGAAGAATGGATTGCATCAACTCCAAAACATATTCAATTATATAAGGCGTTTGGTTGGCAAGAGCCAGAATTTATTCACATGCCACTTTTAAGGAACTCTGATAGAACAAAAATTTCAAAAAGAAAAAATCCAGTTTCACTGAATTGGTATAGAGAAGAGGGGTATTTGAAAGAAGGAATAGTTAACTTTTTGGGGCTTATGGGATATTCTTTCGGAGAGAATAAAGAGATTTTTACATTAGATGAGTTTAAAGAAAATTTTGATATAGATAAGGTTTCACTAGGAGGACCAGTGTTTGATTTAGTGAAGCTTGGATGGGTAAATAATCAACATATGAAAATGAAAGATTTAAAAGAGTTGACAGAGTTAGCGTTGCCATTTTTTGTGAAAGCTGGTTTAATAAAAGAGGAGATATCTGAAAAAGAGTTTGAAACTATTTCTAGAGTTGTGGAGTTATTGAGAGAGGGGTCTCAGACTTTAAAAGAGCTTGTATCTCAATCAGAGGTGTATTTTAAGGATGAATATAGTTTGCCAGTAGTTACTGATGAGACAGATAAAAAAGAGATAAAAGGAATTGAAAGATTGTATTCAGTGATTCAAGATGAGACAGGAAAAAGAGCTATAAAATTATTTAAAGAAAAAATAAAAGAGTGTAATGAGGAGATTAGTGTTGATGAAGCAAAAGCCTTATTACAGTCCACATTGGATGAGATTGGAGAAGGACCAGGAAAGGTATATATGCCATTAAGGGCGGTATTAACAGGATTACCGAAAGGGGCAGATTTATATAACTTGGTGTCAATAATAGGAAGAGATAGAGTTTTAGCAAGAATGGAAAGAATGATAGAGCAATATAATATTTAGTTTTTATAGGAATATGGTAAATATATTGAATATTGTAGTTGTTTCTATAAGTTATTTATAAAGTAGTTTTTTGGCTAGTTTAATTATTTAGAAAAAATAGATATTATAGCTACAGAAATGTAGTTTACTATTTAATCTCGTATTTATAATTACCTATAAATATATTTAGGCAATTTATCAATCACTTGTAAAAGTGGGCGATTTCTTGCCTATTTTGTTAAATTGATAAAAAGGAGAGGGAATGAAAAGAGAGATTATAAGATATATAAGGTTTTTAATTGGACTTGTTTGTTGTGCTCTTGGAGTTGTTACAATTTTAAATTCAGAGTTAGGTTTATCTCCGTGGGATGTATTAAATCAAGGGCTAAATAGAATTTGTGGGATTTCAATAGGACAAGCTAATCTATTGGTAGGTGCTATTGTAGTTGGATTTACAATAGCATTGAGGCAACCTATAGGAAGTGGAACACTTATAAATATGCTTATTGTTGGTGTTTTTATTGATATTTTCATATATTTGGGAGTTATTCCAAAAAGTGATAATTTTGTGGGAAAAGTTATAATTTTATTGATAGGGATAGTAATATTTAGTTATGGGGGATATCTATATATATCATCTGGAATTGGATGTGGTCCCCGAGATGGCTTAATGGTTATTTTGACCAAAAAGACAGGAATTGAATTTTGGAAAATAAAAACAGTCGTTGAATTAACTGTTTTAGGGGTCGGTTATTTTTTAGGTGGGATAGTAGGAATAGGGACAGTAATAACATCTTTGCTCGTTGGTCCGATAACTCAACTATTTTTCAAGATAAGTAAAAAAGATATTAAAGTTATTGAACATCGCAATGTTATTGAGGAGTTTCGTTTAATAAGGGGATGCTTTAAAAAGAATGATTAAATCCGTTCTATTTTTAAAAATTTGTTGTCAATTTTGTCTAAAAAAGAGGATGGAGTTTTAAAAATTCCCATATCATTATAAAAAGCTAAAGGATAAGACAGGAATAAACCACTTTTAGCCCTCGTAATAGCGACATAAAAAAGTCGCATCTCTTCATGGATGCTATTTTTTTCACTCAGTTTAGATGGAATTATTCCATTCAAAAGAAGAGGAATAAACACATAATCCCACTCTAAGCCTTTTGAGCTATGTATTGTCAAAAGAGAAAGCCTGGCATTAGGAGAACTAGGGATATCTTTAAAACAATTTTGTAAAAAAGGGTTATCAACAACTGAGAAATCCATCTTTTCGTCAATTAATTTTTTTATAAATAGTTCCATATGTACAAAATTTCTAAAAAGTATTGCAGAGTTAGAGTTAGAAGGAAATGTTTTAATCTTTTCAACTATATATTCTACTTCATCATTATGAGTTTTGAAAATCATAAGAGTTGGTTTATCTGTTGAGTTATTATGCGAAATAAGTTGCTTTCTAAAAGTATATTTTAAATACTTTGAGATATGATTTGCCAGCTCTAAAATAGGTTTTGAGTTACGGTAATTTTTTCGTAAAAGTATAGTATCAACATCTTTAAACTCCTCACTAAAAAAGAGTATATTTTCTATTTTTGCTCCCTTAAAACTATAAATGCTTTGAAAATCATCACCAACGACCATCAGATTAGCTGTTTTTGTTAGCTCTTTTAAAATTTTTACCTGTAATAGGTCTGTATCTTGATATTCATCAACCATAATGTATTTAAAAAAATTGGGAATATTTTTGTTTTTTAGTTGTGTATAAAACTCTTCTAACATCTCATCAAAAGTAAAAAGATTTCTTTCAGATTTTAATTTTTTAAAATTCTCAATTAAGTTTTGAACTATTTCAATCTCTTTTTTATTGTCGCAAAAATCTTTAAAGTTGGTATTTTTGTTAAGTAAAATTTTAAAAATATCATCCTTTCTTAAAAATTTTGTAGTTTTAAAAAAATTATTTTCTTCCAAAATTTCTTCTAGAATATCAGAGGTTAAAATTTGAAATCCATTTTTAGTTGTATATTTCTTTAAAAATTTGAATGCAAGAGAGTGGAAAGTTTCAATATAAATACGAGCATTTGGAAGTAGTGCTTTTATTCTCTCTCTGACTTCTAAAATAGCTTTTCTTGTGAAAGTAATAATCAGTATCTCTTCATCAGGGATATTTAAAGATAAAAGAAAAAGAGCTCGATAAACAATTATTCTTGTTTTTCCAGAACCAGCACCAGCCAGAACAAGATAGTTCCCATCAATATTTGTAACTGCTGAAAGTTGTTCTTGGTTTAATTCATTAAATAGTGTTTTATCTTTTATTTTATTAAGAAGTATAAAATTAGGTTGTTTCATTCTTTACCTCCAAAAAATGGAGCTACAAAAAAATATAGCTCCATCAGTATAGTTATTTTATTCTTTTCCAATTTTGTTTAACTCCAATCCATCCCATTTTATCAATACTTCCTTTTACAATTAGATTATTATTATCTTTAAAGGAGATAGAACAATAATAGGTTTTCCCGTTGTCTGGATTGTAGATTACTCCATTTTCAAATTGATTTTTATTAGGATTATAGGTAAAATCACTAACAAAATCAGCTCCAATTAAGGGACGTTTTTGCAATTCCTTATCTGGATTAGCAGAATCTAATTTTTCTTTTCCAGTATATGGATTGCTCAGAGGATAATCATCAGAGACTAAAGCTAAAATTTTTCCATAATATTTATCATCTTTTTTATAAAATTCAACAAGAAGTTGTTTTCCTTTTTTTGATTTTTCTGTTATCCATTTGCCATGGATATCCTTTTCAGATGAGAAAATTGATGTGAAAAGGATGAAAAAAAGTATAAAAAATCTTTTCATTAATGACCTCCTTAGAGCTAATTATATTATATTTTTAGTTTTCAGAGAAGAGAAGTGTATCGCCCTCTAAAATTGTTGTATCTCCTTTGGGAGTTATATATGATTTTCCACGTTTTATTGAGATTATCAGTAGATTAGGTGGAAGGTTTAACTCTCTAATTTTTTTATTGATATATTCAGAATTTACATCCAAAATCATCTTTTTTAGTGCCAACTCCTCTAGTTCATCCATTTCTAAAGTTGGAATCTCAATATCTTTTTCAAGTAGATTCAATTTTTTTGCTATATATTTTAAATTCATTCCCTGTATTAAGACAGAAAAGACAACTATGTAGAAAGTTAGATTAAAAATTACTTGTGAATTAGGAATGCCATTAGTTATAGCAAGTGTTGAAAAAATTATGGGAACGGCACCTTTTAATCCCGCCCAAGATATAAAAAATTTCTCTTTACAATTAAAGTTAAAGGGTAGCATTAAAGCATAGACCACAATAACTCTGACAAATAGAATCATAATAACTGAAAGTAAAGAGCCTATTAAAATATAATCTAATAATTGAGTAGGAAAAACCAAAAGTCCAAGCATAACGAACATTCCTGTTTGCATAAGAGAAGTTATTAGTTTCAAGTTTCTTGCAGAGTTGATTTTATAATTAAATTTTTTATTTCCGATGATGATTCCCAATAGATAGACAGCTAAATATCCATTTCCATCTACAAGTACAGTAGTTGCAAAACAGATAAAAACTATTGAGATGAAAAGTATAGACAAAAGTTCTTCACGTTTAATTTTTAGCCATTCAGCTATTGGGATTGTAAGTTTTCCGAATATATATCCAAATAAAATTCCAAACAGAACTTGTTTTATAAATAGAAATGAAGTTGCCATGAAAGATATACTTTTTTCACTATTAAAAAGTGAAAGAATAAAAAGAATTAAGATATAAGCCATAGGGTCATTACTTCCAGATTCTATTTCAACAACAGATTTAAGTTTAGGTTTCAAATTTGATTTTTCAAGCAGAGACATAACGGCTGCAGCATCAGTAGATGACACCATAGCCCCAAAAAGTAAAGCTTCTTTTAAGGTTAAGTTTGTAAAGTAGTATGCAATAACTCCGAATAAAACGGCGGTTAAAACCACTCCTATAGTTGCTAGGATGGCACTAGGAAGAAAATAGGCTTTGAAATCCTGTTCTTTTGTTTCAAATCCTCCGGAGAAAATTATAAACATGAGTGCAACTGTTCCAAAGTTTTGGGCAGTTAAAGCATTATCAAAATATATTCCTCCAATTCCTTCTGAACCTGCTATCATACCTATAAATATAAACATTATTAGGATTGGAATCTTAAATTTTTTAGATATTCTTATTCCAAATAAGCTAATTAAAATAATAATTCCAATAACCAGAATCTCTCTTTCCATCTTTGCACCACCTTTTTTGAATGAAATTTAGTTTTATTATAACATATAGTAGAAGATAATTGTATCAATAATATTTAATAGATTTTGATTATAATTTTTTTCTTTCTATGGATTGTACTATAAAATACATAAGATTAATGCAACGGCACTGGAGTATGATAATATTTTTATGAAATATAAAAGATTATATAGTATCAAGATAGAAATTAAAGCATTAATTAGGTTGCGGGAGAGTAAGTAATATATGTAGAGGTTTGGTATAATAAATGATATTTAGAATTTTATAATAATAAATCATTAGAGGTATTAAACTAAAGCTATTTTCATGAAATATTTATAATTTTTTATTATGAAAAGTTGAATTTTTTTATTAATGATGATATGATATAAAAGATAGTTTAAGAAAAGAGAAATAATAAAGAAGCGCCAGAACTCTTAGGAGTTGACGAGGAACTGGAAATATCGAAATTTCGGCGGATTTTCCAGAGGTACTACAGCCTAAGACCTCTACAAAACTCATTGGTGACATTGAGGACAAAAAGAGGTAAGTAGTTTTTCTTAAACTTGGACATTAACAATAATAATATAGTTCAAGGAGGAGTTTCAAATGTGTGGTATTGTAGGTTATGTAGGAAAAAACAATGCTAAAACTGTTGTATTGGAGGGGCTTGAGAAGTTAGAGTATCGAGGATATGATTCAGCTGGGATTGCAGTTGTGAAAGATGGAGCTTTAAAGGTCGAAAAAAGATGTGGAAAGTTACAAAACTTGATTGAGCATTTACAAACAATAGATATGAGTTCAGACGTAGGAATAGGTCATACGAGATGGGCAACTCATGGGGAGCCATCGGATATTAATTCTCATCCTCATTTTTCAATGGATAAAAAGATAGCTGTTGTTCACAACGGAATAATTGAAAATTATCTTCCATTAAAAAATGAGTTGATAGAAAAAGGGTATAGATTTATTTCAGAGACAGATACTGAGGTTGTTGTTCATCTGATTGATTCAATGTATAATGGAGATATGTTGAAAACTGTAGCCGAAGTTGTAAAAGTTTTAAAGGGGAGTTATGCCCTTGCGATACTTGATGTTAATAATCCTGAAGAGATTATTTGTACGAGAAAAGATAGTCCATTAGTGATAGGAATAGGAGAAGGAGAAAATATAATAGCTTCAGATATTCCAGCGTTATTGAAATATACAAATAAAGTTGTGTACTTGAACGATTTTGAGATAGCAACTGTAAGAAAAAATAAAGTTGAAGTATTTGACAAAGAGTTGAATGCAATTCAATTTGAAGTAAAGGTTGTGGATTGGAGTTATGACCAAGCTACTAAAAACGGTTTTCCAAACTATATGTTAAAAGAGATTCATGAACAGAGTAGTATTGTTCAGAAAATGTTAAGTAGTTATTTAAATGGTGGAGATTTTACTTTTGCTAATCTTTTTTCAACTATTGATTTAAAGAGATACACAAAGATACATCTAGTTGCATGTGGAACAGCTTATCATGTTGGATTACAGGCGAAATATTTTTTCAATGAGATTTCTAAGATGGATGCAAAAGTTGAAATTGCTTCTGAGTATAGATATCAAAATAATTTTATAGATGATAGAACATTAGCTATCTTCATATCTCAATCCGGAGAGACGTTAGATACTATATCAGCTCTAAAGAAAGCAAAAGAGGAGGGAGCAACAACTTTAGCTATAACAAATGTTGTAGGTTCTACTATAACACGTGAAGCAGATATAACACTTTATACACTTGCGGGACCTGAGATTGCAGTAGCCTCGACTAAGGCTTACACTTCTCAAGTTTTAGTCATGTATCTATTTTCTCTGTTTTTAGCTGAAAAAATAGGAAAATTAGAGAGAAAAGAAGAAAAGATAGCAGAGTTAAAAAGATTGTGTGAATTATTAAAAGTAGAGAACGAGGATGAAATAAAATTTAGTGAGATTGTGAAAAAACTAGAAAATGCAAAAGATGCGTTTTTTATTGGAAGAGGGATTGATTATTATTCATCTTTAGAGGGAGCATTAAAATTGAAAGAGATTAGTTACATTCATACAGAAGCATTTCCAGCTGGAGAGCTAAAACATGGTTCAATTGCCCTGATAGAGGAGGGAACACCTGTTATTGTGGTGGGAACTCAGGATAATTTAATTGAGAAAACTATTTCTAACTTAAAAGAACTGAAAGCAAGAGGTGCGTACATTATATCAATTGGAAAAAAAGAGTATGAAGATATGAAAAACAGTTCAGATATATTCATTGGGGTAGATGTAGTTTCACAAATTTTATCAATATTTAGTGTGATTGTCCCTATGCAATTAATAGCTTGTTATACCTCTATGAAAAAGGGATTGGATGTTGATAAACCAAGAAATTTGGCTAAATCTGTAACTGTGGAGTAGAAAAGAATTAGGAACTGGTGCAAATCTATAGTATTTGCACAGTTCTTTTTTTGTTTTAATAAAATAATTTTTAAAAATTTAATTTCATTTATTATAAAAATGAAAAAAAGTTGCACAAATAAAAAAATAATGATATTATATAACAAATAAATGTGGGAGGGCTTATATGAGAAAATTAAATTCAACCTTTTATATCATAACTGCAATGATATTAGGGATAATTACAGGAGTTTTATTTAAAGAAAAGGCGGTAATGTTTGCTCCTATAGGAAATTTATTTTTAAAGTTGATAAAGATGTTGGTTGTACCGTTGATATTTTTTAATATAATATCTGGAGCTGCCGCCTTGGGCAAGACAAAATCAGCTGGAAAAATGGGATTATACACATTACTTTATTATCTTGTAACATCTGTACTTTCTGTTATTATAGGAATTGAGGCAGGAAAAATATTTAAACCAGGTATAGGAGTGATTATTCCCGATTCTTTATTAGTTGATGGAAATAACTATTCAGAATTCAGTAAAGTGGCTGGTTTTTGGGAAACAGTAGAAAATATAATCTCTGATAATCCATTCAATGCTTTAACTTCGGGAAATATTTTACAAATACTTATATTTTCTTTATTTTTCGGGATTGCTCTTTCAACTTTATCGTCAGAAAAGCAGAGACCTCTACTTGAAGTATTGGATACTATCAACGAAACTTTAATAAAAATGGTGGAAAAGATTTTACTTTTTGCCCCTTTTGGAGTATTTGGTTTAATTTCAAGTTCAATAGCACTTTTTGGGGTAGAGCTTTTGGGGTTGCTGCTTAAATTTTTTGTAGTTTTTACTTTAGCTTTATCATTGATTCATTTCATAATGTTGCCTGGTTTAGTAACTTTATTCACTGGGATGGGTATGATAAAGTTCATAAAAACCTTTTTACCAGCTCAGATTTTAGCTTTTTCTACAGCTTCGTCATTAGCAACTTTACCTGTGAGCAAAGAGTGTTGTAGTAAAGTTGACGTGGATAATTCAACTTCAGCTTTTGTACTTCCGCTGGGAGCCACAATTAATATGAATGGAAATGCGATGCTTTATGGATTAATGGCTGCTTTTTTTGCTCAGATGTTTAATGTAGAGATTGGTATTGCACAATATGTTGCTATAGTTATATCGTCAGTTTTGGGAGCAGTGGGTACAGCTGGAGTTCCAGGTCCTTCTCTTCTAGTGGTAGCTGTTTTAGCATCTGCTAATATTCCTCTTGTTGGTTTACCGTTGATATTTGGAGTGGATAGAATTTTGGATATGATGAGGACTTCAACAAATATTTTAGGTGATGCATCATGTGCGGTAATAATGGACAAAATTATAAAAAAAAGATAGTATATTTTTAAGGTCTTGAATTTATTGGATTCAGGACTTTTTTTAAATTTTTTAATATTTAATCTCTTTA
Organism: uncultured Cetobacterium sp.; assembly: GCA_949293295.1. Taxonomy (GTDB): domain Bacteria; phylum Fusobacteriota; class Fusobacteriia; order Fusobacteriales; family Fusobacteriaceae; genus Cetobacterium_A. The sequence continues at coordinate 83,894 of CASFCG010000016.1, forward strand.
TTTATAAAAATTATCTATAGTTTATTACTGTTTCTATTTGTTTTCTTTTGTTATCTTGTAAAATCTAATATTGATTGTAATAGCTAAAATTATTTATAAAAGAAAAATTGATGTTATAGATTATGTTGTGAGAGAATTTGATATTAATATTTTCTATGGTTTTTGATTTTTGCTTGAAAAAATAGTGTTGAATGTAATTTTAGAGTTTAAATTCAGAGATATAAAAATTATTATAAAAAAGAGTTGACAAAGAAAAAAAAAACTGATATACTTACAAATATTATGAGAGACAGTTCGGAATATAGCGCAGTCCGGTAGCGCACCTGCCTTGGGAGCAGGGGGCCGCAAGTTCGAATCTTGCTATTCCGACCATTGCGGGAGTAGCTCAGTTGGTAGAGCGTCAGCCTTCCAAGCTGAATGTCGCGAGTTCGATCCTCGTCTCCCGCTCCAATAGAGAGTTGATTATAATTAAGTTGTGTCTGTAGCTCAGCTGGATAGAGCAACGCCCTTCTAAGGCGTGGGTCAGGAGTTCGAATCTCTTCAGACACGCCATATGGTGACCGTAGTTCAGTTGGTAGAGCGCCAGTTTGTGGCACTGGTTGTCGCGGGTTCGAGCCCCGTCGGTCACCCCATTTTTGCGTTATTAGCTCAGTTGGTAGAGCACACGACTTTTAATCGTGTTGTCACTGGTTCGATTCCAGTATAACGCACCACTAGAAGCGAGGGTGGCGGAATTGGCAGACGCACCAGACTTAGGATCTGGCGTTTCGGCGTGAGGGTTCAAGTCCCTCCTCTCGCACCATTTTAACAAAATTATAGTAGAGAATATCAAGCCGAAGTTAGTTTCGGTATTTTTTTATGGTATAACATAATTATCATGTTTATATTATCTGCTATGATGTCCTAAGGTGTTTCACATACTATATGGATTGTGTTCCTCATCACGTATTGCTAGGAGAATATCGCATTCTATAAACGAGGACTATTTACCATTTTAAAAGGTGAAAGCTTCTAGGGAAGTAACTAGCAACCTAATTATATTTATCAAGCTCAATGGCTAGGAACTAGCCCAAATTCATATAATAATTTTACATTTTATTTATCAATATTTTGTGTTTTGTAACAACAAAACTATACCATGAATATTTTACAAGGCAACAGTTTACTTGTTTTAACCTTATTCAGTTGCTAATGTTCTGTATAATAGGTATATTATAAAAAAATAAATTAGGCAATTCATCATATCACCTATAGAGGTAGGCGACTTCTCGCTCGGAAGTAGTGTTGGTCCTGTTTTTTAATAAATAGACATTGTATAATAGTAATGATGCTAAAAGGTATAGTTGAAATTTAAAAGATGAGGAAAAACAGATTAGTTTATAGTCCGTTAGAGGTTTTGAACATATACAATTTCATTTTGAAAGTAATACCAGATAATAGAAGATTATCTGGTGTTTTTTTATATATTGATAATTATAATAGTTAAATTTATAATAAAATTATGAGACAAAATAAAAAAATATGTTATAATGATAACATTAAATTATGAAATCATGAAGAAGGGGAATTTTATGAAAAACTGTATTTTAATTGGAGTTGCTGGCGGAAGTGGGAGTGGAAAGACAACAGTTGCACATAAATTAGTGAAAGCTTTTAGTGCGGAAGATGCTATTTTAGTTGAGCAAGATGCTTATTATAGAGAATTGAAAAATATGAATTTAGAAGAAAGAGCAAAAGTGAACTTTGACCATCCAAATTCAATAGAGTTTGAATTGTTGGGAAAACATCTGAAAAGTTTAATAGGCGGTAAAAGTATAGAACGACCTAAATATAATTTTACAACTCACATGAGAGAAAAGGAAACTGTAAGAATAGAACCTTCAAAAATAATAGTCGTAGAGGGGATTTTAATTTTGGCTATTCCTGAGATAAGAGAGTTATTTGATGTTAAGATATTTGTGGATACAGATGCGGACGAGATGATTTTGAGAAGAATGGAGAGGGATATAAAAGAGAGAGGAAGGGATTTTGAATCGATTAAAAACCAGTACTTAAAGACTGTAAAGCCGATGTATTTAGAGTTTTGTGAGCCGAGTAAGCGTTATGCAGATATAATAATTCCGAGAGGTGGAGAGAATGAGATTGCTATAGAGATGATAGTTAACAATCTAAAGAGATTTTTACAAAAAGGAGTATTGAAATAAATAGATGAAAGGAATAATCTGTATAGAGGGTGTTGTTGGAGCTGGGAAAACTACAATAGGAGAGATATTAGCGAAAGAGCTAGGAATGAAATTTTTTCAAGAACCGTATATTAAAAATCCATTTTTAGACAGATTTTATAGGGAAAAAGAGAGATATTCTTTTTTGAGTCAAATGTATTTTTTAAGTAAACGTTTGGATATAATGGAAGAAGTTAGAAAAAAGAGTGGATGTATAATTGATAGAGGGATGTCTGGAGATTACTTATTTGCAAAGATGCATTTTAAGAGTAAGTATATGAGTTCAGATGAATTTAATTTATACAATAAGTTTTGGAATAGAGTTGAAGAGTTGATAGAAAAACCTATTTTGACAATATATTTAGAGATTGGAGTTGCAAAGGCGGTTGAAAGAATAAAGGAACGTGGAAGAGATTTTGAATTAAACGTAGATATTGATTATTGGAAGACATTGAATGAAGAGTATTCGAAATTTTTTAAAAAACAAAATAAAAAAAGTGTGTTAAGAATAAATATAAATGATATGGATATAAAAGAAAATAAGAGTGATAGAGATAAGTTTATAAATTTGGTTAAAGGTAGGTTAAAAGAGATTAAAGAAGAGAGATAGGATAGGGGTATAATATGATATTGATAAAAGGGATTATGACAGGTTTAATATTATCGTTTCCTTTTGGTCCAGTGGGAATATATTGTATGGAAAAGGCGATGATAGAAGGGGAGAAAAAAGCATATATTTCAGCCTTAGGTATGGTTTCAGTAGATATTATTTATGGGATTATCTCTTTTTTATTTTTATACCAGATAGAAAGCTACGTGATAAAATTTGAAAATCCGTTAAAAATATTGATAAGTTTATTTTTAATTGTTATAGGTGGGAAAAAGTTATTTGGAAAAACGGAGATTAAAGAGGTCAAAGATAATCATTTTACAATGATTCAGGACTATTTTGAGACATTTTTTTTAGCTGTGTTTAATATATCGTCTGTATTTGTGATTGCAGGAATATATACATTGTTAAATATATTGGATGAGATGCCCACGAAGTTTTCAACATTTCAACTGGCTATCGGAATAGGATTGGGAGGAGCGGTACTATGGTTTATTACGCTTACTTTTATACATTATTTTAAAAGAATATTGACACTTGATTTAATCTTGAAAATTAGTAAATTTTCAGGAGCAGTCATAATGATTTTTGGGATAGGAACTATTATATTTGCCTTCTACAAATGATAATAGGATACATAATATTATAAGGATGGTAAAGTTATGAATAAAATTGAAAAAGGAAAAAAAATTGCTGTGGCCATGAGTGGAGGTGTTGACTCTTCAACTGTAGCATATTTACTGAAAAATCAAGGATATGAGATATTTGGTGTTACAATGAGAACTTTTTCCGAGGAAGACAGGGATGCAAAACAGATATGTGATGATTTGGGAATTGAACACCATGTATTAGATGTAAGAGATGAGTTTTCAAGAGAGGTAATTGATTATTTTGTAAATGAATATATGAATGGAAGAACTCCCAATCCATGTATGATGTGCAACAAAAAGATAAAATTTGGTAAGCTTTTGGATTTTGCAGAGAAGATGGGGGCTGATTATCTTGCTACAGGGCACTATGCAAATATTGAGAATGGGACATTGGTGATTGGAGAGGACACAAAGAAAGACCAAGTGTATTTTTTATCTCAAATCCCGAAAGAGAGATTAAAAAAGATAGTTTTTCCTATTGGAAAAATGGAGAAAACAGAACTTAGAAAATTAGCTTTCGAATTAGGAGTAAAAGTTCATAATAAAAAGGACTCTCAGGAGATATGTTTTGTAGAGGATGGAAAATTGAAAGAGTTTATTACTAAGTGGACAGGGGGAAAAGCACGAAAAAAAGGAAAAATAATTGATAGAAAAGGTAATATTCTGGGGGAACATTTAGGACTTTCTTTTTACACAATTGGACAAAGAAAAGGATTGGGAATAGCTGCTCAAAGACCACTATATGTTTTGGAATTGAATAAAAAAAATAATACTGTTATTGTGGGAGAAAAAGAGGAGTTGGAAAGCAAAAAACTTATAGCTAATCAACTAAATCTTTTTATGTTTGATGAGATTTCAAAATTAGAAGCTCTAGAATGCTATGTAAAGACTCGTTCTAAAGATAGTTTACATAGAGGAAAAATTAAAGTTTTAGATTCAAAAATGATAGAGATTGAGTTTGATGAAAAGATAAGAGCAATTACGCCGGGACAAGGAGCAGTTTTATATACTAAAGATGGGAGAGTTATAGGAAGTTCTTTCATCGTTAGAGGAGAGTAGTAAAGGGATGGAAAGTTGATTTTATTATAGAGATATGATAGAATTTAAAAAGTGTCATAACTATAAGGTTAAGGAGATGGTTTTTATGGTTGAAAGAAAATATATTGCTCCAAATGCGATAACAGCTGCAAATATGTTTTTAGGATATTTAAGTATAATAGCTTCCATATCTGGAGATTTTTCAAAAGCGATATGGTTTATAATATTGGCTATGGTTTGTGATGGATTAGATGGTAAGACTGCAAGAAAATTAGATGCATTCAGTGAATTTGGAAAAGAGTTTGATTCGTTTTGTGATGCAATATCTTTTGGAATAGCACCAGCTATATTAGTATATAGTATTTTAAGTGGAACAACAGTGATAGGTATCCAGAATTTAAATGCGTTTTTAATTCCAATCTCTTTTATTTATGCTTTATGTGGAGTTATGAGGTTAGTGAAATTTAATATAATAACAACTGCCTCCAGTGAAAAGGATGATTTTAGCGGGATGCCGATTCCATCTGGGGCTTCGGTAGTGTGTTCATATATACTATTTGTAAAAGTAGTAAAGGATAATTTAGGAATAGATTTGTACTCTGTGGAAATTTTTATAGCTTTAACGTTACTAGCTGCAATTTTAATGGTCAGTACAATACCATTTAAAACGCCAGATAAAGTTTTTAGTTTTATTCCAAAATCTTTATCAATCCCTTTTATAGTTTTGGTAGTTATAACTTTGAAGTACAGTATGTTTATAGTGACAAGTTATTATATTTTATATAATTTATTTGCTTTTTTCTATAATAGGGGAAAGAAAGAGAGCGATGAAGAGTAAAAAAGTATAGATAATTGTGATGAATTTGATGGTTTAAAAGCCATCAATTTTTTATTTTTATCATGGAAAGAATTATTTTCCTAGCGTAGAATTATTTCAAACATATGCGATGCCCTATTGTTTTTTATAAAAGAAAATGATACAATTAGAAGAACGTTGTATTTTTTACAAAGGAAATAAAAAAGTTGGAGTGGGATAAAGATAACTTTAATACGGACTCTTTAAAAGCTCCAAAGTTTGTAATACAGAGAAAATAATGGTATAATTAGGTGGTAAGAATAGATGAGTATATTGGATAGATTAAATGAAAAGCAAAGAGAAGCAGCGGAAAAAATAGAAGGAGCTCTTTTGATATTAGCTGGTGCTGGTTCTGGAAAAACAAGAACAATAACGTATAGAATAGCTCATATGGTAAAGGAGAAAGGGATATCACCATATAAAATATTGGCGGTTACTTTTACAAATAAAGCAGCAAGAGAGATGAAAGAGAGAGTGGAATCGCTTATTGGTGATGAAGCCAAAAAATGTATGATAGCCACTTTTCACTCATTTGGTGTTAGATTGTTAAGAGCATATGGGACAAAATTAGGTTATGATGCGAATTTTACTATTTATGATGTAGATGACCAAAAAAGAGTAGTGAAAGGAATACTAAAGGAGTTAGTAGTAGAGGATAAAAATTTAACTGAGGGTGTTATTGTATCTAAGATTTCAAAACTAAAAGAGGATGGAGTTACACCACAAGAATATGAGAAAGAAAGAAAATTTGATACGAATTATAAAATAGTTTTAGAGTGTTATAGAAGATATAATGTGATATTGAAACAGAATAATGCAATGGATTTTTCAGATATTTTAGTGAATCTGTATGAGCTGTTGAAGATAGATGAGATTCTAGAAAAATTGCAAGATAAGTTTCAATACATAATGATAGATGAGTATCAAGATACGAATAATTTACAATATTTAATAGTTTCGAAACTTGCGGCTAAACATAGAAATATCTGTGTTGTTGGAGATGAAAATCAAAGTATCTATGGATTTAGAGGGGCGAATATACAAAATATTTTAGATTTTGAAAAGGATTATCCAGAAGCATTGATTGTGAAGTTGGAAGAGAATTATCGTTCAACGTCTGCGATTTTGACTGCAGCAAATGAAGTAATAAAGAATAATAAAACCTCCAAAGACAAGAAACTTTGGACTAGAAAAGAGATGGGAGAGTTAATAGCACTAAAACAGTGCAATGAAGCTAGGGAAGAGGTATACTATGTAGTTGAAGAGATTATAAAAAGAAAAAAAGAGGGAAGAAAGTATAAAGATTTTACTATATTGTATAGAACAAATGCTCAATCGAGGTTATTTGAAGAGGAATTTTTAAGATATGGTATTCCGTACAAGGTATTTGGTGGAGTGCAATTTTATCAAAGAGCGGAGATAAAAAATATTCTTGCTTATTTAAGTTTGATAAACAATCCTAAGGATGGTGTGAGTCTAAATAGAATAATAAATGTACCTAAAAGAAAGATAGGAGATGCGACACTGAAGAAGATTGAGGAATATGCACAAGAGAGAAATATAACACTATTTGAGGCGATATTGGAGGCAGATAATATAAAACGGTTATCTGTGTCTAATAAGGTGGAATTGAATGAATTTGGTTCTTTAATAAAAAGATTGAATGAAGCGATGGAGACAAGTAGTGTAACCGAGATTTTTAATGAGATTATTAGTGGAATAGGGTACTATTCATATCTAAAATCAAATTATGGAGATGAAGCAGAAGCAAGGATAGAAAATGTAGAAGAGTTAAAGAGTTCAATAGTAGAGATGGAGCGAAAAACAGATTTTTTATCTTTGAAAGAGTATTTAGAGAATGTAGCTTTAGTTAGTGCAACTGATGATTTAGAGGAAAGTAGAGATTACGTTAAGTTAATGACGATTCACAACTCTAAGGGATTGGAGTTTCCGATTGTATTTTTAGTTGGAATGGAGGATGAGTTTTTTCCAGGGACTCGGAAAGTTGCATTTAATGAGGATGAATTGGAAGAGGAAAGAAGATTGTGTTATGTTGCAATAACTAGAGCAGAGGAGAAATTGTACGTAAGTTACGCTAATTTAAGAGTTGTTTATGGCAAAACAGAGGATAGACAAAAATCAAGATTTATAGATGAATTTCCACCAGAAACAATGGAGAAGTTTATTATAAATACCCCGAAGATTATTGAGAGAAAAGAGCAAGAGAAAGTAAATTTAGGATTTAAAAAGTTAATAACAACAGATGATTTGAAGAGAAAAAATATAGATACTCCGTTCAATTTGGGAGATAAAGTTATGCATATAAAATTTGGATTAGGAAATATTATTGAGATTACGGATAAAAAGATAGGAGTTCAGTTTCTTTCAGGAAAAAAAGATATTGCTTTGATACTAGCGACAAAGTTTTTGACTAAAATATAAAGAGTTTGGAGAGAGTGTCTATGAAGAGAAAAACAATAAGAAAAGAGGTTGGATATAGCGGAATAGGATTGCATAAAGGACAAAATATAGAGCTTAAGCTTTACCCTAGAAGAGAGGGAGGAATAGTTTTTAAGCGTGTTGATATGGAGGAGAAAAAAAATGAGATTTTCCTCTCTGTGGACAATACATTTGATTTAACAAGAGGAACAAATCTTAGAAATCAGTATGGAGCTGAAATTTATACAATAGAGCATTTTTTATCCGCTTTATATATTTTAGGCGTCACAGATTTGACGGTTGAGGTCTCCGGAAATGAGCTGCCAATCTGTGAGGGTGATTCATTGAGATTTGTAGAGTTGTTAGAGAGTGCAGGTTTAGAGGAATTAGAGGAAGAGTCTGAAGTATTAGAGATAAAGAAACCGATAAATTTAACAGTTGCAGATAAACATATAATAGGACTTCCGTATGATGGATATAAGATAACGTACGTGATAGATTTTAACCATAGCTTTTTAAAAACTCAGACTTATGAGATAGAATTAAATGTAGAGAGTTATAAAAAGGAGATAGCTAGAGCTAGAACTTTCTGTTTTGATTATGAGATTGAATATCTTCAAAAAAATAGTTTGGCACTAGGAGGAAGTCTAGAAAATGCAATTGTAATAAAAAAAGATGGAGTTTTAAATCAGGATGGATTGAGATTTGAAAATGAGTTTGTAAGACATAAAATTCTTGATTTAATAGGCGATTTGAAAGTTTCAAACAAACAGATAAAGGGTCATATAATAGCTATAAAAGCTGGACATGCTTTAAACATAGAGTTTTTGAAAAAATTAGAGAATTAGGAGGAAAAAATGTTAAACGTAATGGAAATAATGAAAAGAATACCACATAGATATCCTTTTTTGTTAGTGGATAGAATATTGGAGCAAAACAAAGAGGAAGGTATTATAACGGGGTTAAAAAATGTAACTATCAATGAAGAGTTTTTTAATGGACATTTTCCTGAACATCCTATAATGCCAGGAGTTTTAATCGTAGAGGGAATGGCACAATGCTTAGGAGTATTGGTTATGAGTGAAGATGAGCAGAAAGTGCCATATTTTGCAGCGATAGAGGGAGTGAAATTTAAAGCTCCTGTAAGACCAGGGGATCAGCTGATTTATGAAGGAAAGATTGAAAAAATGAGAAGAAATATAGTAAAAGCGAAAGCAGTAGCGAAAGTAAATGGCGTAGTTGTAACGGAGGCATCATTTACATTCTCAGTAATGGATAAGTAGAAAGTGTAGGGTGAATGAGAGTGAATAATATTCATAAAACGGCGATAATAGAAGAGGGAGCAAGGATAGAAGATGGAGTTAAAATAGGTCCATACTGTGTAATTGGCAAAGATGTTACTATAAAGAAAAATACAGTTTTGCAGTCTCATGTAGTTGTGGATGGGATTACAGAGATTGGAGAGGGAAATACAATATATTCTTTTGTTTCAATAGGTAAGGTTCCACAGGATTTGAAATATAAGAATGAAGCAACAAAGACGATAATTGGAAATAATAACACGATAAGGGAGTTTGTGACGATTCATAGAGGAACTGATGATAGGTGGGAGACTAGAATAGGCGATAACAATCTGCTAATGGCGTACGTTCATGTGGCACATGATGTAATAATAGGGAATAATTGCATATTGGCAAATAGTGTAAATTTAGCGGGACATATTACAGTGGATGATTTTGCTATAATTGGTGGGATGACTCCTGTTCATCAGTTTTGTAGAATTGGTTCTTATTCCATGATAGGTGGAGGTAGTGCGGTTAATCAGGATATTTGTCCATTTATGATGGCTGAAGGGAATAAAGCTGTTATAAGAGGGTTGAATACTGTTGGACTTGTTCGAAGAGGATTTAGTGAGAAAGAGAGAGCAAATTTGAAAAGAGTTCACAAGATAATATTTAGAAGTGGACTTTTACTAAAAGATGCAATAAAGCAAGTTGAAAAAGAGTTTCCTAATGATAAAAATATAAAATATTTGATTGAGTTTATAAATGCAAGTAGCAGGGGGATAACAAGATAATGAGAAAAGTTGGAATAATAGCGGGGAATGGAAAATTACCGCTATATTTCTTAAAAGAAGCAAAGCAGCAGAATATAGAACCTTACATAATAGGAATATTGGAAACTATTGATGAAAAGTTAAAGGCTAACGAAAGATATTTTAAATTCAATATTGGTGAAGTTGGAAGAATAGTAAAGTTCTTGATTAAGAATGATATAAAAGAGGTCGTTCTTTTGGGAAAAGTTGAAAAAGCAACCATTTTTCAGGATTTGAAATTGGATAGTTATGGTGAAAAAATTTTAAATAAGCTTCCTGATAGAAAAGATGAGACTATATTGTTTGGTGTGATTGCTTTTTTTAGGTTGAATGGGATAAAAGTTCTTCCACAAAATTATCTTTTATCCTCTTTAATGTTTAAAGAGAAAGAATATACAAGTGTTAAGCCGAATTTTGAGGAGTTAAAAACGATAAAATTAGGAGTGGAAGCAGCTAAGAGATTGAGTGAATTGGATATTGGGCAAACTATTGTATGTAAAGATAGCTCTGTTGTTGCATTAGAAGGAATAGAGGGAACGGATAAAACTATTGAAAGAGCTGGAAAATATGCCGGCAAGAATTGCATAATTATAAAGATGTCGCGACCTCAACAAGATATGAGAGTAGATGTTCCTACAGTCGGATTAAATACGATAAAAAAAGCAATAGAGATTGGAGCTAGAGGTATAGTTGTAGAAGCGAATAAAATGTTATTTTTAGATTCAGAAGATTCTATCAGGTTAGCAGAACAGAATAATTTTTTTATTATTGGAGTGAAAATATGAAAATATTTGTTTCAAGTGGCGAGGTATCTGGAGATTTACATCTCTCTTATCTTGTAAAGAAAGCAAAAGAAATAGATAGAACCGTTGAGTTTGTTGGGGTCGCTGGAGCCAATTCAAGAGAAGCAGGTGTAAAAATTATACAAGATATAGATGAGTTAGCTGTGATGGGATTTGTTCAAGCTTTACAAAAATACAGTTTTTTAAAGAAAAAGGCGACCGAATACTTAGAGTATATAAAAATTGAAAAGATAAAGAAAGTTATTTTGGTTGATTATGGTGGTTTTAATTTAAAGTTTTTAGAGTTGTTAAAAAAAGAGATAAAAGATATAGAGGTGTGTTTTTATATTCCACCAAAACTTTGGATATGGGGAGAAAAAAGAGTGGAAAAATTAAGACTAGCAGACCATATTATGGTGATTTTTCCCTGGGAAGTTGACTTTTATAAAAAACACGGAATAGATGTGATATATTATGGAAATCCTTTTACAGAAAAATATAAGATAGTTGAAAGGGTGGAGAAAAAGATATTACTGTTGCCAGGAAGTAGAAAGCAAGAGATAGAAAGATTGATGCCAGAGTTTTTGAAATTGGTAGAGAATAATCCTAATGAAAATTATTTATTAAAGCTTGTTTCTAAGGATAATTTGAAATGGATAAAAGAGAATTTGAAAAATTATAAAAATTTAGAGATAGTATGGGAAAGTTCTCTTGAAGAGGTTGTGAAACAAGCAAAAATAGCCATTGCAACGTCGGGAACTGTAACTTTGGAGTTAGCTTTGATGGCTGTTCCCACAATAGTTGTCTATAAGACTGGAGTTTTGAACTATTTGATAGCAAAGTATATTTTAAAGGTCGGATATGTATCCTTACCAAATTTAACTTTGAATGAGGAGGTTTTTCCAGAATTATTGCAAGATAGATGTAATGCTAAAGAGATTGAAAAGAATATAGTGTTAATGGCGGAGAGAAAACAGGAGATAAAAGACAAAATAAAGATGATAATAGAGCGGTTGTCAGGGACTAATATCCTAGAACAGTATTCAAGTTTTTTATTGAAAGGAAAATTAGAATGAAAAGGAATATAATTGAGTTTTTTCAGAGTAAATCTTTAAAAAAATTCTTCAAGTATAGTCTAAAATATAAGTTTAGTATGGTAATGTTATTAGTTTTTACAACAATTACTTCTCTTATGAGTGCTGTACCAGCTTGGCTTAGTAAATATTTGATTGATGATGTACTAAGTGAAAATAACAGAACATCTGCAGAATATAAAATAAAAATGATGGGAATGGTTATAGGAGCGATAGTTATAAGTACAGTAGTAAAAGTATTGACAAACTATTTTTCGGAAACTAAATCGGTTTATTTGAGTGAGAATGTAAAAAGAGATATAAAAATTGATGTTTTTTCACATCTTCAAAAATTACCGTTGTCTTTTTATAAGAAAAATAAGTTGGGAGATATAATGACGAGACTCTCTACTGATTCGGCGACAGTTGGAAAGATAGGATTTATTATATTTGAATTATTAAAAGAAGCTATAATAGTAGTAGCTCTTTTAGGAAAGATGTTTCAAGTTGATATAGTACTGGCTTTCGTTTCAATAACTGTTTTACCGGCAATATTGGGAATAGTGAAAAAGTATACAAAAAAGATAAGGAAGTCTGGAAGAGAGAGACAAAATGTCATTGGAGATGTAAACTCATTTGTTCAAGAAATGTTGTTGGGAATCGGTGTTATCAAAGGATTTAATAAAGGTGAAAAAATCATTGATATCTATAAGAGAAAGACGGAAGAGGAGCTAGATAGAGTTTATAGAACTAGTAAAATTATTGCAAAAATCTCTCCAATAAATGAGGTTTTAGCAACTTTAATGATAGCTTTAGTGGCTGGATATGGAGGATATCAGATATTGATTGCAAAAACAATAACTTCTGGGGACTTGGTGTCCTTTATAACAGCAATAGGGTTAATGCAACAACCTTTAAAGGTGTTGATAAAAAGAAATGCTGAACTACAGGAGATATTACCTTCAGCGGATAGAGTTATAGAGATATTTGATGTATCAATAGAGTTAGACCATGTAGGAGAATTAAAAGAGTGTGTAGAAAGAGTTGAAACAATATCTTTTAAGAGTGTAAAATTCAAGTATGATGATTCTGATGAGATGGTTTTAAAGGATTTTAATTTAGATGTAAAATCTGGAGAGGTGATTGCATTAGTTGGAAAAAGTGGAAGTGGAAAAACAACATTAGTAAACTTATTGCCACGGTACTATGATGTAACTTCTGGAGCGATATTGGTAAACAATATTGATATTAGACAGATGAGTCTAAAAAAATATAGAAATCACATAGGAGTGGTTCCACAAGAGACATTTCTATTTAGTGGAACAATCGGAGAAAATATAGCTTTTGGTAGAGAAGGGGCAACAGAGGAAGAGGTCATAAAAGCTTCTAAGATGGCTAATGCATATGAGTTTATTATGGAATTAAAAGATGGATTTAACACAGAAATAGGAGAGAGAGGTGTTCTTCTTTCGGGAGGGCAGAAACAGAGGATAGCTATAGCTAGAGCTCTTCTGCAAAATCCGTCAATAATGATACTTGATGAAGCTACTTCAGCATTGGATACAGAGTCAGAAAGATTAGTACAAGAGGCTCTTGATACTCTAATGAAAGGGCGTACAACGTTTGTAATAGCTCACAGATTGTCTACAATAATAAATGCTGATAAAATAGTTGTTATGGATAAAGGAGTGATAAAAGAGGTAGGAATACATGAAGAGTTATTAAAACGAGATGGAATATATAAGAAATTATACGAGATTCAGTTTGGAAAAATTGAAAAAATTGTAAGATGAAAGGATAATTTATGCTGAGAGTAGATAAAAGAAAAGTTGACGAAAAGAGAGAGGTTAAGATAACTCGAGATTATACTGTATATGCTGAGGGAAGTGTATTAATAGAGGTAGGAGCAACAAAAGTTATTTGTACAGCGTCGGTTGTTGATAAGGTGCCACCTTTTTTGAAAAATCAAGGAAAAGGGTGGATAACTGCTGAATATTCAATGTTACCGAGAGCTACACAAGATAGAAATCAAAGAGAATCGGCAAAAGGTAAATTAAGCGGGAGAACAATGGAGATACAGAGGCTAATAGGAAGAGCACTAAGAGCATGTTTAGATTTAGAAAAGCTGGGAGAGCGAACTATTACAATAGATTGCGATGTAATTCAGGCAGATGGAGGAACAAGAACAGCCTCAATAACGGGAGGATATATAGCTTTAGAGATGGCGATAAGAAGATTAATAGAGCAAGGAGCATTATCAGAAAATCCTTTGATTTCCAATGTTGCTGCAGTTTCAGTAGGAATTGTAAAAGGACAAGAATTATTAGATTTATCATATGTAGAGGATTTTGAAGCAGAGGTTGATATGAATATAGTAATGAATGAAAAAGGAGAGTTTATAGAGATACAAGGAACAGGAGAGGAATCTACATATACAAGAGCTCAGTTAGATACACTATTAAAACTTGCTGAAAAGGGAATAGCTGAATTGATAGAGATACAGAAGAGAGAGATAAAGGAGTGTTTTGAAGGATGTTAAAGATTCTTTTAGCTACAGGAAATAGAAAAAAAGTTGATGAAATGAAAGTGATATTATCAGATAGTAATTTAGAAGTTTTCTCTATGAATGATGGAATTAAAATTCCAGATGTAGAAGAGGATGGAGATAGTTTTGAAGAAAATTCTAAAAAGAAAGCATTAGAAATAGCTAAAGCAACTGGAATGGTAACGATAGCGGATGACTCTGGCTTGTGTGTAGAGGCTTTAGATGGAGAACCAGGTGTTTATTCCGCCAGATATTCTGGAGAGAATGCAACAGATTTGGAGAATAATAAAAAACTAATACAAAGGTTAAAAGGAATAGAAAATAGAAAAGCCAAATTTATTACAGTAATCACTTTGGGAACACCTGATGGAAAAAGCTTTTCATTTAAAGGAGAGATAGAGGGAGTAATCATAGATGAAGCAAGAGGGAATAAGGGGTTTGGATATGACCCTCATTTCTATCTTCCTGATTATGAAAAAACATTTGCAGAGATACCAGAAATAAAAAATAAAATTAGTCACAGAGCAAGAGCTTTAGAGGCTTTAAAAAAAGATATCAATAACTTGTTAAAAAAGCTAATCTAAATTATAGGTTGGCTTTTTTAAAAAATTATAGGAGAGATTATGTATTTAAAAGGTGTAGAGATTTGTGGATTTAAATCATTTGGTGAGAGGATAAAGATAGATTTTACAGGTGGAATTACTTCCATTGTTGGTCCTAATGGAAGTGGAAAATCCAATATTTTGGATGGTATATTATGGGTTTTAGGAGAGCAGTCATATAAAAATATTAGAGCTAAAGAGAGCAAAGATATAGTTTTTTCAGGAGGAGAGGGAAAGAAGCCAGCTAGCTATGCAGAGGTGTCATTATTTATTGATAACAAAGATAATTTTTTTCCTATAGAATCAAAAGAGATAAAAATTACTAGAAAAATGAATCTGAAAGGTGAAAATGATTATTTAATAAATGATAAAAAAGTTAGATTAAAAGATGTGGGAGAGTTGTTTTTAGATACAGGTGTTGGAAAGAGTGCTTATTCTGTTATAGGGCAAGGGAAAGTGGAAAGGATTATATCCTCGTCTAATAAAGAGATAAAAGGTATTATTGAAGAAGCTGCGGGAGTGAAAAAATTCCAACAAAAGAGGGCTGAGGCGGAGAAAAGATTGGAAAAGGTTCAAGTTGAACTTGAGAAAATAGAGTTCATTTTAAATGAAACAGGGCAAAGTAGACAAAGAGTAGAGAAACAAGCAAAAAAAGCGGAGGAGTTTTTAAAATTAAAGGATGAAAAAAATATATTACAAAAAAGCGTATTAGTGTGTGATTTTGAGGCTAAGAAAAGGATATTAAACGGTTTAACTAAAAATGAAGAGGAGTTAACAGGAAAAGTAAATGAATTAGATAGTGAGTTACAAAATAAGGAAAGAGAGCTGGAAGAATTAGAAAATAATAGAAAAATATTATTAGAGAAAATTAAAGAGTTTACAGAAGTAAATGGAAATTTAAAAGAGCAGATTGAAAGTTTGGAGAGAGAGAAAATAAGAATTAAAGAGAGAATAACCTCCTATGAGAAAGATATAAATCAAAGAGAAGAGGAAGCTATATCAATTGAAAATTCAAGGGTTTTGAAGCAAGATGATTATGAAAAATTGAAAAAAGAACAGGAGAGTTTTTTAAAAAAGGTTGATGAATTAGAGAAAGAGAATAGTGATTTTGAGAATGAGATTTCAGAGAAAGAGAGAATAAGAAAAGAGATTGAGATTGCTATTGAGTTGAAGAAGAAAAAAATAATGGAATTAGAGGTTGAAAAATTAAAGCTTGTGAATGAAATTGAGAGTTCTAATAGGAGGATGAAAGGAAGCGAGTTTAAAATTAACTCTTTAAATGAAGAGAGAAAAGAGTATTTAAAGAGGATAGATGAGATAAAGATAGAGATTGAAAAGAGTATTAAGGAGAAAGAAAAAAAACAGAAAGCATTAAATGAAGCAATAAAAAAACAGAAAGAGATTGAAGCTCAAATAACAGAGTATAGTAAGACAATTAATAAGGGGTCTGAAATTATAAGAAATACAGAGTTTGAAAATAAGAGAAATACGGCTAGGCTCCAAGCTCTTTATAAAGTGGAAGAGAATAATGAAGGGTTTTATAAGGGAGTAAAAGAGATTTTAAACAGTGGAATAAAGGGAGTAGAAGGAGCTGTAATAAGTTTAATTTCGGTTCCAGAAGAGTATCAGAAAGCGATTGAATCAGCAATTCCAGGGAATTTACAAGATATTATTGTCACTACAAGTGATGTAGCTAAAAAAGCTATTGAACTTTTGAAAGAGAAAAAAGCTGGGAAAGCTTCTTTTTTAGCGTTAGATACAGTCAAAGTTGGAAATTTAAAAGAACTTCCTAAAGTTGAAGGGGTAATTGATAGAGCTTCAAATATTGTAACAGCAGATGAAAAATATAGGAAGATTTTAGAAATGCTTTTGGGAAATATACTGGTCGTAGATAAAATGGATACGGCGTTGAAAATATTAAAAAATAATATATTTTCAGGAAATATAGTTACTATTGCGGGAGAGTTGGTTAGTTCAAGAGGAAGAATAACAGGTGGAGATACATCGAACTCTATAGCTTCTCAAATTTTTGAAAGAAAGAAAGAAATGAAGCAATTGGAAGAGGCAGTAAAATCTACAGAAAAAGTTTTGAAAGAATGGAACGGAAAGATTGAACAGTTAAATAGAAAATTGGAAAAATTGGAAGAGGAGATAACAGAGATAGATTCGAACGAAGAAAACTTAAGGAAAGAAAATAGATTAGCAGAGGATAAAGTGTTAGATTTGAAGCAAAAAGAGGAAAAAATACAAAAAGAGTTTAGAATTATAGAGATTGAATTTGAAGAGGAGCAAAATTATAATAAAGAATATATCAAAAGATTAGAAAGTTCAACAACTGAGAAAGAGACATTAGAGAATTTAGCTGAAGAGATAAAGAAAGAGCTTGAGCTAGAAGAAGAGAGGATACAGGAAATAAAACAGAAACTGGAAGAGTTAAAGATAAAGTTTTCAGATAAAAAAATTCTATATATGAATAGTAAGGATAGAGTAGCACAAATAGTAAGAGAGATTGAAAAAATGGAGCTTGAAGAGAGAGAATTTGAAGAAAAAAAAGAAAAAAATAAAAATTTATTTTTAAGTTTAAAAACAGAGTTGGAAAAGTTATATCATAGAGATAATGAAGCATCAAAAGAGATAGAAGAGAAAATAAAAAAGTTTGAAGAGGAAAATGAAGAGTTAAAGGAAATGAAAGAGAAGGAGATAAGATTATCCGAAGAAGAGAAGAACATAATAAAGATTACTCGAGAATTGGAAGCAACTTTAATAAATCAAAAAAATAGTGCTGAGAGGGAGCATGAGAAAAAAGAGAAAATTGAGACAGAATTGAAAGAGATAGAGATACAATTGGATGAGTTAAGTGAAATAGAAAACATAAAAATAGAAGAGAATAAGTTAAAAGAGTTTAGAAATAAAGTAAAAGAGATGGAATATAAGATTAATAGTTTTGAAAATATAAATCTCCTAGCAATTGAAGAGTTTAAAGAGTTAGATGAAAGATATAACTATATAAAGGTTCAAAGAGATGATTTGGTAAGTGGAGAAAAGAGTCTACAAGAACTTATCAAAGAGGTTGATGAAACTATCGAGAGCAGATTTTATGAGGCTTATGGAGAGATAAATAAAAATTTTAATGAGATGTGTATGGAAACTTTAGATAATTCGGAAGGACAGTTATCTTTGCATAACGGAGAGGACTATAAAAATTGTGGTGTGGAGATACATGTTAAATATAAGAATAAAAAGAGACAAGCT
Source organism: uncultured Cetobacterium sp. (assembly GCA_949293295.1). Taxonomy (GTDB): domain Bacteria; phylum Fusobacteriota; class Fusobacteriia; order Fusobacteriales; family Fusobacteriaceae; genus Cetobacterium_A. Next base: position 102,058 of record CASFCG010000016.1, read on the forward strand.
CTATCGCTTTTATCTGGTGGAGAAAAATCTATGGTTGCAATAGCGTTCATAATGGCAATATTTATGTATAAACCTAGCCCATTTACTTTTTTAGATGAGATTGAGGCGGCATTAGATGAAAAAAATACAAGGAAACTAATAGCAAAATTGAAGCAATTTACTGATAGGTCTCAGTTTATATTAATAACTCACAATAAAGAGACTATGAAAGCTTCAGATAGCTTATATGGAGTAACTATGAACAAAAAAATTGGAATTTCAAAACTGGTATCAGTAAGAATTTAATGGAGAGAGGTGGAGATGAGATTTTTATCATATATATATTTTCTTATAACCTCAATCAGAAATTGGTTATATGATAACAAATTTCTTAAGATTAGGGAGATACTTGGAGCTCAAATAATATGTATAGGAAATATAACTGTTGGAGGAACAGGAAAGACTCCAGCAGTTCAATATTTCGTTAGAGAATTATCAAAGATGGGACGAAAAGTAGCGGTTGTATCAAGAGGATATAGAGGAAAAAGAAAACACGAACCATTGATAGTGAGTAATGGTAAAAATATATTGGTGTCTCCAAAAGAGAGCGGAGATGAGCCATATATACATGCTTTAAATTTGAAAGTTCCAATTATAGTTGGAAAAAATAGATATAAGGCGTGTAAAATGGCAGTAGAAAAATTTTCTGTTGATACCATTGTTTTAGATGATGGTTTTCAACATAGAAAACTAAAAAGAGATAGAGATATAGTTTTAATTGATGCCACAAATCCTTTTGGATGGAACGCATTACTTCCAAAAGGAACGTTAAGAGAGGATTTCAAGAAAGCAGCTGAAAGGGTGAGCGAATTTATTATAACAAAATCTGATTTGATTGATGAGAGAGAGTTAGGAAGATTGAAAAGATTTTTAAAAATGAATTATAAAAAATCAGTTTCAATTGCTAAACATGGTGTAACTGCTTTATGTGATATAGCTGGAAATGCAAAACCTTTATTTTGGGTTGCTGGAAAGAGAGTTTTATTATTTTCTGGGCTTGCAAATCCTTTGAATTTTGAAAAAACAGTAATATCTTTGAATCCTGAATATATAGAGAGAATTGATTTTATGGATCACCATAATTTTAGATTGAAAGATTTTGAGCTTATAAAGAGGAGAGCAAAGTCGATGGATGCTGATTTTATAATTACGACAGAAAAGGATTTGGTGAAACTTCCTAGAGACTTAAAGATAGAAAATCTGTTTGTTTTAAAGATAGAATTTACTATGTTAGAGAATAATAGTTTAAGAGGATTGATATGAGATGAAGATTAATATTGAAGAAAGGATAAAATATTTTTTAGAAAATGCGGAATATCTAGATAAAAGAGCATATTTTACTGTTGATGGAGAGGGAAAAATAAAGAGAAAAAAAATGAATTACAGTTTTCCGGCTATTTTTTTCTGTGAAGATGATATTTTTTTTAAAAATATATTAGAAATTGAAAAGGATAAAAGAGAACGTACAAAAATAAAGAAAATAGATAGATTAAGTAATTTAGAAATGGATAGGTTGAGTGAGAATTTGATTAAATTAGTAATTAAAGGAGAGTTGGATTTTGCTAAAAGATATGCGAAAGAGCTTGCAATGAGAGATAAAGAGTATTTTATTAAAACTTTATTTAATCTCTCCTTAATGGATAATCTATCATTTGATAAACCATTGATGGCACTTGCGATGAGAGAATACATAAGTAGATTTGGATGGAATGACGAGGTGGGATACTTAGTTATGAGTTATTTTACAAAACAGAGATATGATATTAATCAATTAGAGTTTATAAAGCCAGAAGAAGAGATGTGTAGAATTGAACCTAGGACAGTTTCACAATTAGCGTATAAGAAAGTTTTAGATAGTTATGAATATACGAATAAATCAAAGTATAGAGCTATTCTAATAAAGGATATAGAAAAAACTGATTTTATAGAAGAAAGTGAACTTGAAAAAATTTTAAAAAGAGGAATAGAAGTTCTATGAAGTACAGGGGATTAAAAATTGGAATATATGGAGGGAGTTTTAATCCAATTCATAATGGGCATAAAAAAGTTGTAGAGTACATTTTAGAAAGATTTGATTTAGACAAAATTTTTATAGTTCCACTGGGAATTCCAGCTCACAAAGAGATAAAATTAGAAAGTGGAGTTGATAGAATTGAAATGTGTAGACTAGCTTTTAAAAATGAAGAGAAAGTAGAAGTCTTGGATTTAGAAGTAAAGGAAACTAAAGTTTCATACACATATGATACCTTACTGAAAATAAAAAAACTCTATCAAGAAGCTGAAATATATGAAATTATGGGAGAAGATTCAGGAGAGAATTTTGAGAGTTGGAAGAATTATAAAGATATTTTAAAGTTATCAAAGATTATAATTCTTAAGAGAAAAGGATATAAGTTGAGTTTAAAAGATGAGAATGTAATAGTTTTAGAAAATCCATATTATTGTTATTCATCAACCGAGATAAGAAAAAAAATCATAGATGGTGAGAGGATAGATGAACTAGTTCCCAGTGAGGTGCATGAATATATTGAGAAGAAAGGGTTGTATAAAAAATAGAGAATTATCAAAATTTTTGGTTATATTTTATTAATTAAAAGAATATTATTGATAAAGTGGAAATTATTCACTTTTGTGATAAAAAATACTTGACTTTATTATAAGAATTAGAATATTATAAGGGCAGGGTAGATGAATAAAAGGAGGTTAAAAATGATTTTTGGGGAGATTGATGAATTAAAATTTTATAGAGGAATTTCGAGGGAGTTGGATAGTGCAATTAATTTTATTTTGGAAAATAAAGTTTTAGATAGATTTGAAGGAAAAAATGAGATTTTAGGAGAAAAGTTATTTTTTAACATTCAAAATGTAGAAACTAAAAAATTAAAAGATTGTTTTTTTGAATCACACAGAGAGTATATGGATATACATATTATCATTGAAGGAGAAGAGTTGATTGGTTATGCACAAAAAGGTGATTTAAAATTAAATTTAGATTACAATGAAAGTTCAGATTTTCAAACTTTATCAGGGAAGATGCAAAATAGTTTTCATATGAAAAAGGGAAATTTTATAATGTTCTTTCCAAATGAGCCACATATGCCATTGATTGCACCTAGTGATGAAACAAAAGGGATAAAAAAAGCTGTTTTTAAAATAAAGATGTAATCGTGATAGATAATGAAAAGGGTTGATAATAAGCTTTTTTTATGGATTGCAATGCTATCTTTTCTTGCAGGAGCCACTAACTGTTATTCTATTATTAAATTTTCCTTTACAATCGGACATATTACAGGAACTCTTTCAAAAATATCAACAGGATTTAATATTTATGATTATGTATATTTGAAAAAATTACTTATACTTTTGTTTTTTTTCTTTTTAGGAGCGGTTGTATCAGGTTTAATTACAGAGAGTGGGAGAGAGTTTGAATTAAGAAAACGGTATGGTGATACACTTTTTTTGATTGGATTTTTGATAAAAGTAATAGATGTTTATAAACAATCTGAGTTAATCTCTGCTTCTATATTAACTTTTTTACTTGGAATGCAGAATGGATTATTTATCCGTTATAAAGGAATGGTAATGAGAACTACGCATATGAGTGGAATTGTAACAGATTTAGGTGTTGCGATTGGTTATTGTATGCGAGGAAATTTTGAAATAGCTTGGAAGATAAAATACTATATATACATTATTTTATCCTTTACTTCAGGGGGATTAATAACTGCTTTAGTTCTTAGAAATGAGATTGATATTTTAAATCTTTTGTTTTTTGCTTATATTTTTAGTGGGTTTTATTATTTTTGGTTGAGACGTTGTTATTATAAGATGAAATGATTTATAAAAATTGAAAAAATTAGAATGAGGTTGCTTGTTAGAAAGTAACCTTTTTTTAATTATAACACTGTAAAAAATAAAAAAACACATATACTAACTATCCCTAAACCAGCTAATATATATGCCTACCAATGGTGCCTGGGGCGGGACTCGAACCCGCAAGGTATTACTACCGGTAGATTTTGAGTCTACTACGTTTACCAATTTCGTCACCCAGGCTTAATGCCAGATTTACCTTTATAAATATATCATTTTTTTTTGATTTTGTCAATAATTAAATTTTAATTAATTATTTTTATTGATTTGAAAATTGAAAAAAATAATAAGATATTGCTGAAATTTAAATAAATAATAGAACTAAGAGGAATTGAAATATTTAGAAACATTGATAAAGTAATTGTATTTTTATAAAATTTAAAAGATATTCTTTGAAAAATTTAATTGTATCTGTTAGAATTGAGATAAGACTTTAGAGTGGAGGATAAAAATGAAAGTAGTTCATGGGGCAAATATTCATAAGTTATCGAGAGAGCTAAGAGTTACAAAAGATAAGCTTATTGATTTTAGTTCAAATATTTTACCTTTTGAGATGAGTGAAAAAGTCATGAATCGTTTAAGAGATAATCTTGAAGCTATATCTCTTTATCCTGATAGTGAGTATTTTGAGTTAAGAGGAGCTATTTCGAGATATTGTCAATGTGATATGAATGATTTGATATTAGGGAATGGCGTTACAGAGTTAATTGCACAAACAATTTTTATATTAAAACCTAAGAATGCTCTTATAGTTGGTCCAGCATATTCTGAATATGAGACAGAGTTAAAAAGAAACAGAAGTAATATAAAAAAATTTTTTTTAAAGAAAGAGCAGGATTTTAAATTTAATCTTGAAGGGATAAAGACTCTATTGAGTAAACAAGATGTTGATATGATTGTATTATGTAATCCAAATAATCCTACTGGAACTCTGATAACTATTGAAGAGATAGAACAGATAGTTTCAATGTCGGGAGCATATGTAGTTATAGATGAAACTTATATTGAATTTTCAAAACCTAATTCTTCTGCTGTTTCTTTGACAAAAAAATATAAAAATTTGATTGTTTTGAGAGGAACATCCAAGTTTTTTTCAACGCCTGGAATACGATTAGGTTATGCGATTAGTAAAAACCAGAAGATAAAAAAATTTATTAACCTATGGAATATAAATATATTTGCTTCCATTATTGGTGAGGTAATGTTTGATGATAACACTTTTATAAAAAATAGATATTTAAAATTTTTAGAGAATAGGAGTTACTTACAAGATAGATTGACTGAGATAGAAACAATAAGACTATATTCAACCGAAGCAAATTTTATTCTGTGTAGGATATTAAAAAGCGATAGAACAAGTAGTGAATTAGCGGAATATCTTTTAAATAGGGGAATAATAATAAGAGATGCAAAATCTTTTGAGGGCTTAGGAGATAAGTTTTTTAGAATATGTGTCCTAGAAAAAGAAAAGATAGATAGACTTATTTTAGAATTAAAAAATTTTTTCTATGATATACAATAAAAGTTGATAAGGATTTTCCCTATCAACTTTTTTTCACGCTCTCTCTATCAAGGAACTCAAATTCCACCTTTTGAACTTTAGGAATATTTTCACCATTTATTAACTTTATCATACTTTCTGCCGCTAACTCACCAGTTTTATCATTTTGAAATCTTATAGTTGTTAATCTTGGCGTTATAATATCAGAAATTTTATATCCTCCAAATCCAGTTATAGATATATCACCTGGTATTTTTAAGCCGTGTCTTTGAATTGCTTTTATAGCACCCAGTGCCATATTATCTGTAGCAGAGACTATAAAATCTGGTTTATTTTTTTTCAAGTACTCATATACAATATTTTCTGTAGTTTCAAAAGAGAAATCACTTTTTATCTCTTCTATTTCGATAGAGGTCTCCTTTTTTAAAACTTTGAATACGGCATCTCTTCTATTTTTTCCAACCATTGTATCACTTTCATCTACACCTATATAGAGAATTTTTTTTGGGTGTGCTTTTAAAACTCTATTTCCCATTTCTCTTCCAGCTTTTTCCTCATCATTTATTATTGAATAACCATCTGGACAATATTGACCTAGAAATAATATTGGTACTTTTCTATTCTTTGCAAAACGCTTATGTTCTGAAATTATTTGAGTAGCAAAAACAATTACGCCCTCTATATTCATTCTCCAAAGCCTATCCAAATTAGCTATCTCTAAATTTATATCATGATTAGTATTTATGATAAATGGAATATACCCTTTTTCTCTCAACTTATTATCTAATTTCATAAGAATAGTTGAGGTTGTATTTGAGTCAAAGCATGGAACAATTACTCCTATCATTTTATTATTTTTTATTCTTATTCCTCTTGCAAATAGATTAGGTTCATAGTCATATTCATCTATAATTTGTTGAATTTTTCGTCTTGATTTTTCACTCACATACCCGTTGTTAAAAAATCTAGACACAGTACTCTTTCCTACTCCAGAGAGTTCTGCTATATCTAATATTGTTAGTTTTTTTTTCATACTCAAATCCCACTTTATCATATTAAATATATTTTTACTATATATTATACATGAAAAAATAAAAAAATAAAACAAAAATATTTTATGTTTAAAATGAATACAAAACAAACAGAAAATAGAAAGAAAAATAAATATTTTAAAACTAGTATTGACATTTTTATTAGAATATATTATTCTAAATTTAAATATATGGGAATGTTCCCTTAAAATAAAAATATAGGAGGTTTTTATGAAGTACTCTGGAGTAATTTTGGAAATTTTAAATGGTATTGGTGGAAAAGAGAATATTCAAGGAGTTGCTCATTGTGCTACAAGACTTAGAATTGTTTTAAAAGATAACAACTTATTAGATTTGAAAAAAATTGAAAATGTTAAGCTGGCAAAGGGAGCTTTTATGGCTGGCGACCAATTACAGATAATCTTTGGAGCTGGTCTAGTAAATGAAATATGTGAAGAGTTCAAAGAGTATAATGATTTGAAAGATATGTCCTTGGGAGATATTAAAGAGCAAAGTTCTCAGAAGTTAAATCCCGTTCAAAAAATAGTAAAATCTCTTTCAGATGTTTTTATTCAAATTATGCCAGCTATATTAGCAGCAGCTTTATTGTTGGGATTAACAGGAGTTTTGATGAAACTAGAATTTATTAAAACAAATGATTCTCTGTATGCTATTATTAAGTTATCTAGTTTAGCTTCAGCAGGAATCTTTTCAATTTTGCCTATGGCTGTTTGTTATTCTGCTACTAAACGTTATGGTGGACGTGGAATATTAGGTATAGTTGTAGGAGCTATCATGTTGGATTCTAGTTTAACAAATGCTTACTTAATCGGAACAAGTAAGTTTGCTCCAGAAATTATCAATCTTTTCGGTTTGAAAATAGAGTTAGTAGGTTTTCAAGGAGGAATTATTGTGGCTTTAATGATGGGATTTATAGTTGCAACTTTAGACAAGTATTTTGAAAAAAAAGTTCCTGCTGTTCTAAAATTATTACTATCTCCTATGTTAACTGTTTTTATTTCAACGATTTTGTTATTTACAGTAATAGGACCAAGTGGGCGTTTCTTAGGAGATTTAATTACTGGAGCGTTGATATGGTCTACTCAACATTTAGGTATTTTTGGATATGCTCTTTTTGCTGGAGTTCAACAGATAATAGTTATTACTGGATTGCATCATATACTGGGAGCTATTGAAAGTCAATTACTAGCTAGTACTGGAAGAAATTTTTTAAATCCTCTAATGTCAGTAGCATTGATGGGTCAAGGGGGAGCTGTATTGGGGTATCTATTATTAAACTGGAAAAATGTTAAAGCTAGGGAATTATGTATTCCTAGTTTTATCTCAACATTATTTGGTATTAGTGAACCAGCCCTATTCGGAGTTAATTTAAGATATAAATATCCTTTAATTGCAGGTTGTATTGGAAGTGCTATAGCAGGAGCTTATATCTATGTAGTTGGATTAGCTTCTTTGGGATTTGGAACTACGGCTTTACCTGGACTAGCTATTGCAGATCCAACTGACAACGGATATCTTAATTATATTATTGCACATTTAATTGCAATTATTGTAGCTATAATAATGTGTTTTATTCTAAATAAATTTTATAAAAAAATAGATTTAATTAAACATTAAAATTATATTATAATTTAGTATAATTAAAACTTTACTCAATATTATTGTATCAAGAAGGAGATTAAATTGAATAAAACAGAATATTTAAGTAGATTACAGGAACAAAATAAAATAAAAGAACTTATGAAAAACGACAAATATTTGTTGAACTTTCATCTTATTCCTCCAAGTGGTTGGCTAAATGACCCCAATGGCTTATGTGAGTTTAAAGGAATAAATCATATTTATTTTCAGTATACTCCCTTTTCGCCTGAATGGGGAATGAAATTATGGGGTCATTATTCAACTAAAGATTGGATAACATATGTTGAGGAGGAGCCCTTTTTATTTCCAGATATAAAAGATGATAGAGATGGCGTATATAGCGGTTCTGCTTTTATAAAAAATGAAAATATTTATTTCTTTTATACTGGAAATGTAAAATACACAGATAAAAGTTACGATTATATAAAATCAGGACGTGAACAAAATACTATTTTAGTGATATCTAAAGATGGATATTCTCATTCGCCAAAAAAAGTTCTTTTACAAAATAAAGATTATCCTCATATGAGTTGCCATGTGAGAGACCCACAAATCTTCGAAAAAAAAGGTAACTATTATATGAGTTTAGGAGCTAGAGATATTGAAGATAAGGGTTGTATTATAATATATAAATCTCATGATTTATTGAGTTGGGAATATTTTATAAAAATTCAAACAACAGAGAGATTTGGTTATATGTGGGAATGCCCGAACTTAGTTGAAATCTCTGGAAAACTGTTTTTAATCTGTTGTCCACAAGGAGTTCCTCAAAATGGAATTAATTTTGAAAATATTTATCAGTATGGATATTTTCCATTAGAAATTAATTTTGAAAAAAAAGAATACAAGTTAGAAGAATTTATAGAATTAGATCGTGGATTTGATATTTATGCTCCACAAGTTTTTACCGATGAGAAAGGGCGTAAAATATTATTAGGGTGGATGGGAATACCTGATGCTGAATATACCAATGAACCTACTATTACACATGGTTGGCAACATGCTTTAACACTTCCTAGAGAACTCAAGGTTATTGGAAATAAAATTTATCAACTGCCGTTGAAAGAACTAGAAAAACTAAGACTAAAAAAAAGCAGAGATTTTCTATATAATTCTAAAAATGTGGAGATTAATCTTAAATTTAAAGAATGTATGCAGTTAAAATTAAATTTAAGAGATAGTATTGAATTAATTTATGAAAAAAATATCTTTACATTAAACTTGGAAAAATGTGGTTATGGAAGAAAGGAAAGAAGAGTTCATTTAGATAGGTTAGTAAGTCTACAGATTTTTTTAGATAATAGTTCAATCGAAATATTTATTAATTCTGGAGCAGAAGTGTTTTCGGCTCGATGTTATTGTGAAAATTTGGAGAGTAATTTAAAACTTAATGGAGATTATATAATTGAAGACTTTGTATGGTATGAGCTAAAAAATTTTGAAATAAAAAATAGGAGGGGTTAATGAACATTGTTTTTGAAAAAGAAAGTCAACGCTTTTTTATCAACACTAAAAATACGACATACATAATCGAAATTGTAAAAAATGAATTTTTAGCTCATCTTTATTGGGGGAAAAAAATTGAAAATTACTTTGGAAGTAATAAAATAATGTTCAGAGATAGAGGGTTTAGTCCAAATATTTTTAAAGAGGATAGAACTTTTTCTTTGGATACTTTACCACAAGAATATCCTCAATATGGAAATGGAGATTTTAGACCGTGTGCTTATCATATAATAGATAAAGATAATAATACTTTTAGTGATTTAAGATATATTAGTTTTGAAATTTTGAAAGAAAAACCTAAATTAAATGGATTACCTAGTTCTCATGGTGAAAAAATTGAAACATTGGTTTTAACACTTCTTGATGAGATACTTGGACTTGAAGTAAAATTATATTATAGTGTTTTTTACGACAGTGATGTCATTGTTAGAAGAACCTCTTTCAAAGCTTTAAAAGATGAGATTATATTAGATAGAATGTTAAGTGCTAATGTTGATTTTAGAACTGATAATTTTGATTTACTCTCTTTATATGGAGCTCACAATAATGACAGAAATATTGATAGAAGACCTCTTACTAGTGGAACATACGTATTAGAAAGTACGAGAGGAGCTTCCTCAATGCATCAATCCCCTTTTATTGTATTGATTGATAAGGAGGGAACTGAAAATTATGGAGATGTTTATGCTATGCAATTTATCTATAGTGGAAGTTTTTATTCAGCTGTCCATGTAGACCAATATAGAAATGTCAGAATGCAAATGGGATTACAGCCTTTTGATAATAATTGGATTTTAGCAAAAGGTGAAACTTTTGATACTCCAGAAGTGGTTCTTGCTTATAGTAACTCTGGATTAACGGGACTCTCTAATCAATTACATCATTTTGTTAGAAACCATATCATAAAAGAGAAATGGAAGAATAAAGCTAGACCAATACTCATAAATAATTGGGAAGCTACGTATTTTAATTTTACAGAAGAAAAATTATTAGCTTTAGCTAAAGAAGCCAAAGAAATAGGAATAGAATTATTTGTTTTAGATGATGGTTGGTTTAAAAATCGTAATAGTGATACTTCTTCTCTCGGAGATTGGGAGGTAGATAGAAATAAATTGCCGAATGGAATAGATGGTTTAGCTGATAAAATTCATTCTATGGGATTAAAGTTTGGAATTTGGTTTGAACCTGAAATGATAAATGAGGATAGTGAACTGTATCGTTCTCATCCTGAATATACAATTCAAATTAAAAATCGAAATCTGATTTATGGCAGAGGGCAGTTTGTATTGGATTTATCTAATAAAGAGGTGTGTAACTTTATTATAGAAAGTATTTCTAAAATATTAGATAGTCAAAAAATAGATTATGTAAAATGGGATATGAATAGACATATAACTAATGCTGGTTCATTATTTCTTAACTCTAAAAATCAAAGAGAGTGTACACATCGTTATATGCTAGGTCTATATTATATTGTTGAAACTCTAGTAGAAAAATATCCAGATATTTTATTTGAAAGTTGTTCTAGTGGAGGGGGAAGATTTGATTTAGGTTTGTTGTGTTACATGCCTCAGACTTGGGCAAGTGATAATACTGACGCAATTTGTAGAAGCAAAATTCAGTATGCTACAAGTTTAATGTACCCTAGTCTAGTAGTAGGTTCGCATGTATCTGTCTGTCCTAATCATCAAGTTGGTAGAATTACCCCTTTAGAGACTCGTTTCAATATAGCTCTATGTGGAAATTTAGGATATGAACTAGATTTAACTCTACTTTCAAACGAAGAAAAATCTGAAATAAAAAATCAAATTAAGTTTTATAAGAAAGTTAGGGATATTGTTCAGTTTGGAGATTATTATCGTTTGTTAAACCCATTTACTACAAATGAATATGCTGTGAATTTTGTTTCGAAAAATAAGGAAGAAATTATAGTGGTATACTTAAAAGTTTTAAGTGAACCCGCTGCCCCTTTTCATATATTGAAATTAAAGGGATTAGATGAAAACTCTTTGTATGTAGATACTGTAACTAATAACGTCTATAGTGGAGCTGAATTAATGTATGCTGGACTTTCGCTTGAAAATGTAAAACAAGATTTTTACAGTAAAAAATGGTATTTTAAGAAGTTTAATTAATAAAGGAGGTTAAAATGTTAATAGGTGCGATAGAGGCTGGAGGAACAAAATTTGTGTGTGGTGTGGGAAATGAAAAGGGAGAGCTCTTTGAAAGAGTTAGTTTTCCGACAGAAACACCTGAAATTACTTTGACAAAAGTTGTGAATTTTTTTAAAGATAAAAATATTGAGAGATTAGGGATAGGTTCATTTGGTCCAATAGATGTAAATCCTAAATCCAAAACTTATGGCTATATAACTAAAACTCCTAAATTATCTTGGACAGATTGTGATATAGTGGGATATTTAAAGAAATATTTTAATATACCTATATTTTTCGATACTGATGTAAATGGAGCGGCTCTAGGAGAATCTATTTGGGGAGCAGCGAGAGGATTGGAGAACTGTCTTTATATCACAATAGGAACTGGAATAGGTGGTGGAGCTCTTGTATCTGGTAAATTAGTACATGGTATGTTACATCCAGAAATGGGACATATAATATTAAGAAGACATACAGAAGATGCTTACAAGGGGAGATGTCCATTTCATAAGGATTGTTTTGAAGGTCTAGCATCAGGTTCAGCCATAGAGGATAGATGGGGAAAAAAAGGATATGAATTACCTGCAGACCACAAAGCATGGGATATAGAAGCTTATTATATAGCTCAAGGATTAGTTAACTTTATTTTAACACTATCACCAGAAAAAATTATTCTAGGTGGAGGAGTAATGAAACAAAAGCAATTATTTCCAAAGATAAGAAAAGAGGTAGTTGAGTTATTGAAAGGATATGTTCAAACACAAGAGATATTAGAAGATATTGATAACTATATTGTTTATCCAGAATTAGGCGATAATGCTGGACTTTTAGGAGCTCTGGCTTTAGCATTATAATAAAAAAAGTTGATAAGGTATCCTCTTATCAACTTTTTTAATAACTAAAAATAAGTAAGAGGAGAGAGTTTAAAAAAATATTTAATCGCAAGAATAGATATTATTTAGTACTACAATATATAGTGTGTACAATATAAAAAATAAAATATTATCTCTATATATAGTGTTTTACAGAATAGAAAAATGGTTTTTTTTTGAGCTTGAAAAAAATAATATGATTATTTTTTGACTAATTTTTATTGGAAAAAATTTATATAAAAGAGTGTCAACTGTTTTTTTTAACCAGATTTTTAATTTTTTGTGCTATTTAGAGAAGTTGCATGTAAAATTATAATTTTGTATAATGACACAGATAGAATGAAACTTGATGAGGTGATGAAGTTGAAACAAGTTATTAAAAGGGACGGAACTATAGTTGCATTTGATAGAGAGAGAATTGTAAGAGCTATTAGTTTGGCTTTTAATCAAAAAAAAGTGCCATTAAATAAGGCGTTAATTGATGAAATAGCTACTTATATTCAAAACTTGGAAGTTGATATGCTCTCTGTTGAAGAGATTCAGGATATAGTAGTAAAAAAATTAATGAGTTCTTCTGAACAAGATATAGCTTTATCTTATCAGGAATATAGAACAATAAAAAATGAACTTAGAAAAAAGGAACAAGTTATATATAAAAAAATATCCGAGTTAATAGATGCATCAAATGAAAAGTTAATGAATGAAAATGCTAATAAAGATAGTAAAACGATATCTGTTCAACGAGACCTTTTAGCAGGGATATCATCAAGAGATTATTATTTAAATAGAGTTCTACCTACAAATATAAAAGAAGCTCATGAAACGGGTAGAATACATGTTCATGATTTGGATTATCTTTTGTTTAGGGAGACTAATTGTGAACTTGTAAATGTTGAAAGAATGTTAAAAAATGGATGTAATATAGGAAATGCAAAGATGTTGGAACCGAACTCTGTAGAGGTTGCTGTTGGGCATATTGTTCAAATAATTGCTTCAGTTTCCTCGAACACTTATGGAGGATGTTCAATTCCTTATTTGGATAGAGCTTTGATTTCTTATATAAAGAAAAGTTTTAAAAAGCATTTTGTAAGGGGATTGAAATATATAATAGGAAGTAGTGATGATGAGATAAATGAGATTACGAAAAATCAATCCATTGAATATGACAATCAAGAGTTAAAACAAAACTACCCTAAAGTATTTGAATATGCATGTGATTTGACAGAGGAATCAGTGAAACAATCTATGCAAGGGTTAGAATATGAGATTAATAGTTTATCGACAGTTAATGGACAAACCCCTTTTACAACAATTGGGATAGGAACAGAGACAAGTTGGGAAGGAAGATTGGTTCAAAAATATGTATTAAAAACGAGAATGAGTGGTTTTGGAGCTAAAAAAGAGACTGCAATCTTCCCGAAAATAGTATACTCAATATGTGAAGGATTGAATTTTCAGCCAAATGATGTGAACTGGGATATCTCACAATTAGCATTCGAATGTATGACGAAGTCTGTATATCCGGATATCTTATTTATAACACAGGAGCAATTAAAAAATGGGACAGTCGTATACCCTATGGGGTGTAGAGCTTTTCTATCTCCTTGGTTTAATGAGAGTGGAAAAGAGGTCTATAATGGTAGATTCAACATTGGAGCTACTACAGTAAATCTTCCTAGAATCGCAATAAAAAATAAAGGAGATTTACAAGGATTCTATAAAGAATTAGATGAAGTATTAAATATTTGTAAAGAAAATAGTGTTTTTAGAGCCAAATATCTTGAAAATACGCCAGCGGAAGTGGCTCCAATTTTATGGCAGTCTGGAGCTTTAGCAGAGAAACAACCAAAAGAGACAATTAAAGATTTAATTTGGGGAGGGTACTCCACTGTTTCGATTGGATACATAGGGCTTAGTGAGGTTTCAGAGTTAATATTTGGAAAGAATTTTGCCTTGGATGAGCAAGTTTGGGAAAAAACAATGGATATTTTAAGATATATCAGAAGAAAAGTTGACGAATTTAAACAAGAAACAGGATTGGGATTTGCACTTTATTCAACGCCATCGGAGTCGTTATGTGATAGATTTGCTCAAATAGATTATAAGGAGTTTGGTTCTATCTTAGGAATAACAGATAAAGGATACTATGATAATTCATTTCATGTTTCTTCAAGAATAAAGATAAATCCTTTTGAGAAGTTAAGATTAGAGGCTCCTGGGCATATAATTGCATCAGGTGGTCATATAAGCTATATAGAAACAGATTCTTTAAAGAATAATTTAGAAGCTGTCTATGAGGTTTTAAAATATGCAAAATCTGTAGGAATTCACTATATGGGAATTAATCAACCTGTTGATAAGTGTCATATTTGTGATTTTTCTGGAGAGTTTTTGGCGACGGAGAAGGGATTTGAGTGTCCACAGTGTGGAAATAATGATTCATTAAAAATGAATGTAATCAGACGTGTATGTGGTTATCTGGCTCAGCCCGATTCGCGACCATTTAATAAAGGAAAGCAAAAAGAGGTTATAAATAGAATTAAACATATGTAATTGAGGGAGAATTTATGAATTTTTCTGATATAAAATATACAGATATGATTAATGGAGAGGGAATACGTGTGAGTATTTTTGTCAGTGGATGTTCCCATATGTGTAAAGGATGTTTCAATGTGGATACTTGGAATAAAAACTATGGAAAGTTGTTTGATGGTTATGTTGAAAATGAAATATTGGAGTATTTTAAAAGATACAGAAATTCATTAAAAGGTTTATCATTATTAGGTGGAGACCCGACTTTTTCCGAAAATATTGATGCATTGGTTTCATTTATTAAAAGATTTAGAGCGACTTTTCCAGAAAAAGATATATGGATATGGTCGGGTTATAAATGGGAGGAGATAGTGAAGGATATAAAGCTTTTCTCATTGATTGAGTTGTGTGATATTTTAGTTGATGGAAAATATGTAGAAGCAGAAAAGGATTTAACTTTGAAGTGGAGAGGAAGTAGAAATCAAAGAGTCATTGATATAAAGCAAAGTTTAGAGTTAAATAGATTAGTTAAATACTCTGATTAGTGAATTATGAAAACTAATGATTTTTAATCATTAGTTTTTTTATTAAAAAAGCTAAAGAACATTTTAATCTTTAGCTTTCAGTTAATATTGATATAAATTTTATGAACAGGAACATATTTTATTAATTGATTTTTAACAAATTCAATTATTTTGCTATTTCTCTTATCATCATAGGAGTATACGCCATCTTTACAAGAAAAGGGATAAGAGAGAATCAGAGAGTTCGGATTGTTTTTCCTCATTCGCTTTAAATACTCTTTTGAGATTCTAAAACTTCCAATACTAATATCTAAAATTTTTTCTCCATCCACTATATTAAAGCATTCATTTATCATATCTGAATAATATTTTTCAAAATTTTTTATATATAATAATGGGTCAAAGCACAATCTTATATTCCAACCTAATTCAATTAATTCTTTTATGGCTTTTAATCTCTTTTTAAATGGGGGAGTTCCCATTTCATGTATAATAGAAAGTTGTTCTGGAGATAATGTATATGCGATAATAAAGTTGTTTAGAGGCTTTAATCGCTTTAGTTTCGATATATTTATACTTTTTGTTCGCAATTCAATTTTTAAATCTGAATTTTTTTCTAATAATTGGTACCATAGTTCTACTAATCCGATTAAATTATCAATGGCTAATAAATCAGTATCATAGGATATACATATATATAGATTTTTCTTTTCTAACAAAATTTTTTTTATCTCTTCAAACATCTCATTAATATTTACAAAAACAACTATATTTCCAGAATTATACACACCTTGCAAATAACAATATTCGCAGTTATAAAGACAATTCATAATAGAGGATGTATAATAGAAATTGCTATTTTCAAAACTTTGACATACTTCAGCTCCTTTGTAGAGATAATTATCTTTTTTTACTGCTAAAATCAATTTAGGTGAATTTTTTTGTATAGAGAAATTTTGATTAGAGTTTGAGAAAACATCTTTATATCTGTCAATTTCTATTATTTTGGAGTTTAATTTTCCAATTATTTCGGAGGTTAGAGGATAAAGGAATGCTTCTTTTTCAACGTAAATATGAGAAAAACTAGGATTCCATAATCTCGTTTCTAATTTTTTCAAACTGCATTTTCACCTCACTTTTATTTTTAACTTCTATATTTTCATATTTTTTTAAGAGTTTTTCAATATCTCCTCCATTCAGTTTATAATAATTTATCAATTCTATAAATTTATGATAAATAGTTTCTGTAAAGCAAAGTTTTTTAGAAATCTCTTTTATTTTTAATAGTTCAGATTCTATAACATTATTTTTAATAGATTCAAGCATTTCTATTTGTGAAAACCATTTAAAAACCTCATCAATAGTGTTATCTATAAGTGTATATATAAACTCTTTTTCAAGAGTATTTTTATCTAAATAGTCAGACACAACTTTTAAGATATATATTTGATTATGCTTAAAAAAACATGAAGCACTCTGAAAAACTCCAACTCCCTCCATGTCAACTATATCTCCATTAATATCATCTTTTTTTGAGACCAACTTAAAGAAACTTTCTAAACTTCCCTCTTTAAAACTATGTTTAAATAGGATATCTGGGTAATAGGGTTTAGTATTAACAGAACAGGTTATTTTATTGACTAATACGATATCTCCAATAGAAAAGAGAGAGCTTTTCGCTCCACAAATTCCTAAATTCACGAAAATATCTCTCTCATTTATATTCATCTCTTTTAAGGTGTGTGTTAATGCTATAGCACTTTCAATTATTCCTACACCAGTTATTATAAGAGTATAATGTGTATTTTTGAAGAGTTGAAATTTTTTAAAACTGTTATCTTTTTTCAAGTTAAATTTAGTTATAAGAGGTTTAGCTTCAATTTGGGTAGCGACAGCAATATAAATCATAAATCTAACTCCTTTTAATTTTTAAATTTAGGGATAATCTCATCTTTTACCATTTCAATGAAATCTTCTAATTTCATACTTGATTGAGCTTGGTAACCAAATCTTCTAACATTTACTTCTCCGTTCTCAACTTCATTTTTTCCAATAATCAATTGAATAGGAACTTTATATTTTCCATTTGCTTCTCTTATTTTATAACCAATAGATTCAACTCTTGTATCTATTTCAACTCTAACACCAACCTCTTTAAGTTTTCTAACCACCTCTTGTGCGTAAGGGACAACTTCGTCATTGATAGTTAAGACTTTAACTTGGCACGGAGCTAACCAAGTAGGAAATGCACCGGCATAGTGTTCAATTAATATTCCCATAAATCTTTCTAACGAACCATATACAACTCTATGAATCATAACAGGTCTATGTTTTTCTCCATCCTCTCCTATATAAGAGATATCAAATCTTTCAGGGAGATTAAAATCTAATTGGATTGTTCCACATTGCCAAGTTCTTCCAATAGCGTCTTTTATTTTGAAATCCAATTTGGGACCATAAAATGCTCCATCCCCCGGATTAATTTTGTACTCTCTTCCTAGTTTTTTCAAAGCACCCTCTAGAGCAGATTCAGCTTTATCCCATATCTCTTGTGAACCGATAGCCTTTTCTGGTTTTGTAGATAGTTCTATGTTATATTCAAAACCAAAAAGTCCATTATAAAATTTATCTATTAGATTTACAACTCCTATAATTTCACTTTCAATCTGTTCTGGCATCATGAAGATATGAGCATCATCTTGTGTAAAATTCCTAACTCTCATCAACCCATGTAAAGCTCCTGAAAATTCATGTCTGTGGACAATTCCTAGTTCTCCAGCTCTTATAGGCAGGTCTTTGTATGAATGCATCATATGTTTATAAACTAAAACTCCACCTGGACAGTTCATGGGTTTAATAGCAAATTCTGTTTCATCAATTTCAGAAGTGTACATATTTTCTCGATAGTTCCCCCAATGTCCTGAAGTTTCCCATAACTCTTTATTCAACATTATTGGAGTTTGTATCATATCATATCCAGCTTTCTCATGCTCTTTTCTCCATAAATCAGTCAAAACATTTCTCATTTTCATTCCATTTGGTAAGAAGATAGGAAATCCAGGTCCATAATCACTCACAAAAAATAGTTCTAACTCTCTACCTAACTTTCTATGGTCTCTTTTTTCTGCTTCTTCTAAAAATTTTAAATGTGCTTTTAGTTCAGTTTCTGTTGGAAAAGCGAGTCCGTATATTCTTTGTAACATTTTGTTGTTAGAATCTCCTCTCCAATAGGCTCCAGCGACAGATTTTAATTTAAAAGCTTTTAAATATGATGTTGATGGTACATGTGGACCTCTACAAAGGTCTATAAAATCTCCCTGTTTATAAAAAGTTAACATCTCATTTTCTGGAATACTTTCGATTATCTCGACTTTATAGTTTTCACCTAATTTTTTGAAGTGCTCTATTGCTTCCTCTCTTATCATCTCAATTCTTTCGATTTTAACATTTTCTTTTACAATTTTTTTCATTTCAGATTCAATTTTTTCTAAATCCTCTTCAGTAAACTGGATTTCTGGGTCAAAATCATAATAGAACCCATTTTCAACAGCAGGTCCAATTGCTACTTTTGTATTTGGAAATAATCTTAGTACAGCCTGAGCTAATAAATGAGCTGTAGAGTGTCTTAAAATCTCTGCTCCTTCTTCAGTTTCAGGAGTTATTATTTCAACTTTAGCATCTTTATCAAGAATATAACTCATATCAACTTCTCTTCCGTCCACTTTTGCTCCAATAGCTTTTTTAGCTAATGAGTTACTAATAGATTTTGCAATTTCGAACATATTCACATTATTTTCAAAATCTTTTATATCTCCATTTGGTAAAATAACTTTCATAATACATCTCTCCAATCATTTTAATCTATTTCATCTATTTTTATTCCATCAAATAAATAGGTATCTGGACTGACTTTATTTTTCTTATTTACAGAAGCACCAATTCCAAATATATTATTTTTCGGGAATGTTAATAATCTAAATTGCAGTGCAACACTCCATTCGTAATCTTTTGTTCTGTATGAATAATCCCTTTCATAAGCAATTGCCCATTCATAATATCCAAACTCTTTTCCAATCTCCACACCAAAACCATCAAATGTACTTCTAGAATCCTTATCATTTCTTCCTGCTAGTTGGTCATAAAATTTTATGTATCCTCTCAAACTATAACTTTCAGTTGGTTTTCCAATTTTGGTTTTCAAACTAAATTCATGTTCTCTTTCTGAATCAATCCATCTATTAGCACTTGTATTATAATCTGCCTTTTGATTATATATATATCCTAACTCTATTCTTTTGAATTGGTAAAATAATCTTGCTTCCAATCGTTCGATAGAATCAAAAACATCATTTTTAAAACCATCCTCTCCGATTTGTAACATTAATGAGGCGTGCATACCTTGTCGAGCGTCCCCTAAATAAGGGTGATATCTTCTTTTAAAATTTCCAAGAAAAAAACTATTCTCATTGTTTAGAGCTCTTTCCTCTAGAGTTTTTCTCATATCAGATATTTCACTTTCCGTTATTTCATCGGGGTCTTTCTCGTACTCCAATGTTGCTAAATCTCTTAACTCATCCTCAGAATAGTTTTTATCTTTATAAGTATAAGATAGATATATCACATCTGAATTATATTTAGATAGATTTGGGTTCCATGCCCCTTTATTTCTATATTGAGAGTAAGAGGTTTGATATCTATGTTCAATATTCCCTTTTATCTTGTATGATAAAGAATACTCTTTATTTTTATTCCTAATAACTCCTTGATTTAGTTGTATTCTCTTGTCAGCTCCTTCTAAATACTCTAATTTTAATTCATATTTATCAGTATTTAAACTATATCCATACACATTTTCAGTAATTTTTTCTACACTATCATCAATACCGTTAATTTTCCATATATCTGAGGTTATTTTTCTATTTTTAAAGTAAAATTTACTGTTTTTATATTTATAATTGAAATCAAAATTTTCAAGTAATAAATCTTTATGATTTTGATTTAGAAGATTTTTCTCAGTGTATCTACTTTGACGAGAATGACTTATTTCAAAACTGTTATTTTCATTTAAAGAAAAGTCCAATTTTTGTGAGATAGTCTCTCCTTTTTTGGTGTCATTTGTTGCTCTGGTTATGTTAGAGTAATTAATTGTATATTTGGATTTTATCTGACCATATTTAAATTCTAATTCATCATTTATTTTGTAAAAATTCTCCTTTGTTACTAATCTAATATCTTTAGTTATGTTTTTGGTTGAATTAGGTCTATAAGAAAACTTTTGAAAAGAGTATCCTATATCATTTCTTAATAAAATCTCTTTATTAGAATTATCAACTTTGTTCACTAGGTCTATTGAGTGAGATAAATTGAACCTATACCTTAAACTACTATCATCAGTTGAAATTTTTTTCAGTGAATAAGCTTTTTTATACTCATCAAATCTAGTTTCACCACCAAGGTTTAATTCCCCAAAAATACCCAAGGATAATTTTTGTGCTTTCAAGCCAATTTCATAGAACTGAGAATCGTTGAAAAATTTTCTATAATCTCCTGTAGAAGTATAGATTCCTTCACGGTCATATATAGTCTCTTTTGTATTACCTCCAGCAAAACTAAGTTCGAAATTATTATAGATAAAATCTAGATAACCTCTGTTTTCTTCGAAGTTATGATAAAGTATGTTTTCATATCTATTGTATTCAATATCACGAATATTTTTATTTTGAGGATAATTTAGAGCTAGATTTCTAAATGGGTCAGCCTCCAATGATAATTTTTTTTCAAAGCTATCATAAGTATATCCAAATCGATATTTTAACTCATCATAAAGGTTATATTCACCAAAAATTGCTTTAAAGTTTTTAGTATTATAGATAGAATACTCCTCTGTAGTCCAAGGTGTATAGTCAAGTTTGATTCCATAATACTCGATATCATTTTTATCACTAAAATTTGGTATTCTTTCCCAGCTATTTAATTTTCTAAATCTATTTCCTTTTTTATCATCATAACTGATATCTATTTTATATTCTCTATCGGTCAGATTGAAACCAAAATTTTCCATCCTTGATTGTAAATCTTGTTTAGTTGCTCCTGGGGTCATATCATACAGATAATTATAGTAAGCACCAATAGAATACCTGTCAGTTTCTTGTTTTAAGAAAAGATTTGTTTTTAAATCATAATCTGCAGAGATGCCATATCCTAAGTCATCCAAGTCATTTGCAACCATAATTCCGTATATTTCTTTATTTGACACAAGATTTACATCAGCTTTAATCTGAAGAGTACCGATATTAAGTTCAGAATCTAAGTTATAGAATCCCAAATTTCCACCTTTATAAGGAACACCATCAATATATTTCCAATCTGTATTATTAACTCTAAAGTATTTGTCAATAGCATCATCAAGTGATGAGATTAGGTTGTAAGTGGCATTTCTATAATTAAAATCAAGATAACCATTTTCTCCACTATAGCTATGCTTAAAATTAATATCCCACCGATCAAAGTTTCTTTCTACATCATCTTTATCAGCCTTTTTATAAAATAACCAGTCTGTAACATTTAATTCTGTTTTTCCTAACTTTCCAAAATTAAACCAGTTTTCCATCCTTCCTATCATAAGCCCTATTTTATCACCAAATTTTGGAGCTAGACCACCTCTATAAAACTCCTCTCTTGCTCCCCATAAGACTCCTGTCGTAATATTCCAACCATAAATACTATCAGTTCCCCATGTTGGAAATAAAGGAACATTGGAATTTTTTCTGATATTGAATCTAAACCAAGGAAATGAAAATGGTGTTATATCATATTTTCCAAGAAAAAAATCTATATTTTTTAAGGTTATTTGCTTATCAAGCTCTATTTCTATATCTTCTGCCTTAAAGTGATAACCGGCTTTTAATCTATCTTTGCTCTTCAAAACTGAGAAATCAGTAGTTAGCCACGAATCTTTTAAATAGATGGTATCATTCATATATTTAACACTATCTGCTCCAAAATATATTTTATCATTTGGTTTTTCAGCTCCGGTCAGATTCCCAACTTGTAGATATCCAAAAGTTTTACTAAATTGCCCACTTTTTCCATTTAAATCAAACTTTCCATCATTTGAGGTAATATATGCGGATGTGGTCGGGTCAACCAATTTCAATTCAAATAGACCAGGAATGGAAGCAAGTCTTTTATCTTTATTAAAATTAGCCTCAAAAACCTTGATTCTTAAAGGACCATATTTTAATTTTAAACCATTATTAGAAGTTATGGTACCTAAATCTAAATCAATCTCTGCTTCATCTTCGGAATAAGTAGAGTTTGAAACTAAAAATATTATAATTAAAAGTAGTTGGATTTTTTTTCTCATTTAGATACCTCCTTTCTAAACATCAATCTATTTTATACCTCACCATTATATCATAAAAAAGTAAAGGTTACCAATAGATATCTTAATAAAATTAATTTGTTAATCTTCTTTAAAATATCTAGAAAAATATTGAGTTGTTTAGTTAGCTATTCTATGTTAGAATAGATTATAAATTCTATAGGAGGGATAAGAATGAAAAGAGTTATTAATACAAGTAAAGCTCCATCAGCGATAGGACCTTATTCTCAAGCGGTAGAGGTAAATGGGACTCTTTATGTATCTGGGCAAATTCCTTTTGTACCTGAAACTATGACAGTTATTTCAGATGATGTAAAAGAGCAAACGAGACAATCATTGGAAAATGTTAAAGCTATTTTGGAGGCGGCAGGATACTCTCTAAATGATGTTGTGAAAGCTGGAGTATTTATTAAAGATATGAATGACTTTGCAGCTATAAATGAAGTTTATTCTGAATATCTTGGAGAGGTAAAACCGGCTAGAGCGTGTGTGGAAGTAGCTAGACTACCTAGAGATGTTAAGGTTGAGATAGAGGTAGTTGCGGTTAAATAAGAAAAAATATAAAAATAAAAAAGAAGAGTAGTGTTACAAAACTCTTCTTTTTTGTATTAAACTTTTTATTGCTTTTTAGCTTTCATCATAAAGGCTATAAATGATATCACAGCAATTACAATCCCTACAATGTGTCCTATATTCTCAGACAGTCTAAAGCCTTCAGGAGCCACTAAGATATATGTTGTTACAACAGCTGTCATAAATACAGCTGGAATAGTAGCTATCCAGTGATTTCTTTTATTTTTTGCTAAGAATACTGCTCCTGCCCATAGAGCAATAGTTGCCAAAGTTTGATTTGACCAAGCAAAATATCTCCAAATGATTGTGAAATCAACAAAACATAATGCAACACCTATTACAAATAGCGGAATAGCAATTAAAAATCTATTTTTAATTGGACCTTGTTTGAAATTAAGTGCATCAGCTATGGCAAGTCTCGCACTTCTAAAAGCTGTGTCTCCAGATGTAATTGGACATGCTACAACACCAAGTATAGCCAAAGCCCCACCAATTTTTCCTAAAATACTATTAGAGATAGTTGTAACTACAACCGCAGGAGCTCCAGCTGCTAAAAGTCCCTCAGTTCCGCCAAAGAAAGATACAGCAGCAGCAGCCCAAATTAAAGCGATAACACCCTCAGCAATCATAGAACCATAAAACACTCTTCTTCCTTCTGATTCATTCCTCATACATCTAGCCATAAGTGGAGATTGCGTTGCATGGAAACCAGAGATAGCTCCACAAGCTATAGTAATAAATAGATATGGATAGATTGAAACATGTTTAGGATGAAGATTTTGGAATGTGATTTCCGGAATATCATATCCTTTTACAATCAATCCAATTGCAATTCCAATTCCCATGATAAGAAGAGAAGCTCCAAATATAGGGTATATTTTTCCAATCAGTTTATCAACTGGTAAAACTGTTGCAAGTAGATAGTAAAGAACTATAATTCCAATCCAAATCAATTTATCCATTCCAACAATATTTGATAGGATATCTGCTGGACTAGTTACAAATACAACTCCAACAAGAATTAAAAGTACTACTGAAAAAACTCTCATAATTATTTTAGCTTTATCTCCAAGATAGTATCCAACAATTTCAGCAATAGTTGTTCCATCGTGTCGAACTGAAAGCATACCAGATAAATAATCATGAACAGCTCCAGCAAAGATAGAACCAAACACAATCCACAAGAATGCTGCCGGTCCCCATAGAGCACCAGAAACAGCTCCGAATATTGGACCTATTCCAGCAATATTAAGAAATTGAATAAGAAAAGCACGTTTCCAGTCAAGCTCAACATAATCCACTCCATCATTCAATCTTTTTGCGGGTGTTTCATTAGCCGAGTTCGCTCCAAACACTTTTTCAACGAACTTTCCGTATATTGCGTAACCCAAAAATAGTAAAACTAAAGAACCTAAAAAACTTAACATTTTGAAACCTCCTTAATAAATTTATAACTAATTGTTTTTTAGCAGTTTTAATGTTAATGTTGTGAAAGAAACGATTGTAATAATTGGTGCTATAAATATTCCAATTAGTGGAATAAAGTACAGAAAAGTGAATATTACTCCTCCAAAACATATTGAAAAAAAGTTTTTTTTCATGAACAGAATACTATCCTTTTGATTAAATCCTTTTCTTTCTAAAGTGTAGTCAACAAAGCTGTAACCTATGAAATAACTTTGAATTAAAAATATAAAAAATGGTACAAAAATACTAAGCAGAGGGATTAAGCCAAGAATCAGAATACAAAAAGTAAAAAAAATCTCTTTAAAAAAATTTTTTAAAGTAATTATAACCCCTCTCTTTATAGAGTTAATATTTTCTTTAATTGAAAAAGAGTATTCTCTTCCTTCTAACTGTCTTTCCACTTTTTCTGAAAAATAGCTAAAAAATGGAGAGAGTAAAATTAATAGAATTGTTCTAAATAAAAAATAATAAATAGCAAAAAGAAAAATTCTAGTAAAAAAAATAAAAATATAACGAAACATATTAAAACTATTATCCAAGCTGAGATATTCTTTAATCTCTATAAAGAGTCTTTCGCCAATTTTATTGGATAAAAAATAGAAAGTAATAAAAAGAATAGCTCCGATTATTCCACTGATAAAGTACCCCCATCTTAATTTACACTCTTTTATAACAGAGGGCGCATTCATAAATTCGTTCAAAATTGATACTTTATGTCTCATAATAATCTCCTAAGTTTATGGTTAAATTATATCATAAATAAAATTAAAATTGAAGAGTTAAACCGAAATTTTCCATATCATAACGAAGTTTTGAAATTGTGATTTTGTTTAAATTTTTTGTCAGTTTATAACAAGGTATTTTCATATCTAATTTTGAAATATACCCTAATTTTTCAAATTGCCTTAAAAATTTATAAGTTGATTCTATTGAAATATTCAATATTTGTGATATATCTTCCAGTGTTAATGCAGGTTCATCATTGTTATAATTATCTATAAAAATAAACAATATTAATTTTCCAAGTCTAAATTTAGATTCAAAGCTGAGAGCAGAAAACTCATTAACTTGATTGTAACTTTGTTTATTTTGAAGTATGTAGGAAAGATGAGCTCCCAGTAAAATTAAAAACCAGATGATTTTTAGCCAGATTAAGGACAAAAGAAGCACAGAGAAACTTCCATATATTTTGTTATAAGTACCTATTAAAATTTGTAATTTTAATAGTAGTGTATTACTTTGATTTAACATAAGAGATATAAAAAAACTACTTACAATGGTGTACTTTATTTTAACTTTAGTATTTGGTAAAAAAGTATAAAAAAATAGAAAAAATAACCATGATGAAAGATAAGGAGATATTAGTTTTATAAAGTATCCTACAATCGAAAAATTTATAAAACTGCTAGTTAAAATATTATTAAACACGATACAGAGAGGTAGTAATAAAAATATAGTAAAATAATCTGTTACCTTTCTAAAGAAAACTCTTTGTGTATCAATTCCCCAAATACTATTCAAAGCTTTTTCAATTACTGAGAATATAGAGATTATAACCCAACCCAAGGAAAAAAATCCTACTCCAGCTAACAAACCGTTTCTTGTGGTATTTAGAAGATTCTGAGTTGTCTCTAAAATTAGGTCAATAGTTTCCTTATTTAGTGGGGAGCTAGTCGCCAACTGATTTAAGTAAAAACTATCTATTCCAAACCATCTTGCAATACTAAAAGCTATTGCTAAAATTGGAATGAAAAGTAAAATTGTGAAATAACAGAGGGTGTTAGTCCAAAGAGATGAATTAGAGTTTTTATAATTTTGAAAAGCCCATTTTAAAAATTTTGAAAAATCTTTTAAATATTCATTTTTTATTGTATAAAATATCTTTTTTAAATCAATCATTTTATAAACTCCTCCTAAAATTGATAGTGCAACATATTATACAAGAATTTCCTAGAATTAGATAGTTTAAAATTTTGGATAGATTTATATTAAGTTAAATTAATAATTTTTTAAATATTCTTTCATTTTTTTTGTATTAAAAAAGAATAAAAATAGATTTTTATGGTAAAAATATTGTAATGTCCATTTAGTGTATACCCCAGATAGACACTTTTTTATTTAAAATTCCAATATTACTGGATTCATAAGCTATCTATCATTATAAATAATAAATTTTTAAACTAACCAAATAAAACTTTTTCATAATTTAAAAAATCCCAGCCACTTTGGTGATTGGGTTTTGAAAGGTTTTTAATATATGGAATTAGCAATATAGAAGATTAGAAATATTTTCATTTTGACTGAAACAAAGAAATAAAATTTTTAATAAAAGTATTATAGTGTTTGTATTTTAAGATAAAGATGAAATAGTAAATCTTTATATATGAAACATTCGAAAATACTATATAAATTACCGTAATTAGTGGGAATTTCGATAAGAAGTAAATAGAAATGAGGAGAAAAAAGGGCTACAAATCATAGCCCTTAATTATTTGAGTGATTTAGATTTTATCTATTGTTTAATTTTTCCATAAATTTCTTAGTATCAATGATATATCTCGAATGAGTTCCCTTTCCGATGATATCATCCCCAAATTTCACTTCAATACTGAAAGTCAACTTTTTTCCCTCTATCTTTTCAAGTATTGCAACACAATTCAATTTATCTCCAATTAAATTTGCTTTTAGATGTTCAATATTAATGGATATTCCGACAGTGGAAAGAGTTGTATCTAGATGTTTTTGTATCAGATTATATGCAGTATTTTCCATAAAAGCAATCAGCATAGGAGTTGAAAATACGTGTAAACCACCAGAACCAATCTTTTCAGCGGTTTCATTATCCATAACTATTTTTTCTTGTTCTAAAGAGATTCCAACTGTTAGTGACATTAAATAATCCTCCTTAAATATTTTTATAGATTTAAGATAACACACTTTTTAGAAAAAAAATAGTGTTAAAATTTGAAAGGTAAAAAATAAGGATAAATATAGAAAGATATGGATAACTTTCCCAGAAAAGAATTATGCTATTGTTTTTTAGAAAGTAAAATGATATAATCAAACCGGTGAGATGATTAAAAGAAGATTGTTATTAAAGATTAAAAAATTTTTCCTTAATAAAGATGTATAAACCAATAATTTTCATGAAATAGGTTGAAATTATGAGGAAAGAGTTGCATAAAAGTTAATTTCAGTAAGGATGAAAGAGTGCGGGGAAAGAAAAAAGTAGATTTTATAATTGATATGGACTTTGACAAACTTTTAATTAAATATTGCAGTTGGCAAAGAACTTTTATGTCAATTGTTACGTCAAAATACAAAATATAGTAGGAGGTTTTAAATGCAAGGGATAAAAACATTTTTGTTGATGAGTATAATGACACTTATATTTTTATTTATTGGTAGGGCTATAGGTGGTAATAATGGAATGTTGATAGCATTGTTTTTTGCTGGGATTATGAATTTTGTATCATATTGGTTTAGTGCTAAGATTGTTTTGTCTATGTATAGAGCTCAACCAGTTGAAAAGGAGCACAAAATCTATAAAATAACAGAGAGATTGGTCAAAGAAGCCAATCTACCTATGCCGAAACTTTATATCATAAATCAACATCAGCCAAATGCTTTTGCAACGGGAAGAAATCCGGCTAATGCTGCGGTAGCAGTAACTAGAGGATTGATGGAGATAATGGATGATAACGAGCTAGCGGGGGTAATTGGTCATGAGCTGGGACATGTAGCTCATAGAGATATTTTAATCCAAACAGTTGCAGCAACTTTTGCAGGAGCAATAGCATATTTAGCAAATATTGCCAAGTGGTCAGCTATATTTGGTGGTGGAAGAGATAGAGATAATGAAAATAGCGGAGGAGCGATTGGACTTTTAGCAATTTCAATTTTTGCTCCTTTAGCAGCTATGTTAGTTCAAATGGCAATATCCAGAACAAGAGAATACAAAGCGGATAAATTTGGAGCTCAAGTTAGTGGACATCCTAGCTATCTTGCAAATGCTCTGAGAAAGCTTGAAAGTTATTCCAGAAAAATACCAATGGATGCAGCTCCAGCAACAGAGAATATGTTTATAGTTTCGCCTTTGGCAGGAAGTAAGTTGGCTTCGTTGTTTAGTACACATCCAAGAACTGAAGAGAGAATAAAAAAATTAGAAGAGATGTATTAAAAAAAACTCCTTTTATGCTATAATAGTGTGAAAGGGGTTTTTATATTTGCAAAATGAGGGAATAAAGATTGTGAAATTATAAAAGGATTGACTCAGAAGGGGGATTCAAAGATAGATGGAATGGAAAAAATTAGAGTTATCGAGTAGGAGTGAGATTGATTATTTCCTCAAAGGAAGATACGAGATATCAGATTTAAACTTTACAAATCTTTATATTTGGAGCTTTAGTGAGAGTATAGAGTATAGTGTGAAAGAGGAGAGCTTATTTTTAAGAGGTACATATAAAAATAAAATCTATTATTTCCCACCTATTTCATTTGATGTAGAGGGATTGAAGAGGGGTTTTGAAGTTTTAGGAGAGCTTGAAGGGGATATTTTGTTTATTCCGGAGGAAATGGCAAAGCAAGTAGATAATTTGGGGCTAATTGAAACAAGAGATAGCTTCGATTATATATATTCTCAAAAGGAGTTATCAACTCTTTCAGGGAGAAAGTTTTCTGCTAAAAAAAATAGAATTAATAAATTTTCAAAGACATATCAATGGTCTTATGAGAGGATAACATCTTCAAATATAGAAGAGATACGGAAATTTCAGCAAGAGTGGGTAAAAAAAAGAGAAAATGAATACATAATAGTTGATGAAATGCGAGGAATAGAAAAATTACTAGATAACTATGAAGAGTTGGAGCTAAGAGGAGGACTAGTAAGGGTAGATGATAAAGTTGTTGCATACTCTATAGGAGAGAAAATTAGTCAAAATATGGCGGTTATACATGTGGAAAAGGCAGACATTAACTATCAGGGAGCATATCAGATGATTAATATGTTAACAGTAAAAAATGAGTTTTCAGATGTTGAATATATAAATCGAGAGGATGATTTTGGAGATGAAGGTTTGAGAAAAGCAAAATTATCATACAATCCTAAAAAATTGTTAAAAAAATATAAGTTGATTGGAGAGTAAGGAGGTAGATTGATGTTTAATATTTTAAATAGCTTGGAAAAAGAATACAATTTTCAATTATATTTGTTATTTGAAAATAGTTTCGAGGTTCCTTCGTTTATTTCTAAAGAAAATGGAGAGTTTATAAGAAAAGTAGCTTTAAAGCAGGGATTTAAAGGAAAGAGATTAGAAGAATTAAGAGTTAATATTGATGAGAATGGAAAGATTCAAACTCTTTTATTTCTTGGATTTGGAAAGATAGAGGATTTTACTCAAAATATTTATAGAGAAATACTTTTTAAGATTTTATCTACAATTGAGGGAAAAGTAGCTATAGCAGCTCTGAATAAAGAGTTGATTTTACCTGAAGTTGCTGGAGAGATACTGTATAATGTGAACTATAATTTTGATTATTTCAAGGAGAAGAAAAGTGATAAAAGGATAGAGTTGGATTTTATAATAGAGAGTTGTTCTACGGCTTTAGTTGAAGAAATCAATACTTTAGGAGTTGCAACAGATATTGCAAGAGATTTAGTTAACTTTCCGGCAAATATTATAAATCCGAATAGTTTAGCAGAAAAAGTAAAAGATTTTGGAAAAGAGTATGAATTTGAGGTTGAAGTTTTAGATGAAGAGGAGTTAAAAAAATTAAATATGAATCTGTTGGTAGAGGTTGGAAAAGCCTCTGCTACAAAGTCTAAACTTATCATTATGAGATATATGAAAGGCGAGAGTGATGAAAAGATAGCTCTTATTGGAAAAGGGTTGACTTATGATACAGGTGGATTGTGTATAAAACCAGCAGATTCAATGTTTGAAATGAAAAGTGATATGGCTGGAGCTGGAACAGTTGTTGCTGTTATGTGTGCTCTATCTAAGCTGAAATTAAGAAAGAATGTTGTTGCACTGATTCCAGCTTGTGAAAATGCGATAAGTGGAAATGCGTATCGTCCCAGTGATATAGTTAAATCTATGAATGGAAAGACAGTCGAGATAATAAACACAGATGCTGAGGGAAGATTGGCTTTAGCTGATGCTATTACATATGCGGTTAGGAATGAGAAAGCAACAGAGATTGTAGATGTTGCAACGTTAACAGGTGCAATTATGGTTGCTCTTGGAACTTTTGCAACAGGTGTTTTTTCCAATAATGAAAGAAATTATAAAAAACTTGAAAAAGCTTGTATGGATACTGGAGAAAAAATTTGGAGAATGCCTCTTTTTGAAGAGTATAAAGTACAAATTAGTTCAGATATAGCGGATTTAAAAAATACAGGTGGTAGAATGGGAGGAGCTGGAACAGCAGCTAAATTTTTAGAGGAGTTTGTTGAAGAAATTCCATGGATGCACTTAGATATTGCTGGGACTGCATTTGATTCATCTATAAAATGGATAAAAAAGGGAGCAACGGGGGTAATGGTTAAAGGTTTGTATAATTATTTGAAAATGTAGAGGCTTATTTATGATACGAAGTTTGAAGAAGATATGGAGAATAGTTTTTAATGACAGTTATGAGTATATAGAATGGTATTTTGAAAATATATATCCTAAAAACAATGTACTAGTAGAGTTGGAGAGGGATGAGATAATTGGAAATATCCATGTGAATAGATATAGTTTCATGATTAATAAAAGGTTTGAAGGAAACTTTTTAGTAGGAATAGCTGTATTGCCAGAATATCAGGGGCAGAGAGTTATGGAAAAAATGATGTTAAAGTTATTGAGAGAGAGTTATGAAAAGGGGGACGAAGCTATTTTTCTGACGCCGATAGATAGTAAAATATATTCAAAATATGGATTTTCTTATATTTCCTCATTATATAGCTATAAATGTGAGTTTTCACATTTTGCAAATTTGAAGAGAGAATATACCGTAAAGAGAATTGAAAATAGTTTTCTTAATACTCAGTTTTATGAAAAAATATCTAAATTTTATGGAGAAAGAATGCGAAGTTTTTTCCTGAAAGTTGAACGAGATGTCAGAAGATATGAGGAGTTGATTTCAGAACTCAGATGCGAAAATGGAGAGATATATGTTGCATATAATGAAACTATGGATATTAAAGGGTATATGTTTTTACTGAAAAAAGAGGAAGATATACAGGTAAAGGAGATTTTGGTCAGTGATGAAAAATCTTTAAACTCTTTATTAACAATCCTATATAGTTTTAAAAATTACTATAGAAAAGCTTGTATAATAACTCCTAAAAATTTAGATTTGGAGAGATATCTTTCGAGTGATTTTGGAATTTTAAAGGTTGTAATTAATAAGCTCCAAGCTAGAATATTAAAAGCTGAAAAAGTATTGGAAAGATTATCAGAGAGCTTATCAGAAAATGAAACTCTGGTAGTTAGAGTTCTAGATGAAATAATACTAGAAAATAATGGTGTCTTCCAGATTACACAAAATGGAGTAAAATATACAAAAGAGTATGATGAGATTGACATATCATTGGATATAAAAGAGTTGTCCACATTAGCTTATGGTTTTAGGGATATTAACGGATTATTGCTAGACAAAAAAGCGATTACAGGTAAAAATGAGATTGTAAAAAAATTGTTTAAAAGAGAGTATAACTATTTTAATCAAGATTTTTAGAAAGGGGGAATACATGAGTTTTATATATGATAGAAAAAAAACAGCACTTGTATATCAAGAGAAGGAGTATTCTTATTTTGATTTAATTAGGATGGCTAAGATATATTCCTCTTTTCTTGAAATAGAGAGAGAGGATAGAGTTGTTATCTTCATGGAAAATAGACCTGAGTATGTTGGAGCGGTATTAGGTGTTTGGGATTCGAAAGGGGCTTGTACAAATCTTGATGTTACGTATAATGTAGAGCAACTAGCATATGTATTTAAAGATTCATATCCTAAATATATTTTTACCTCAAATAAAAATATAGAAATAGTAAAAAAAGCAAAAGATGAAGCTCAAACTGACATAATAATATTGAATATAGATGAGATTGATTTATCGGTTCCTTTTGAAATAGATAATTCTGTAATTGATGATTTGGAAGAGGAGCAATTAGCTGTGATGCTCTATACATCTGGAACAACAGGAATGCCTAAAGGGGTAATGTTGACCTACTCTAATATTATGTCAAATATTAATGATATTGATAATATGAGGTTTGTATTTGAAAGTGATGTAGCCTTAGCAATGCTTCCATTCCATCACGCTTTACCTTTCGTTTTAGGAATGCTTATGCCGCTTAGATTTGGAGTTAAAAATGTTATTTTAGATGAATTATCCTCGGATTCTATAAAGCATCATCTTCAAAAGTATAAAATAACAGTTGTTATAGGAATTCCAAGAATATGGGAGATGTTTCATAAAGGAATAATGGGTAAGATAAATTCTAGTTCTGTGGCAAGAAATCTTTTTAAAGTTTGTAAGAAGTTAAATATAACGGCTTTAAATAAAGTTGTATTTAAAAAGATTCAACTTGCTTTTGGAGGAAATATTAGATTTTTAATCTCTGGTGGTGCAAAATTAGACAAAGAGATTTCAGAAGATTTTAAAGTTTTTGGGATTGAAATAATAGAGGGATATGGATTAACGGAAACTTCACCAATAATATCATTTAATCCACTTTCAAATAATAAAAGAGGAAGTGTTGGAGTTCCGTTGGCTAGTGTTCAAGTAAAAATTGATGATAATAAAGAGATTTTGGTGAAAGGCCCAAATGTAATGAAAGGATACTTTAACAAGCCAGAGGCGACTGCAGAGGTAATTGATAGTGAGGGATGGTTTCATACCGGAGATTTAGGGGAGTTTGATGGAGAGCATTTAAAAATTATTGGAAGAAAGAAAGAGATGATTGTGCTTTCAAATGGAAAAAATATAAATCCTGGAGATATAGAGGCCCAAATAATGAAAGGAACAAAGCTTATAGAAGAGATTGCAATTATAGAGAAAGATAAGCATCTTGTGGCGGTGGTTTATCCTAAATTCAAAACTTTGGAAGCCCAAGGTATTGCAAATGCAAAAGATGCAATAAAATGGGAAGTTGTGGACCAATATAACATAAATGCACCAGCCTATAGAAGAATATTAGATGTTATTATTGTAAAAGAGGAGCTACCAAAGACAAAATTAGGAAAATTAAGAAGATTCATGTTGAATGATTTTTTAAAGAATCAGAATAGTTCAAATTCTAAAGAAAATTTAAAAAAGCAAAGTAATTCAAAGGAGATTTATTCTTCAGAGTTTAAGGAGATTGAAAGATTTTTGAAAACACTTCACAATGAATTAAATATTATACCAGAATCACATCTTGAAATAGATTTAGGCTTGGATTCTCTGGATTTAGTTGAATTAATATCTTTTATTGAAACAACATATGGGATTCAGATTTCAGAACAAGATTTTTCTAAAATAAAAACAATTGAAGAGTTGATTTTATTTATCAGAGAAAAAGGCGGAGTTTTTGAAAATCAGGAGATTAACTGGAAAAATATATTTTCAGAACCAGTTGATGTAAATCTTCCAACGTCGAGATATATAGGGATTGCGAAATTTATTTTATTACCATTTTTTAAATTTTATATTAAGTTGAGTAAGAAAATAGATAAACTGTCAAAAGACAAGCCTGTTATATATGTGGGAAATCATCAAAGTATGTTAGATGTTGTGGCTTTTCAGCAGGCAATGCCTTATTCTGCATTGAAAGAAAGTTACTTTATTGCAATAGATATTCATTTTAAAAAGGGAATAAAAAAGCATTTTGCAGATAATTCGAATGTAATATTGATTAATAAAAATAAAAATTTGAAAGAGACTTTAAAAATAGCTGCTCATATATTAAAGTTAGGAAAAAATCTAGTTATTTTTCCTGAAGGTGCAAGAACAAGAGACGGAAAACTGCAAGAGTTCAAAAAAACGTTTGCTATTTTATCAAAAGAGTTGAATATACCGATTGTGCCTTTTGTTATAGATGGAGCATACAATTTAATGCCTTATGGAACTGATTTTCCAAAAAGTGGAGAGTTTTCAATTGAGTTTTTAGAGCCAATTTTCCCTGAAGATAAAACAGTTGAAGAGATTGTGAAAACTTCCTATGAAAAAATAGCCGAAAAATTAAATTAAAATAAAATATAAAAATGGAGAGTGAAAATGAGAAGGAGTATTAGAGGAGTAAAACTATTGTTAATCTTTTTGTTGATTTCAATATCTATTTTAGGAAAAGCTGTAAATATTGAGATTATTAGCTTCAATGATTTTCATGGAAATGTGGCAGAGGACACTAGAAAAGATGGAAAAAATGTGGGAATGGCAAAGTTAGTAGGTTATATAAACAGTTTGAGAGAAAAAAATCCTAATCTAATTGTTGTTAGTGCAGGAGATAATTATCAAGGAACGGCGATTTCAAACTTAACATATGGAATGCCTGTAACGAAAATGATGAAAAATTTAAATGTTGTTGCTTCAGCTGTGGGAAATCATGAGTTTGATTGGGGTGCAGACAAGATTGAAAAATGGGGAATAGATGGTGGATTTGATTATTTAGCGGCAAACATCTATGATAAGGAGACTAATACTCCTGTGAAATGGGCAAAACCATACAAGATAATTAAAATTGATGGAATTAAGATTGCATTTATAGGTCTTGCAACAGAGGAAACACAATATCAAACTAAAACAGAGTATGTTCAAGATGTAAAATTTATACCAGCAGAACAAGCTGCTAAAAGTTGGATTGAGTTCTTAAAAGCTGGAAAGGATAAGGATGGAAAACCAGATGTTATAGTGGCTTTGACTCATATCCCAAGTGACCAAAAAGATGGAAAGATTATTGGTAATGAGTTAGAAAGATTAACAAAAGTAGAGGGGCTTGATGCTATTATTACAGGTCATTCACATAAAATAGTGTCGGGTTATTTAAATGATAAACCAATTATTCAGGCAGATAAGTATGGGCGAGCTTTAGGAAGATTAAATGTGGTTTTGAAAGATAAGAAATTAGAAAAAATAGAACCTTCAGTGGATTTAATCTATAAAAAGAGATTGGAAATTATTCCAGATGAAATAACAGCTAAAATGTTAGAAGAGGATGAAAAAAGGTTAGCTACTCAGCTTAATGAAAAAGTTGGAGAAGCCGAAGGGGATATTATTCATGACAGAAGTGGAAAATTGAGCGAATTAGGATACTGGGCAACAAATGTCATGAGAGATTTTGCAAAAACTCAGATTGGTTTAACAAATGGTGGAGGATTGAGAAGAACTTTGTATAACGGAGATATCACAATGGGGGATATGTATGAGATTATGCCTTTTGATAATCAGGTCGTTGTTGTTAAAGTAACTGGAAAACATTTAAAGCAGTTAATAAATCATGGAATTGACGCTGATTTCATGACTGATGGACAGTTTTCAGGTTTAAAAGTTATATATGATAAAAATAGAAATTATGGAGATAAAATTATAAAAATAACTTTAGAAGATGGAACGCCGATAGAGAATGAAAAAATTTATACGATAGCGACAAATGATTTTATTGTGAGCGGTGGCGATAGATATGATTTTTCAAATGCAGTTGAGATAAAGGACCTTTTTGTTCCTATAAGAGATGTACTTGTAGAAAGCTTGAAAAAACTTAAGAAAATTAAGAAAATAGATGTATCAGCATTTCTTATGGAAAAAGGTGAAAGTTTGAAAAATAATAACATCTATTTGGTAAAAAGAAACGATAATTTAGAAAAGATTTCAAAGAAATTTGGAGTATCTGTCCAAAAAATTCAAAAGTTAAATAATATACAAAATCCGAATTTAATTTTTGTTGGTCAAAAAATAGAGATTCCAGCTAGTTAGTTTTAAAAGATAGCCTCTTCATAGAAATTCTATGGGGGCTATTTTATTGAAAAAAATAATAAAAGAATGATTTAGATATAATTGTTATTTAACATAAAAATATCTACAAAAGATGAATTTATTTTTTACTTAATTAAAGTAAAATAGGGTGTCAGTATGAAAAAATGATATTTAATGTTGCAATATATGCAAAAATAAAAATAAATTTTTATTGATAAAATTAACATTACGAAGTATAATAGAACGAACATTAAAATAAATGAGAATAGGGGGAAGAAATGAAAAAAAGATTTAGTATGCCAGACACATATGTCATAATATTTTTTGTTGTAATTTTTGCAGCAATACTTACACATACTGTGCCTGTAGGGAAATTCCAAATGGAAAAAATTACATATGTCACAGAGAGCGGAACCAAGAAGACTAGAGAGGTTCCAGTAGCCGGGAGTTTTACTTATGATTTAAATGAGCAAGGAAAACCTTTAATAAAAGGAGTAAAATTTTTTGAACCTGGAGGGAATGTAGGGATATCTAACTATGTTTATGAAGGGTTAACAAGTGGAGATAAATGGGGTACAGCTGTTGGCGTGATAGCTTTTATCATAATAACTGGAGGAGCTTTTGGTATAATTTTAAGAACAAAGGCGGTAGAAGCTGGGCTGTATACATTGATTAAAAAGACAAAAGGGTCAGAGTATCTACTCTTTCCAATAGTGTTTTTCTTCTTTTCACTAGGTGGAGCGATATTTGGAATGAGTGAGGAGGCTATTCCATTTTCAATGGTAATAATACCGATAGTGATAGGGATGGGATATGATGCTATTACAGGAATATTAATAACTTATGTTTCTACTCAGATAGGCTTTGCTACTTCTTGGATGAATCCATTCAGTGTAGCGATAGCTCAAGGTGTATCAGGGATTCCGGTGCTTTCTGGAGCTAAATTTAGAATAGCAATGTGGACTTTTTTTACTGTTTTAGGAATAATCTATACTTTAAGATATGCTAAAAAAATAAAAGAGAATCCGCAACTATCAATTTCATACGAAACTGATGCTTATTATAGAAATGACTTTAATCTTTCAGAGCAAGAAAATACAGAGTTTAAGTTAGGACATAAATTAGTTTTGTTGGTAATATTTTTAGGAATGGCTTGGATAATTTACGGAGTTGTGAAATACGAGTATTATCTTCCTGAGATAGCTACTCAATTTGTAATTATGGGAGTTACTGCCGGTATAATTGGAGTAATATTTAAACTTGAGAATATGAAAGTAAATGATATAGCTTCATCTTTTAGAAAAGGAGCGGAGGAGTTAATAGGAGCAGCAATGGTAGTTGGAATGGCTAAGGGAATAGTTTTAGTGCTAGGGGGAGCATCAGCAGGAGAATCAAGTGTGCTTAATACTATTCTTAACTGGGTTGCCAACGGACTTAGTGGATTACCAGCTACTGTGTGTTCTTGGGTAATGTATATATTCCAATCTGTGTTTAATTTCTTTGTTGTATCAGGCTCTGGGCAGGCAGCTCTTACTATGCCTATTATGGCTCCATTAGCAGACTTGGTAGGAGTATCTAGACAAGTGGCAGTTTTAGCTTTCCAATTGGGAGATGGATTCACAAATTTAATAGTTCCTACATCTGGAATACTGATTGCTGTTTTAGGAATAGCAAAATTAGATTGGTTAGTATGGGCTAAATTTCAAATAAAGCTACAAGGGATTCTATTTTTCTTTGGGTCAATGTTTATAATACTCGGAGTATTGATAAACTTACAATAGAAAAATTATAAAAGTATATAAATAAAGAAGAGAGTTTTATTCTAGTAAATTAGTAAAATTTTCTTCTTTTTACTTTAATATTGATATGATAAAAATATTAAAAATTTAACAAACTAGAATATTTTATAATTTTGAGTTATATGTCCATTTTAACATAAGAAAAGGTTAAAAATGGATAAAAGAGTAAAAAAACTATTTTTTAAATTTATATGGTAGTAATTTTATAATTAATATGATATAATATAGGGTCAAGTATAAATAATAAAGATAGTAGAGGTGTTGTATTTATGAAGAAAGGGTTTGACCATAACAAATATCTTGAAGAGCAATCAAAATATATTTTAGAACGTGTTAATAATTTTGATAAACTTTATCTTGAGTTTGGTGGAAAATTGTTATTTGATTTGCATGCTAAAAGAGTCTTACCTGGATTTGATGAGAACGCTAAGGTAAAATTACTTCAAAAATTAAGAGAGAAAGTAGAGGTTATTATTTGTGTATACGCAGGAGATATCGAAAGAAATAAAATTAGGGGTGATTTCGGTATTACCTATGATATGGATGTTTTTAGATTGATAGATGATTTGAGAGAAAGAGGATTAGAAGTAAATAGCGTAGTAATCACTAGATATGAGGAGCAACCATCTACTGCATTGTTTGTAACAAAACTAGAGAGAAGAGGAATAAAGGTTTATAAGCACAAGGCTACTAAAGGATATCCTACAGATGTTGATATGATTGTGAGTGAAGAGGGATATGGACAGAATCCTTATATTGAAACAACTAAACCGATTGTTGTAGTTACTGCTCCTGGACCTGGAAGTGGAAAATTAGCTACTTGTTTGAATCAATTATATCACGAAAGTAAAAGAGGAATAAATGTAGGATATTCAAAATTTGAAACATTTCCAGTTTGGAATATTCCATTAAAACACCCTTTAAATATTGCGTATGAGGCGGCAACAGTTGATTTAAAAGATGTAAACATGATTGACCCTTTTCATTTAGAAGCATACAATCAAACTTCTATAAATTACAATAGAGATGTAGAGGCTTTTCCAGTTTTGAGAAGAATAATAGAAAAAATTACAAATAAAGAATCAATCTATAAATCTCCAACTGATATGGGAGTGAATAGAGTTGGATTTGGTATCGTTGATGATGAAGTTGTAAGAGAAGCTTCAAAGCAGGAGATTATAAGAAGATATTTTAAAACTGGTTGTGAATATAAAAAAGGTTATGTTGATAAAGAAACATTTCAAAGAGCTATTTTGATTATGGAAGAACTTGGATTGAAAGAGAGTGAT
Source organism: uncultured Cetobacterium sp. (assembly GCA_949293295.1). Taxonomy (GTDB): domain Bacteria; phylum Fusobacteriota; class Fusobacteriia; order Fusobacteriales; family Fusobacteriaceae; genus Cetobacterium_A. Next base: position 142,207 of record CASFCG010000016.1, read on the forward strand.
AGAAAAGTGGTTCCTGTTGCTAGAGAGTATTTAAATAGTAAGAAATCTGTTTCTGAAAATACGGAGTTATTTTCGGCGGTAGCTCTAGAGTTGACAAATGGGACTATTCTGACAGGGAAAAGGTCAAATGTCTTAGATGCACCATCAGCAGTATTGATTAATGCATTGAAAGAGATAGCAGGGATAAATGATAGTATTCACTTAATATCTCCAACAATAATAGAGGACATAACAAAATTGAAAAAGAATATCTTACAATCAAAAAGTTTAGGATTGGATTGTGAAGATATGTTGATAGCTCTTACAATCTCTTCTGCTACAAATCCAGTGGCACAAGCGGCATTGGAACAATTACAAAATTTGAAAGGAGCTCAACTGCATTCTACAACTATTTTAAGTAAATCAGATGAACAAACATTGAGAAAATTGGGAATTGATGTTACTTGCGACCCAATATTCCCTACAGAAAATCTTTACTATAATGAATAAATTTTAAAAGCTATAAACAAGTATTGTTTATAGCTTTTTCTATGAGGAGGAGAGATGTATACAGAAAAAGAGATGTTGTTGTGGTCTTTAATATGTGCAAAAACAAAGTCAGTAGGGAGGTTAGAAGTTTTTCAAATATCCCCTTTAAAACTATTTAATATTTTTAAAAAAAGTTGTGAAATTAAAGTGAATCTTTTTATTATCTCATATTCTGAAAAAGAAAAGTTTTTTAATGAAAATAATATTGAAATTAACGAGGTAATTTTTAATATTTTTTTTGATGAAGACTACAGAAACCATTTATTAAAGCAGGTTTCTTCCGAACTAGATATAATGAAAAAGAAAGGAATAAAGTTTATAACATATTTTTCAAAAGATTATCCTTTGTGTTTAAAAGATAGTTCTCTTCCTCCATTTGTAGTATACTATTATGGTTTTTTTCCATCAGAAAGAGATTTAAAAAGAAGTTTAGCAATTATAGGAACTCGAACCCCTTTAGAGAAAAACATTAAAATTTTTACTGAAAAATTAGCTTTAAATTTAAAAGAAAAGATAGTTTACAATATAAGCGGACTTGCGCAAGGATGTGATACAATAGGTCACATAGAAACATTGAAAGTAGGGATAAAAAATTTAGCTATTTTAGGACAAGGGTTGGCAACAACTACATATCCCAAAACCAATTCATTATTATTAGAAAAAATATTGGAAAGGAAAGGAGCCATTATAAGTGAAATCCCTCCTTCAATTTCAATAAAACCGATATATCTTTTGCAACGAAATAGACTACAAGTTTATTTTTCTGAAGAGATAATTGTGTTAGAAACTGGTTCAAAAGGTGGAACGATTCAAACTTTAAAGTTTGCTTTTAAAGAGAAAAAAAGAGTTTTTTTTAGAGATATAGGGAGAAATCGTGAAACTGTTATAAAAAATAATCTAAAAAAAATTGGATTTATAAATGAAAAATTTATCCCTTTTAAAGAGGAGTTAACTCTTTTTAAATGAATAGAAAACAAAGAGTAGACAGGTTTCTACTCTTTTTTATTAGAATAAATTTATATTTTTTTAATGTTTTTGAACTTAAAAATTATATTATTTTCCTTTATTCCATTCCAATGCAATTTTGGAATCTTCTTCAGTTAAATATCCTTCATTTTTAGCAATATCAATTAATATGTTAAAGTTTGATATTGATTCCCATTTAATCTCTTCTCTTGAGAAATTATCAAAAGCAGATTGGAAATTATATGAAAAAATTGATACTACTTTTACTGATTCTGCACCAGCTTCCTTGGCAGCGAATGCCGCTTTTATTGAACTTCTACCAGTTGAAATCAAATCTTCTATAATGATTACGCTTGTGCCAAAAAGTTCAGCTCCTTCAATCTGTCTTCCAGCTCCATGTGCTTTTTTTTCACCTCTGATATATGACATTGGAAGATTTAGTTTTTGAGCAATAAATGAAGCCCATGGAATTCCGGCGGTAGCTGTTCCAGCAACAACATCAAAACTCTCTTTTTCTAAAATTTTTAAAAATGCATCCACAATCTTTTCTCTTTCAGCAGGAAAGCCTATCATTTTTCTATTATCACAATATATTGGACTTTTTATTCCTGATACAAAAGTAAATGGTTCTTTCACGTTAACTTTAACAGCTCCTGTTTTCAATAATGCTCTTGCGATAATCTCTTTATCAGTCATCATATCTCACTTCCTCTCCCATTTTTTTATAAAAATCTCCTTTATTATAAACAATGTTTCCTCTGACAATTGTAGTTTCTATTGTTCCACCTGTTTCCATCCCCTCATATGGACTCCAACCAGATTTAGTAATAATATCTTTTCTTAATATTTTGTATTTTTTATTTAGGTCTATAATTATTAAATCAGCGTCAGCTCCTAAACTAATACCATATTTATTTTTTAATTTAAATATTTTTGCTGGATTTGTAGAGGTTAATTCTACTAATTTTTTTAGTTCTAATTTTCCAGTTTCGACGGCTTTCAACATCATTTCAAATGAGTTCTCAATACTTGGAATACCAAAAACTATTTTTTCCTGTTTTTCTTCCAATCTATGCGGAGCATGGTCTGTTCCGATTGTATCAATAGTTCCATCTTCTATCCCTTGCCACAAAGCTTCACAATCTATTTTAGATTTTAGCTCCGGTTTCATTCTTAAAAGATTATCTCTATTTTCTTCAGAGAAAAATAGATGATGTGGAGTAACTTCAGCATATATTTTTACTCTCTCTTTTTTAGCTTTTCTTATCAATTCCAATTCTTCTAAGGTTGAGATATGGCAAAGATAGAAAGGTTTATCATATTTTTTAGATAGATTAATAGCTTTCTTTATCATATCTCCTTCGGCGTGAACAGAGATTAATTTCGAAGAATTAACTAATTTTTCTAATACTCTCTCATCTTCTACCAACATATTTCCAGTACTCATATTGAGAAATATTTTGGTGGATGCAACATATTTATTTACTTTTTTTATCTCTTCTGAGTTATCCTCTCTACTTCCTCCAAAATGAAAACCAAAGTTACAGTAACATCTCCCCAAAGCTAACTCTCTTTTTAGTTTTAAATTTTCCTCTGTTGTTGTATTAGGAATAGTATTAGGCATATCTAAAAAAGTGGTTACTCCTCCTTTTACACATGCTTTACTTCCACTTTCAAAATCCTCTTTATGCGTTAGACCAGGGTCTCTCATGTGGGTATGAACATCTATAACACCCGGAAGTATAAGTTTTTCACTTGCATCAACAATAATATCTTGAGTTGCCATTATGTTATCATCAATTTTAACAATCTTCCCATTTTCGATTAAGATATCTCTTTTTTCTATTTTCCCATTTTCAACTAGAATCTTTCCATTTTTAATTAACATATCTCTTTTAAACCTTCCTCAATTTCATTTAAAATCTGTTTAGTTATCAATCTAGGATTCTCAGATTTTGTGATATCACGTCCAATAACCAGATAATTACATCCATTTTTTATGGCTTCCTTTGGAGTCATAACTCTTTTTTGGTCATTAGTATTAGAATCTTTCAATCTTATTCCAGGGCATATAGTTTTAAAGCTAGTTCCACAAATATTTTTAATCTCCTTACTTTCTAAAGCGGAACAAACAACTCCATCCATCCCGGCTTCTTTAGTAATTTTTGCCATATTTAGAACCAATTCATTTAATGATAATTTACTTTTGTATATTTCATAAATAGATTCTTCTGAAAAACTTGTAAGAATAGTTACACCTATTATCATAGTTTCTGGATTTATATTTTTTACTGCTTTCACAACAGAATTCATCATCTCTTTTCCACCGCCAGAATGAACATCAAAGATGGCGATGTTTTTCTTTGCAGCAAAAATAGAAGCCATTGTTGTTGTATTTGGAATATCATGAAATTTCAAATCCAAAAATACCTTTTTACCTTTTGAATCCAAGTATTCTAATATTTCTCCATTCGTATTTAGATATAATTCTAATCCAACCTTATAAAAGGTTACCAAATCTTCTAACTCTTCTACTAAGTTTTTTACACTTTCTAAATCTGAAAAATCTAAGGCGACAATCATTTTATCTCTTATATCCATATTCTCTCCCTATTTATGTAATATTCCTACAATTTCATTTATATTATTTAAGTTGTTTTCCTCACAATATTTAATTAATCCATTCTTTATTTCAAGTGCAAGAAGTGGATTAGAAAAAATACCTGTTCCTATTGAAATAAGGTTTGCTCCTGCCATCATAAATTCTATTGCGTCTTCAGTTGATGAGATTCCTCCCATTCCAATGATAGGTATTTTTACAGCTTTTCTAACTTGATATACCATTCTAAGAGCTATAGGTTTCACAGCGGGACCAGAAAGACCACCAAATATGTTTCCTAATACAGGTTTTTTATTTTTTATATCTATAGCCATTCCTAGTAGAGTATTTATCAAAGAGATAGCATCTGCTCCACACTCTTCAACAATTTTTGCAATTTCTACAATATCTGTGACATTTGGAGAAAGTTTGACTATTAAAGGTTTTTTTGTAACCTCTCTAACTCGTTTTGTTACCTCTTTTACGACCTCTGGATTAACACCAAAAGCCATACCGCCATCTTTTATATTTGGACAAGAGATATTTAGTTCAATCATTTCCACTCTTTCCATTTTATCTACTCTTTTAGCTATTTCAACATATTCTTCAATTGTTTTTCCGTTTATATTTGCAATTATAGGAGTTTCAAGTCCAGCACTCTTTAATTGTTGTAAAATTTCCTTTTCGAAATACTCTATCCCAGGGTTTTCCAATCCTACACAATTTAGCATTCCAGCTGGTGTCTCAGCTATTCTAGTTCCATAGTTTCCTTCTCTAGCCTCTAAAGTAATACCTTTTGTAACTATTCCACCTAATTCATTTGGTGAAAAATAATTGTTATATTCTAAGCCAAACCCAAAACATCCTGAAGATGTTAAAATAGGATTTTTTAATATTTTATCTAAAAAATTTGTTTTTAATCTTTCCACTTTTTCACTCTCCTAATTTTTACAACAATTAATATTTTCTGTGGGGGCGACATCTACTATAATTTCGGAATTGAACACAGGTCCATCATAGCAAACTTTTTTCATTCCCTCTAGTGTTTTTATTGAGCATCCAACACAGGCTTTGACTCCACAAGCCATTCTTTCTTCAAGAGATATTTCACAGTTTATTTTCTGTTTATGAGCTATTGATGATACCGCTTGCATCATTTTCTGTGGGCCACAACACTTTATTTCATCAATTTTTTCTCTTTTTAAAATATCATTGAGTTCAGATACAACATTCCCTTTTTTTCCCAATGAACCGTCATCAGTTGTAATAAAAAGTTCAACGTTATTTAGATTGATATTTTCCAAAATTTTTAACGCTTTTATATCACGTCCACCAGCTATAAAAATCACTCTATTTTTTTCTTTTAACTCTTCTATAAGTTGTTTCATTGGAGCAATTCCCATTCCGCCACCAATGATAACAATAGTTTTATCAGAAATATCTGTATTAAATCCATTTCCTAACGGACCTTGAATATCAATTATCTCTTCTGATTTAAGCTTTGAAAACTCTAATGTTCCTTTACCTTTAATCTCATAATAAAACTCTAAAATCTTTTTATCTTTGTCAGAGGCATGAAGACTAATAGGTCTTCTTAAAATTATAGCTTCATTTTTGGGTTTTAACATAAAAAATTGTCCTGCTTTTGATAGAGCAGCTGATTTATTTACTTCTAATTTCAGCAAGTAACGGTTTCTTTCAATCTCAGTATTTTCCAGAATTTTTGCTTTATCAAGATACATTTTATTCAATCTCCTTTCCACAATAATAACAAGATTTATTTCCATCAATTTCATAAAATTTGTTTTTGGTTTTTTCAAAATGTGTAACACATCTAGTATTTTTACAGAAAATCTTATTATTTTCACTAACTAGATATTTACTAATTTTCTCATTTTTAAATTGTTTTACTCCTAGAGCTAATAAATAAATAGCTTTCCTAACTGGAATTCCATTTTTTGCTTGTTCAAAATAGAGAGCATGTTTTGTTTCATCCAAATCAATATCAATCTCGTCAACTCTTGGAAGTGGATGTAATATAATCATATTTTCTTTAACTTTTCCCACTATCTCTTTTTGATTTATTTGATAGACTCTTTTAACTTTTTCATATTCAGCTGAATCTTCAAATCTTTCACGTTGTATTCTAGTCATGTAAAGCACATCAATATCTTCCAAAATCTCACTGTAATCAGAATGAAGTGAGAAATCAATACTCTCTCTCTTCAAAAACTCTTTTATATTGTCTGGAATTTGTATGATATCTGGAGCTATAAAATATAATTTACACTTAAAATTAGCTAGAGCCTTGCTAAGCGAATGAACAGTTCTTCCATATTTTAAGTCTCCGACAAAAGCTATTTTTTTTCCAGCTATATCACCAAATCTTTTTTTTATTGTATATAGGTCTAAAAGTGTTTGACTAGGATGTTCGTTTGCTCCGTCCCCTGCATTGATTACTGGTATTGAAGATATCTCACTTGCAAATCTTGCCGCTCCTTCTATAAAGTGTCTCATAACCATTACATCGGAATACCCTTCTATCATTTTTATCGTATCTCTTAAACTTTCTCCTTTTTTTAAAGAGGTTGAATCAGGAGAGCCAAAACCTAAAATTTTTGCTCCTAATCTATAAGCAGCAGACTCAAAAGATAGCCTTGTTCTTGTTGAAGGCTCAAAAAAAAGAGTTGAAACAATTTTTTCATCTAAAAGTTTTTCATTTTCACAAGTGTCAAGTTCAGAAGCCAACTCTAAAATCTCTAATAACTCCTCTTTTGAAAAGTCGTTCACAGATAAAAAATCTCTCATCATCTCCTCCAAATAAAAAGAGAACAGAAATTATAAAAACTATAATCTCCATTCTCTTTATAATAAATATAAATATAAATATTAATTACAATTGATAAAATAAAAAGATAGAAAGATATTGAAAAATATTCAAAGATAAACTTTTTTCGTTGTTTCTTTTTACTCAACATCTTTCTCCTCCTTTTATACACATTTCTAAAAATGATATCATATTTTTTTAGAAATTGCAATACAATTTTTATGAATTTAAACTAAAACTCCATTTAATCTTTATAACATTTATTAAGATAAAATTATTAGATATTTTAAAGATTTATTATAATATAGGAGATATTAATTTTGAGATAGATTCACAGATTCGTTCCCTTTTCTTTCTTTTTTTATAAGTTTTTAAATCCACTTGTTTTGAATTTAATTTATCTTCCTTGACTCTTTCTCTAAGCTCTTCAATCTCGCCATATATTAATATATTTATCTCAAAATTCTGATACATACTTCTGTAGTCAAAATTTGCTGTTCCAACTAACGCTATCTCTTCGTCGATTATTAGAAGTTTGCTATGAATAAATCCTTTATTATATTTGTATATTCGAGCACCTAATCTGATTAATTCTCCATAAAAATACTGATTTGCCCAATAGACAAAAGTGTGGTCAGAAAGGTTAGGAATAATAATTTCTATCTCTATTCCTGATATTAGAGCTAATTTTAAAGCATCTAATATTGTTTCATCAGGGACAAAATAGGGAGTCTCAATTTGAATTTTTTTTTCCGCCTTTATAATCATATTTAAAATTACATCCCTTATTGTATTGAATTCATAATTTGGACCAGAGCTAACAAGTTGAATTGCTCTTTCAACCACCTTATCTGAATGAATAAAGTTTATCTCTATATCTTTTTCACTATTTTTAGTTAAAAATTTCCAATCTCGTTCAAATTCATGGAGATAGTAATTCACAATCTCTCCTTCTAAACAAAAGCCAATATCTTGCCAATCTCCTAATTTTCCTTTTCCAATATAATCTTTTCCGATATTAAGTCCACCAGAGAAACATAATTCATTATCAATGATAGTTAATTTTCTATGATTTCTATAATTTGCTCTTAAGTTACCAATTTTCATGAAAGGGAAATAAGAGGGGAAAAATATCTCTATTTTTATTCCAGCTCTTTTTAACTCTTTTATACGTTTTCTTGATACTCCTCTTGTTCCAACTCCATCTATAATTATTCTTATATCTAAATCCTGTTCAGCCTTTTTAATTAATAATTCGTAGATTTTTCCTCCCACTTCATCATCATTGAATATATAATATTCCATATATATTGTTTTTTTTGCTTTTTTAATAGCCTCTTTTACAGCTTCAAAATATTCATCCGTTTTAGAAAAAAGTTTAAATTTATTATTATAAGTTACTCTATTGTGTAGGGTTCCTTTTATGTATGATTGTAATGTACTCCATTTTTGATATGATTCATTTTTTCTATCGAAATCTTCTTCTTCGTTAATCTCTTCATTTGCATAATATTTTGCTAATTCACGTCTTTTTTTAAATCGAATTCCAAAAAATAAATACATTATAAATCCAAAGTATGAAGTGAATAATAAAATAGTTATCCAAAATAGTGTGAACACTGGTTTTCTTCTTTCAAAGAAAATGATGATGCTAGCAAATATGATATTAATTATAATAAAATAATCTTTTAGTATTGCTAATAACTCCATTTTTCCTCCTTTATTCCAGACATTATATCATATATTTTGAAAAATCAAAAAGGATTTTGTAACAACACAAAATCCTATTAATATAGAGTTATTTCTAGCTTTTATTTAAATTTTAAATCTAGCTCTCTTATATTTAAACCCAGCTTCTTTTCATTTGATAACTGTCCCTTAATTTTTTTTATAAATGTTCCCATTTCATCTGCACTTCCAACTATTCTATTAAAAATTGCTAAATACTCAGTTATCAAGGGATTATCTATATCATAAGGGTATCTCATTAGATGGTCAATCTCACTCCAAGCCTCCTCAAAAACAGTACGAACCTGAATTTCAACAAGAACTTCTTCTTTTTTAGTTACTGGAACACCTATCAAATAATGAATAGACCTATATCCATGGTCTCTAACTATAATTTCACATCCCATTTCCTTGATGCTATTTTCTAACTCCATCATATTATAGTCGCCTCTTCTAATATTTATTTGTGGAGTTTCTTTTGTATCCCATAAATTTGTTATTTCACAATGAATATCTTTCCAATCATCTTTAAACAGATGTAACACTCTTATACCTATTAAATCTGTTATTATCTCTTTATAATTTTCGACTGATATATTTTTTTCTGCGTACTTAGAACCCTTTCTAATTATTTTTTCAATTAAATGAGATGGTTTTTTTACTCTTCTTCTGACAGAATGGACACTTTTGCAATCAATAAGTTTTGATACTATATGCTCAGCTTCTTTTTCTAGTCCAGGAATTAGTTCTTTATAATCTTTATATATTTTCATAAGTTCATCCCATTTTAAGCCTGTTGAATTAAAATAATCCTCACTAATTGAAAACGTCTTAAAAAACTCTTCCCTATTTTCAATATTTTCAGTCATCTTTTCCTCGCTTTATTCATATAATTTTTCTAAACTAATTCTACATGTTTTTCTGTATGCCTTTAGTTCCTTATCTTTGAACTCTTGTTCACTAAGTGGAGCTAAAATCTTTATTTTCTCTTTTATATTAAATTTATTTCCATCAATTACATGAACTCTTTCTATTGATAATCTATCTCCTACTTCAACATTTAATTTTTCTAATTTACCACTAAGATTAACCCAGCTATCAAACTCTGTAGTTGTTTCAAGTAGATTCAAAAGTGCTAGTTTATAGAACGAATTTTGAAAATATATCAATTTTTCTTTTTTGTTAAAGCTTAGTTGTTCAATCTCTTTACTTAAAAGTTCAAATTTCATAATCTCAATTCTATTTTCAGTTGTTATTCCTCCTGATAGTCCCTCGTTAAAAAAGCTTAATTTTTCCCCATTAAAAATATTTTTAAGTAACTCTACATTGTTTTTAAACCTTATTAAGTTAATGTTTTCATATATCTTATAGTAATAATTCCTATTTATAACTGTGAAGCTCCAGTCCTCTTTTAAATCAATCTCTAGTCCTAATCGAAACTCCCTATTTTTTATCTCTATATAGTGTTCACTATTTAGTTTCAAAATCTTTACTTGAAGCCCTCTAATAATGTTATTTGCTATTTTTATATCGGTAACTCCAAAACTTTTCACTATTGTTTTGGTAATAATCTCCTTTAGTGTAGTCATCTCAATAGGAATTTTATCAAGCTTCAAAGAGCTATATCTAATTTCCAATGCTGTTTCTAATAAATCAAATCTTTCTTCTGAAAAATTTAACTCTCTATTCTTATTAATCTCTTCTGTCTTTAGATTTTCATCTTCTTTTTTTCTTAATGGTATTTCAATAATTTTACCTATCTCTGAGTTATTTATTTTATCATTCAAGAAAATATTTTCTTCCTTCGATTCTATTTGAGTTAAATCTGCACCAGATTTTTCCAAATCCACTTTTGGATGGAAAGTTTTATCACTGTTTATAGATTCAGAAGAAAAATGACTCTCATTTAAAGAGATAATTTCTTCAGTTTCATTCTCCTCCAACCCTTGTATATAAGCTTGTGCCTTTTCAGAATCAATAGAACCAGAAGAAGAAACATCATCAAAGAATAAATTAGAAGTTGTATCTTCTATATTTTCAGTATCACTGTAAGAAACTTTATTAAAAGAGATAATCTCCTCAGAGATATTCCTCTCTAATTCTTGTATATGAGTCTCTTCGTTGCAGTTAACAGAATCAGAAGAAAAATCTGAAGATATAAAGATAACAGAATTTGTATTATCAGATTTTTGCATATTAGAAACATCCTTTTCAGATTTTAATTCATTGAAAAATCGTTCTTCGTCTGTTTTTTCAAGAGGTTGTAAACTTGTATCTCCTTGCTCTTGGTTTATTATTTCAGATACATCAACAGTTGATTCTTTCTCTTCATTAAAAACATATTCAAATCTACTTTCTATTAACTCTTCGTTTGACTGTTCCTCGTCATATTTTATATCTTCCGAAATATTTTCTTGATTTGGAGTTACCGTATATACTTTTTTTCAATTATATTATTTTTAATTCCTTTCTCTATATCAAAATCAATAGATAAAAAGTTTTTCAATTCACTGTATAACTGTTCTTCAGAATAAGGTAAAAATTTTACACCTAACCCATTTAATCTTTCAATAGTTTTAGCTTTTAATACATTAGATATTGTTGTAGCATATATATTTTCTTTATTTTTAACCCCTTTTAAAATGAACTCTAATACTTCAATAAAATCAACATCATTTAAGTCTATATCCATTATCAAAGTTGGATAATTTTCTATTTCTTCCCTAACCTTGTCAAAGAACTTTTTGTGTATCTCTAGAAGTTTTAATTTTTTAAAGTCTTGAGTTGAAGCAAACATTAAATCGTATCTCGTTACATCACCCAAAAGTTTATATAATTTAATTTCAGAAATCTCATCAGGTATTTTTTCATCTGTTGGAACTATTTTTCTCACTTTAGATAGATTAATTTTCTCCAAAGTTAAGTCATAATCAGTAGAAAAGATAGCATTTATCTTATCATTCTCAAGAAAATCATCCAAAATTTCTACATTAGTTGCATTTGTTTCATAAGCTCTCTTTATCTTTTTTTGTAAAGTACTTTTACTACCAACAAGCCCATCTAAATATAGTTGAGCTGTTTGAAATAAAGAATTCTCATCCTTTACATATCCTCGAATACTTTCTTTCATATCTTTAGTTAAAACTCTAGATAAATCTCGTTTTGATGGATATTCTAACACTCTAGTCAAAAAACTTCCCAAAAATATATTAATTTTACTGTTATCTTGTAACATTTTAAAAAAGCTCATTTTAAATTTTACACCTCTCTTTCAATGAATTTAAGAAATCTCAGTCATGATTATAGCTTATTTTCCATTAATACTCAAGTTATTTAATTAAATTTTTCAGTATTTTTTCTAGTTCAATTAATTTTCTATATTTTATAATCCTAGTATTTCCATTATTTCTTTATTGTCTATCTCTATTCAAATTATTTAAAAAAACTACCAACTAAACGTTGGTAGTCATGTTATATTTATTCAAATATTCTCAATTCAACTCTTCTGTTTTTAGCTCTTCCTTCTCTTGTAGCATTAGTAGCGATTGGCTCTGACTCTCCAACTCCATCACTTTCAATCGTTACTTTAAATCCTTTTTCATCAGCCTCTAACAGAGTCATTAAATAATCTGCCACCGCTTTCGCTCTTCTTTTTGATAATTTTAAGTTATAAGAATCTGAACCAGTACTATCTGTGTGTCCAACTACGTTTACAAGAATATTATTTTCTCTTTCATTAATTTCTGCTGCTACTTCCTCTATTTTTTCTCTATCTAGTTTTGTTAAAACAGCTTTATCACTAGCAAAATTTAAATTAAGTGTGTATCTTTTTACTTCCTCAACTGGGATTGACTCTGGTTCTGGAATTGGTTCAACCTCTATAATTGGTTCAGGTTCAGGGATAACCTCTTTTTGAGGAATGATATCTGTATATGTTGCAAACTTATACCCTACTCCAACTAAGAAGTTATAGTTTGTATATCCGTCTTTTCCAAGTTCAAGACCTGTTTTAAAGTTATAAATCATTCCACCAGATTGTTCTATCTCCAAATTATACGATATTCTTCCAGTAAACTCAGGAGTTTTTGTAGCTCTTATACTAAATGGTGTTCCAACTCCACCATTATCTGCCATCATATAACCTGTTAAATTTTTATCTCTATCTCCAGTTATTGCTACACCTTCTAAAGATATAGTATTACTTACTTTTCCATCAGCATTTGAGTTTTCAAATATGAAATCAATTCCCGCTTTCGTATCAAACATATTAATTTTTTGTTTGTCTATTTTCATTAGCAGATTGTCTTTTATAACTCCATCCTCTTTTATGCTATCTTGGTTTACCCCATAGTAACTTCCTCTAACTTTTGGTTCTAATCTAAAACTATTTCCGAAAGGAATAGCATATCTAGCTTCTAAGAAACCATTATAAGATGAGATATTGTAACTATTAGAGTTTGACTCAAGTTTTTGAAGGTTATTGGCAATAACTCTGTTGACTTTAAGATGAGAAAACTGATATCCTCCACCTGCCATTAATTTAAAATTTCCAAATCTTGTTCTTCCAAAAAGTCCGACATATCCACTATTAGCACTACCTTTAGAATCTCCAGTAAAGGATATATCTTGGTCATTACCTCCAAGTGCTAATCCCAAAGATGTATCATTTGTTAAACCGTATTCTAAACTAATTATTCCAGCTGCTGCACTGGACTTAGTTTTAAAGTTTCTATCTCCTGTCCCACCTAAGCTTGTTAAAGAGAATTTATCCTCCTGTTTTACATTTGGATATGCTAGTCTAAACTGAATAGACATATCGTATTTTTTTGGTAGTATAGTTAAATAAGTCAAGTTGTCTTCAAAAAATCTTAGGTTTTCTCTTGCTAACTTTAGAGAATAAGAGTATGGACTATTTGCATATATTTGGTCAAGTAACAAAACTCTTTCCTCTGTATTAAACAGTTCATTATGAATTACCGAATTCTTCCCAGCTGTATTAATTGAGTTCAAAATTTCATTTAGATTTTCAGTTGATGTAGACCTAACAGCTTTTGGCTGAAGTTCGCCATACTGTAAGTTTGTATCTTGATTTGTAATTGTGTTACCGAAAGAAATTTTTCCAACAAAAAGAGACATCAATACTATAAAGCACTTTTTGTTGATATATTTTTTATTCATAATCTCTCCTCTTCCCCTAGTACATATAAATATAATTCAATCTGACCATAAATTTTCACGAGTCGTTCATTTAAGTCTAGCACATATACTTTCTATTCATTTTCCTTAAAAGGAAAAATAAAACCACAAAATACCCATTCATTACAGATATGGCTATTTTGTGGATAATTTTACTATTTAACTCTTTTTTTTCTTAAAGTAAATATTATAATAATTAATTCTATTAATGCCAAAATACCTATCATTCCAAATGCTAATTTATATGGATTTTTAATTTTGCTTTTCTGTGCTTTTAAAAATTCAACATTTATACTCTCTTTAATATTTTTTGATATTTTTTCCTCTTTTTTTATCTCTGGAGTTTTAGCTTTGGTCTCTTCTTTTTTGGTTTGAGTTATTGATTGTTCTGTAGTAGTTCCTTTTCCGTTAACTTTTATCTCTTTTGCTTGAATTGTTAATGTCTCATATTTTCCAGTTTTAGTGTTAAAATATGGAACTGTTATTTTAGGCGTTTTCAATATTCCGCTTTTCTTAGGAATAAAGGCAATTTCAAACTCCTTTTCATTGTAGTATTTTTTATCCCGTATCTCTTCCTTATAATCTTTCAAATTTTGGAATATATTGAAATCATTGTTCCCATCTATTTCTAAACTATCTAGTAACTCCAGATTACCTTCTCCATAAAAAGTTAAGTTTAAAGTTATTGCCTCTCCAACTTTTCCAGTAGTCTTACTCCACTTTTCATTCACAGCAACATCCCCTACAATTCCCTTAAAATTTGCAGGTTTATTTGGTGGTAAAGGTTTTATGTCTAACATAATTTTTTTTCTAGGAATATTCACTAATCTATTAGAGAAATAGTCTATTCCCTCCTCTTCAACTCTAACTTCACTAGATAATATTTGTTTTTTTCCACTCGAGTTCGGTTGTAAAATCCCTTTAAAAAGCTCTAATTCTAGTGCCTTTTTTCCATTATATTCTATTATTTTTTGAGAATAATTATTTCTTTGATAATTAGTCAAATCTTTCACTGAAAACTCATTAAACTCTGGTAGTTTTAGTTGGGAAAAAGAGTTTAATCTGACAAAACTTAAAAAACTTTCTTCATATGGAATTTTCTCTCCAAAATAAAAACTCTTTCTCTTTAGATTCTCATTGAAAAAATATTTATTTTTTAAATCTTGAGCTAGTTGTTTATTTTCTCCTACAATTATTTCTAACCCTTTTTTCACACCATTTGGAGCAATAAGTCTCAAAGTAAATTTTCCCTCTTTTTTAGCTTGTAAACTGTAAGTATCCGCTTTCAATGCTGTTACATTCCCATTTATATAGTTGTAACTATTTTTGCTTCCTTTGGAGATAACTTCAAAATTTTCAAGCCCTTCTATCTCATATTTTTCCTTATTTTGGTTGAGAAATTCAACTCCAATCAAAAATGTATCGTATATTTTTGGAGTAGTTGTCGATGCTCTAAATGTTACCTCTGAAAAACTTACTGTATAAAGTAGTATCATAAAAAAAACTATTCCTATTTTCTTCATATTACACCCTCGCTTACTACCATTCATTTTCACTCTCTTTATTTTCACTAGTGTTCATAACCTTTTCATTATTTTTAAACGCTTGTCTTTCATTTCCTTCTAATCTAGTTAAAACAGCCTCTAACTCCTCCCGTTTTTGGTCTTTCTCTCCTTGTTTTATATCCTGTTGAGATGTAGAATGAGATTGTTGATTTTGACTGTTTTTATTTTGATTATCCTGTTTATTCTTATCTTGTTGTTGCTTTTTCTGTTGCTCGTTATTCTTGTCTTGATTGTTCTCATTATTTTGACTATTGTTCTTTTTATTTTCTTGATTCTGTTGATTTTTATTTTGATTATTTTTATCTTGTTGGTTATTATTTTGATTATTGTTTTTATCATTTTTATTATTATTTTGTTTATTCTTTTGTTGATTTTGTTTGTCATCTTGATTTTGCTGATTTTGTTGTTGTTCTAACATTTTTTTCACTATTTCGTAGTTTTTCTTAATATTTATATCACTATTCTCATCCATTGCTTTTTCATAACTATTTAAAGCTTCTTTTAGGTTTTGTTTTTTTACAAGTTCATTTCCAGCTAAAAACTCAAGATAGGAGCTACTTTCTTTTTCTATCATATAAGATTTTAATTGAAAAATAGCAAAAATAAAAAGTAAAACTGCCAAAATAAATATAGATATTTTTTTTATCATCTATATCACATCCTGTCTTTTCTTAGCTCTCAAAAAATATCCTAGTAGGATAAAGAAAAGCCCGATTGCTAATGGAATTTGATAATATCTTTCATATTGCTTATGACTTTCTTCTCTTTGTGTTACTTTTGAAATAACATCCAAATCTTGTAATAATTTTTTGTATTCATTTGAAGATAAATTATTAAGTTGATAATATTTACCTTTGCTCTCTTTTGAAAGCTCTTTTAAAAAACTATCGTTAAGTTTTGAGATAACAACATTTCCAGTTTTATCTTTCACAAATCCACTTTTTAGAGATATAACGCTTCCCTCTTGTGTACCTACTCCAAAAATATACGTGTGAATATTGTTTCTTTTTACAAACTCAATTATCTCCTCTTTTCTATCTCCACCATCAGAAAAAATAATAACATTTCTATTTTTAGTTTCTGATTTTTTAAAAGAGTTATTTGCTAATCTTAAAGCTTCTAATAGCTGTGTTCCTCCACCGGAGATAAGCTCACTATCAATCGCATCGATATAGTTAAAAGCCATAAAATAGTCATCTGTCAGGGGCATTTGAACATATGCAGAATCTGAAAATGGAATGATTCCTACTCTATCCCCTTTTAAACTTTCTAATATCTTTTTTAACTCTTTTTTACTTGCTTCTAATCTATTTGGATAGACATCTTGTGCCAACATAGACCTTGATATATCCATTAAAACATATATATCATTTCCTTTTACTTCAACATTTTCCTCCTCTTTCAATTTTTGTGGAGAAAGAAAAGCGATAAAAACTAAAATAATTCCTATAGTTATCAATAAAAGTTTTATACCAGAGAATAACCAATCTTTCTTCCAGCCTATTCTTTCTAAAATATCCTCTCTTTTTCTAATTCCTAATATCAACACCAGAATAGTTAAAAGAGGGACAAATATTAATTTAAAATCATTTATATTTCCAAACTCCATTTTATCTCCTCTCCTAAGGTATTCTAATATATTTAAAAAATTCAAAAAATACTCCTATTAAAAATAAAGTCATTGCAACTTTTAATATATTTTCAAAATACTCAGTTATATCAAATCTATTTCTACTATCAATTTTAGTTTTTTCAAGTTTATCTATCTCTTTAAAAATCTGTCTAAACTCTTCTGAATTACTAGCTCTGAAGTATTGTCCTCCAGTTTCACTAGCTATACGCTTTAAAAGATTTTCATCTAGCTCATTATTTTTTATATATCTATTTCCAAAAAACCCGGGAACTACAAGTTCTCTTGCTCCAATTCCAATTGTATAAACTTTTATTCCTAAATCTTTTGCTAGTTTTGCTGCTCCAGTTGGACTCATTGTTCCAGAGTTATTTTCTCCGTCAGTCATTAAAATTATGATTTTTGATTTAGCTGTGGAGTTTTTAACCCTATTCAGGGCAACTCCCAATCCCATACCGATAGCTGTTCTATTATTACTCGTTATATCATCTGTTGTTATTTCAGATATTACGGTTTTTAAAACATTGTGGTCAAACGTTAAAGGAACTTTTGTGTAAGCTTCTCCTCCAAAAACAACTAGAGATATTCTATCACTATCCCTATCGTCTATAAACTGTTTTAGTAACTCTTTTGATTTTTCGATTCTACTTGGAGTAAAATCCGTTTGCTCCATTGATTTTGATAAATCTAAAGATATAACAATATCAATTCCATCTTTTTTTATAAATTGCCCAGTTATAACATTTTGGGGTCGAGCCAAAGCTATTATCATCAATAATGTTGATAAATAGATGAAAATTTTTCCTATCAAATGTTTCTTACTTTTTTTAGAAAAACTTTTAAAATTTTCAACACTAGGTAATTTTATACTTCCTTGTGATTTTTTCTTAAAAAACAGATATGTTACTATCGGGATTAAAAATAATAGGTATGGCATTTGAAATTTAAACATTATTTTTCTCTCCCTTCTTTATTTTTTTTACCAACTCTGTCGCTTGCTTTTGATATATAGTTCTATCTCCAGCTTTATCCTGAGAAAACTTTAAGTAATCAAGTTTTT
This sequence comes from uncultured Cetobacterium sp., assembly GCA_949293295.1. Taxonomy (GTDB): domain Bacteria; phylum Fusobacteriota; class Fusobacteriia; order Fusobacteriales; family Fusobacteriaceae; genus Cetobacterium_A. Next base: position 160,306 of record CASFCG010000016.1, read on the forward strand.
TTAAAAATTCAATATCATTTTCTGATATTACTCCGATAATTTTATAATCTCCATTTAAAAAATTTGTATTATAGTTTAAATCTATGCATCTTCTCAATGCTAAACTGATCTTTTCTCTCCAATTTTCTTTAGTTACTTTTCTCATATCTTTTCTAAATATGTAAAAAGGATTTTTCAATATATCTCTAATAACTAGATATAATCCTAGAATAAGCAATATTATTCCGCTTTCAATACTATATATAGCAAGATACGGGTAATCTTTTTCCACATACATATTCTCTTTTTTTTCTAGATTTTCATAAATTTTTGTATCATTTTCTGATAAACTAGAAAGCACATTAAATTTCAGCTCTTTATCTCCTATTTTTATAAGATTTTCTCCGGGATTAAAGCTTGTAAATCTAACGACATACTCATCATTTGTATTTTTTTCTATATCTCTTATTTTAAAGTTTTCTAGGGATTTTTCTATCTCATTTTTTGAGGAGATACCAGAAATTTTTAATACTATATCCTCTCCTATATAATAATCATTTGAAAACGAGATAAAAGAAAACATTAGAAACATAGTTCCAAATATTTTTTTCATATCTTTCTACCTCTATTAAAAAATTTACTAATCTCTTTGACATAATCCTCGTCTGTGTAAAGATTTATCCATTTTTCAGTATTTTTTGGTTTAAAAGTAAGATTTTTTTGATAGTTTTCAATAACTATTTGTTCGCCAGTTTCTGAATCTTCTAGAGTAAAAATTGCACCGTTTGGAAGTGTTTCATATTTTTTATCTGCTATTCTTATTGGAATTACTTCGTGTTTCTTGGATAAAACTTTTAGCTCTTTTTCATAGTTTTTATCTAAAAAGTCGGATATTACAAAGAGAACTGTTTTTCTTTTGAAAACTTTTCCAAAATATCTCAGAGCATTTTCTATATTTGTTTTTTTACTTTTTGGATTCATCAACAATATACTTTCGATAATTGATAAGATATGTTTTTTTCCTTTTTTTAGTGGTATGATTTTTTCTATTCCGTCTGTGAAAAGAATTGCCCCCACTTTATCTCCATTTTTATTAGCACTAAACGCTAAACTTCCAACAACCTCCAAGATAAGTTGAAATTTTTGAGTAAATCTATTTGAATTTGACACATCTATTAAAAAGAAAACAGATAACTCTCTTTCTTCTGTAAACTCTTTTATATATGTTTTTCTCTGTCTAGCACTGACTTTCCAATCAATTTTTTTTACATCGTCACCTATACTGTAACGTCTGATATCAGAGAACTCCATTCCATTTCCTTTTAAGATAGATTTATACTGTCCAGTGTATATATTATCAGATAATATTTTTGATTTTATATCAATCTCTCTTATTTTTTTTAACAACTCTTTCTTGTCCATCTACATTACTCCTTACGGTAAAACAACTGATTTTAATACATCCTCTATTATCATTTCAACTGTTTTTCCTTCCGCTTCCGCTTCATAAGATAAAGCTATTCTGTGTCTTAAAACATCAAATATAACCTTTTTAATATCTGCTGGCATAACATAATTTCTTCCCGCTATATATGCTGCAGCCTTTGAAGCTACTACTAAACTTATACTAGCTCTTGGAGAAGCTCCACAGCTTATATATTCTGACTTTTCTCTTGTTTTAAAAATAATTTTTAAAATATATTCTTTTAACTTGTCGTCAATATTTACTTGCTTTACCTGCTCTTTCATTTTTCTTAACTCTTCAGCATCTAAAATTCTATTTATAAGGATATCTTTCATCTCTTTTTGTCCAGTGATTAGATTTAACATCTCTAACTCTTCTTCAAATGTTGGATATTCCACTTTTATTTTCATTAAAAATCTATCTTGTTGCGCCTCTGGAAGTGGATATGTTCCATCTTGTTCTATTGGATTTTGTGTTGCTAAAACTATAAAAGGACTTTCTAGTTTAAAAGTTTCATTTGCTATTGTCACTTGTTTTTCTTGCATAGCCTCTAGTAATGCTGATTGTACCTTTGCAGGAGCTCTATTTATCTCATCTGCTAACACTATATTTGCAAAAATTGGTCCTTTTTTTATGCTAAAATCTCCAGTTTTTTCGTTATATATCTCTGTTCCAATTATATCACTTGGTAATAAATCTGGTGTAAATTGAATTCTGGAAAATTTAAGTCCTAATGTTTCAGAAATTGTATTTATTGTCAAAGATTTTGCTAATCCTGGTAATCCTTCTAGTAATATATGATTTTCAGTTAAAATCCCTATCAGGATTTTTTCTATCATCTCTTTTTGCCCAATGACTTTCTTTGATATTTCATTTTTTAATAGTGTAACTTGTTCCATTTTTCCTCCTAAATTGCAATTAATTATATTTTTTAGTCTAGTTTATTTGACGTAAATTGTTTATAAAAAGTCTGAGACATACATAGCATACATTATAACATTTTTTTATATTTTGTGGTTTATATTTTCTTCAATTAAATTATGCCTATTTTACTTTTATAAAATGATTTAAAAAAACCACCTAAAGCATAGCTTCACAGTGGTTTTGATATGGTTTTATTTGCTTAATCTATCTCTTAGTTCTTTTGCTCTTTCCTCATATCCTTTTTTTCCTAAAAGAGCAAACATATTTCTTTTGTAATCTTCTACCCCAGGTTGGTCAAATGGATTTACTCCCAAAAGATAACCACTCACTCCAACAGCTTTTTCAAAAAAGTAGAATAGATATCCAAGATGATATGGTGTTGCCTCTGGTATTGTCAATATTATATTTGGAACTCCACCATCTACATGAGCAATTACAGTCCCTTCTGTAGCTTTTTTATTTACAAAATCCATTCCTTTTCCTGCAAGATAATTTAAACCATCCAAATCAAGTTCATCCTCTTCTATTATTAAATCTTTTTCAGGAGTTTCTATACTAAGTAAAGTTTCCATTAGAATTCGTTTTCCATCTTGGATATATTGTCCTACAGAGTGCAAATCTGTTGAAAAATTAGCTGTTACCGGTAAAATTCCCTTTCTATCTTTTCCCTCTGATTCAGCAAAAAGTTGTTTCCACCACTCACCAATAAAAAACAATCTAGGTTCATAGTTAATTAGCATCTCTACGTCTATACCTTTTCTGTGTAAAATATTTCTGATTGTAGCATATTTTAAACAATCATTTTCTTCAAAAGGTTTCATATAATCATTTTGTGCTTCTCTTGCTCCTCGCATCAGCTCTTCTATATCTATTCCTGCTACAGCTATTGGCAATAATCCCACAGCTGTTAAAACTGAAAATCTTCCACCAACATTATCAGGAACTACAAAACTCTCATATCCTTCATCTAAAGCTAATTTTTTCAATGCCCCTTTATTGGCATCAGTAGTAGCATATATTCTCTTTCTGGCTTCTTCTACTCCATATCTTTCTTCTAAGTTTTTTTTGAAAAATCTGAACGCTATTGCTGGTTCAGTTGTTGTTCCAGATTTAGAAATCACATTTACCGAATAATCCCTTTCCCCTATAATTTCCATTAATTCTTCTAGATATTTTCCTGATATATTTTGACCAGCGAAATATATCTCAGGAGTCTTTCTTTTATTTTTTGGCAAATTGTTATAAAAACTATGAGATAGAAAATCTATTGCAGCTTTGGCACCTAAGTAAGAACCTCCAATCCCAATTACAATAAAAACTTCTGAATTACTTTTTATTTTTTCACTTGCTGCCTTTATTCTTTCAAATTCACTCTTGTCATAGTTTGTAGGTAGCTCTATCCAGCCTAAAAAATCATTTCCAGCTCCAGTTTTAGAAAGTAGTGTTTTATGAGCAAACTCAACTTGTTCTTTCATAAGATTTAACTCTTTTTCAGATAAAAAATCCAATACATTAGAATGGTTTAAACTTAACTTCTTCACTTTTTTTCCTCCATATAGATATGAGATTCTAATTACTACAGCTCTATTATACCACTAAAAACAAAAAAAACAACCAAAAAAATGGTTGTAGAATTTACATATATTGGAGGCGACGACCAGATTCGAACTGGTGAATAGAGATTTTGCAGACCTCTGCCTTACCACTTGGCGACGTCGCCCTCTCATGGTGCCCAGAGGCGGAATCGAACCACCGACACGGGGATTTTCAGTCCCCTGCTCTACCGACTGAGCTATCTGGGCAAACTATTCTCTACTTGGAACCTTTAATGGCGGAAGGTCAGAGACTCGAACTCTGAAGTCTTGCGACGCCGGTTTTCAAGACCGGTTCCTTACCAATTAGGATAACCTTCCAATTGGTACCCCGTAGGGGAATCGAACCCCTGTTTATAGAGTGAAAATCTATTGTCCTAACCACTGAACGAACGGGGCATTGAGTGGTGGATCCAGCTGGAGTCGAACCAGCGACCACTCGGTTATGAGCCGAGTGCTCTAACCAACTGAGCTATGGATCCTTTTTTCATGGCGTGTCTGAAGAGATTCGAACTCCTGACCCACGCCTTAGAAGGGCGTTGCTCTATCCAGCTGAGCTACAGACACATCTACTGGTGCGTCATACTGGAATCGAACCAGTGACAACACGATTAAAAGTCGTGTGCTCTACCAACTGAGCTAATGACGCTTTTTTGGAGCGGGAGACGAGGATCGAACTCGCGACATTCAGCTTGGAAGGCTGACGCTCTACCAACTGAGCTACTCCCGCATACTAACTATTCTTTTGGTGGCGGGGGCTGGATTCGAACCAACGACCTTCGGGTTATGAGCCCGACGAGCTGCCAACTGCTCTACCCCGCGTTCTGCAATGGTGCCTGAGGCCGGAATCGAACCGGCACGCTATCAGATAGCTCAGGATTTTAAGTCCTGTGCGTCTACCTATTCCGCCACCCAGGCATATTTATCTTTTACCTTTTCATCAAGACATTTGTAATAATATCATAATTTTTATTTTATGTCAACTATTTTTTTATTTTTTTATCTAACAAAAATTTACACACCGAATTAACCTATATTCTCCTTTACTTCTCAGTGTGTTAATATAACATGTGAAATTAATGATTGAATGGGATTAATACTATTTTTAATTAATAATAATACAGATTTTAAGAACTTTATTTTACAGATAAGTTGGATTTTTTCTTGTATTTTAATTTTTGTTTTATTAAGTTTATCATAATAGTTATTTTCATTTTCCCTTTTTTAGAAAATGGAAAGAGGTTGCTAAAACAACCTCTTCAATTAAATGTTTTCTAAATTAAAACCATTACTTTTTCATTGTTAATCATTCATCTCACAATTAAACTTTAAAACTCTCCTATTTCCCATCTTTTTACCATCTTGTAAAAGGTTGATTTTTTCAGATTCAGTTGTTCCCAAGCTTTTTTAGCAATTATAGTTCCTCTCTTCCAATCTTCATAAATATCCTCCCAACCTTCTGGAAAAGGTAGCATTTTTCTTCCGCTATATTTTCCATCTTTTCGAGCAATAGAAATTCCCTCTTTTTGCCTTTCCAATATATTTAACCTCTCAAATTCATTTATAGCAGCAATCATTGTGAGCATTAGTTTTCCCGTGGGAGTACTAGAATCAATATTTTCCTTAAAAGAAACTAAATGCACCCGTTTTCTGTTTAATTTTTCTACAATGTTTAATAAATCTTTCGTCGACCTTGTTAACCTAGAAAAATCATGAACATATACGGTATCACCTCTCTTCGCAAACCTAATCATTTCTTTTAACTGTAAACTCTCTTGTACATTTTTACCAGATATTTTCTCGCTGAAGATTTTGTCGATATTATACTCCTTCATCTTTTCTAATTGTCTGGCATCATTCTGATCCAATGAAAACACTCTCACATAACCTAATTTCATAATAATCATACTCCTATCAGTATAACCTTTCCAATTATACCACTTTAATTTTATTAAAACAATAAATAATCTTAAATTTGGATTATTATTGTTTTTAAGCATTAATTTTATTGGAATTTTTACATAAAAAAAAGCTGGAGTATCTCTCCAACTTTTTCGCTTGGGTTACATTCGTTCTAAAGTTTCTATTCCTAAAAGGTGCAATCCATTTTTTAAAGTATCTGCCGTTCTGCTAGCTATAAGTAATCTCGAACATAAAATATCATTGTTTTGATTAAGTATAGAACACGAATTGTAAAAACTATTAAAAATCTTTGAAAGTTCGTATAAATAATCTGCTATCAAATTTGGTTTATAAGTTTTCGCTGCCTTTATCACTATCTCTGGAAATTGAATAAGTTGAATAGACAACTCTCTTTCTATCTCTTGTGTAAATTTTATATCTTTTGTCTCATCAATCCCTTTTTCTTGTTCTATTGCTTTTCTTAGAATAGATTTTATTCTGGCATAAGAATATTGAAGATATGGAGCTGTATTTCCCTCAAAATTTAAAACTTTATCCCATTCAAATATTACTGCTGTTTGCCTGTTTTGAGATAAATCAGCATATTTTATTGCTCCAATCCCTACAACTTCAGCTATATTTTGCTTTTCTTCCTCTGATAATGTTGGATTTTTTTTGTTTACTATCTCATAAGCTCTCTTTTTTCCCTCATCTAAAAGCTCTTCGAGTCTAATTACATTGCCTTTTCTAGTTGAAAAAACTCCATCTGCAAATCTCATAATTCCAAACCAAATATGATGTTTTTCAACACTCCAACTCAACATATCTGTTATCTTAAAAAACTGCTTAAAATGGTCTTGTTGCCTCTCATCTGTAATATAAATAATCTGATTTATATCATAATTCTCTTTTCTGTATTTTACTGTCGCTATATCAGAAGTCGCATATAAAAATGCTCCGTCTTTCTTCTGAACTATGCAAGGATATAAATTCTCTTCTTCAGGAAAAAATACAACCTTTGCCCCTTCGTTCTCAACAGCTATGCCCTTATTTTCAAGTTCTTTCACAACATCTGGCATCATGTTGTGATAAAATGATTCACCATAATATGTATCAAATTTTACTCCCATTCTTTCATAAAGTTTATTATATTCATTTAAAGAAACCTCAATAAACTCCTGCCATAACCTATAATTCTCCTTGTCTCCTGCTTGTAATTTTTTTAATTCTTCCCTTGCTTTATCCTCTAACTCAGGTTCTACTTCACTATTCTTTGTAAATTCAACATAAACTCTCTCTAACTCCTCAATAGGATTTTCTCTATAAACCTCTTCATTCAACCAATTTCTATATCCAATTATTAATTTTCCAAATTGTGTTCCCCAATCCCCTATGTGATTATCTGCTATGACATTATAACCTAAATACTGGTATATTCTTTTCAGAGAATCTCCTATAATAGTTGACCTTAAGTGTCCAATATGCATCCTCTTTGCAATATTCGGCGATGAGTAATCTATTATTACATCTCCCTTTCTATTCAACTCATTAAAATCATAACTCTCTTTCGTTATTCTCTTAACTAACTTTGCTAAATATTCATCCTTTAAAAAAATATTCAAAAATCCTGGTCCTGCTATTTCAATTTTTTCTATAACCTCATTTTCTTTCATTGAATCCTTTATTTTTTCAGCAATAACTCTAGGATTCTCACCAATTATTTTAGAATTTATCATTGCAAAATTTGTTTGAAAATCTCCAAATTTCTTGTTAGTTGTTACACTTATCTCTATCTCTTTTAAATTTTTGTCCGAATAAATATTAGAAATTATATCATTAAAAACATTTTTTAACTCTCTTTGAATTGTTAACATCATGTACTCCTCTCATATAAAAAAAGGACATATTATGCCCTTTAAAATCCAGTCTACCGCTCTCTTTACGGTTTTGGTCGCCATTTTTAACAAGTGGTAACCAGTTATTATCTGCATACAGGATCCGTAAAACTAAAATTTTCGTGATTTATCTGAGTTACAAATAACAGAGCCAATCCCATTAGCGACCTTAGGCCCAAAACCTCCAGATGTAGCAAATAGACCAGAACTATTCTTCAAGAGCATTGTATCATTTTAGAGGCAATTTTTCAATCCCTAAAATAGCTACACATCACTTTTTATATATTTTTATTATTTTTTATCCACCGATTTTAAACAAAGCTCCTCTAATTGTTTTTCATCAACTTTGCTCGGTGCTTCAGTCATTAAACACTGTCCTTTATTTGTTTTCGGAAATGGAATAACATCTCTTATTGATTGTTCTTTTAACATCACCATAAGCCATCTATCTATCCCAAAAGCCAGTCCTCCGTGAGGCGGTGCTCCATATTTAAAAGCATCCACAAAAAAACCAAATTTCTCTCTTGCCTCCTCAGTTGAAAAACCTAATCTTTCAAAAACCTTACTTTGAATCTCTGGATTAAATATTCTAATTGAACCTCCTCCAATCTCTGAACCATTCAAAACTAAATCATATGAGTTTGTTCTTATCTCTTCCATCTCCCCATTTAAAAATAGGTTCATATCCTCTTCTTTTATAGAAGTGAAAGGGTGATGTTGAGCTTTATATCTTTTCTCCTCTTCATCATATTCAAACATCGGAAAGTCAACAACCCATAAAAATCTGAACTCATCATTATTAATTAATCCTAACTCTTTTCCTATTCTAAGCCTAACAGCCCCCAAAGCTCCGTAAACAACCTTAGCTCTATCAGCTATAATCATTATTATATCTCCAATCTTAGCCTCAGTTGCCTTAACTATCTCGTTTAGTTCATCCCCAGAAAAAAACTTAGCAATAGGCGAATTTATCCCTTCTGGAGTTATCTTTAACCAAGCCATCCCTTTTGCACCGAAATATGTTTTAACATATTCCTCATAATCACTCAAATTTTTTCTCGAAAACTGTTCCGCAACGCCTGGAGCAACAACAGCTTTAACTACTCCTCCTGCTTCAATAACAGACCTAAAGCCATTAAAACTACAATTTTTTACTAGATTTGTTAAATCCTTTAGTTCAACCCCAAATCTTGTATCTGGTTTATCAGAACCATATCTCTCCATCGCCTCTTTATAAGGCATCCTTGGAAAATCATAATCAGCTTTCTCTCCTGTAACTGTCTCAAAAACTCGTTTTGCTAATCCCTCTATCTCATTCATTATATCTTTCTGCTCAACAAATGAAAGTTCAATATCCAACTGCGTAAATTCTGGTTGTCTATCCGCTCTTAAATCTTCATCTCTAAAGCATTTTGCAATTTGATAGTATTTCTCCACTCCTGAAATCATCAATAGCTGTTTAAACAGTTGTGGAGACTGAGGAAGTGCATAGAACTCACCTTCATTTGTTCTACTTGGAACTAAAAAATCTCTCGCGCCCTCCGGAGTTGACTTTGTTAGAATTGGGGTATCAATGTCTAGAAATCCTCTCTCATCCATGTAGCTTCTAATTGCCATAATCATCTTATGACGCATTTTCAGATTTCTAGCCATTTGAGCTCTTCTCAAATCAAGATATCTATACCTAAGTCTAATATTTTCACTTAAACTCTCTTCGTTAGATATTTGGAAAGGTAATACATCACAGTTATTTAAAACCTCTAACTTTTCAGCTATAATCTCAATATCTCCCGTCGGCATATTTGGATTTTTATTCTCTCTCTCTCTCACTATTCCTTCAATCCTTATAACTGCTTCATTTCTCAACTTTTGTGCAAGTTCTACAGTCTCACTTGATGTATAATCCGTATGAAAAATAATCTGTGTTTTTCCCTCTCTATCTCTTAAATCAATAAAAGTAAGCCCTCCTAAGTCTCTTTTTGTATCTACCCAACCTGATAAAGTTACTTTCATTCCAATATCAGCAATTCTAAGCTCCCCCAAATTATGAGTTCTATAATATGTCTTCACACTTACCACTCCTATCTAAATAAATCTATCATATATCTCTACAACACTTATCTCCTCTTGTGTCCTATCTGTGAAATTCTTTAGTAAAATCTTTCCTTTCTGTAACTCATCCTCTCCCAATATTAAAACATATTTTACATTTATCTTATCAGCTTTTTTCATATGTGATTTCAGACTTCTGTTTTCATATTCAATTATGACACTTTTTCCCTCTAATCTCAGTCCATTTGCAATTTTAAAAGCTGTGTCTTTCGTCTCTTCCCCTAACCAAGCTATATAAATATCTGTTCCCACTTTAGGATACTCTTCCAAAAGCATCATTATCCTTTCAACCCCAGCAGCGAATCCAAAAGCTGGAATATCCTTATCACCAAGCTGCTTTAATAGATTGTCATACCTTCCACCGCCTAAAACAGTTCCCTGAGCTCCAAGTTTATTGGTTACAATCTCATACACTGTACTTGAATAGTAATCCAGTCCTCTTACCAATCTAGCATCCTCTTTAAAATCTATATCAAACAAGCTAAGATATTTTTTTACTGTTTCATAATGCTTTCTTTCCTCATCTGATAATGAATCTATAATTACAGGAGCATCCTTTGTCTTTTCTTTACAATTTTCATTTTTACAATCCAATACTCTAAGAGGATTCTTCTCAATTCTTATTTTACAATCATCACAAAGTTCCTCTTTTATAGGCATCAGAAAATCAACCAATCTACTCCTATACCTTGTTCTCGTCTCTCTATCTCCAACAGAGTTTATTCTGACTTCCAAATCTTTTAATCCCAATTTCTTTAAAAAATTATAACCCATTGATATAATTTCTGCATCTAAGGTTGGTGAACTCTCTCCTAACACTTCAACACCTATCTGATTAAATTCACGCTGTCTTCCAGCTTGAGGTCTCTCATATCTGAACATAGAACCAAAATAAAAAAACCTAGAAACCTCCTCTTTAGTATATATTTTATTCTCTAAATAACATCTCACAACAGGAGCTGTTCCCTCTGGTCTGAGAGTAATCTCTCTATCCCCTCTATCTACAAAACTATACATCTCTTTCTCTACAATATCTGTTCCCTCTCCAACTCCTCTTTTAAAAAGTTCTGTCTCTTCAAAGATAGGTGTTTTAATGGATGTATAACCATATCTCGAAAAAAAATCTTGTGCCGTTTTTATAATAAAGTCATATTTTTGACTTTCCTCTCCAAATATATCTTTTGTTCCCCTAACAGCCTTTATAAGTTTCACAGTCTGCCTCCCTTTTCACTTCCATAATCTATTCAGTTTTTCCTCTATTAATTTTTCATTCTTATTATTTCTCGGGATATAATATCTCTTTTTATTTTTTCGATAATCTTGTTTTACAAAACTATTCTCATAACTATGAGGATAACTATAATTTGGTGCATTTGTTACTATATGGGATGGAACCTCCTCCATCTCTCCATTTTTAATATCCTCTAACGCACTATCTATCGCTAAATAACTTGAATTACTTTTAGTTGATATGGCTAAATATATAGCCGTTTGAGCTAAAACTATCCTTATTTCTGGCATTCCAATCCTCTCACTAGCAATCAACGCACTATTTGCTATTAACATCGCTTCTGGATTTGCCATTCCAATATCTTCAGAAGCATGAACAACCAATCTTCTCGCAATATATCTCGGGTCTTCCCCTCCATGTAACAATCTTGCCAACCAGTATATAGCTGAATCTGGGTCACTCCCTCTGATACTCTTTATCATAGCTGATATTATATCATACTTATCTTGTTTTTTATCAAATGAACTTTTTCTTTCCCTAAAAAACTTTATTATCTCATCTTTTCTTAAGCTTCCCTCTATGTTCTGATATAGCTCCAAATAGTTTAATGCTACTCTTGTATCTCCGTCAGAAATCTCTATAATAACCTCTTTTATCTCATCCAGAATGTCAACACCTAATATCTTCTCAGCTCGTTCTATAATCTCTCTAATATCCTCTTTTTTTAAAGACTCCAACTTAAAAACCAAACATCGAGATAAAACAGCATTATTCAAACTATAATACGGATTCTCTGTTGTTGCTCCAACCAGAATTATCACTCCACTCTCTATATACGAGAGTAAAACATCTTGTTGACTCTTATTAAACCTATGAATCTCATCCAGAAAAAGAATCGTCTTTTTTCCGTATAACTCTATATCTTTTTTAGCCTGTTCAGCTATCAACTTTAAATCATTAACGGAAGCTATTGTTGCGTTTAAAACTTCAAAATTATACTCCAACTCCTGTGAAATTATCCTACCCAATGTCGTTTTTCCACTTCCAGAAGGTCCATAAAATATCATACTTGAAAGTGCTTTTTTTTCTATTAAATTTCTTAAAACACCGTTTTTTCCAACTAATCTCTCTTGCCCTTTGAACTCTTCCAATCTTTTGGGTCTCAATCTCTCCGCTAAAGGCTTTATTAACTCTAAATTTTTACTAAATAGATTATTCATTTGAATCTGCTCTACCTCATCTATACATAAATTTGATAAAATTCACCCTGTACACTACCTTACAATAAAGATTCTCTTAACATTTTAACATAATTTTTTTAATTACGCAATTTATCAAAATAAATTTTAGTTTTATTTCACTCATAAAATCTCTATATATACTCATCATCTATTTTTATCTTTTTAAATCTTTTCAATTTATCCCCATCAATAACAATCATACCTTTTTCAACATCTATTTGAGCACTTTTTAGACGTTCTATTATTCTTTCATTAAATTTTTGTATAAAATTTTTCAAATCACTAAACTCTTTATTTCTCAATTCACTTCCCTCTTTCTCCTTTATCTTATTTATTATCTCCTCTATCTCCTTTTTGGATAACTCATATCTTTTTACTAACTCTCTCAATATCTCAGGATTAGTGATATTTTTTACATTGTTACGTGTAAATTTTTCATCTATTTCAAAGTCTTTCTCAAACTTTTTCAACTTAATTTTTCTATCTCTTATCTCTATTCTTCTGGGAATCTCAATTTTTAACTCCTCTATCGTTCTAAATAACCTCTCTGGTATACTCAAAACTTTACCATCATCTATCTCTGCCTCATAAAATAGATAACTTTTCTCTTCCGTTTCAAACATCTCTTTTATATCATCTTTTTCATGCTCCTTTAAATTCAAACTATTTAAAAATCTATCAAAAATCAAGCTTTTTAATTCCAAATTATCATCAAAATATTTATTGATATATATGAGTACAATATTATTGTAAACTAAATCACACTCTCCTTTCTTTAAAGACAATATCTTTTCAAAATTAATTTTTAAATTTTCTCTAATTTTTTCAATCTCTTTATCTCTAAAAACTCTATTATTTACAAAGTTATCCAAACGCTCTACAAAATCTTCTTTATCTTGTTCAAAAATATTTTTAAAAATCTCTTCCAACTCTCTCAATAAATTTGCTCTAGCACTATTATTTATAGTATCTAAAAGATTAGCTCCCTCTGAAAATTTAAATTTATCAATACTTTTGTTCACATATGAAATCACTCTTAAATTTTTAAGTTGTGGAAATTCAATCACAAACAATCTATCTGTAGCTGGCTTTCTTTTTATTTTCCCATTCCATTCTTCATATTCTGAATGCCACGCTATCAACTTTATGGCTTTTTCAATACAAAATCTATAAAAAACACCCGTTATCATTCTAAAACCTAATGTATTATCTATTACTATTTTATCTCTTTCAGTACTCTCTTTTTCTATTATCCTCTCTAGTATTTCATACAAGTTATCAAAATTTTCAGTTTCTACTTTTATAATCTCTATCTCCTTGATTTCTGATTTCACTTTAAATTCTTCTGCTGCTTTCTTTGTTTCTTCTGTTACAAGAAAATAACATTTTTTTATTTTAGTCAAGCCTCTTAAAGATTTCTCAATCGCAGAAACATCATACCCAAAATCATTGGACATATAACTGAAAAAACTTATATAAACCTCCGCTTCTGCTATTTTCCCAAACTTAAAATACTCTTTATCTAAGTTATTAAATATCTGATTTTTCAGCTCTTCCTTTTCTTCCTTAGTTAATTTTTCACTATTTAATACTTTCTCTGCTAAACCACTCATTCTCCTTTTGTGTGATAAATACAATAAATATTTATTCACACAACCTCCTTTTCTCTATTTTTTGTATGATTTTATTAAATAAGCTATCAACAAAATTGATAGCCCTACATTTATTCTCTAATTTTTCTTATCAATGCCCATCCAAGTGGACAGCCTTTATAAACTAACTTAGTTACTGGATTATTTCTTTTTTCATTATATTTTTTATTTTCCAAATTAAAGGTCATAGCATTGAACCCTGAACCATAGCCAATCTTTATCATAGCTTCATCATCTTCCAATTTCGATATCATCTTTTCTATCTCTTTGCAATAATTTTCTCCATCTTTATTTTTAGCTTCTCTAAAAAACTTCAACTCATTTTCTATAATCCTTTTCGCTCTTTCCCTCAATCTCTCAAATAATATATCCTCATCAATATCTAACTCTTCATCTATCTTTTCATCTAGCTCTTTAATTTCCTTAAATACGCCACTGGAAAAATTTTTGACAGACAATCTAAATTTTAAAGATATCTCCTTATCTGATGTTAATAATGATTCGGTTGCTTCAATCACATTTGAAACACTTCTTTTACCTTTCTTGGAAAAACGCTCTACTTTTATCACTTTTAACATATCTTTTAAAGGAGTTGTATCACTTATCAACAAATTTTTAAAAGGGTCTATTTTGGGCTCTAATTCTTTTAATCCTAATATTTTAGCCTCTAACTTCTTACTCTTTTTATCTGCCTCTCTCTTTCCCATTTCACGCCCATTCTCTTCAAGTGAAACAAATGGAGCTGTCCTACTATTTTTTCTTCCTAACCTGTATGATATTATCTCCTTTCCAAATTCTGAAAGGAAAGCAGTTCTTATGGCTCCCTTTATTGAACTTCCAGGAATATATTTTCCTGCATAACTTTCAATAAACTCTTTAACTATTAGCTGATTTTCTTCATTTTGCGATTCTGTTCCCTTCAATTTTTTATTGTATAAATCTGAAAACTCTCCATCAACTTCTACTTTATAAATATAGCCAAGATTTTCTTCATAAATCTCGTTTAAAAAAGTTCTAAAATCTACCATTCCTTTTTGAATTACTCTTTCAAACTGCTCTCTTTTTTTCTCACTCAACTTATCAAAAATCTCTGTCATTCCAATTTTATAGAATTTCTTATCTTTTACTACATAACTATCAGGATACATCTCATTACCACTTCCTATATGTATCGGTGTTATTGGAATAAATTCATACATCGCTGTTTCAAACTGTCTTCTTATTTTTCTCATTCCTCTATATTCACCCCCAATACAAAAGGAATTCCAATCTGGACAACTTTTGGGTCAATGTGAATTTTCTCCAAAACTCTTCCCTTTATCCTATTCTTTGCTTCTCTGAAAATTGAACCTGGCACATAATAAACAAAAGGCTTCTTAAATGGAAATTCAGCTATCTCTGAACCCTCCGCAACCTTTCCACGTTTTGTTAAAATCTCGCCAGATATAACTTCTGAATAATCCCCCTCCCTAGGTACATAGTTTGACAAAACTATATATCCATTATAATCAAAATTTGATTCAAAATCTTTATACTCTTCAAACTCCTTTATTTCAATCTGACCTTTTCCTGAACTACTCTTCTTTCCAAAACCATTAGCTTCTATATATTTAAGAGCTGAATACAACTTTTCAACCTCGTAATCATTTCGTAATTTTATGTAAATAGATACTGTGCCATCTATAAATTTTTCCTCCAAATTATACAAGCTATTTTCCGTAGTTGTGCCTGCTAATCTGTTTACCGTATTGTGAGTTACACTACTTTCTAAAAACCCTTTTGCTCTTCCTAAGTATTTTTCTAAAGAAAGTTTATCAATCCCTTCTTTACGCATTTTATTAAAATCCGCTATCTCATACTCTTTTATCCTCTTTAAACGCTTTATTTTCTCCAACTCTTTCACATCATTTTTAATATTTTTCTCAACTACCTTTGAGCCAAAATACGGTATATAATCATTGATAAATCCATTCGAACATATGAAAGGTGGATTAAAACTCTTGAACTCATCTATCACATTTTTTAACTCCTCCTCTCCATATAAAAATCGAAGTGCCCAAAATATATGCCCATATATTGTATCACTTTGCCAAGGCGTTATAAAAGATGAGAGTGGCTTAATTTTCCATCTGTATATCTTATACATAAACTCCTCCTCTATCCTATGGTTATTGCCTCTACATCCATTTTTCTATCCTCTCCATTTACCAGTAAACTTACAAACTCTATTTGACCATTACCTCTGGAGGTTCCTCCTCCAATCCCTTCCAATGACAGAGCTTTCAGCCCTTTTAAAACAATTTTTTCAAATAACTCTTCATCAAGTTTTCCCTTATCCTCCATATCTATTACTTTATACGTAATAGTAAAATCGAACTCTATTCCTGCTGGAATCCTTTCTAAATTTCTTGGTGTGGCTTCCGAAGTTATTCTATTGATATTATTCTCAGATTTCCACTCTGTATCCAATCCAGTTCTATCTTTTAATCTCTCTAACTCCTCTTTACTACTCTTTGTTAAATAAGCATCTTTAACTGATATTCTTGTTGGACCCGATTTTGCTTCTCCATTATCATTAGCATTTCTTCCAAAAACTCTACATATTGGACAAACTTTATCTTTACAACTATGCACTTTTCCATCTGAATTAATTTTTCCTTCCATTAGCTCCATTAAAGCTCTCATTTTTCCTTTCAACGATGACCCAGGGATATATAACTCTGATGTTAGAGGATTTCTAACAACCGGATTATCATTCCCTCCTATCTCAATTAACTCTGCTTGTGCCCCTATTCTCGTTCCTGTCAATAGTTTCATTCTTCCTTTAATCTCTTTTATAGCTATTAATCTCATCCTATTTTTCTCCTCCCGCTCCATAAAAATATCCTACTATCGCTTCAAAAAATAATATATAAGCATCAAATATCTCTTTTCCTTTTCCCTCTTTTTTATCTTTCCATATCCTATCAACACTTGCAATCAAAAAATTCTTAAATACCTCTGGAATCTTTGCCCTTTTAGCCTTGCTTTTATACTCAGCTTTAGATTTTACCAATAATATCAAAGGAAACTCCTTATCATAATTAGTTCCATCACTCTTTAATCTATTTTTTATAATCTTTACTTCATTGAAGAAAGCTCTTAACTGTGTTACAGAAAGTCCTTTCTTTACAAACTCTTTTGCTATTTCTTTAGCTTCCGTTGTTATTAACTCCTCCCTTATAATCCCCTTTTCCGTTAAAAATCCTTTCTCTGAAAAATCAAACTTCATAGTCTCTTTACTATTTTTCGACGCATTATTGTTATTTGTATTAGAACTATACATCTCTTACCTCCCTTAATTTTCTTACTGAATAATTTAATACTACCCTCATATACTTAGATAAAAATTCGGATTTTACAACACTTTCATATCCAAAATATCCTGAAAGCAGATTCCAAATCTCTTTTGCTCTGTTTTTATCATCTAACTTCTCTATCACATTTCTTGTTATATCATATTCAAATTTTGAAGCATAAATCAGATTTTCTTTATTATCCAATGATTTTTCTGCCATCTCTGTATAGTTCAATAATCTATATATAAAGCTCTGTGATAGCTCTTTCCTTTCAATAAACTCACATAGTCTGTTTCCAAGCTTGAAAACTTCATTATATTTACTCCAAGGAATATACCTATCAAAAACTGCCAATCCATTTTTTCCACTCTCCTTTACTAAATTTTCTAATTCATTTGCTAATTTTGCTGAATAATATATAGGATCACTACTTTTAACTATTGCCAGTCCCATTGAGATAGTAAAATTTTTATTCTCTCCTACATATTCATAAAATTTATCATTTATGATTTTAGACAACTCTAAAAGTTTATCCCATGCCCCCACTATCATAAAATCATCTCCGCCAGAATATATTATATAATGACTCCCTAGCTCTCTCTGTCTATTTTTTAATTGTTCTGGTAACCAATATGAAAAGAACATATCCAACATTCTACTCAAAGTCGCAACTCTAGATATGGAGGTAACATCCTTGTATATTATCCCCTCTTCACTCTCTTCCTCAATTTTAAGACCTAAATTTATTATTATTCCGAGATTATCAACATCACCTTTTAAAACTCCAAGGTTATTTGATTTTGATTCTCTGGCTATATCTGAAAAAGTCATAATTTTTTCATCTTTCAAAGGGGTAAAACCACCATAATAATCCGTTATAACAGGATATTCTCCTTTTAAATCCCCCTTATAATCAATCACAAGATATGGTTCATTTTCAATCTGCTCTTCCTCCTTCAAAAATCTTATTTGATATCCAAAAAGAGAGAGCTCATAATCTATTTTATTTTTATATATTACAACTCTTTTTAATTTTGGAAGAATTCCACCTATCCTCTCATCTGAATCACACTTTTCACAAACCTCTTGCGTTTTCTTTTTCAAATATCTGTTACATATTGGGCAAAGATCTACTTTTTCTTTCATTCCATACATCGGATTATCTAAAATTGGTTCTTTAAGAATCTGTTTTTCAAATTTTTTGCCTTTACTTTTTTGCAATATCTGATTCAATCTCTCATATTTTTTGTTAAACTCTAACCCTAATTCTTCCCCTTTCAACTCTATCCATTGGAGATTTAAAAATAGCTCTGCTTCATAATTTACATACAACTCATCATTTATTGAATCTCTTAATTTTTCTAACTTTTTAACAGTTTTCTCTGTATTTTGAGCCACTATATAAAACTTTCCACTGTTCGATATAACTATATTACTCTGAGTTAGATTTAGTTCATCTATAATTTTATATGAAGCAACCTGTGATAAAAGTTTTATAAAAAAAGAACGTCCTCTTAATCTTTTAGCCAATCCTTCACTCTTTTTCAATGAATAAATATATTTTTGAATTCCAGATATATCTCCACCAATCAATAAAAAATGCTCTTTATCCTTTCCTTTTTTTATCTCTCTCTCATTCAAATTTTGTTTTTCAACATGATAATTGTATGAAGCTACTGCTATAGCTGATGTGGTTTTAGAATGGTCATATAGAGATAGGTCACATATACGCTTTGTTGTGTCCGAGGCTAAGCACCATAAATATTTTTTCATCACTTCCAACATTTTATTATAAAAAATGGTGAAATTCTCTGTTTTTATCTGCTCTACTTCATTTAAAAACTCCTCTATTAACTTCTCAAACTCCTCTTGAGTGTTTTTAGATTTTGTTTCTGAAAAAATATGAGCAGTTTCCAACCTATTTAATCTATATATTTTACTTTCTTCTGCTAAGTCCTCATTTCCAATATTGATTTTTGAAAATATTGAATCTAACTGTCTAGTTTTATAATGTCCATCCCCATCTTCAGTGTGTCTCTCCATTGACGAGTAATTATCTGCCTGAGCCACAATAGTAGCTAAACTTTTTAATCTATCATTATTTTTAATTGAAGATACAACCAATTCAGATGGAAAATAGGCATTATCATGATGTTTTTTTACTATCTCTTTCAAATCCTCATCAAACTTAATAATCCTTTTCTCATCTAAAAAATATATAAACCACTCGGATAAAGTTGGATGCTTTCCATTTTTTACCTCTTTAGTGTATCTATTACATCTACTCAATAGTTTTCCTATATCGTGTAAAAGTCCACCTAGTGCCACTCTTTCATAATCATCTCTTACTATTAACACTTTTTCTTTTCCTCCTTTTCAAAATTATAACTTAATATCTTCCATCACTCCGTAAACTCCAATAAAAGAAGCTATCACCAATTAAAATAAACAAATCAATATAACTATAATTCTAATAATAAACTAAAAAACTTATCAAACATAGAAAGTTTCTGCTACTGAAAAACTCCTCCCTTATTTTCTTTCTTTTCGATTATAATACTTCCTAACCCCAATCTTGTAAACTGCCCTACTCCAGTAAAAAAAGAGATTTCAGTCAAAATATCCACTATCTTTTTTAGTTCCTCAAAATTTTCTGGAATAGAATATGTAACCTTTCCTACAAAACCACAATAGGAAACACCCTCGACATAAACCTCTTTCTTTTTTATCTCTTTACTCTCTAAGACAATGTTTTTCAATAAGGATTTCGAAAAGCTCTCCATTTTCAATTCACTATTATCAAAAAATTTATTGAAATATTTTAAAACACTTGCGAAGTACAAGTAAGGTTCCGGTTCATCTATAAACTGCTCTCCTACCTTAAAGAAGGTCGGTGTTAAAAACTTGACTTCTACTTTTTCTACTCCTTCTAAATACAGTAATTCCTTTATAGAAAGTTGTTTTGCATAGATACTTTTGTTACCATCATATATAATATCTAAGATAGTAAATTCTTTATCCTGAATTGAAATTGTCTCTTTAAAAATCTTCTTTCCATGCAAAAACCTAACTAATGTTCGCATCTCCATTTGAGAAATACATGATATTCGTAAAAAATATATCCCTCTCTCTTTAAAAAACCTATCTTTCGTTAAAAAATCTGAAACAACTGTAGCTTTTAATTTTTCTCCTATCAACTTTTTAAAATGGAAAAAATTTACATATTTTTTTATTTTTTCATTTCCTCCAAATTCAACTAGTTTTAGTTTTATAATAAAACTAAAGAACATCTTTTCACCTCTATCCGTTCATCTCAATTTTCTCTATTCCACCATACCCTATACTTTTTCTTTTTCCTAGTCCAATATGATTTGGTAGATTCACATTTGTCTTAAACTCTCCTACAAAAGCTAGTATTTTTGTATTTTTTTGAGTTATTATCATCTCCTTTAACTTAGCTTTAACATCTATCTTTTTATCTGCCCACACCCCACACAATTTAAAAAACTCAATTATATTATTTCTTAATTGATTATTCAAATCAAACTCTCCGCTTCTATACTTTTTGTAATTTTCTTGATTTAGTGCAAACCAAGGGGTTATAAAATGATATGAGTAATTCCTTTTATCCTCTACTTTTAAATCAATTTCAACCTCATTGAGTTCCTTTTCAACACTAAAAAACTCCTCCTCAATTCTTATCTTCTCAATTTTTTCGTAATTTTTTAGGATAATTTCTGCTCCCATATTTACTCCAACTATTGCCAAATCTCCATCTAAAACTTTATAAAATATCTGTGCAGACTGATAATTAAAAGTATATTTATCAACATGATTATGATAAAGAATTTCCTCCTTAAAAAGATTTCCTATATAACCTCTCAATTTTTCTGCATCTCTATTTTGGAACTTTTTTCCACTTACTTTTAATTTTAATACAACTACTTTCACCATTTTATCTACCTCTTTTAAAGTATCTTTTTAACTTCTTCATACTTTCTAGTTAAGTATATCATATATTTTTTACAACTTTTATCTTTTTTTTACAAATTTTTAATTAAAATTATAATTTATTTCAACATTTCTTTACTGGCTTTCTTTTTCGATTATAAAATAAAATACGACTTTAACATCTCGTTCAAATTTTTAGTATTTATATATTTTCCTTTTTTGTAACACTTTTCACAAATTATTAATATACATATTTTATCTTGAACTATATTGATATTTTTTCTCAATACTTTTTTTAAATTCACTATTTTTTCATATCTTACTTGTCCTATAAAAACAGAGTTTTGTATCCTTATAAACATATTGTTTTGTAAAATCTCTACAATATTATTTCTAACTTTATCATCTACAATATCATAAATAACTATCACTTTTTTCATCTAATCTATATAACTCCGCTCTCTCATTATTGTTTTTTTTCTATACTGGTCAAAAAAATAGCTCCTCTCGAAATCGCTATCGCATATCGGAAGAACTAATAATTTATCACTCTCTTTATCTAAAACTCCTTCTATTTTTTGTAAAATTTTCTCCAAAAATCTCTCATTTTTTGTGGAAAAATAAACTGATTTCTGAACTCTAATCCAGAGATAAGAGCTCAAAATATCTTTAATCTCACTTCGTCTTTTTCCACAAGATATATCATAACTAATCATAAAAATCATTTTTTTCTATCTCCTCAATTAATAGTTTAATTTCATCCTTTACCCTCTCTAATACCCCATTCTCTTTTTCTATCTTTGAATATAAAACTTCTGCTAGTGTAATTCGTAACTCCCTGGAGATAAATACTTTTCCTTTTACCTCTTCAAAATGGTATAGTGCAATCTTCTTTCTAGAAAACATTGAAAAAGCTATCTGAAAACATACATCTCTAAAAGGCTCTATAAAATCATAAAGTAGTGCTTTTCTATTAACACCATTTGAATGAAGTATACCATAATACGGATCTAATCCTGCAACAACTAACTCTCTTTCACAAACTATATAAAGTATTCCGAACAGATAGTTTAAAACAATATTATATGGATTTTTACTATTTCTATGCTCGCGTTTTGTAAAATTCCATCTTTTTGGAAGATATCTCTCTATCACTGAAAAATAATTTCGACTTGACACTCCCTCATATCCCATTAATCTCTCTCTAATTTTTTCATTAGTTAAAGAAATACTCTCTATCTTTTTTAAACAACTTCTTATTCTTTGCTTCTCTTTTCGTATCTCATCGTTATCCCTATTTTTCTCTAATCTCTCAATATGTTGCAACTGATATTCTATTTTCTTTTTTATCCATTTTCTGGCAAATTCTAATCCCTCTACTCTTCTAAAAAAACTATATTGTTTACTTTTTAAAATAAAACTTTTTGAGATATTATGGCTCCAAAATCTTCCTTTTACTCTTCGTAAATCATCCAATACTATTATAGGAATATCATTCTCTAAAGCTAGATTTATTGCCTTTGTCGTAATACTAACTTTTCGTCCTAGAACTATTGATTTTACTAAATCCTTTGAAAAAATTGATTTTTTCTCCTCCCTATCTTTTATTATAAAACTTTCTTCTTTTGCCGTAAGTTTATTATTATTCCCCTCTACAAATATATCTATTCCTATCACCTCATCTACACAAATTTTCTCTTTAACATAATTGATGAAAAAATATTTTTTCAATCCTTGTTTTTACTGGATTTTAATTTTTACTTATTTTTTTATAGATTTTTTACTGTATTTTTCTTTATTTATCTGTTTACTCACAAAAAACATTTCATTCATAGCTAATAAAAGTCTTTGTTTATCTTCTTCTGAAATATTTTCATCGTTAAAAAATAATGTAGCTTCGTTCATCATTATATCATACTGAGTTTTGTCTTTGTAGGACATTTTATAAATTCTATCATCTTCCGGATCAACATAACCTAATTCTTTGAAAATTTTTATATAATCAATATTATTTATTTTACATAAAGCTCTTAAAAATGTTGGATTCATATTTTTTACACTTCCATTTTCATATCTGGATATATTGCTATTATCCAAATCTATATCAAAATCCTTTTTTAAAAGTATCTTTATATCTTCCAAACTATATCCAAGCTCTTTTCTCCTTTCTTTTAGCAAATTGCCAATTTCTTTATTCTTATTCACCATTTTTTACCTCCTTAAAATGAATTATATATCAAAATTTGCGAAAAAACAAAAAAAGTTATTGCAATAGTTTCAATCCTTGTTTTTACTGGATTTTAATTTTTACTATAAAAAAAATAGAAGAGCACGGATTCAGACTATCGTTGTTTCAATCCTTGTTTTTACTGGATTTTAATTTTTACAAGGGATATTATACATTGTATCACAAATAGTCTTTTCAAAGTTTCAATCCTTGTTTTTACTGGATTTTAATTTTTACATTTAAAAATTTATAATAAATTACAAAATTCTTTAACGATAGGTTTCAATCCTTGTTTTTACTGGATTTTAATTTTTACATGATTCTGATACCGGAAACGCCAAACCCGATATTTTTAGTTTCAATCCTTGTTTTTACTGGATTTTAATTTTTACCTAGAATTGAACGTAGATTTTTGAATTTAACCCCGGAGATGAGTTTCAATCCTTGTTTTTACTGGATTTTAATTTTTACAAACCATTCGACCTATTGAAAAAAAAATACGGATTAAGTTTCAATCCTTGTTTTTACTGGATTTTAATTTTTACCCATTTTGGCACTTCCGCTTACGAAGCGGAAAAGTACTATGTTTCAATCCTTGTTTTTACTGGATTTTAATTTTTACTCCGTGAAAGTTGTTAACCTGGAAGAAATTCCAGAAGAATTGTTTCAATCCTTGTTTTTACTGGATTTTAATTTTTACCTTGAAGATTAGCTAAAATAACAGAAATAGGAATCCAAGTTTCAATCCTTGTTTTTACTGGATTTTAATTTTTACTCATCTTTTTGTTTCACTTCTTAATATTCCTAGGTTTTCTCCCTTTTTACATGCGCTCTTTCTATTCTTTTTTCATTGTCCAAGGTTTAGATAATCCTTTTTTCTCTGCGTAATATTTTTGGCTTGCGCTCTCTTTTTATGAGAACTGTTCTATCTTTTTTGCTTTCTTTATTTGAAGCGCTCTCCCATGTTATCACTTTTGTTTGTTTTTTCAATCTCTTTTTCCACTGACAAACTTATTCTATCACACTAATTTTACAACTTCTTTTATTTTTTTACAACTTTTTTATCTAGTTCGAAATTAGTTTTATCTATTATCCAAAAATCTAGAGATTTTTTTGATTAAAAGAAAGTTGTATACTACAAAAACTAATAATCACACATCTCCATTTCAAGTAATAATCTACCAACAACTGTATATTATATCTAAATGAGTTTGTCTAAATTTTTAAAGCAAATACCTTTTATACAACAAAATATCAAAATTACATTGTCAGTTACTTTTAATTTTGTTGATAACTTTTATTCTTATAGATTTCATATAGCTTGTAATATTTTGCCATAGTATAAAGAGAGCTTGTACATGCTAACAAAAATCCCTCTTTTCCATCTAAAAATCCCAACCTTAGTAGATACATTCTTATAAACTTGAATATCGGATTAAAAACTAATTGAAAAACACCAAACTTTTTACCTCTCTTATAATATTCAATAGCTCCCTCTGTAGTATAACGATTAAATTTTGTAAAATAATCCGCTAAAGTAGAATAACTGTGATGATAAATTTCTTCCTTTATTGTATAGATTTTCTTAGTTGTTTGAAAAGTCTCATGAACAGTGTTAGTATTAAACTTTCCTGCATTCTTTTTAAAAAGCCTTATATGATAACTATTGCTCCAACCTCCATATTTTATCTTTTTTCCAAAACAAACAGAAGTAAAATTAACATCAAAAACCTCTTTATCATCATCTGAACTTTTTATCTCTTTTATTTTTTCCTGAAGCTCTAATGATAACTCTTCATCTGCATCAATATTCAATATCCACTCCCCACTTGCTTTATCTATTGCTGAATTTCTCTGTAAACCATAGCCTTTCCACTCCTCTACATAAAACCTTGCTCCATACTTCTTAGCTATCTCTTCCGTTCTATCAGTAGAACCACTATCCACTATTACTATCTCATCCGCTATTTTCTTAACTGATTCCAACGTTTTTGCTAAAATTCTTTCTTCATTCATTGTTATCATTGCAACTGTCAATTTCATACTACTCTCTCCTATGATATCCAACCATATATTTTTCCTAAAATATAATTTTTCGCTACAAAAAGATTAATTCTAAATTTTTCTGGAGTGAATTTTCTTAATTCAATCCTTCTCATCATATCATAATTTGGAATCTTTCCGTTTGTTCCTTTCTTTGTAGTAACAAATCCTTTTATTCCCTCTTTTTTTAGCATTTCTATCACTTTTTTATTTCTATGACCCCAAGGCCAACAAAAATACTCTATTCTATTTCCTAGATTAGCTTCTATTATTCTCTTGTTTAATAAAAACTCCTCTCTCACTCTATTTAAAAACTCCTCTTCACTCTCATAATGAAAATATTCACTCTTATTGTTATCTATATATACTTGAGCTAGTTTTAACCGCTCCTTTTCATCTTTTTTTTCCAATTCTTTGTCATAGTACTCTTTAAATATTTCAAAAAACTCTTTCTTTATAATCACTGCCTGCGACGAATACTCTCCTCTTTTTCTGAATTTAGGATATCCCCTCTCTATTTTTCCGTAAAGATATAGGTCAGTTGTATCCTCCTCATTTCCCTCAAAGAAACCCTCTATTTTATCACTCACAAATACCGCCGTGTGCTTATGAGAGTGTGCTTGAAAATCAACAAGTCCACTTTGATACATCTCTTTTATCTCCCCCCAAGAGAGATATTGCTCTGTTTTTCCCTCTCCAGTTTCAATATACTCTTTCATCGCTTCATAATTAGCCTTTCCACTGGACAAAATTTTTGTATCTTTTTCTCTTCTGTCCTTTATATAAAGAGTATTTAAAAATATAGTAGCTTTCATATTATATTTTTTTAGAAGTGGAAAAACTTTAGAATAGTTATCATAATATCCATCATCCAGAGTAATAAGAGCTGAATTATCTTTTATATCTCCTTTTCCATATTCTTTCAAGGTAATTGTGTTAACCTTACTTTTTTTCAAAATCTCTAAATGCTTTTCAAATAGTTCAGGAGTTACTCCACTTTTTTCATTTACTTGATGATATAAAAATATCGGTACCCCTTTATTTCTGAAATATATTAGCAACAATATTATAACTATTATTAGATACATATTAACTCCTTTTTCATTTTTATAATATTATAGCAAATCTAATTAGAAAATACAAAAGTCTATTTGTTTTATAATTTATTTTCAAATTCATAATACTAATAATCTTATAAGCATATTTAATTTTTCTAAATCCTTACTCTGAAAATTAATAAAAAAATACTGCTTTACCTACAGTACTTTTTTATAAATATTTTATCTATGCTATATATCCAAATAAAAATATCATTACTCAATTATTCCTTGATAATCCTCAATCTCTTTCAATATTTTTGTTTATTAAGTAAACTCAAAACAAATAGGTAAATCTCTTCTACACAAAAATAAAGAAATTCTCTTATTTTTTTAATGTTTTAAGTATTTCATAAACTTAGGGTTAGTCAGCATATGTTGATGCATCGGC
The DNA here is from genome assembly GCA_949293295.1 of uncultured Cetobacterium sp. Lineage (GTDB taxonomy): Bacteria > Fusobacteriota > Fusobacteriia > Fusobacteriales > Fusobacteriaceae > Cetobacterium_A. The sequence goes on from CASFCG010000016.1 coordinate 187,346, forward strand.
TTTCTAGAATGACACTTAACACACACCACTTCTAAATTTGATGGAAGATTATTTGATTTTACTCCATCAATATGATGAACATGAAGTTCCTCTTTATCTTTTGAACAATCTTTTCCACAATCTTGACAAATAAATTTTTTACTCTCTTTATAACTAGAACTTATTTCATTCCAATCTTTACTATATTCATTTAAAGGTTGAGTATTTTCTGTATGAGTGGGCTCAATATAAATCTCAGTATTATACATATCTAAAAACTCTTGAATATTAAAAGAATTATATATTTCTTTATCTTTTTTATAACTTACTAAACTATATTCTCTATATTTTAATTTTTTTAGACAGTTTTTACAAACTAAAAGTTTTAACTCTATATCTTTTTCTACGACTTTTCCGGCAACCGTCTTATTCAACAAAAATATCCCATCATTTCTCTGACTAATTACATATCTTTCAAACTTTCCACTTCTATGCATTTGCTCTAAAGTTTTACACCAAGCTATATGAAATTTAGGCGGGCCGTATTCTTCTCCAAAATCTCTAATATAAACTAACATTTTTTGTCCTGGAAAATCTTTATGTTCTAATGTACCATCCTTAGCATATAAAAGTTCATGTGTTGGGATATCTAATCCTTTTGTCCTAATCTCTTCAAACTTCATCTTTATTGAAATCGCTTCTGGAGTTTTGAAATTAGGTTTATAATCCTTTGAAATTCCCATTTTTTCGCGAATTTTATTAAAAGCTAAAAACTTATTAAAATCAATTAACTTCATTTTTATCACTTTCCTTATTAACTTTTTCTAAAATTTGCTCTAATTTTCTCTCAGCCCTTGTTCTAATTCTAAATTCTACTCTTCTTGATAATTTCTTATCCTCTTTTCCATTTAATATTATTCTTTTACTGTACGAAAGTCCATTAGCAGTAACTTTTTCTATCATAAAATTTTCATGCTTTTTCATAGAATTCAAGCTCATAACATAATGCAAAGTTGACCTTGTCCGATTTTGTGATAACTCCATATTTTTAAAATAAGATTCTATAGGAGTAGAACGGTTTGTCCACTCCGTCGAAGTATGTCCTTCTATTCTTACCTCTTCTATCTCATCACGATATTTTCCAGAATTTAAAATTGCTATATATCTTGGAAAAAAATCATTTAATATCTCTTTAAATTTATTATTTAGCCTACTACTTCCTTGCTCAAAAAATACATCCGGCTCCTTGAACTTAATAGATAATGTTTCTTGGTCTATGTAAGCATTCCATTCATTTAAATCCGCTTCAAACTCTTTAAATAACTCCCTATAAATAGAGATTTTAATTCTTTTGTACTCACTCGCTATATCCGTCAATATCTGTTTTTCATTAGATATTTGTGTCATAAAAGAGATTGCAATAAACATAAAAATTATCATTAAGCCAGACATTAAATCTGAAATTGACGGCCAGAAGTCATCATTTTTTATATAGTTGCTCATTTAGTCTCTCCTACCTTTTTTGCTAAATTAACCACTTTTTGTAGCTCTATCGTCAAAGGAGTATAGTCATTAACAAATTTCTCCGACACCGCTGCTAATTGTTCTCCTAAAGATTGAAGTGACACATTCAAAGTATTTTCTAAAGCTGTATTTAGATTTTTTACACTTGTTTCTAAGTTAGAATTATTATTTTTTACCATAGTCTGAATATTATCTGATATTTTCTTCGTCAATGTAAATCCTTCATTTTCAAATTTAACAAAAGCTTTATTTATACTTTCTATTTGAGCTTCCATCATCTGAATATTAAGTTCACTTGTAGTTTTAATTGTTGTAGTTACCTCTTTTAAAGTTTCCACTATTCCTTCTTGCTGCTTTCTTATATTTTCCGTTGAAAATTTTGTTAACTCCTCAAAATAATTTTGAGTTCGATTAGCAATAGAAATTATACTTTCATTAAACTCTGAACTATACTTGTCCAAATTAGGTAACAACTCCCTAGCTTCCATAGAAATTTTGTTTAAGATTTCTATTGAGTTATTTAGAGATTTTTGTTGAGTATCAAACGTAACTATTTTGTCTCCTAATCTATTTGTAATCTCCACAATAGAATAGCTTCTTTCACTAATCTCTACTACCAACTCTTTAGCTTGTAACATTCCTTTATATATCTCAACTTGATTTTCATTCGTTTTTTCTACGGTTTCTTTATAGTGCTCTTGCCATTCTAATAATCTCTCTACCGCTCTGTTTAAATGTTTAAAATTTTCTCCAAACTGTTCTTGTAACTGATTATTCAAGTCCCTTATACACTCTTGAATAGCTTCTGTAAAAGCTTTCATATTATTTTCCGCCATATTTTTAGCAAATACTCTAAATTCATCAATTAATATATTATTTCCTCTCTCTATTTCAACACCAATAGCCTCATTAGTCTGAACTAATTTTCCAAATTGTTGTTCCATACTTTGCAGACCTAAATTTAAACACTCTTGTGCTTCTATTTGAGTCTTTCTCATATCATCTTTTAAACTTTTCATCTGTTCTACTAAGGAGGTTTCTTTATTTCCTACCAATTCCTCCCTTAAGATTTCTATTGAACTAATTAATTCTCTATTACTATTTGTTATTGACTCTTTTATACCAAACATTAAATTAGTAATTTTCTCTAGAGATGTTTCACCTATATTCTCTTCTTTTATAACCTTTTTTACTCTGTTTGACTGGACACTTTTTAAAATACTTGAAAATCCTAGTCCTAAAATAGAAGTAAAAAATGCTGTTTTCATTCCATCTAATAAAACTGGAATACTTGAGTCTAACTTCGTAGTATCAAATTTTAAAAGCCCATAAAATATTCCTACAAACGTTCCTATTATTCCCAAAACTGCTATTGAATTAGGAATTGTACTGCTTTCTTTTGGATTTCTTCTTATTTTCCAAAGCGAAATCATAAATAAAACTAACATAAGAACCGTAAAAGTTAAATTCATTGGTGTTAATAATTTCATCTTAGTTTTCTCTCCTCTACATATTTTATAATTTTTATAACTTCCACACACTTTACTATAACTTTGGATTTTATATTTATCATTTATAGCCTATTAAAACTAGTTACAAAATAAATTGTTTTCCACATAAAAAACCCACAAACTTGACATTTGTGGGATATAAAACCTATCTCTTTGAAAATTGAGGCGATCTTCTTGCCTTTTTCTTTCCGTATTTTTTTCTTTCTACCATTCTTGAATCTCTTGTTAAAAATCCTGCTTCTCTTAAAGCTCCTTTTAAGTTTTCATCAGCCTCAACTAAAGCTCTTGAAACACCATGTCTGATTGCTCCAGCTTGACCAGAATTTCCACCACCAATTACATTTACTTTAACTTCATATTTATCCAATGTTTCAGTTAATGCCAATGGTTGCTCAACTATTTTAGATAGAATATCTCTTCCTCCAAAATATTCAGACATATCTTTTCCATTTATTTTTACTCCCTTTCCTCCAGGGATAAGTATAACTCTTGCTACTGAAGTTTTTCTTCTTCCAGTTCCTCTAAATTGAATCATCTCTGCCACTCTAAATCCCTCCTATTAAAATTCTACCTTTACTGGTTTTTGTGCAGTATGAATATGTTCAGCTCCAACAAATATTCTTAATCTTGTTAATTGCTGTCTTCCTAATTTATTTTTTGGAAGCATTCTTTTTACAGCAAGCATTAGAGCTTCTTTAGGATTTTTAGCCAAGATTTCTTCCAATCTTCTTTCTCTTAATCCTCCAGGAAAACCAGAGTGGTTGTAATAAATTTTATCTGTTAATTTCTTACCTGTAACCGCAATTTTCTCAACATTAGTAACGATTACAAAATCTCCTCCATCAACATGAGGTGTATAAGAAACTTTATCTTTACCCATTAATTTCTTAGCTATTTCAGCAGCTAATCTTCCTAAAATTTTTCCTTCTGCGTCATAGTGAACAAATTCTCTTACAACGTCTTCTTTTCTTTGCATAGCAGTGTATTTCTTCACGTTTTTTCCTCCTCGAAAATAGTTATATTTACATCATATAACGAACGGCGTCCTTTGTGGGAAAGGATTATAATATACCCATTTATTATATAGATTTTTTCTAATATTGTCAATTATTTTTTAAATATTCCCAGTGGTTTTCCTAATGGTAAAAACTCTCTTCCAAATGTTTTATTTAATACATTTGCTGCTGAACCATAGAAAGATACCATTGCTATTAAAAACTCAGATATTGCAGCTAAAGTATGCATGAAATGTTCTGCTATTCCAAAAGTTGAACAAGCTAATCCTAAAAATAATAAATCTATTAATATAAATATAATCAATAATGTTTTATTTGTCTCAATTGAACCTATTGTCATATACAGAGTGAATATTAAATATCCTATAAATACAAAACCAAACGCTTTCGGATCCGCCATTTTTTGCATCTGTTCACCGAATGCACCAAGCTGAATCATCCAACTCATAGCCATCCCAAACCAAAAAAATGCATATCCTCCAAATGCGGTAGTACCAAACACATTCCCGTGCTTAATATCATTTAAACATGCAATCAATTGAACAAAAGCTCCTAAAAATATTGCCCATGGTATTACTAAAGAAACACCACTTACAATTCCAAACTTACTAGATGATGCAACTAAAGTTACAATTGCAAGACCTAATAACCCTAACGCTGATGGGTCAGCAACCTCAATTTTTACGCTACTATTTTGATCCATTTCCAAAATCCCCTTTTTTATTTTTTTACAAACTATATTCTAATATTTTAATTCTATTTTATCAATAATTCTTTCAATTCAACCATATAATCATAATCCCATAAAATCTCTTAATTTTAATCCATTTGTAGATACCTTGTCAGATATTGAAATAAGTAATGACTATAATTATATACAAAATCCCCTATCACTTTATATTTTAATGCACTACCGACCAATAAAGTTATAAAATATAATGATATGGGTCTAAAAAATTTTTCCTCTTTTTTTATACTTTTTACTAATACATACCCACATAACACAAAAAGTAATAATAACTCTTCAATAACTTTTGAATATTTTATTGAAAGGAATATTGAATAAATTGCTGTTAAAAATATAAAAATTTTACTTCCTCTTACTCCCAATCCTCTTTTGACAACTGGAAAGTATATCAATGCTCCCCGCTTCCAAGACTTAGGAAAAAAGTCATATACCATATGCAAACCTATTGCTGTGGAAAAACCCATTATTATAAATCTAAAAATTTCAACATTATTATTAAGATTTTGTGTTTTATAAAAAAAGATTAATACCCATAAAATTAACGGACTATGAGTTAAAATGTTTCTGTGTTTCAACCTCATTTTAAAATCCCAATCTGGAAATTTTATCCCTATTAAGAAAGACATCCACATTAAAGTTATGCTAATAAAATCAATAGTTTTAATCTCTTTTAGTATTTCTATAATTTTCAATTTTAAACTCCTTTTATTTCTCAAAAACAAAAAAGATTGGCAACTTCCTATCCTCCCAGAGGGCTGCCCCTCAAGTACTTTCGGCGTTTATGGGCTTAACTTCCAGGTTCGATATGTTTCTGGGTGTACCTCCATAGCTTTCGTCACCAATCATTCTTTTCTTTCCGTGTCTTC
>CASFCG010000017.1 GCA_949293295.1 uncultured Cetobacterium sp.
AGTATCTATAAAACATCACAGATGGTGTACCTGACGAGATTTGAACTCATGACCTACTCCTTAGGAGGGAGTTGCTCTATCCAACTGAGCTACAGATACACACATACTACAGGTAAAAATAACATTTTTTTTAATTTTTGTCAAGAGTTAGAATTTTCTTTTTTTATTGTCATATTTTTTTATAAATTTTAAAACTTTTATTTTAGTTCTTACGTCAAAAGGATAAAATAAAGGTTAAGTATCTTTATTTAGTAATCCCCCCCATTTTTAGTCCCTCTATCATAGAGGGACTTTTTACTTAAAAAATTAAATATTAAAATTATAAAAATTTTTCAAACTTTTTCATAAACTAATACGTCAAAAAGATGTAATTCTTGATAAATCAATTTGTTCATTTTTTGTAAATTTCATAAGTTTTATTTTTTAGATTTTTTTAACCCCCCCTCATTTTAAACCTCTCTTCAATGAGAGGTTTTTTATTTTCAAAAATTTTTAATTTTTTCAAACTTTTTATTCTTTTTACACGTCAAAATGTCATGAATCAAGATAATAAAATATTTTTCATAATTTAAAACCTCTTTATAAGTATAAAAAATGATTTCCCTTGATAGGGAAATTGTTTTTTTATAAAAATTCATTAAAAAATAAATAAAATTGTATTTTTTTTAGAAATCATAAAAATAGCTTAATTCTATTTTTTATTCAAAAGAAAAAGAGCTAAGCAAATCATCAAATTTGCAACAGCTCCAAAATATCATTAAAATAATCCTGGAATACTCATTCCACCAGTTACAACCGCCATCTCTTTTTCAGCTAATTCCTCAGCTTGTCTTAAAGCCTCTGTAACTGCCGAAAGAACTAAATCTTCCAACATCTCTTTATCTTCAACAGCATCAGCAATAATCTCTTTAGTGATAGAAACAGAAGTTATAGTTTTTTGTCCATTAGCTTTAACAACAACTGCTCCCCCACCAACAGACGCTTCTACCTCTTTATCTTTCAATCCTTCTTGAATAGTCATCATCTGTTGTTGCATAATTTGAGCTTGTCTTATTATATCGGCTTGATTTCCCGCTGCTTTTTGACCCTTTAATTTTCTAACCACTTGAAAAACCTCCCACTAATTTATTTAACTCACACATTATATCATAAATTTAAAATTTTTCAACTGCCTTATCTTTTTAGAAAGCTACTCTCATTCTGATATCTCTCATCATCCCCAGCAATATATATCACTGATTTTCCTGCTAAGAGATTAACTACCTCATTTGATATGGATAGTGGAATAGCAGGACAACCAGAAGTTCTTCCTAAAAAACCAACTTTTTTTACATAATCCTCTGAAGCATATTCAGCTCCATGAATAACTATATTTCGCAGTTTAGCATTTGAATTAAATTTATCTTCTAAACCAAATAACCTCAAGGAGATTCCAAACTCTCCTTTATAAGGTTTATTATCTGAAACATAAAATCCCAACGAACTTTGATATGAATTTGGGGTATTTGAGAACTTTTTAGCGTATAAACTCCCACTATTTTGTCCATGTGTAACATAAGAATGGTATAACAACTTTTCTTTTTTTAGGTCAATCACAAAAAATCTAGGTTCGTTAGAGGGCTTATTATAGTCAATAATGACAAAATATCTAAGATTGTCCCATGTTATTTTACTCAATCCAATCATTGCGTCATTAAAAACTTTAAAATTCATCTTATCAGTTAGATTTAACCTATTATAAAGATTTTTATCAAATCCAAACAATGATAAACTAAACAAACTAAAAATTATTAATAACGTTTTTTTCATTTTATACCTCTTTTAATTACTAAATTAACAACTTATATTTTTCACTGAACAGTTACAATAATAGTATTTGCGGTGCTATATGTAACAAAGCCAGGTCTGGCTCCTTTCGGTTTATTTAAATTTTTTATTTTTGTATATTCTACAACCACTTTAGTTCCAATTGAAATTTTAGTTTGTTTAGCACAAAACAGTGCAACATTATAGAGTTCTTCCTCTGTTAAATTTATATTTTCTTTTAATACCACATGAGCCCCAGATATATCTTTACAATGGAACCACAAATTTTCACGATTAGTATTTCTGATTATAAAATCATTTTCCAAATTATTTCTTCCATATCTAACAACCACATTTCCAATTTTACTCTCCGGAACTGACATTACAGTAGTCTTACTTTTCCTATTCTTTTCTTTATTATCCTTAGATTTTTTCAATATATTTTGTGAAAATAACTCCTCTTCTATCCCCTTTAATCCCTCAGTAGAGTCGCTATTATAAATAAATTGTTCTATCTGCTCCAAATATTTCAATTGTTCAGATAATTCTATCATTCTTTTTTTGGAGAACTCCAACCCCTTTTTAGTTTTACTATATTTTTTATAAAGTTTCTCTAAGTTCTCTTGAGGATAGAGTTTCGAATCAAGTTTAATCAGACAAGGCTTGTTATTATAAAAATCGTATAACTCAATCTCTTTCATTCCTTTTTTTATTTGATAAAGAGATGCAGCCAATATATCTCCTTCCTCTTTGTATCTACTGAAATCTTTCTTTTCCTCAATCTCGTTTTCTATATTGGAAATAGTCTTTTGTACTTTCTTTATCTCTTTTTTTATAGAAAATAAAAGCTTATCCTGTAATACTTTAAAAGAAGTTGAAGCATTTGTTTCTTCTAAATAATAATCAACCATCTTTCCTATAGTATCAAATCTAACTTCTGAATGAAACTTTTTTGGTTTTATAGGTAAAATTGTGGCTAAAACTATCTCATTATTTTGACTTAAAAAGATTGTTGGTTTAGTTTCTCCAAAAAGAATAGTTTGAAAATCTTCAAAATTACTAATACAATCAGCTGTATATTTCCCAACTCCTTCAATACTATGAATCAAACTCTCATTTAATAAACTCTCTTCAAAAATCTCTTTTGTTACTAAATTCGGCAAAAGCTTTTTCTCAAAAACAGGCAACTCATATTCCATGCCAGAAAATAAGACCCTATTATTTTTTGAATTATCCAACGAAAATCTCTTAAGTGAATCAATAATTTTATTATCCTGAGTTGTTAAAATAATATTGGAATGCTTCCCCATCATTTCAAAATAAATTTTATACTTTTTTATCTCTCCGAGCTCATTAAGTTTTGAAAATTCAAATATCAAAATCCTATCAAATCCACTTTGCTCTATTGATGTTAAAGTTGCACCTACCAAATGTTTTTTCAAATTCAATTGGAACCCTCTCTCTTCATTTAGTAGTCTACTCTCTCTTATCTCTGTTACATAGCAAAAAGAGAAAGAGGGCAATACAGAGATAACAAGTTGTTTTTTTCCAAAATGTAAAGTTATTACAAAATCTGTTGTTTGTGTAACTTTATTGATACTGTTCCCTTTTAGAGTAGCCAATAATTCATTTTTGTATTTATTCAATGATATTCCGTCAAAATACAACATTATCTCTCGACCTTTACTGCTACTAGATTTTTAGCATCCAGTATATTGATTTTCAAAATAGTTTTATCCTCTCTTTCCAAAATAATCTTACTTTCTTTCTCTATATCAATAATCTTTAAAATCGAATTATATTCAATACCATTTTTGGAAAAATAATCTTGAACTATTGGAGTTCCCTTTATCTCTAAAATATTTACAGTAACTCCTACGGGAAACTCTATAATTGGTCTGGATTTAAAAAACTCTATTTTTTCTGATAACTTTGATAATATATCCTCAAACACCTCTGTAAAATGCTTCAAATCTTTATCAGAGATTCCTTCTGTGATAGTAGACATTATATTCTTATGATAATTACTATGATGTTTTAAAGCTTCTAATCCCTTTTTAGATAAAGAAACATACACTTTTCTTCTATCACTATCTGAACGAGCTCTATCAATAAACCCCTTTTCCCTCAATTTCGTAATAGCAACTGTAGCAGTTCCCATTGTGATTCCCAATCGCTCTGAAAGCTCATTCATATTGATTGTCTCTTCACTAATAGCCTCTATAATATGTAACTCAGTATGAGTTAAACACTTTATTCTTTTCTTTAACGCTAAATCCTCTGTTTCATAAAAAAGTTTATAAAATTTATCAAAAATCTCATTTACTTTCTCAATTCTATTCATCTCTCCACCTCAATGACTTTATCCTTTCACAATAATCTCCTGAAAAAATATATGAACCCGCTACAAAAATATTGGCTCCTGCTTCAATACATGCTTTCACAGTTTCATCAGTTATTCCGCCATCAACCTCAATATCAATTTCTGAACTTAGTAAACGAATCTCCCTTATTTTCTTCAAAGAACTTGAAATAAAAGTTTGTCCCCCAAATCCTGGATTAACTGACATAACAAGAACCATATCCAAATCATCAATTATATATTTTAAAACTTCTACCGGAGTCGCTGGATTTAATGAAACACCAACCTTAACTCCATATGACTTTATAAGTTGTATCACTCTGTGAAGATGTTTTGTGGCTTCAACATGAACGACAATTATATCTGCTCCAGCTTTTACGAAATCCTCAATATATCTTTCTGGATTTTCAATCATAAGATGTACATCAAATATAAGATTTGATTTTCCCCTTATAGATTTAACTACCGGTGCTCCTAAACTTATGTTAGGAACAAACATCCCATCCATAATATCAATATGAACATAGTCTGCTCCAGCTCTTTCAAGAGCAACAACCTCCTCTCCCAATCTACTAAAATCAGCTGAAAGAATTGAAGGTGCTATTTTAATACTATTCATAAAATAACCTCCTATTTATATCTATTCCAAATCTCATCTTTTGATAAATTGTAACATTTTTTGTAGAGTTCATATCTATTTTTCATAATCTCGCCTTTCTCAACTGCTTCTTTTATAGCACAATTAGGCTCATTAATATGAATGCAATTCTTAAATTTACACTCCTTTGAAAGTTTAAAATCTGGAAAAAGATTTATAAGCTCATCCACATTCTTCGTTGGTGGAAGCTCAACTGAAGAAAAACCAGGAGTATCAATTATATAACCTCCTATATCTAAAGGAAGAAGTTTGCTATCTCTTGTCGTATGCTTTCCAGCTTTTAGTCGTTTACTTGTCTCCCCAGTTTTCAACTCTTTTGTATTTTGCAACATATTTAAAAGGGTTGATTTCCCTACTCCTGATGGTCCACCAAATGCTGTAACTTTATCTTTTATATAATTTTTTAACTCTTGAATCCCAATCTCTTTATAAGTTGAAATATAGAAAACCTTTATCTTTATTTTTGAAAGATATTCTAATCTACTTTTAATCTCTTCTAGCTCTTCAGCTGTAAGAAGGTCAATCTTATTAACTACAACAATTGGAGTAATTCTATTATAAAAGCTATTCAATATTAAGATTTCTAACTTATCATAACTTATCACGGGGTCCTTAGCTGAAAATTGTATAGCTCCATAGTCTATATTTGCAACTAAAGGACGGATTAATAAATTTCTTCGTTCCTCTATTTTCGTTATAAATCCATCTTCACCAAAAATCACAAAATCTCCAACAGTACAATTTTCCTTTCTGTCATTTTTCTTTAAAACTCCTCTTAATTTACACAGATATTCCTTTTCACCACTTTTAATAGTATAAAACCCCTGAATCTTATTAATAACAACTCCCTTTATCTCTTTCACCTCTTTCAAAAACTACATCTTCTCGCTAACAACAAGCTTTATAACAGTTCCTGCTGGAACCTTCTTCCCAATATTTTCTATTTCTATTACAACATCTGATTCAAAATCCTCTATTTTCTTTCTCTCAACACTTCCTACAACAAATCCCATCTCTGTCAATTTTTCTCTAGCTTCTTGTAATGTAAAACCTATAAAATCAGGTATTTCAATTGTTGAAGTTGCTGTAAAATTACTTAAAAGCAATGAAACTCCTTTACTTTTCTCTATCTCCTCTCCTGCAACTGGAGTAGTAGCAATAATAGTATTATACGGAAGACTTGAATTTACATAGGAAAATTTATTAATTCTCACACCGTTTTTTTGTAGTACTACTGTCGCTTCCATTAAAGTCTTATTGGAAAAATCAGGCATAACATAATCTTCAATCCCTTTACTAACCCAAATATTAATATTTCTTCCTCTTTTTACAATACTATTTGCTGTGGGCTCTTGCCTAAAAATAGTTCCCGCTGGAAGCTTAGAATACTCTTTTCCTGCGATAATCACTTTAATATTCCCATCAAACTTGATATTACGGGTACTCTCTTCAGTTAAACCGACAAAATTTGGTATCTTATAATAAAACTTATTAAAATATAGTTTTAGAAAAATATTGAAAGTAAAAAAGCAAAAAATTAGAGTCAAAATCCCTGAAATAATATATGGTGCTATTTTTTTTCTCATTTTCAGTCCTCCCCAAAAATTACACGCAATAAAATAATATCTAATCTATAAAATAATATCATACCCAAAATAAAATATCAATAAAATAAATAACCTGTTTAGAGATAGATTTAGGCTATTATACGTGTAAAATTTGAAATCAATTTAGTTTATTTCAAACATTATGGTGTGAATTAACCAGTTTTTATACTAATTTTAAAATCTTCTCCAAATTTTATTATTTAACTATTTTTTTACCATTTAGTTTTCATTTCAGCATTTCAAAAAAAGTACACAGATTTCTCTATGTACTAAATATCCCTTTTTCTTTCTATTTCTCTAATAAATGACAAGTAAAACCTGAATGGAAAAGATTCACTCAATATATATAAATGCTCCATTTCGTCCTGAACTCTCTCCCTCTCTTCTATACGAGTGAAAATCCCCTTCATATGTACAGTATTCATTTACTACAATATTCTCTCTTTTTATTCCAATTTTTAGCATTAAATTATAGTTAAATTTCTGATTGTCAAAAAAGTATTTCCCACACTCTTCAATAAAGACCCCCTCCAGCTCCTTTGGAGAAAAGCTATCTTTAAAATCTTTAACAAATCTCTCTCCAACCTCATAATTTCTAGCTGTTATCCCTATTCCAAATGCCACAACTATATCGCTCAAATCACTTGAATATCTATTTTGTAAGGTTTTTATCGCCTTAATCCCTATTTTCTTATAACTTCCTTTCCAACCAGAATGGACACATCCAAAGACTTTTTTTCTCGTATCATATATAAAAATAGGTAAACAATCCGCATATTTTGTAAAAATAATAACATCCCTCCTATTAGTAATAAATCCATCCGTATTCTCTACATATTCTGGAGTACAATCATCTATCACTACTATATTATCTGAATGAGTTTGATAACCAGAATATATTATTTTTCCTTTAGTATTTAAAATCTTTATTATCCTGTCTTGTGTCTCTTTTTCTCGTATATCTCCTAAAGATTTTCTTGTATATACAGCTGTTACTCCAAATTTTTCCAGCTCTTTAACCTTTAAATATTTATTATTATCTATATACATTTTAAACTCTCTTTAAACTCCATTGTCTTTTTTATTTTTTCTACACATTGTCTAAATTGTTCATAATTCAAAGTTTGTTCTCTATCTGAATAAGCACATTCTGGATTTTTGTGCACTTCAAGCATCGCTCCATCAGCACCAGCTAACAATGCTCCCAATGTAACTGGTTCTACCAACTCTCTTATCCCTGTTCCATGACTTGCATCAATTATTATTGGAAAATGAGTCTTACTCTTTAAATAAGCTATTCCGTTGATATCAACTGTATTTCTCGTTGCACTTTCAAATGTTCTTATTCCTCTTTCGCAAAGTATCACTTCATAGTTCCCATGTGCTACAATATATTCTGCCGCCATCAAAAACTCTTTTAAAGTTGCACTTAATCCTCTTTTTAATAGAACAGGCTTTTTAACTTTTCCAAGCTCTTTTAAAAGGCTAAAATTTTGCATATTTCTAGCTCCAACTTGAAAAATATCAGTGTATTTTCCAACTAACTCAATATCTTTTGTATCCATAACTTCAGTTACCATTACAAGTTCATATCTATCACAGGCCTCTCTCATATATTTTAGCCCTATCTCTCCAAGTCCTTGAAAATCATAGGGAGATGTTCTAGGTTTAAATGCTCCTCCTCTTAAAAATTCGCCTCCCACCTCCTTTACTGTTTTGGCAATATCAAAAATCATCTCTCTACTCTCAATAGAACAAGGTCCACCAATTACTACAAGATTTCCAGCTCCTATTTTTCTTCCTTTTACCTCTATAATAGTCTCACTTTCCTTAAACTCCTTGCTTGAAAATCTAAATGGCGAATCTATTTGTACTATTTTTTCAATAATCTCCTCTTTCCTCAATTTAGATACAATCTCTTGAATATTTTTTGTAAAAATTCCAATTTTAATCTGTTCTCTATCAGATATCTCTACAACCTTACAATCCATCTGTTCTATTCTCTGTTTTAATAGTTGTATTTTACCTAAATCACTATTCTTTTTTATAACTACGTACATCCTATCACCTGTTTTTTATTTTCATTATACCATATTTATACTAAAACAGTGATTTTTAAATTCACATTTTTTACAATTCTCTCCACTTATATTTTTTTGATATATTTTTTTTCTTCTAATTGTTTCATCCAACTCATCAAATAAATTTAAAATCTCTATTTCGTCCCCTTTTTTATATGATATAAATTTTCTCACTCCTGTCTTTAAAAACAGTATCTCTCCTCCAATCACTTTTCTATCACTATTCATAGATAAAAGATAACAATATAAAATAATTTGATTCCTATATTTTTCTATACTCTTTTCATCTATATCTCCAGTTTTAAAATCAATTACTTTCAAGTTCCCATTCGTTTCAACTATCATATCTATTTTTCCCTCTATCAAATAGTTATTTTCGAGTGCATATAACTCTTTTTCAACATCTATAATTTTCTCTTTTAAAAACTCTGAATCCAAATAAAACATAATCTGCCTTAATCCTCTATCCAAAATCTCTTTATTTAAAAATACACCATCTTTCTTACTTAACATAGTATAAATCTTAAAATACACATCCTCAATATTTTTTATATCCCTATTTTTCATGCACATCTCATTAATCCATTCCAACATCTCATGAACTAACTTTCCGTAAAAATTCTCTGGTGTGATAACTCTCTCAAATCTAAACTCTCTGTTCAAATTATATTTAAATGGACATTCCTGATACTTTAAAATATCACCCGTGAAAGAATATCTCTTTTTTATTTTTATATGTTCTAAACTATCTATACATAAATTAGAATATCCTATCTCTTGAGAAGAAGCATCTGGCAACTGGTCATACAATTTTTTAAAAGGAAAACTTGGAACCTCCCTTTTTTTGCCTCTACTCTCAACACAACTTAAAATTAATAGATTTTTGGCTCTCGAAAAAGCTGTATAAAATAACCGCCAAAAGTCAAACTCTCCTATCCTATTTGTTGGTTCAAAGTGATTCTTTTTACTTTCTATCTCATCTGGTATTGCCTCTAGAGAACCAACTATCACGATTGGAAACTCTAATCCTTTAGCCTGATGAATAGTCAAAAATGATACTGCTCCTGAAGGAGCATATTCTCTTATATCCTCATGTTCATCTACCCCATTTTTTCTCAAATAGTTTAAATGAATTTTAAAAAGATACTCTCCAACTTTTAAAATATTTTCGCTCGTTATTGAACTAATTTTGGATATCCTATCAAATTTTTTTATTAATTTTGAAAAAATTCCCAGATTATACAAAGCTCTATCTTTTAAAATATTATTTTGATTTTTCTCAAAATACCCTTGGAAAAGTTTTGTAGATATCACTTTATAATAAAGTTCTAAAAGTGAACCTAATTTTTTATCTTTTTTATATTCCTCTCTTATCTCCTTCAATTCATCTTTCAATTTTTTATCATTTTCTATAATTTTCTTTAATCTATTCAATGCATTTGAATAATATCTATTTATCTCATAGTTAGAAGCGGTTTCAGAATAAAAACTACTCTCTTTTCTCAATAAAATATATAAAAAACAAGCAATAACTTTTATTATCTCATCTCTTTCAAAAAACATATTTGCTCTAGGAGAATAAACCTCTATTCCTTTACTTTCTAGATACTCCCCCAAAGCAATAACCTTTTTATTTCTCACAGATTTAAAAAGAAAAGCAATTTGATTGTAATCTTTTATAATACTATTTTTTTTCAAAAATATTAAAAATTTAGCTATTCTCTCTCTCCAATCCCTCTCTGAGTTCTGCACAGAAAGCTTTATGACTCTTAAACTGTTCTCTTTGTTAAATGAAAATAGATTTTTTTCATACCTGTAATTCTCCCAATTCAGAAGACAAATCCACTTTCTATAAAAATCAACAATATCCTTTTCAGACCTATAGTTTAAATCTAACTTTACAATTTTACAATTTTCTCCTATTTTTTCTTTAAATCTTAAAATATTCTTTATCGTTGCACCCCTAAATCTATATATTCCCTGGTCATCATCACCCACCACACATATATTTTTATATCTACTTCCGAGTAAAAATATTAGTCGTTCTTGTATCTCATTTGTATCTTGATACTCATCTATCATTATATATTTTACCTGTTTTTGAAATTTGAATAGTATCTCTTCATTTTCACTTAATATTCTATAACACTCTCCTTGAATCGACGAAAAATCAATACTATTCTCTTCAAATAATAATATCTTGTAAAACTCATACGCTTTTTTTAAAAGTTCACTATCTTCAAACTCCTCTCCCTCACTGATTCTATTAAACCATTTTATTAGATTTTCTCCTATTTTCCAACTATTTAGATGTCCTGTTTTTTCAAAAATTTTACCAAATTCTGCTCTTTCTCTAAAATATTTTAACTTTGAATAGATGAAAAACTTTTGTTCCACTCTATCTAAAACTTTATATCCCTTATTTAGATAGGAAAACTCTATATTTTCATCAATTATTCTCAAACAGATTGAATGAAGCGTTCCCATATAAATTTTATTCAAATTTAACTTTATTTTTGATAATCTATCTGTAATTCTACAAAAAATCTCATTCGCAGCTCTTTCTGTAAAAGTCGATATCATTATCTCTTCCGGCTGAATCCCTTTATTTTCTATCATATATGCAACTCTTTCAACAAGTGTTTTTGTTTTCCCAGAACCTGGACCTGCAATTATTAATAATGGTCCATCTATATTTTTTACTGCTTTTTCTTGATTTTCACTCAACATCATATCAATAACCGCCTCATAAATCTAATATATTAATTAATTTATTATAACAAGTTTAATAAAATTTGTGAATCTTCTCGAAACTGCTTTTTTATTCTAATATCCTCTTTTAAGATAGTATAAATAAAATATTCGTAGTTGAAAATCAACTACGAATAAATCAATAAATTATTTTTTAGGATTCCTAAAATTACTAAAAACTATTATTACAAGATTAAAATCTATAATTTAATGTTAAGCTAGGTAAAATACTTTGATTTTTTCCTTCTCCCAATTTCATATCTAGATTAGCTCCAACTTGTAGCTCTTTTTGAAGAAAATCTTTGTACAATCCTACTCCTATCCAAGTAACATTTTTCAACTGCGGAATTCCCTTAAAGCTATATTCTGTCGGACTATTAGCAAAACGTCCTTTAAAACTTAATTCTCTACTACCTATATTTAGTGAATGAGTTATATTTCCTGTTACCTTGAAAGTATTTGTAATATAGTATTCTGAATATAAACCAAGTGATATATTTTGATTTTCATAAGCTTTTTTCCCACTAACTATTCCCCAACTTGCCAAATTACTTTCATTAAAGCTTCCTCTATTAAAATAATCATATGAGTACGAAATATACGGAGTTACATATTTAAATTTTTTCCCCAGTTCCAAGTATGATGAAAACACGTAATCTTTATGTTTAATCTCACCTTTAACGGTTCCACCAGTTCTATTTAATAGAGTTCTTTCAACAGTAGTATCAAAATAGCTAGCTCCTATTTTTCCCATCACATAGAAATTATCTCCAAAATATCTCTTTCTATACAAAGAAGCTCCCACAGAATCACTACTATATTTTCCAGCTGAGTTTTCAAAATTCCCTTTTCCTTTTGAATAGGATAATGACACTCCTAGAATATCATTATCTTCAAGTATTGTATCAAATCCAAAATGAGTTCCATAAATCTTTGTCTTTGCGTTAGCATATCCACTTTTTCCTATTTTTCCATTTGAATTTAGAACTGACATCCACCACTGTGTTCTAAAATCTGTTCCCTCTAAATCTTCTAATTGATTCAGATGATTTGATAAGATTCTATTTGTCTCCTGTGCTTGTAATAAATTTATTGCTTGAGCTGAAGCATAAATCTCTCCTGACACAATCTCTGTTGATGATTTTAGATTTGAAACGGACATATTTACAATAGACTTTCCTAAATCTATCTCTTCAACTGTTAAATCTGACAATTTAGCTTTCTCATCTAACTCTTTTAATCTATTTTCAATCTTTTTCACTGTCTCTTTAGAGCTTTCTCCAACCTCTCCAAGGTAATCTACAGCATTTAATCTTGAAACTTTAGCAACTAATTTGTTATCCTCTTTTTCAACTGAAGCCTTTCTCATTCCATTTATCTTTACATCAGTCACATTTCCCTCAATCTCTTTTGCAACTATAACTTCTGATTTCTTTCCTACTTCGGATGAATATTCATCTGAAATTATATTCAAACTCATTCCATCTAAACTAGCTTTTTTCAGTACATTTAGGTTAGCTCCCTCTTTTACTGTTAATTTTCCACCATTATTTTTATACTCTCCAACATATGCTGTTTTTCCCGTTAAATCTATCTCTCCACCGTTTAAAACAGTGTTATAAGTATCACTCCATCCTTCCACTTCCGCCTTTTTATATCCCACAACCGCATCATTATGTAAAACTAGGATTCCATCCTTTCCTACATCTATTCCAGAAGTGTGAGATTTATATATCTCCACTGCCCCATCAGTAATCTTTGTCTTTCCAGCGAAACTATTCTCTCCTGTTAAAACTAAAGTTC
This sequence comes from uncultured Cetobacterium sp., assembly GCA_949293295.1. Lineage (GTDB taxonomy): Bacteria > Fusobacteriota > Fusobacteriia > Fusobacteriales > Fusobacteriaceae > Cetobacterium_A. The sequence goes on from CASFCG010000017.1 coordinate 13,069, forward strand.
CTTTACCACTCTTCTTCAATCCAGAATCCCCAATTATATTGTTTTCAAAATAAGATTTTGTCCCTTCTGGAATTTTAGCGTTGAAATAAGTTATAAAATCTGAACTATCTAAATTATTTCCTATATCTGCATCCAATATCTCTCGCCAAAAAGCTCCTGGTCCTTTTAAGGCTCTAGCTTCATTTAATACTCCCCAACCGTGTGTATATGAAGGTAATTGTACATATCTTTTTTCCTCTTCTAGACCATCTCCCACACCTACTTTATTAGTAGTTGTAAATAAAGTCAGCCTTACGTCATTGTTTGTCATCCACTTAAATTTATCTGCAACTTTCACAGCTGCATTGCTCACTCTTGGAGCGGCATATGAGGACCCTATCCCTGCATCAAGCAGTTTTCCCTCTCCTGAGGCTGAAATACTCCATCTACTTACCGACCCAGCATGAGCTAAATGTTTAGGATAATCATTATTTTGATTTGTTCCGTCAACTCCTACAACAGATATCCATCCTTTTTCTAAACCACTTCTAATTATCGGAGCTGCCGCTTGTAATCCTCCTTTTGTAATTGTCTGGTTGTTACTATCATAGTTACCATTTGCCCAAACAAACAGAGCATTCTCGTTCTTCACTGCATTCTCATAAAAATCTAAAACTTTATTCCCTGAATTCAAAATCTCTTGTTTATATCCCAATTTTTCCTCTGCAAATGACATAACTATTCTCTCTTTTAGTTCACTTCTATTATTAAAAATATGCTCTTCATTTGCGTTTAAACTTGCTCCCCATGATTGATTGAAAACTTTTAATCTTTTTTCTCCATTCTTATCATTATCTTTCATTTTATTCAATACAGTCTGATAATCTGATAAATTTATTTTTAATGTTTTAGTTCCATTCTTAAGAATCGCCATGCTAGCAGCCATAATCTTATTATCTTTTAATCCGTCCGCAAGTAGGTCCAACACATTTTCCCCATGTTTCGATTGATATCCAGAATTTCCAAGTGTTTCAAGCTCAATCCCTTGTCTCTCATATTTTCTTTTTAAACTGTCCTCATTTGTTGAAAAATCACTATCAAATATTCCTATAATGTATCCCTCTCCCGTAACAGAGACAGTCGGCACCTTTGGTGTATCATAATCCAACTTTTCTGGAAGATAACTTACATATTTTATTTTTCCCAAATCTGCAGTTCCTGTCGACGGTTTTGATGGATTGTTTGATGGTGGTTGCACTGGATTTGATGGTTTTATAGGCTCCTTTGAAGGCTTATTTCCACTTATAACACCACTACTACTCTCTCCACCTCCACTGCTACAGCTAGCTAATATTAAAATTGATACTAAAAATAACATATATTTCTTCATAAAATTACCTCTTTTCACTCTTTAATCTTCTTAGGTGGATTATATCAATTTTATTGCTATTTTTATTTTTTCTTACACGAAAACTTAAATTTTGTACACAAATTTTTATATTTTTTACTTGATTATTTATCTTAGATATCTTACAATCTAATAAATTGGAATAAAGGAGTAGATTTATGAAAATATTTAAAAGTTATATATTATTTTTCGTTTTTTCTGTCATATTTTTACTTTTTGCAGTAAATCTATCAAAAAATCAAAAAAATTTTATCTATGTGGTTCCAAAAATTAAAAACTTTGAAGTATTACGTTCAAATATTGGTTCTTACTCAATAAAACCTTTAAATACTGATATCAATCCCTCTATTAAGCAGATAAATTTTCTAAATGGAACTATATTCTATAATGTTCCCAATGGAACTTATTTGATAAAAGGATTCTATTTGAATGATAGAGATGAGATACAACTTACAAAGGAAAAAGATTGGGAAAAAATCTATTTAAACTTAGAAGGAACTAACTTTTCTCAACGAAAAGAATATACATTATTATTTCTGACTTTATCACTAGTTTTATTGAACCTCTTTTTTTATTTTTCCATAAAAATGAAGTTTCCAAAAAAAACTCTTTTACACCCTCTTTTTGTTTTACTTGTTGGAAAAATTATTCTAAGTTTGAGATTAGCTCCTACCAATAATTATCTGACTTTTTTAGATTTTTTAATCACGAGAATACTTCTATTTGGAATAGTTCTATATTTTTTAAAACATATTTTTCCTAAACAGTTAGAAAATTTAAAAAAAATTATATACTTAATATTAATTTTGATATACTCTTATAATCTAGTTATTGGATTGTCTCTTTTTTCGCCTCAATTTTTGGTATATCTACTGGAGTTTCAACCAAATTTTTTACGTATTGTATCTGTTTTGCGAAAATCCATTGACCTCACTAGAGTATTGTTTATTTTGTTTGGGATAACATTTTTATACTACAAGCCCAAATATACTTTGAAATCCATTCTCAATTGGGGTATTGTATGGAGCGTTTTCATTATCTGTGAATTTTTTAGAGAGATTTTTCCAAAGGCTGAAAACTTAGGTTATTTTATAGACCTTATTGAGATTTTTTCTATATTTTGGACACTTGTATTTTATAGCTTCAAAATATATAATAAAAATGTATTAAGAGCGATTATCTACACAATTTCAATTACTCTTAGTTATATCTCATTATTTTATTTTAAAACTATATTAGAACCTCTGATAATTATTGTATCAACAGTTATATTTGATATCTCATCAGCAGTTATAAATAGCATTATGGAGGTCAAAAACCCTACAATAGATTTTATCTATAACAGACTTTGTCTGATTGAAAATATTGATGAGTTTGAAAAAAATCTGGAAAAAGAGTTGTTAAAAGCGTTCTCTTTAAACAATGTTTTTGTAAAAATTTTACTCCATAAAAAAGAGTTATCCAAATATATTGAAGAAGAAAATTTCTCTTCTATTGTTCCAAAAGAATCATTAAAGTTAAAAAATTTTGACTATGCATATAGGATTTCTTTCAACAAAAATAAAGAGGTAGCTTTAATTTTCATTGAAGAAAAAGAGCTTCCTTTGACTTTAAAAGACCAAAATCTTCTTTCAATATTATTTGACAAACTCTCTCCTTTAATCAATAAGTTGAGATTAAATCACTTATATAAGGAGTTGGGATAGATGAGAATAGGAATTAAATCAGATGAGAATTTAAAAACACTTGTTGAAGAACTGTTACCGTATGATTTTGTTGAACTAGATGAAAACTTTGATTTTAAAGATATAAGTATTGCTATCGTGGATAGTTTGAACAAAAATTTTAAACTATTTCTATCTGAATTGAAAAAAAGAAGAATTCCTACTATTGCCCTATTAAATGAAAGTGAATTTTATAAAATGAGAGAGTTATTTCTAGAAAAAACGATTGATGATTGTCTTTTAAGAAAAGATATTTTTAAACTTGAGAGTGCTATTTTTAAACTGATAAATAAATCAGTTAATCCAGAAATGCTCTATTTATCCGATACATTTAAAAAAGGTATATTCAATTTTTCGGAGATAAATTATATCACTTATTCATCTATCACAAGAAAAACAGAGTTTCATTTAATAGACTCAGAAAGCTTCACTATAAAAAAGAGTTTTTCAGAAATAGAGGAAAAACTTAGTCAAATAGATTGTTTTTATAAACTAGACAGAAGTACTATCATCAATCTGGATTTAATACAGCTCATTGATTATAAAGAGGAGGTTATTATATTTAAAAATAAAAGTCTCGTGTACAGTAGTAAATCCAAATTAAAAGAACTAGAAGAGATTATAAATAGAGATGATTTTTTAAAGATTTAAAGTAATACACAAGAATAAAATTCCGAAAAAAGAAGACAATAAAAAATTTTTTGATAAAATTTTATGGATGTCCATTTAGGGTATACCCTATTTAGACATAAAAATTTATGAGATTTTAAAAATTTTTGTGTATAAAAAGAATAATTTTAGAATAAAAAGCAAAAGTTTAGTTCGCTAAATTTTTGATTTGTTCATTATTTTTTGCGTCTATTTAGGGTATACCCTAAATAGACGCTTTTATTTTCAATCTACCACTATTGCTTATATACAGGCAATTATATAAATCTTTAATATAACTCTTAAGTTTTAAGAAGCTTTTTGAGTAGATTTTATTTTTAAATATTTTTTATCTTAATTTATAACGAAAATAGGAAGTAACAATACTTTTTTAAACTTGTAACTCAAATATACAGAACTATTTTACTTGGACTAATAATTAAAAAAGCTATATCTTAAAGTTTTGCTAAACTTTCAAGAATAGATTAAAATCATTAGGAGGTAAAGTATGATTATGAAAAATTTTTTATTTGGTTTAGCTCTATCATCTATTCCGTTGATGGCAGCTAAAGTTGATTCAACTCAATTACCAAAAGATGAGACAAGTGTATTTTTAACAAAAGGAAAGGTAAATGTTAAAATGACTCTATCAACTGATGTTCCTACAGTAAGATATGTAGTGTTCGCATCATCTGATGGAACATTAACTAGTGCAACTGATACATTAGAACTACCTACTTTCTATATAGAGTTTGATAAAAATTCTGTTCCATTTTATTCAGACCCAAATAAGATTTATGTAAAAAAAGTGGAGAAAGGCTCTTTAACTGTATTAAAAGATTTGGATACACAAGAACAAGTAAGACTTAAGGTTACCCTAGCTGGAATGGACCCTAGTTATTCCTACTACTCCAATCTTAAAATAGGACATGGACTTAATTATCCTCTTCCAGTAACTGCATTCTTTACTAAAGCTCAACTTACTGGTTTTGCAACAAATGCTTACAATGGTATGAGTCAAGTAACCAATATAGATGTTGATTATCGTGGAGTGATTCATGCACGTTTTAATGGGACTCAAAGATATCTTCAACTTCCTAAATCACTTGAAATTACAAACCTTGATGGAACTTTAACCTTTAAAGCTGTAACTAACAAAGATTTTTCCTCTTCTAGTGCCATGACTGAACAGGAAGCAAAACCATTATTAGATGAATTAAATGGAAAATCAAACACTGTATTTTTACATGTAACGTTATAAACAAACAAAAACACAGTAGTTTTCTCTACAAAAAGAATAGATATTTCACAATATTTAGCTAAAAAAAGAAAGACAAGGAGTTTTACTTCTTGTCTCTTTTTATTTTTAATTAAATACTCCAAATCCAATCCTTTGAAAATGATTATTCTGTTTTTTATTAAATCATTAAATTCTATTCAAAATTTAATATCTTAAGACCCCCTCTTTAGTTTATTTCTCAAGAAACAAATATATTTATTTTAAAATATTTTAATTTTCAAAATATTTTAATTGAATATAAATTTTTTTTATGTTATAATCCAAATTAAGTAAAATAATCATTATATAAAACACTATTAAGGAGGAATATGAAAAATTCTATCATTAAATTATTTTTTGGTATAGCTTTGGCAACATGGACTATCGGATGTAGCTCTGAAAATAAAGATGAGAATATCAAAATAAAAAACAAAGAGAGTAAAACTCAAAAAAAAGAGGAGCTTGTTTTTGTAAACTATCGGGATATAAGAGATTTAAATCCACATCTTTATGCCGGAGAGATGTATGCACAAGAGATGTTATATGAAACACTTGTTAATATAGGACCAAATGGATATGAACCTTGTCTTGCAGAGAGTTGGAGTATAAGTGAAGACGGAAAGGTTTATACTTTTAATATAAGAAAAGGAGTTAAATTTTCTGATGGAACTGTTTGTGATGCTCATGCAATCAAAGCTAATTTTGATGCAATATTAGAGAATAAAAGTAGACACACGTGGTTAGAAATGATGCATCTTTTAGAAAGCGTTGATTTGATAGATGATTATACAATTCAAATAAAATTAAGCAAACCATATTATCCAATGCTTACAGAGTTGGGAGTGACAAGACCTTTTGCTATGATATCTCCTAAAGCTATGAAAAATGGGTCAACTAAAGATGGTGTAAATGCTTATATAGGAACAGGACCATATATTTTAAAGAAAGTTGTTACAGATGAATACGCTATATTTGAAGCAAATGAAAACTACTGGGGAAAAGTTCCAGAGATAAAAAGAATCTTGGTAAAAGTGATTCCGGACAATCAGACACGTATTCTAGCTCTTGAAAAAGGAGAGATTGATTTAATTTTCGGAAAAAACATGATAGATGCTGACGGCGTAAACAAGTATAAAAATAGTGATAAGTTTACAGTGGCTTTATCAGAGCCAACTTCTACAAGACAGATAGTATTAAATACGAGTAGGTCAATTTTGAAAGATAAAAATGTAAGATATGCTCTACAACACGCTACTAATAAAGAAGCTATCTCACAGGGGATATTTTATGGTTTAGAAAAACCTGCTGATACACTTTTTGCCAAAACTGTTCCATACTCTAATATTGATTTAAAACCGTTTAATTTTGATATGGAGTTAGCTAATAAATATCTAGATGAGAGTGGTTGGATTAAAGGGAAAGATGGTATTCGTATTAAGAATGGAAAAAGATTGGAGCTGAACCTATTATATAACAGTGATAGTGTAACTGAAAAGACTATCTCTGAATATTTACAAGCAGAATACAAAAAAATAGGAGTTATTATCAATATTATTGGACAAGAGGAACAATCCTACCGTGATAATATGAAAGCTGGAAATTTTGATATGGTATTTAACATTTGTTGGGGAACACCTTATGACCCTCAATCCTCTTTGGCAGCAATGCGTCAACGTGTGTACGGAGATTATGCCGCTCAATTAGGACTGGAGGATAAAGCTGAAATTGATGAAGCTATAACAAAAATTCTTGTGTCAACAGATGAGGAAGAAAGGCAAAAGTTGTATACATTCGTGCTAACAAGATTACATGAGGACGCTGTATATATTCCACTTACTTATGAGTGTAACAAGGCAATCTATACATCAAAATTAAAAAATGTTAGATTTACACAGACTCAGTATGAAGTTCCATTCGCAGAAATGACTTTCGAATAATAAAAAACTATATGGATAGGTGTAACCTATCCTTTTTACTAAGAGGAGGAAATGTGAAAAACTATATAATAAAAAGAATCTTGATGAGCATTCCTTTGCTCATATGTATCTCCTTTGTTTGTTTTGTATTTATAAACTTTATACCCTCAGACCCAGCCGAAGTAGCTCTTAGGGTTAGACAAACTCCAATAATTACAGAAGAAGCTATTACACAAGTGCGAGAAGAGTTAGGATTAAATGACCCATTTTTTATAAGATATATAAAATGGTTTTTCCAATGTCTAGTTTTAGATTTCGGAGTAAGTTATACTAATCCAACTCGTACAGTTTTGGGAGAGATAGGAAGATGTCTTCCAGCAACTTTACAATTAGCAGGAATGTCTTTGTTTTTCGTTATCTCTTTGAGTTTACCCATCGGTTTTTTATGTGCTGTTTATAAAGATTCATGGTTTGATAGAGTTACGAGAGGAATTATTTTTATGACAACAGCTATGCCAGCTTACTGGGTAGGACTTTTAATGATATGGTTAATTAGTATCAAGTTTGATTTGCTACCTACTAGCGGAGCAGGGTCTTTTAAACATCTTATTTTGCCCTCTTTTACTGTGGCACTTACATATGTTTCTACCTATATTAGATTGATTAGAAATAATATGTTAGAGAATATGAAAGAGGATTATGTTTTATATGCTAACGTGAGAGGATTGCAACAAAAAAATATTTTGAGAAAACATATTTTAAAAAACTCTCTACACTCTTGTATTACAGCAATAGGGATGAGTATTCCACAATTAATCGCGGGAACTATAGTTGTTGAAAATGTTTTTGCTTGGCCAGGAATAGGAAAACTTTGTATAGCTTCCATTTTTAATAGAGATTATCCAGTAATACAAGCATATGTCTTAATGGTTGGAACACTTTTTGTAGTATTTAATTTAATATTTGATATTGTACAATATATTTCTGACCCAAGACTTAGAAAAGGAATGGAGTGATAAAATGTTAAAAAGACTCTTAAGAAATAAAATGGCTTTAATATGTATAGTTTTAATTTTAATATTAGTTATTTTGGGAATTTTTGCTCCTATATTTGCTCCAAATGACCCTTATGAAAATAATATTCTAAATAAATTTGCTCCATACTCATGGAAGTATCCATTAGGAACTGACCATTTAGGGAGATGTGTTTTATCAAGAATGATATATGGAATAAGACCTACTCTTTTTCTCTCGTTAGTTACTATGATAGGAACAATAGGAATAGGAACTTTAATGGGATTACTATCTGGATATTTTAAGGGAATAGTTGATGATATAATTATGAGAATAGTTGATATGATGTTATCTTTTCCAAGTCAGATAATGATACTTGCTATAGTAGCTTTACTAGGTGTGGATATTAGAAATGTCATCATAGCTAATGTTTTTATAAAATGGGCTTGGTATGCAAGAATGATAAGAACAAATGTTGTAAAATATACAGATAAAAATTTTATTCTATTTTCAAGATGTATAGGTTCTGGAGAGAGATTTATATTATTTAGACATATGATTCCTTGTATTGCATCAGAGATGGCAGTATTAGCTACATTGGATATAGGGTGGGCAGTTCTAAATATATCTACATTATCTTTTTTAGGACTTGGAGTACAAGCACCTGTCCCAGAATGGGGAGCTATGCTGAATGAAGCAAAAAATGTAATGACCACTAATCCAATACAGATGATAGCACCAGGAGTGGCAGTTGTCATATTGATAGCAGCTTTTAATTTTCTAGGGGATTGTTTAAGAGATGCTTTTGACCCAAAGGAGGCAGAAATTTGATGAAAAAAACACTGTTAAAAGTTGAAAATATTTCAATATTTCTCAATAAAAAAAAATCAAAAAATTGTTTAGTTGAAAATATATCTTTTGAACTAAAAGAGGGAGAGTGTCTCGGAATTTTAGGAGAAAGTGGAAGTGGAAAAAGTTTAACATGTAAATCAATTATAGGATTATTGGATAATAAAATTTTTTCAACAGAGGGAAAAGCTATTTATAATGGTAAAAATCTACTTGAAGTTAAAGGGGAGGAGTTAAGAAAATTGAGAGGAAAAGAGATAGCTATGATTTTACAAAATCCTATGACCTGTTTTGACCCTCTATATACAGTTGGTTATCAAATAGCTGAAACTCTTATGGAACATACTTCTTTTTCCATACAGGAAATAAAGAGAAAATCTATTGAAATTTTAGAAAAAATGCAATTAAAAAACCCGGAAGAGATTTTATTAAAATTTCCACATCAATTAAGTGGGGGAATGTTACAGAGAATAATGATTGGATTAGCTTTAGCGATGAATCCTAAATTTATAATAGCTGACGAACCAACTACAGCCATTGATACTATTACTCAATATGAGATTATGAAAGAGTTTCAAAAAATAAAAAGAGAGGGAAAAATAGGAATGATTTTTATCTCTCATGATTTGGGAGTAATTTCGGAGATTTCAGATTATGTTATTGTCATGAACAAAGGAAAAGTTATTTCACAAGGAGAGAAAAACAAAGTGTTTAAAGATACTAAGAGTGAATTTACTAAGATGTTAATAGATAAAAAATTAGTGATAATAAATAGATATAAAGAGATTCTGAAAGGAGGAAAAAATGCTGTTAGAAGCTAAAAATATAAATGTAAGTTTTAAAAAAGAAAATCAAAAAACAATTTTTGGCAAGGAAAGACAGCAGGTTGTAAAAAATGTTTCTATTTCATTAAAAAAAGGGGAATGTCTTGGAATAATTGGAGAAAGTGGAAGTGGAAAATCCACTTTAGGAAAAACTTTAATTGGATTATTAAAACCAGATAGTGGAAAGATTTATTTAAATGGAATAGACATATATAATGCTACAAGAGAGGAGAAAAGAAAAATTCAACAGATAATAAGTATTGTCTTTCAAGATTATACTTCTTCTGCTAATCCTCGTTTTCTTGTAAAAGATATTATAGGAGAAGCATTAAGAGTACTAGAGAAAAAGCTTGATAAAAAATTTGATAGAGATAGTAAAATAAAAGAGTTACTAGAAGTAGTTGGATTAGATGAAAGTTTTATGAATAGATATCCACATGAATTGAGTGGAGGACAATTACAAAGAGTTTGTATTGCTAGAGCAGTAGCAACAGAACCACAATTTATTCTTTTAGATGAAGCTATTAGCTCTCTGGACGCTTCTACTCAAACTCAAGTTATGGATTTGTTAAAGAAATTACAAATAAAATATGGACTTTCTTATATATTTATTACACATGACCTCCCTTCAGTAACTTATATGTGTGATAGAGTTTTGTTTTTTTATGAGGGAGAGGTAGTAGAAGAGGTAGAGGAGATATATAAACTTTCTCAAGTAAAAACTCCCTACGCCCAAAAATTATTAAATTCTATATTGGAGATAAATATTGATGAATAAAAGTAATATAACACATGGAATGTTTTTAAGATTGATGATACCATTTATTTTATCCACTATAACTCAGCCTTTGTTGGGAGCAGCAGATATCGCCGTAATTGGTAAATTAAATAATATAAATTATATTTCTGGAGTTTCAATAGGCACATTAATTTTTAACACTATATATTGGATTTTTGGCTTTCTAAGAGTGGGCACCACAGCTTTTAGTGCTCAATCAAGCCACTACAACAATAAGAAAAAGGTTAGTGATATATTTTTTAGACCTATATTGATAGCTTTAACGATAAGTCTAATTATGATTTTATTTCAGAATATAATTTTTAAAAGCTCAATGAAATTAATAAAACCAGAATTAGAGGTTATGAAAGCTTCTTATACATATTTTAAAACTCTTATTTGGGGGGCTCCCTTTGTATTAATAAACTATGTACTCTTGGGTTGGCTCATGGGACTTGGAAATGTAAAATCTTCAATGATTATGCAAATCTCTGGAAATATATTGAATATTATACTGGATATTTTATTTATAATCATATTCAAATTTCAAGTTGAAGGAGTGGCATATGCTACACTTATCTCTCAGATAACTTCAACTTGTTTGGGAATATATTTCATTTTACCATATGCTTATCACAAATATATGGATATAAAATCAATTATTAATAAAAAAGAGTTAATAACTATTTTATGTGTAAATAGAGATTTAATGGTTAGAACAATCTGTTTAGTATCCCATAATAATCTTTTTACAATGGCTAGTTCTAAACTAGGAAGTGATATTTTAGCAACTAATGCAATACTTTTTCAAATAATGTCAATAATCTCATATGCTTTTGATGGTATAGCAAATACAGCTAGTGTATTTGCAGGAAGAGCCAGAGGACAAAAAGATAATATACTTATGAAAGCCTGTTGGGTTAAAACTTTTTATTGGGGAATTGTTTTCGTAATATTAACTACAGGAGTCTATCTGTTATTTGAAAATAAAATTATTGGAATATTTACAACTTTATCAGAAATAGTTATTTTGATAAAAGAGTATTCCAAGTGGTTAGCATTATTTCCAGTTGTAGCTTTTTTAGGCTTAACATTTTATGGGGTTTTCACTGGTTCAGCTAAAACTTTTCCTATTATGACCTCTACTGTTGTGGCTTTTATAGTATTTTTTTTAGCTTGGAAATTTGTAATACCATTATATGGAAATAATGGAGTATGGCTTTCATTACTTATTTTTTATTTAGGAAGAGGTATTTTTTTAATTCCTCAATTAAAGAAAACATTAAATTAAAGGAGTAAAACAATATGGATTTTAAATTAGGAAATTTATTTTGTAAAGCTGGAGAAAAAATCTCTGCTTTTTGGGATATTGAAGGTTATAAAATTCCAACTACTATAATCAATGGAAAAAATAAAGGAAAAATTGTAGGAATCTCTTCTGGTATCCATAATTGTGAATATGTGGGAATACAAAGTGCCCTTGAACTTTCAAAAGAACTTGACCCAGAAAGTATTAATGGAGGGGTTATAATATTTCACCCTGTTAACTATTCAGGTTTTTTTAAGAAAGTTCCAGCTGTAATGCCGGAAGATAATAAAAATTTGAATAGAGCATTTCCGGGAGAAAATGACGGAACTATTTCAGCTAAAATTGCTTATCATTTTTCAAAGTTTTTGTATCCTCAATTAGATTTTTTTATTGATTTGCATGGAGGAGATCTATATGAAAGAACAACAACTTTTGTATATTCTCCAGGAATTGGAGATGAAGAAACTATAAAAATCTCTCATGAAGTAGCTCAAATCTTATCCGTTCCATACAGAGTAAAATCTTCAGCTAAAACAGGAGCGTATAATTCTGCTGCTATTCAAGGTGTTCCCTCTATGTTAATAGAAAGAGGTGGAAATGGAATTTGGAATGATAAGGAGGTAAAAGATTATAAAAAAGATATTCTTGCTGTTTTGAGCTATCTAAATATTGTACCTAACTTTTCTTATAGCAAAAATATAAATCAAAAAATGATAACCACTGCTAAATATATAAGTTCAGAAGTGGATGGATTTTGGTATCCTAAATACAAAGTTGGAGATACCTTTAAAGAGGGGAACTTATTGGGAGAGATTAAAGATTGTTTTGGGAATGTAATTGCATCATATTTTGCTGAGTTTGATGGAGTTATTTTGTACGGTGTTTTCTCTTTAGCTGTAAGAAAAGAAGAGGAAATTTTAGCTTATGGAAAAATTTAATTTAAAATTTGTTTAACAAAGTTATTTTTGAGACTATATCATCCAATAAAACAATAATATATGGACAAGAAGTTGTCTCATTCCCATGAATGATACAATGAATTGTCCTATTATTTTTTAGCGAGTAAATTTATTTTCAATTAACAATATTTTCCCTCCATTATAAACAATAACTCCTCTTTTTTGATCCAAAAATTTGATACTAAAACAAAAGATTGCATTCAAGAATGCAACCCTTATAAATATGATTTTAAAATCTCAATTTGTCCATCAACTGAGATGTTTAAATTTGCAGGGATAAAATATGTGTCTCCTTTTTTAGCAAAATATTTTTTATCATTATGGATAATATTTCCCTCTCCCTCAAGAACCGAATAAACTTTAAAGTTTTCATTTATCTCATCAGAAAAAATTCCATTTATTTTTAATTTATCAACATTAAAATATTTACATCTTACAAGCTCTTGTTTTACACAATCTCTTATCTTTATATTTTCTCTTGTCTCTTCACTACTAATAACAGAAAGTCCGTCAAAATCTATTACCTCTGCAGCTTTTTCAAGATGCAGCGGTCTTAAAACTCCATCTACCACTCTGTCAAAATCATAAATTCTATACGTTGTATCTGAGTTTTGCTGCGTTTCACAAATAACAATACTTCCTTCAAGAGTTGCATGAACAACACCAGGAGTTATATTTATAAAATCTCCTTTCTTAACACTCACTTCATTGAACATATTTTTAAAATCTTTATTCCTACTTTTTTCCAAGAAAGTTTCCCTTGTCATTCCATCTTTCAAACCGAGAATAAGTTTCGCATCTTCACTTGCTTCAATAATATACCAACATTCACTTTTTCCAAATTCTCCCTCAACTTTAAGGGCATATTCATCACTCGGATGAACTTGAACTGAAAGTCTATCGTTGATATCAAGATATTTTATTAAAATTGGAAATCTCCCTCCGAATCTTTCAACAACATCTTTTCCTAAAAGTTTGGCTCCATATTTTTCAACCAACTCTTCTAAAGAGATATCTTTAAAAATCCCATCTTCCACTATAGACATCCCATTTTTATGAGAACTTACTTCCCAAGACTCTCCTATTCTCTTTTCTTTCGGGAGAGACATCCCTAGAACTGTTTCGAAAGCTCTCCCTCCCCAAACCTTTTCTATAAAACACTTTTTAAATTTAATAGGATACATCAAAACTACCTCCAAATTTATTTTAAAGTTAATATAATTGCTCCTAATATTTTTTAACTAATATCCATTGTTCTTTGCAACCTCTTTGAACCATTTAGCATGTTCCTTTATTTGTCTTTTTCCAGTTTCAAGGTCGAGCCTATAAAAACCATATCTTCTTTTAAATGAATTGAGCCAAGACCAGTTATCTATAAAAGTCCATTGATGTACTCCAAAACAATTTGCCCCTTCTTGAATAGCTCTATGTAGTTCATCTAGATGCTCTATCAAAAGATTCGTTCTAAAATTGTCATCTATTCTTCCATCAGGAAGAGTTTTCTCTGAATCCAAATCCATCGCAATCCCTATCTCACCAATATACCAAGGAATATTATTATAATTTTCTTGAATATTTTTTGCTATATCATATAACGCCACTGGATGAATCTCATTTCCATCTCTATATGGATTAAATCTTCCATCTTTCTTCACATAATATTCAAAATAATACTCCGGTTCCGTAAACTCCCTAGGTGTATTCTCTACTGATTTTACCCTTCTTGGAACATAATAGTTTACCCCCAAATAATCAACTTTCGAGTTTAAAATAACATTTTTTTCCTCTTCTGTTGTTTCTGGAATCATATTATGTTTTTTTAAAATTTCAATCAATTCTTGAGGGAACTCCCCTTTTACCATGGGGTCAAGAAAACTCCTATTGAAAAAAAGGTCTGCTATGTGAGCTGCCTTTTTATCCTCAACTCTTTCATCTCTCGTATAAGTTGGAGTTAAATTTAAAATTACCCCTATTCTTCCATTAAGCTTTTGTCTTCTATATTCTTGAACGACTTTTGCATGAGCTAATATTATGTTATAAGCCACTTGAACAGCAAGTTTCATATCTTTTTTACATGGATAATGAAAATTATATAAATATCCTCCCTCCACTGGAACTATCGGTTCGTTGAAAGTTGTCCAATATTTGACTCTATCGCCAAAAAGTTTAAAAGCTTTTTTAGCAAAAATAACAAATAACTCTGTTGTTTTTTTATTTTCCCAACCTCCAAGCTCTTGCTGTAACTGGGCAGGCATATCAAAATGATAAAGATTTATTATTGGTTCAATACCATTTTTTATAAGTTCATTAATATATTCATTATAAAACCTTACCGCATCTGGGTCAACTTCACCTGTATAAAAATTTTTTATAAGTCTTGACCACTGAATCGAGGTTCTGAAAGAGTTAAAATTAATCTCTTTCATTAACTTAATATCCTCTTTAAATCTATTATAAGTATCACAAACAATGTAAGGAGAAATCTGATTATAAAATCTTTCTGGTTCTTTTTCAAACCAAATATCCCATATAGATTTATTTATTTTATTTATAACTCCTTCTGTCTGAGGTCCACTGGCTGCAGCTCCCCAAAAGAAATTTTCTGGAAATTTTTTCATTGTTATTATCTCCTTAAATTATCTATATTCTCTCATATAAAGGTATAATCTTATTGTCATTCTCTTATAAAAATTAAGGTCAATGAACTACTTATCACTTCTGTAAATTGAAATCTCTAGTCCTTGACCTCTTTTGTCATAATTCATATTTCGTTTATCAATTTTTTTCATTTTATGACAAGAATAACTGCAAAATAATTGTTCCCTCATTTAAAATTCATATATTTAATTTCTAAAGTTCTTAAGCAAGATTATACTACTTTAGTTATAAAAAAACAACATTGACTGTTTACCTCATTATACACAAAGATAAGCAAATTCCTGCCAAATAAATTAAATTAATTTATGCATAACACAATTTGATAACCTGTTTTACTTCCAAAAGCTAAGTTTCTCAATTTATTTTTTATTTACTATGATTTTATTAGTTTAATCGCCTGAGATAAAACTCTCTTTCCATCCATTGCACCATAATCTTTAAGGTCTATCACTGCAACTTTTTTTCCAAAATTTTCTGCAATACTTTTAAACTCCTCCAATTTAAATCTTACTTGTGGACCCAAAAGAGCTACATCATATTCTTTTATTTCACTTTCAAATCTATCAAGACCAACAGCATTAATTTCAACTGGAACTTTATGCTCCTCTGCAACTTTTCTCATTTTATTTACAAGTAAACTTGTTGACATTCCTGATGAACAACACAATAATATTTTTTTCATATTTTTCCTCCATATATTAAGTTATTTTTTAAATTTCTAAATCTAAATCTGAGTCATCCTCATTATTTTCTTCTGCCGTAATAGCTTGTTTATCCAACACTTTAATGAATGGTAACCAGATAATAAACACTATAAAAAAGTTAATAATTTGAAGTACTCCTCCCATCATTGAGTTTGTTGCAAGAGAACCACTAAAGAAAATTGGTACAGTCCAAGGAACCGTTACTCCTGTCGGAATTGGTGCAAGTCCCATTGCCATCATAAAATATGTGAAAACCACAACTATTACTGGTGCAATCATCCAAGGAATAAAAATAAGTGGATTCATAACTATTGGTAATCCAAAGATAATAGGTTCATTTACATTAAATATTGCAGCTGGTCCTGCCATTTTTCCGAGCTCTCTGAGTTGTCTACTTTTTACCACAAATAAAAGAGTAAAAGCCACAGCAAGAGTCATACCTGTCCCTCCAAGTCCAACAGTATACGTCTCCATAAATTGTTTTGTTATAATATTCGGAAGCTCTCTCCCTGCTTGATACGCCTCAAAATTTTGAAGAGCCAATGTATTCCAAACTGGGTCTAAAACTGAGTTGACTATCACTTGTCCATGCAAACCAAAAAAGAACAAAAGCTGAATCATCAAAATAGCAATTACTGTTGCAAACAATCCTCCTCCAAGTTTGATTAATGGAGTTTGTATTGTTGTAAAGATAAAATCATGTATATTGTTAAAAGGTGTAAGAGAAAATAAAATTCTCATAACTAAAAATACGGTTAGAGTTAAAAAAGCTGGAATTAACGCAGAAAATGATTTTAATACCGCAGGTGGAACACTATCTGGAAGCTTTATTGTCCAACCTCTTAAAACAGCTTTTCTGTAAAGTTCCACTGCAATGATTGAAACTAAAATTCCAACAAACATCCCTTTCGCTCCCAACCTATCCAAGGACATAGCTCCATTCTTTAAAGGAGTAACTAAAAAGAAAGCAGAAATAGCCACTGCTGAACCATATATCCCCTCTATGTTATAGGACGTAGTTAAGAAATATCCTATCCCCATGACAACGAAAACTGTCATTATAAGCATGCTTCCTTCAGCCGCTGGAGCAAGAGCCTCTTTTAAAATTTGAACTTTATCTTCACTCATCATTAATGTAAGGAATGGAAGATTCGATATTACTACAAATATAGAACCAAATATTGTAAGTGGAAATGAAAGCATAAAAGCATCTTTTAACACATTTAAATATCTGTTTTGCCCAAGTTTTTCAGCAATGGGAAGAAGATATTTTTCTAATAAAAATATAAATTTATTCATATACTATCCCTCCAACATTTTCTTGATAGCCCAATTATTACATTTTCAAAAATAAAAGTCAAATTTCTAAAAAATTAGATTTATTTTCGTTCATTAAATTAGAACTAATTGCAAAAAAATGAATTTTATAGTATCATCTAAATATTAGTTGAAAAAAATATTTTTATTTTTTCGTCTATTTTTTAAGAAAAAAATTAAATTTTTTTTAGAGAGGACTTTTATGGAAATAAATATTGAAATAATTCCAAAATATGTAAAACCTGAAATACAGCTTTTAAACATGCTTATAGATGACATTTTGAAAAATAAAAAACTAATTTATACTCTTTCTGAGATACCTGTTCCAAGTTTGAAAGGAAGCAAACTTTTATTCCTAGAAAGATTTATAAAAAAAGGGATACATTACTCTTTTAAAGAGAATAATGGTGTCATTATTCCCATCTCTCACTATAATATTTCAAAAAATAATATCTCATTTTTTCTAAGTGATACTTTTAAAAAAGCCATTTTAGAAGAGAATGTTTTTTCTGTACTAAAACTTAAATATATCTTAAAATTCGAAGAAAATTTTACTAAATATTTTTATTATAATTTTGTCATAGAGATTGAAGATGAAAAGAGTATAATTATCACTCTGAAAGAGTTAAGAGAGATTCTCAACTTGAAAGAGTATGAAAGATTCTATGATTTTGAAATAAATATCTTAAAAAAATTAAAAAAAGATATAGACCTAAAAACTAACTATATTTTAAAATACAAAAAAATCAAAAGTGGAGAATTTAAAAATAATAAAGTTACCGCTATTGAGTTTTCTATTTATAATAAAATTTCAAAAATAAAAAACGAACAAGTTAATGAACTTATGACTCTAATTGTTCCTCGTATAAAAAATTTCAAATACACATATAATATTTTGTACAAAGCATTAGAATATATATCTCTCGAAGAATTAAAAAAATCTTTAAAACTAATTTTGAAAAATACTCCAAATACCTTTGTCATAGATGAAGAGATTAATAAATTTATCACCAATAAATTCAGGCTCAATAAATATGAGAAAATATATGAATTTCATGAGATTTTTAAAAATCCACTAAAACTACAAAGTTTTATTTATAAGGAATTATCTGGAACTATTGAATTAAAATTCCTGAGAGACAATCTCGCTTCAACAGAATTCTTAAAAAAGATATATTTTGCAAAAGAGGGAGAACAATTGTTTTTTGAAACTAAAAATACAATCATCTCTATCAGATACTTCAAAAAGAAAGAAAGTTCTATTGAAGTTTTTCAAAAAAAAGAGTAAAAAAGCAGGTTAGTTCCTGCTTTTTTTAGATAAATCTCTCAACTATCAATAAATTACAATTTATTTACATATCTTTCTAAACTTATCTTATCTCTTGCCTATTTTTCTGATATTAATATAATTTTGCTTTATCTATACAGTTAAATAATTCTAGTTTATGTTTTACAACTTTTTTAGCTTCCATAATTGCACTTGAAAAAATTTCATGTGGTTCCATCAATTTTTCATTTTCTTTAAGTGTTTCTCTCACTCTTTTAAAAAATACACTCTTAATATCACTAGAAATATTTATCTTACATATTCCTAATTTTACAGATTCTGCAATCTCATCATCTGGATTAGCTGAGCCTCCATGTAATACTAATGGTATTCCCACTTGCTCTCTTATCTCTTTTAATAATTCTAAATTCAGTTTCGGAGTCATCCATTTTGGATATAATCCATGTGACGTTCCTATAGCCACTGCTAAAGTGTCTATTCCCGTTTTTTCAACTAACTCTTTGGCTTTTACGGGGTCAGTATAAATTATTTCACTTGCTCCTCCTTCATAAGATTCTCCTAGGTTTCCTATTGTTCCAAATTCTGCTTCCACAGATATATTTAAAGGTCTAGCTAATTCCACTATCTCTTTTGTAACTCTTATATTCTCTTCAAATGAACAATGTGATGCATCTATCATAACAGAAGTAAAACCACACCTAATAGCTCTCATAATCTGCTCTTTAGTTGCTCCATGGTCTAAATGTATTACAGCTGGAACATGAGTTTTCATAGCTCTTTCTTTTACATACTCTATAAATTCATCTGTTAAGTATTCCAACTCCGATGGATGAATAGCTAAAATTATAGGAGCATTATTTGCTTCACACTCTTCTAATGCGGTCTTTAATAACTCAGCACTTCCTATATTATAAGCTCCTACAGCAAATTTTTCTTTTTGAGCAACTCTTAAAAGCTCTTTCATGTTCATTAACATAATTTTACCTCCACTTAGTAATATAATTTATTTAAATACAATTTTATAAATTTTCTATTTCAAAATCATCTAGATTCATATCCTCTTCCATAATAAGTTCTCCCTCTTCTTCCTCTGGAGTTGGAACTTTCTTTGTTATAGATAAAATAGCCGCCATAATACAACTTCCTATGATTAAAGCTGCTGTAAAGCCTAATGGATTTTGAACAAATGGAATTATGAAGACTCCTCCAGATGGAATACTTGAGCCTACATTCCATACCATTGACAAACCTCCTGCTATCATTCCACTTATTGTACTCGCAGCTATAACTCTAACTGGGTCTCTTGCTGCTATCGGTATAACCCCTTCCGTTATCATACATAATCCCATCGGAAAAGCTACTTTTGCTCCCTCTATCTCCGCCTTAGTATATTTATTTCTTGTCAATAAAACAGATAATCCTAAGCCAAGTGGTGGTACCATCGCTACCATTACTTTAACCGCTTCTGGTCCATATATCCCATTTAATAAAAGCCCATCAACAAAAATAGAAGCTGTTTTATTCACTGGTCCTCCAAAATCAAATCCAACCATTCCACCTAGGATAGCTCCTGTAAGAAACTTCCCTTTTCCATCCAAATTAACTAAAAAGTCTAAAAGAAAATTTTGCAATGCTACAATAGGAACTCCTACGATAAAGTACGCTCCTAAACCGCAAATTACGATTGCCAATAATGGTAGTAACATCACAGGAACTAATCCTTCCATGGATTTAGGAACTTTTAAGCTTTTCTTTAACCAAAGCACTACAAATCCAACAACAAATCCAAATAATATCCCACCTAAAAATCCTGCTTTTATCTCATTTGCTAAATAACCTAAAACTAGCCCTGGTGCTATTCCTGGCTTATCTGCTATTGAATACGCTATTGATGCACAAAAAACAGGCACAAGTAGATTCATTCCATAAACTCCTAAATTTACAAGAACTTCGCTTATTTTTGTTTCTATTCCAAACCTCGGTATAATTTGACCTATTGCTATACACAATCCAGCTGCCACAACTAATGGAAGCATAAATGATATACCAGTCAATAGATGTTTTTTTATTTGTAAATTTTTCACAACTCTCCCTCCTTATAACGAAAGAAATTTTACTTTAAAGGCTTGCTTCTAATTTTTCATACAACTTCACCGTTCCCTTAATTGCAACACTAGTCGGTACTTTAATAACTTTTTTCCCTTTAAATCTCTCCGTTCCAATCTTTATATCCGTGGCTAAAATTACAAAGTCTGCATTTTTTATATCCTCAGGGGATAACTCATTTTCAACTCCCATTGACCCTTGTGTTTCTATATTCACTATATGTCCTCTCTCTTTTCCAACACTTAACAATTTTTTTTGAGCCATAAATGTGTGAGCTAACCCTGCCGTACACGCACAAACTCCAACAATTCTCATAATCACCACTCCTTTTCTAAAATCTTTATAATCTCTTTTTTATCTTTCAATTCTTTTATCATGTTTATATTTTCTTCTTCTGAAAGATTTCCAGCTATCCTCGAAAGTAATCTCAGATGAACTTCATTTTTATCCTCCAATTTCACAGCAAATAGCACAACTAAATCCACGGGTAAACCATCCAAACTCTCCCATTCAATTTTTTGCTTTAACTTAGCAACTAATATTGTGGTTTCTTTTACTCCACTTGATTTTCCATGTGGCAACGCTAATCCATTTTCAATACCAGTGATACCCTCCTCCTCTCTTCTGTATATATCTTTAATAAACAGATTTTTATCCAATAATTTCCCCATACTCCATAACTTCTCAGCAAAAAAATCAATCAGTTCCTCTTTCGTTCTAGCTTCAACCTCTAATAAAATATTCTCTTCATTTAGTATTTTATTCATTTATCTCACCTTTTTTTATTTTCTTGTATCTCAATTTTATCATCTTTTCCATTTTCTACAAGATTATATTTGTTTCAATATTATACGAAAAATATTTTTTCAAAATAAAAAGAATAAAGTTTTTTCATTGCATTTTGAAATAGTTTTTAAAAACGAAAATACTAAAAAATGCTATAATGAGTTAAGTATTATTTTTTTATTCAAGGAGAAAATTATGAGTTTAAATAAAAAACATTTTGAATTACTTCTTTCATTAGAAAAATTAAATACTTTAACTGAATTGTCTACATTCTTGAATACTTCTGAAAGAAATATCAGATATCAAATAGAAGAATTAAATTTTGAATTGAAAGAGGAATACCGAATTACAATAAATAAGCAAAATATAACTTGGTCAGGTATATATGCTCCTTATGAGCTTGTTTTTAAAGACCTTAATAAAATTTATTATTCATTCTCTACGACAGAAAGAACAGCATTGTTTATTCTCTATTCTTTGGTGTTTAAAGAAAGTATAAATATAGCTCTATTTAGTAAAAAATTAGAAGTTTCCAAACCAACCTTAAAAGCTGATATGAAACTGTTACAGGAAAAATTAAAGGAAAGTAAAATATATCTTTTGCAAAATGACAGTTTAGATTATTATTTTGAATATAGCGATATAAATTTTTGTTTTTTTATAATCTCTTTTTTAAATAAGTATATTATTTTTAAAAATGGCAAATTCAATCCAAGAAAAAAATCTTTTTTTTACTCCTATTTTTTTGAAAAATTGGAACCTAATAAAATATTTGAAATTAATACTATAGCTTTAAATAAAATTAGAAATAATATCTCCATCTCTGATGATGCTTTCAATCTATTTATTATCTTTATTTGTCTTTTAAAATTCTATAACCCTAATCTACAATACAAAGAAAATATAAATTTCTTTAAGGATTCTTACGAATTTGCAATTATAAATGAAATATTTCCTGATTTAACTTTAGATTACAAGCTATGGCTCTGCGATTTCCTGATTGGAATATCTTACAACATAAAAAATCCATTAAATATTTTTGAAAATTGGTTAAACATTGAAATAGAAACCTATAAAATTATTTTAGAATACTCAAATTTAAAAAACGTCTCTTTAACTGAAGATAAAATTTTACATCAAGAGCTACTTAATCACTTGAAACCTTTACTGTATAGAAGTTTAAAAAATATGACTTTAGGTAGCTCGATACTAAGAGAAATTAAACATGATTATAATGATTCTTTCGAAATTTGTAAGAATATTTTCCTTAATTTTGAAAAAAATTTAAATCTAAAAATTTCCGATGACGAAATAGCGTTTGTAGTGCTACTTTTTGAAAGAGCAATCCAAAGAACTCTTAAAAATAAAAAAATTAAAAACATAGCTATAATTTGCAATTTTGGTATTAGTACATCTAGCTTTTTAAAAATGAGATTAAAAGATTTATTCAAAATTAATACTATTCACACCTATTCATTACAGGAATACCAAAATATTATAAATAAAAAATTTGATTTAATAATTACAACTATTGATTTAGAAGAAAGAGTTGATAAGATTCCAATAGTTAAGGTCAGCCCTATATTAACTAAAACTGATATTGAAACACTAAAAAAATTCTCGTTTGATATTTCCATGATTAACACTGAAGAATTTATTTCTGAAATAGAAAATTTCTGTGATAATTTAGAAGTTGAAAAATTGAAAAACTTGATAAAAAACAAATATTCCTCTTTTTTCTACGAAAAACCATTGGAAAATAATAATAAATTTATAGAACCAGACCTATTTTATGAAGTTGAGGAAGTTAGTTCTATAGAGGAAGGGATAAAAATATGTGCATCTTTGCTATTAAAACACAACTATATTGACAAATCCTATATAAACGCTTTGCTTAAATCAACTCTTTCAAATAAAAATGATAATATTTATATAGGCGATAAAACAATTTTTCCCCATTGTTCAAACGAAAATAATGTGTTTGACACAAAATTTAGTTTTCTAAAATTAAAAAAGCCTATTCTATTTAAAGATAAAAAATGTAGCCTAATCATATGTTTTTGTACAAACCAAAAGAATATTTATCATGATTTCTTATTCAACCTGTTTGAAATATTAGAAAAAAGAGAGGATGAATTTATTAGCTTATCTTTGATTGAACTCTACGATTATTTGAGAAGATATAAAAAAATTTCTGTAGATTGATTTTAGGGCTTTCTATAGAAAGCCCTTTTAAAAATAATTTTGTGCATCTATCACTTGTCTCCTATATTCTCTTTTCAAATCCAATACTCTAGTAGATAATTTTTCAGATTTTTTATATATAAATAAAAGTTAAGATATGACACTCAACAATATAAAAAAACTGAAAGTACTTTATTTACTTTCAGTCTTAAAAACTAATAATTGCGACCAATGATATATAAAATTATCTAGTTCTCTTAAAACTACACTTTCTTATTTTGGCACAGAAAACTATTTCTTTTATCTTTAAATTAAAAAAATACTACCTCTGCTGTAGCCTCATACCATTCACCCTCATCATCACAACCAAATTCTAAGAAAAAATTCACTTGCACATCTTCCAAAGTAAAACCAATACAATTTTCATCCTCAATTACAAAAAACTCAATCTTTTTAAATTTCATAGCCTCAAGCTTTCCACGTAAGTCCTCTCTCATCTCAAAAAGTTCATATACATCCTCTTTGATAAAAAACTCTCTCTTTTCAAACTCTCGATTGATTCCTTCAATCTTTTTTATCAACTCTTCGTTCATTAAAACCCTCTCCATATTTTAAATTTTATACTTTTCCAAATCTTTACAAAAAATAGAACAAATTTAATTTTTTTTATTTCAAATGGAATCTTTTTTATAGCTCTTTCCATTTGTTGTTCTATATCCTTTTCATTTTTCATAACAATAAACCTCACAGTTATCATTTTTTCATCTAACTTTTAATCTCTTCAATAAAACCATGTAATGTTGTTAAGTGATTCAACTTTAGAGAAACCTTATTTATGTTTTTTCTAACTTTTTCGAAGTCAACAAAGTAATCTAAAGTAACGTTTGTTTCTATCAATTGCGATAAAAATAGACTAAAATCTTTTTTCATTTCCCCCACCTCAAAACAGTTTCAACTCATTTTCATTAGTGTAATTTTTTATTAAAATCTCTTTAACCTTTCCTCTCTCATCTCCCTTAGAATTTATATTTCTTCTCGCTTCAATTCTTTCAATAAAAAACTCTTTGTATAACTCATCAAAAAAGTTATCATTTATATCTAAATTTTTGGGGTCAGAATTGCTAAGTAAAAACTTTCCTCCGCTTCTAGCTATTTTTTTTACAAAAAACAGCCAGTTTTTCCTGCTGCTTATCATTAAAACTACTCTTATTATACGTTACAAATCCATTTTTTGTAATTGGTCGATATGGAGGATCTAAATGCTTCTGATATCTCACTCTCTAAAATAAAATAGTCTCCCTCCCTAATCTCTACAACTCTTTCATTATTTCTCATCATATTTAGTTTTTGCAAAATTAATAACAAATTTTCTCTCTCAAATAGATTGAGTTTTTTCTTTTTTCCAAAAGGCACATTAAACTCTCCCCTTGAATTTTCCCTGTACAATCCATTATAACAACTTTTATTTAAAAAAATAAAATCTCTTGCAATTTTTATAGAATCACTTTCTTCCAAATTGAATTGTTTTCTAATCAAATAAAATATTTTTTCTTTTTCCTCAATAGTTGCCAACGAGTTATAACGCGTTTCTAACTTGAGCAACTCATCCATCAAAGAATTTACATCATCTCTAATTACTCTATATGTTGTAATCAATTTTTTATTTATATCATTGATTATAATTTTTTTTATATTTGTTTCTTCTAGAGACTCTAATATACTGAAAAAAAGTGCCCCTCCTCCCACAAAGGGTTCTATATATATCCTACTTGTGTAATTAATTTTTTTCAATAACACAGGTAAAAGCTGTGTTTTTCCACCAGCCCATTTGATAAAAGGTTTGATTTTTTTCATCTCTAATCTCTCCCTGTAAATCTCTTAAAGTTTAGTAAAAAATGACGAAAAACAATAAACTTCTATATCTTTTCTATATCTATCACCATCGGGAAATATGGAACTTTTAATACCTTAAAAATCCTATAATCACTGTTTTTATCAATACTATCATCTAAATATACATCTATATTTGAAACAACTATTTTTTTTACTCCATCCAGTTTTGAATCTATTCTCTTTAGCAATTCAACTTGAATTTTAAACATAACGGGACAACACTTACTCCCTTTAGTGCATGGCTTATGTAATCTAATACTATTTATCTTCTTTGATTTCAAATACTCTAAAACATCATTTTCAATTATTATCTTCATTTTCTCACTCCATATTTACTTTTCTTTATAATATCATATTTTTTAAATATTATAAATAAAAATTATATAAATCAGTATTGTATTTTATTCTATTTTTTCCGTGTTTTTTATATTTTTAACTTCATGCTGCTTAAAGAGATAGTATATTTAGTATAATTATAATAATTTATATATTCTCTACCCTTGTTGTATGTAGAAAAATTTATTGTCATAATATATAATATAAAAAAATGGAGGTTATAGATATGTTAAAGGAGAATATTCCAAATTTTTTACTGCAACAAAAAAGATCTGTTGTCTATATCGCTTCTTCAAATAAAAATATAGATTTTTATTCTCATCTTTTAAAGAACGAGAATAGAAAAATTATAGAACTAATGGATTTGCAAGAGGAGGAAAGACACATATATTTAAACTATAAACTTTTAAAAAATATAGAAGAGAATGAAAATAGTATAATATTTACATCCGTAGAAGGATTAATAAAAAAATATTTTCAAGATACAGAACAACTTTCTCTAAAATTAAATGAAAGAATAGAAAGGAAAGAGTTAGAAAACTATTTACTGAGCAGAGGATACAAGAGGAACTATTTAGTAGAGAAAAGAATGGAGTATTCGTGGCGAGGAAATATACTGGATATTTATCCACCAGATATAAAAAACCCAATTAGAATAGAGTTTTTCGGAGATGAAATAGATAGAATAACATTTTTCTCGATTATAACACAAAAAACAATCAATAAAATAGATGCGATAACTCTATATTTTTCGCCAGAAAAAAAGGAGAAAATAGATTTTTATCAATATGTAAAAAATTTAAAAAAATACAAACCAGTTGATATATATGTTGAAAATTACGAATTATTAAGGTACAAATATGAAGAAGCAATACTAAGAGATAGAGAGAATGAGTGTGAATTACGAGATTTATTTCACAACATTACATCTAATTCGAAAAAAATAGAGGTTGAAAATAGTGAAAAAAAATACTTATCCAAAGAAAAAGGGAGTAATAAAGGTATAAAATATGAGAATATCTCTCAAATTAGAGAGGGAGATTACATAATCCACAAAAATTATGGTGTTGGAATCTATTTAGGAATTGAAAGTATTGAAGGAAAAGATTATTTGAGCATAAAATATGCTGATGAAGACAAGTTGTATGTTCCAATAGAGAGCTTAAGTAATATAGAAAAATTTCTCGTAACAACTGAAAAACTACCTGAAATCTATAATCTTGGAAGAAGAGGTTTTAAGAAAAAACGAGAAAAATTAGAGAAAGATATGTTACAATTCGCAAAGGAGATTATTGAGATACAAGCTAAAAGAGAAACTAATCTAGGGTATAGTTTTTCGCCTGATACAGTATGGCAACAGGAGTTCGAGGAAAAATTCCCATATATTGAAACAAAAGGACAGAGGGAAGCTATAGAAGCTGTTAAAAGAGATATGGAATCCACAAAAGTTATGGATAGAATAGTTTGTGGAGATGTTGGATTTGGGAAAACAGAGATAGCTATTAGAGCTGCTTTTAAATCTATAATGGACGGAAAACAAGTTATTTTGCTTGCTCCAACAACTGTTTTAGCTCAGCAACATGGTGAAAGATTTAGAGAGAGATTTAAAGATTATCCAATTACAATAGAGATTTTAAGTAGATTAAGCACAGTAAAAGAATACAAAAAGATATTAAACGACTTAAATAATGGAACAATAGATATACTCATAGGAACGCATAAACTCTTGTCAGATGAACTAAAGTTTAAAGATTTAGGATTGATTATAGTTGATGAGGAACAAAAATTTGGAGTAAAAGCTAAAGAACGATTAAAAAGAATAAAAAAAGATATAGATATGTTGACCTTGACTGCAACACCAATTCCACGAACTTTAAATTATGCCCTATTGGGAATTAGAGAGATATCAGTTATAGATACAGCACCAGAAGGAAGAATTCCAATAGAAACTAAATTTATAGAGAATGAAAAAGAATCTATTAAAGAAGCAATAATGAAAGAGTTAAGTCGTGAAGGACAAGTCTTTTACATCTACAATAAAATTAAAACCATAGAAAATAAAGTAAAAGAGTTAAAAAATATAGTTCCTGAATATATTAATATAAGTTTTATACATGGTCAGATGTATTCCAAAGAGATAAAAGAACGTTTGAAAGCTTTTGAAAACGGAGAGATAGATATTTTAATTAGTACAACAATCATCGAAAATGGAATTGATATAGAAAATGCCAATACGATCTTAATTGAGGGAATCGATAAACTAGGTCTTTCTCAAATATATCAACTGAGAGGAAGAGTTGGAAGAGGAAAACGGAAAGCATACTGTTATTTAGTTATGGATAAAGGAAGAAAATACAATCAGAAAACCCAGGAGCGATGTGAAAGTTTAAATCAGATATCTGAATTAGGTGGAGGTTTTAAACTTTCTCTAGAAGATATGAGAATTAGAGGGGTTGGAGAACTTCTAGGAGAAAAGCAACATGGAGTCGTGGAAACTTTTGGATACAATCTCTACATAAAACTACTTCAAGAGGAGATACAAAAAATAAAAGGGGAATACAAAGAAGAGTTTGAAAGTAAAATAGATTTAAAATGGAATATGTATATTCCTAAAGATTATATATCGGGAGATGAAAGATTAATTATTTATAGAAGATTGATAGATATAAAAAAGATAGAGCAGATTGAAGAGATACAGGAAGAACTTAGAGATAGATTTGGTAAAATTCCAAATGAAACATTAAATCTATTAAAATTTTTGGAGCTAAAACTATTAGCTAAAAAATTCAAAGTAGTTGAAATAACACAAAAAAATCTAGGTTATTTTATAAAATTTGATACTGATAATGTAATTTTAGAAAGTATCATGCAACTAATACAAGAGAAAAAAGCTAAGTATATCCAGCACTTACAAGGAATAGAATATCAAGGAGATATTTTTAAATTCTTTGACTTATATCAAAAGTATCCATTGAATAAAAAAGAAAAACTATAAATATTTCAAAAATCTCGAATAAAAAAATAAATAAATTTTTTCAACTTAAAAAGTGGAAAATATCAATATCTCTTACATTCTAGTTACATCGTAACAGTTAATCATTTATATGCTGAAACTTTAAGTATAACTGGCTGTTATTCTCCACTTTTTTAATGACTGATTTATAAACAAATTTTGTAATGATTTTATGATATAATATAAAAAATATTTTGAGAGGGTAGATAATAATGTCAGAACAAGAATTAGAAAAAAATCTAATAACGCAACTTTCTTCACAAGGGTATGAGTATGTCAAAATAAAAGATGAGGAGGAGTTACTAAATAATTTTAAAGCTCAATTAGAAAAACTGAATAAGATTAAGTTCAGTAACGAAGAGTTTAAAAAGATACAACTGCATCTTGCAGGAGGAACTATTTTTGAAAAAGCTAAGAGATTGAGAGACAGATTTGAGTTAGTAACTGATAAAGGGGAGATGAAATATATCTCTTTTATTGATAAGGAGTGTATGGAAAATAATATTTTCCAAGTAACTAATCAAATCACTATGAAAGGACAATATGAAAATAGGTACGATGTAACTATTTTAATTAATGGATTACCTCTAGCACAAATAGAGTTAAAGAAAAAAGGAGTTCAACTAAAAAAGGCTTTTTTCCAAATTCAAAGATATCAGAGACACTCTTTTTCATACAAAGCACTATTTCAATATATTCAGATTTTTATAATAAGTAATGAAGAGAATACAAAATACTTTTCAAACAATAGTGAATTGAGATATGAGTTTACTTTTCCTTGGACAGATGAACATAACATAAAGAAAAATAGATTGGTAGATTTTACAAAAAGCTTCTTAGATAGAGAACAACTGTGGAATATGATTACAAAATATATTGTAACTAATGAAACTCAAAAGGCTTTGATGATACTAAGACCATATCAATATTATGCTGTAGAAAAGATAATAGATAGAGTAAAAAATTATCCATCATTTAACGGATATATCTGGCATACTACTGGAAGTGGAAAAACTCTCACTTCATTTAAAGCTAGTCAGATAATAGCTACACTTAATGAAGTTGACAAAGTTGTATTTTGTGTAGATAGAAAAGATTTAGATTATCAGACAGCAAAAGAGTTTAATGCTTTTGAAGAGGGAAGTATAAGCAAAGTAGATGACACAAGTGAATTTGTAGAAAAAATGGTAAAAGGAAATAAGAAAGTAGTAGTTACAACTATTCAAAAACTGAATAATGCTATCTCTAAACCTAACTATTTAAAGGAAATGGAAAAAATTAAAAATAAAAGAATTGTTTTTATCTTTGATGAGTGCCACAGAACACAGTTTGGAGAAACTCATGCAAGAATAAGTGAATTTTTCAGTAATAAACAGTTTTTTGGATTTACAGGAACACCTATTTTTGCTGAAAACTCTATAAAATATAGAACAACTAAAGATTTATTTGGAGATTGCTTACATAAATATACAATAAAAGAAGCTATTGATGATGAAAATGTATTGGGCTTTTCAGTAGAATACTATTCAACTTTCAATCTGAAAAATAGAGATGGAGATGATTTATCACCAGATGAGATGATAGAGAATGGAATTAATACTAAGGAAGTGTTTTCAAATAGAGAGAGACTGGAAAAGATAGTAGATTTTATCATAACTAATCATAATCTTAAAACATCTAATAGAGAATACCAAAGTATATTTGCTATAAGTGATATAAATACTCTTATTGAATATTATAATATTTTTAAAGAAAAGGGGACAAATTTAAAGATTGCTAGTATATTTACTTATGATGCTAATGTAGATTTGGCCAATGATGAGGGAACATTTGAAGTAGAGGGAGATGAGTGTATACACCCTAGAGAACATTTAGATAGAATAGTAGCTGATTATAATGAGATGTTTGGAGATAATTTCAATCTCAATAGTGATAATGGATTTAATAGTTACTTTATAGATATATCTAAAAAAGTTAAAGAGAGAAAAATTGATATCTTACTTGTAGTTAATATGTTCTTAACAGGATTTGATAGTAAATATCTGAATACTCTTTATGTTGATAAAAATTTGAAGTATCATGGACTTATACAAGCTTATTCTAGAACTAATAGAGTATTGAAGGCTAATAAATCTCATGGAAATATAGTGTGTTTTAGAAATTTGAAAAAGAGAACAGATGAAGCTATAAAACTCTTTTCAGATGAGAATGCAATTGAAACTGTATTAATGAAGAGCTACGAAGAGTATGTAGTTATATTAAATAAACATATAGAAAAATTGAAAGAGTTAGCTTTAATACCAGAAGAGGTAGATAATCTGGAAAGTGAAGATAATAAATTAGCTTTTATAGAAACATTTAAAAATATTATAAGAGTAATGAATAAATTGGAAACTTTTAGTAAGTTTGATTTCAAAGATTTTAATATTAGTCAAGATGAGTTTGAATCATACAAAAGTAAATATATAGATATGTATGATACATTAGTAGGTGGTAAAGTAAATGGTGGTGGCAAAACCTCTGTTATAGAAGAGGTTGATTTTGAAATAGAGCTACTTGCTAAGGATAGTATAAATGTGAATTATATATTATCTTTGATAAAAAACCTGGATAATAAAGAGACCTCTTTTGTTAAAGATGTAGAATATATCTTAAAAACAGTAGATAGCATTCCGAGATTAAAAAATAAAAGGGAGTTATTAGAAGAGTTTATAAGAGAGAATAGAGAGATATTTTCTATGGAGTTTACTGGTGATGTAGAAGATAAATTAATGGAGTTTATGAAGAAAAAAAGAGAGGAAGCTATAAAAGAGATGGTAGCGGAAGAAGAGCTAGTTTATGGAAAAGTAAATGATATCGTTGAAGATTGTGAATTTACAGAGAAAAAGCCAAATTACGAAGATATCAAAGGCTCTTTAGCTGGAAAAGTAAGCGTATTAGGACTAAATAAAAAAATACAAAATATTCAAATAAGAATAGAAAATATATTGGATAGATTTAATTTTTTTAGTATCTAAAAGAAATATCAAAATAATTAAGAAAATATGGAAAATATAAAAAAGAGAGAAAAAAGGAGAAATTTATGTCAGAACATCAAGCAGAATTGGAAAAAAGATTATGGGCGATAGCCAACGAACTCAGAGGAAATATGGGAGCTGATGAGTTTAGAAACTACATATTAGGACTTATATTTTTTAAGTTTTTATCAGAAAAAATAGAAAAAACAGGAAATGATATATTATCTGAAGATAATATGAAATTTGAAGAGATAGGAGGAAAAGAGGAATATATAGAGGCAGTAAGAGAGTACTGTGTCAATAGTATTGGGTATTTTATAGAACCAAAATACCTTTTTAGAGTTTTGGCTAGAAGAGCTAGAAATAGAGAGTTCATTATTGAAGATTTGGGATTAGCATTGAAATATATAGAAGACTCTACAAATGGACAAGATAGCAGTGATGATTTTTCTGGACTATTTGGAGATGTGGATTTAACTTCATTAAAATTAGGAAAGAGTGTAGAAGATAAGAATAAATTGATTTCAGAAGTTCTTAAACATTTGAATGAGATTAATTTTGAATTTGAAGATACAGAGATGGATATATTAGGAAATGCCTATGAATATCTGATAGGACAATTTGCTAGTTATGCTGGAAAAAAAGCTGGAGAGTTCTACACACCAGCTCAAGCTTCAAAACTTTTGGCTATGTTAACAACAGCTGGAAGAGAGAAGGTAAAATCCGCCTATGACCCAACTTGTGGTTCTGGTTCACTACTTTTGAAAATAGCTAGATATACAGATGTAGCAAGTTTTTATGGACAGGAGCTAAATACTACTACCTATAATCTAGCTCGTATGAATATGATACTTCATGGAGTTGGATTTAATGACTTTGAAATAAAACAGGGAGATACATTAGAAGAACCACAACACTTGGATAAAAAATTTGATATAGTTGTAGCTAATCCACCATTCTCACAAAAGTGGAGTGCTAATGATAGTTTTTTATCAGATGAGAGATTTTCTTCTTATGGAAAATTAGCTCCTAGTAGTAAAGCTGATTTTGCTTTTATTCAACATATGATTTACCAACTATCTGAGAATGGTATCATGGCAGTAATAGTCCCACATGGAGTATTGTTTAGGGGAGCAAGTGAGGGAGTAATTAGAAAATATCTATTGAAAGATAAAAACTATATTGATGCAATAATAGGACTACCAGCAAATATATTTTATGGAACTTCAATTCCTACTTGTATAATTGTGGTGAAGAAAAATAGAAAAATTGATGATGATATACTATTTATTGATGCGTCTAATGAGTTTGAGAAAGCTAAAAATCAGAATTATTTGAGAGATGAAGATGTAGAAAAAATTGTAAATGCTTACGTAAATAGAGAAGATGTTGAGAAATATTCTAAAAAAGTAAGTATGAAAGAGATAGAAGAGAATGACTATAATTTGAATATTCCTAGATATGTAGACACTTTTGAAGAGGAAGAAGAGATAAATCTTGATGAGGTAGTGGAAAATATAACTAACCTTGATAAAGAGATGAAAGAAAATAATGAGATTATAAAAAATTTCTGTGATGAATTGGGAATAAAAGCTCCAGTGATATAAGAGGATAATATTAAAATAGATGAAAAGTTTTTACTTGGGATATAGAAAAGGTCAAACAGCATCTGACTAATTTAACTTTAATTTCTCAATTTCGCAGACAGTGTCTGCGAATTTAGAAATTAAGAATTAAAGAAGATAGTATAAAAGTGAGGTATATAATTATGAAAACATTTAAAGAAAGTAAAAATTTATATGATTATATTATTCATTTATCAACATATGATATTAACCAGATGATAGAGGTAGCTAAAAGTGAAGAGGAAAAAATATTTTATTTAAAATTAGAGGAGTTAAAAACTCAACTGCTTCAAGAAAAATTAATAGAAAAAGGTGTATAATCAGATGAGAAAAGTGCCTAAGTTGAGATTCAAGGAATTTAGCGATGAATGGGAAGAGAAGAGATTGGGAGATTTGATTTTGCTTCAACGGGGAAGCTCTCCAAGACCAATATCAAAATATCTAACTAATTCTAGCGATGGAGTTAATTGGATAAAAATTGGTGATACTAACAAGGAAAATAAATATATAACTTCTACTTCTGAAAAGATAACAAAAGAAGGAGCTAAAAAATCAAGAGAAGTAAAAAAAGGAGAAATAATACTTTCTAACTCTATGAGCTATGGTAGACCTTTTATTTTAAAAATAGATGGATACATACATGATGGGTGGTTTGTAATTAGGAAGTATGAAGAACACTTTAATAAAGAGTTTTTATGCCAATTACTAGGAAGTGATTTTATTCAAAATCAATATAAAAAATTAGCTGCAGGAGGAGTAGTCGAAAATATTAGTAGTGAATTAGTTAATTCTGTTATAATAAAGGTAGTATCTTTAAAAGAACAACAAAAAATTGCCAATTTTCTCTCTAGTGTAGATAAAAAAATCTCTCTAACAGAGGAAAAATTAAAACTGTTTAAAAAATATAAAAAGGGAGTTATGCAAAAGATTTTCTCACAAAAATTGAGATTTAAGGATAGTGAGGGAAATGATTATCCAGAGTGGGAAGAGAAGAAGTTGGAAGAGATTATAAAAATGGGAAAAGCGGGAGGAACTCCAAAGACAAGTAAAAAAGAATTTTATGAAAACGGAAATATAAAATTTTTGAGTATATCTGATATGACATCACAAGGAAAATATATATATTCAACTGAAAAATATATTACAGAGGAAGGGCTAAAAAATTCGTCTGCTTGGAAGGTTCCAATAAACTCGTTAATTTATTCTATGTATGCTTCTGTTGGGTTTGTTTCAATAAATAAAATAGAATTAACTACAAGTCAAGCTATGTTCTCAATAATTCCTCAAGATAATGTTTCATTAGAATATCTATATTATTTTTTAAGTAATTTGAAAAATGCTATAAATAAATTTATAGAAAAAGGAACTCAAGGGAATTTGTCAGCAGAAAGTATAAAAAATTTTAATATTAAACTTCCTATTCTAGAAGAACAACAAAAAATATCTGACTTCCTCTTAAAATAGAGAATATAGAAAAAGAACTTAAAGAATTAAGAGAGTTTAAAAAAGGGTTACTTCAACGGATGTTTATATAATAAAATCTTGATAGTCACAACAAAAAAAGAAAGTATATCCAACTTTCTTTTTTATAATATATTTATAAAAAATACACTTTCTTCTCTACAATCTGTATATTCGCTTTTCAAGGATAAAATGAGAGCCCTAATTAAAACTAATTAGGGCTAATCGAGTTGCCCAATGGAACATTTGTAAAATAATTATATCAGTTTTTATTTAAATTGTCAATAAAATTTTATAATACCACTTATTTTTAAAAATATCAATCTAAAATATCTCTGAGTTTATCGCTAAGAACTCTCATTAAAGGTCTTTTTGAAATTGAATTGATTAATCCTAACTCTGTCAACCTATTTAAATATCTCTGTCTTAAAGTTTTAACACTCTTTATATCTTGAATCTCTTCCAATATCTCTTTATCCGATAACGGATATTCTCCAATAAAAATATAGTTTTGAATATAAATAGATAATATCTCTTTTTCTCTATCTGAAAGATTATATTCTTTTGCTATATTTTTCAAATATTCTTCAGCATGTTCAAATCTTCCATTTTTATCATTAATCATATCAATGATACTCACTTGACCTTCAATAATAAAATTCAACATCCCTATTATAAACGGTGTTAAATCTCCATAGTTTCTTACTTTAGAGGTATTAAAAAATAGTTCCGCATACTTTTTTTTATTTTTGGATATTGAATATGAAAGTGATAACCCTGTATAAATATCTACTTTTTTTGCTAAATATGCTGAAAAAAGAAATCTTCCAAAACGCCCATTTCCGTCATAAAAAGGATGAATATATTCTAAATAGTAGTGAGTAATAGATGCCTTTATAAGTAAAGGGATCTTATCTTTATTCATAAATTTAATTAAATCATTTAGATTATCTATAATAATATTCTCCGTTGGAGCACCTACATGTATCACTTTGACTCCATCTGAAATATTTACCGCTCCTTTCCTAAACAACTTTCCATCCAACTTATTTTCTGAATTACTCAAAACATCTTCTGAAAATATCTCATCATATATCTTTCTTATTTTTTCTGGTGAATCAATTTTCTCTGGAGAATCTATCTCATCAATTCTAGCTTGAAGAATCTGTTTATATTTATTAATAATTCCGTAGAAACGAGCATTTTTCTGACTTGCACTCTCATAAATCTCTTTTTTTGTGGAACGTATTCCTTCAGTCTCATTAGTTTTTACAATCTCATTTACCAGAATATTCATAATACAAGCAAAACTAGCGTACCTAGGTAATTTTGAATCTAATTTATTTATTTTTTTACTATTTAAAAATATTTTTTCTTCAAGAAGAAGAACCTCATTTACTGAAATATAAAATAGAGGATACTGTTTCTGTGTTCTCTCGCCTCTTAATATAGGATGAATTTTTAATTCAGTTCTATAAGCAGAGTGCTCATTAATTCTTTTGTTATACTCTTCAATTACATTTTTTCCCTCAAAATGTAACTTCTCTAAACTTTTATAGTGAGCCATTTTATAAAACCTCCCATATTATTTTTATATAATAGTATATAAATCCTAACCATATTTCAACGTGATTTTTTTACTTTTTAAAATTTCTATTTACAATAGTAAATATTTTTTTATATTTTAACAAATTTTTTTATATTTTAACACAATTTTTTTACTTTTGCTTTTTTTATATATATTTTTAAATAAATATAAATTTTCTTCTGAAATATTTTAGTTATTATATTTTTTAAGCCAAAGAAACTCATATAATTTTAGTAAATAAACACATAAAAAACCTCCCATTCGGGAGGTTTTTTATCTCTCTTATCTTAAATTAATAATCTCTTTAATCAATTAAAAATATCTCTTTCAATTTTTTTGCAACACCATTTTCAAAATTAGATTTTACTATCTCATTGTTTGGAAGAAGTTGTTTCAACCTTTGGCTACCATTTCCCATAATGAATCCCTTTCCAACACACGATAACATCTCATAATCATTTAACCCATCTCCGAAAGCGATTGTTTCTTCCAAGCTAATTCCCTCTCTCTTTAAAACCTCTTTTATTGCTTCCGCTTTCGATACCCCCTCATACATCAACTCAATACAGTTATCAGAAGACATTGTTATACTCAGCATTTCAGAGTATTTATCTCTTAACCTCTTTTCCATTTCTGCTAACTTTTCATGATTATCTGAGATAAAGAAAAACTTTGTTGCCTCTTTCCCTTTTAAAGTCTCAAAAGAATCGATTATCTCATATGAAAATCCTGACTCTCTGTGAAATTTCAAAGCATCGTTTAACGGTTTCTCAACAAACCACTTTCCGTCTATATAAACATTTCTATGGATATCCTCATCACATTCAATTGAAAAAAGCTCTTCTGACACACTTAAAGGAATATCCTTTGAAAAAACTACTTCATTCTTACAATCATGTATTCTTGCCCCATTTGTAGTGATTATAGGGCTTTCTAAGCCTAAAATATCTTTAAAAATCATTGCATCTGGATAATATCTTCCTGTTGCAATCATAAATTTCACACCTTTTTCCACAAGTTTTTTCACTACATCTTTTGTCTCTTCTGAAATAGTATGATGCTCATTTAAAAGAGTTCCATCCAAATCAGAAATAACAGCCTTATATCTCATTCTCTCTCCCCTTTTAAAAATAATATTTAATACCTACTCCACCAAAATATATTGTTTTGTTCTCTATAAGTGGTGAATTTGATATATCTTTTGAATAACTCTCTACCCCTACAAATCCACCTATAGCCACATGCTCTGTTAAACTATATTCAAGGCTCAAAGTTGCTCCATAAGAATAAGCAATATTATTAGTTTGATACGATGAAGCTATCATAGAATTTCTACTTGCTTCAATGGATTCCACACCAAAATAGTAGTTCACATACTTCTCACTATACCCTCTCATGAAAATAGACGGAGTTATTTGAAATCTCTCTCCTAAGTAAAAATCTCTTTCAAATCTAATTTTACCCTCATTTCCTTTTTCACTTACCTCAAAAGATAGAACAGTTTTAAAATCATATTTAAAGTTATACTCAAAATTAGCCCCTAATGCTATTTGAAAATTTTTACTTCTGATATCCTTATATCCATCTTTTAAATCTTTTCCATCAATATCATATCCAAAAATTGGGTTTATGAAAAGAGAGGTTTTTATCGCTTCATTCCTGTAAAACGTATATCCTATCTCTAAATTTTTTATATATAAATCTTTATACTCTGCATCAAAAACTGGAAGTATAAAAACAACATTTTTCTCATATTTATACAAAGGAGTTGTAAAAATACTTGTTACTCCTACTCCAGCTCTACTTTCTGCAAAAGTTCCCATTGAAATCAAAGTAAAAATTAAAAACAACAGTTTTTTCATACTTAACACCTCCTCTTTTCTCTTTTTATCTTCAAGAAGTTATACTTTCCGGTAACCTTTCTTTTAAAATTAAACATTGTATTTGTTGGAAAAATTGCAATTCTTCTTATTTGATACACATCATCTGAAAATACAGCTGTGCCTGAATCTGTTGCCACTCCAAACTGATAACCTACATTTTTTACAATCTCTTTTATATCTTCATTTAGTTCTCCATAAGGATACGCAAATGATGCTAGTTCTTTTCCTAACATCTTTTCTAAATTATATTTTGAATTCTCTATCTCTGCTTTTGCTGAGGAAAATGGAATTGCCGTCAAATGAGGATGTGTAACAGTGTGCCCTCCAAAATCAATTCCATAACTTTTCATTTCCAATATCTCATTTTTACTCATCAACGGGAATTTTTTCTCTGGATTATTAGGATTATCTGTATCCCATTTGTTATAAGTTAATCCATCCACTAAGTAGATTACTGCTTTATATCCATATTTTTTCAATAGAGGAAAAGCGTTTTCATAATTATCTTTGTATCCATCATCAAATGTTATTATTATCCACTTTTTACCTTTATCAAATCTCTTTTTATAATTGTTATCTTTTAAATCCTCAAACGTAACTGTTTCATATCCTTTACTCTTCAAATATTTTAAGTGTTTTTCAAATGTTTTTGTCGTAATATATGTTCCATTAACCCCTTTATCACTATTAGAATTAATCACTCTATGATACATCAAAACTGGAATCTCTCTATCTCTTTTCTTTACAATCTCTTGTTGATACAATTTTTCAATCTCATTAATAGTTTTTTCTAGAGAGAATTTTTCTTCCACAATCTCCCTCAAACCTTTTAGTTCTTCTGAAGTCATAGCCATTGCCTTTTCTATTTCTGTTTCAAAACTATCCCAATTAAAGTTACTTGCTCCATCATCTTTTAAAATATCTCCAAAATTTGATTGAAGAGCTTTATCAATATTCTCCAATGAAACTGCTCCTATTAACTCTACCTCTCCAACTGCAACTGTTGGAATCTCAGACAAAATAGATTCAATCGCTACTCTTCCAGCTCCTATAACTAAATCTGATTCTGAAATATATTCAGAGACATCTTCAGTATATCCAATAAAATCAATCTTATCTGAAATTTTTCTTAATTTTTCTGGAATCTCCTCTCCTCCAATAACTTGAATATAATAACCCTCGTGCAAAGAAAGCTTTTCTAAAACTTTACATGCTATCTCTCCCTTAGGACCAGATAATCTTCCAACTAAAGATATAGTTTTTCTCTGTAATATATCTCTTAAAACAGGTCGTTTTCTAAAAACAACTTCATCAACCATATTTCTGATAAGAGTAAGATACTTTGATTTTATCCCTAATTCTCCCTCTAAATGTGATTTTATATTTTCACAAATACAAATTATTCTATCACCAAAATTTTTAAACACTCTTCTTGAAAAATGAATTGGTTGTCTTCCATGAACCGTCGTTATCATCGGAATCTTAGCTATTTTACAAGCTACATGACAACTCCACGCTGAAGCTCGAGAGTGTGCATGAACTATATGTATATCATTTTCTCTTATTATTTCTAAAAGTTTCCTGATATGTCCAATTCTCTTAAAAAGAGACCTTTTATTAAATTCTAATTTTATATATTTTGCTTCTGTCTTCTTAGTTAATGTATCTGAAACAATCCATACCTTGTTTCCTTTTTTAATTAATTCATCACTTAAAAGTGTTCCATACACCTCTGCACCAGTTACTTCTAACTGAGAAAGAGCCATAAGTATATTCATTAACCCTCCTATATTATTTTAAATTTTCTGGATTCAAAATTTCTAACTCCTTTAAAGTAAAAACTCCATTCTTTCTAACTAAGATATCATCAAACCAGATTTCGCCCCCACCAAACTCCTCTCGTTGAATTAAAACTAAATCCCAATGAATCCCAGATTTATTACCATTATCCGCTAATTTATATGCTTGTCCCGGCGTAAAATGAATGCTTCCAGCTATTTTTTCATCAAATAATGTATCTTTCATAGGGTGTAAAATATATGGATTCAAACCTATTGCAAACTCACCAATATATCTAGCTCCTTCATCACTATCCAATATCTCATTCAATTTTTCTGTATAATTAGCAGTCGCCTCTACAATTTTTCCATCCTTAAACGTAAATCTTATATTTTCAAAAGTTGTTCCCTGATAAAGTGAAGGAGTATTATATGTGATAACACCATTCACAGAATCAATTACAGGAGCTGTATATACTTCCCCGTCTGGTATATTTCTAAGTCCACAACATTTTACCGCCGGAATCCCTTTTATAGAAAAATTCAAATCTGTTCCCGGTCCAATAACTCTGACTTTATCAGTTTTATTCAAAAGTTCAACCAAACTATCCATAGCTTTGCTCATCTTTGAATAATCTAAATTACACACATTAAAATAAAAATTTTCAAAACTCTCCAGAGATGTATTAGCTAGTTGAGCCATCGAATTATTCGGATATTTAAGAATTACCCATTTTGTGTTATTAACTCTCTCCATTAAATGGACAGGTTTAACAAAACTATCTGAGTAAATTTTCATTTTTTCACTCTCTATATCAGCCAGTTCAAAACTATTTCCTCCTCCTCTGATACCGATATATGCATCCATCTCTTTCATTCTATTAAGTTCAAATTCTGCCATTTTTTCGGCTTCTTCCTTTGTAATTCCTTTTAAAATCTCTCTTGTAATTGTCGGTTCTTTCAGTGTAACAAATGGATATCCTCCAACCTTGTATATCTCTTGAATCAACGCTCTAACTAAATCGCTACACTCAATACCAATTGCCTCAATCAAAACCTTTTCATTTTTTTGAACTCGACAAGAGTAATTCACAAGATTTTTAGCTAATTTTTTTATACTTTCTCTCATAAAACTATCCTCCACTAACTACAAATACCAAGTTAATTATACAACAATTTATCATAAATAATCAAGGTGTTTATTAATTTTAACATTTTGTACAAACTATAGTTAAAATTTTTCTTTATAAACTAATAAATTGGTATAATTTAGGTCTTATAACTATAAAAAATTCATCAAAACCTTTTATTTACAAAACTCTATTCTTGACCATTTTTTTATTCTATAATATAATTTAAATGATTTTTTTATTATTTATTTTTTAGGAGGTTTAAGTGAAAAAATTTTTAACTTTATTATCCTTTATTTTTATTTTATTTTCCTGCGGGAAAAATGATTCAAAAAATTCAAATACTTTATACATTTATGGATGGGCGGACTATATTCCGACCGAACTATATGAAAAATTTGAAAAGGAAACCGGGATAAAAGTTATAGAAGATATCTATTCCTCTAACGAGGAGATGTTTGCAAAAATAAAAGCTGGAGGAACTGGTTATGACATTTTAACGCCTTCTACAGATTTTGCTGAAATTTTAATGAATGAAAATATGATTGAAAAATTAGATAAAACTAAATTACCATCATTTAAAAATATAGATTCTTTGGTATTAGAAAAATTACAATACTTTGATAAAAATAATGAATATGCTTTTCCCTACGTTATGGGTGCTACAACTATTGCTGTTAATACAGAGTATGTAAAAAATCCACCTCTGGATTTTTCTATTTATAATAACCCAGAATATAAAGGAAAAATGACACTTTTAGATGATATGAGAGAGGTTATGACCTCAGCATTAGGAACTTTAGGATATCCACAAACAACAAATGATGAAACAGCAATAAAAGAGGCTTCACAGTTGATTAAACAGTGGAAAAAAAATATCTCTAAGTTTGATTCTGAAGCATTTGCAAAAGGATTTGCTAGCGGAGACTTTTGGGTTGTTCACTGTTATCCAGAAAATGTACTGAGCGAATTAACATCAGAACAGCTGGAAAAAACAAAATTTATTATTCCTCAAAAAGGTGGAACTGCTTATATTGATTCTTTTGTCATTCCCAAAACTGCACCAAATAAAGAGGCTGCATATAAATTTTTAGATTTTATTCATAGACCTGAGAATTACAAAGTTGTTGCAGAATATCTGAGATTGCCTTCTATAAATGTTCCTGCGAGACAATTAATCTCTGTACAACCAATATATGAAATGGAGGAGTTAGAAAATACCGTTATTTTAAAAGATATAAAAAATACACTTGATATTCAAAACAGATATTGGCAAGAGATTTTAATAGACTAGTATATGTCTAAACAAAAAAGAGCTATGTAAGTATAGCTCTTTTCTTATTTTACTATAATTTTATATAATTCTTAGCGATACCAGCCGCTAATTTTGCATTATTGAACACTAATTGAATATTTGAGTCCAAACTTTTTCCTTTTGTAATCTCTTTTACTTTGGCTAACAAAAATGGAGTACTTGCTTTTCCTTTTATTCCTTTCACTTCAGCTTCATTTATTGCATTATTTATTGCATCATTTATTACATCAAAATCCATCGCATACTCTTCTGGTATAGGATTAGCAACTACAATTCCACCAGATAATCCTAAATCCCATTTAGCTTTCATAGCTTTCGCAATCTCCTCTGCGGTATCCATTTTATAATCCACTTTAAATCCACTTTTTCTAGTATAGAAAGCTGGTAATTCTTCCGTTTGATACCCTAAAACTGGAACTCCTTTTGTTTCTAAAAACTCCAATGTTAATCCAATATCTAAAATGGATTTCGCTCCAGCACAAACAACAGCAACATTTGTCATTGCTAATTCCTCTAAATCTGCTGAAATATCCATAGTTGTTTCTGCTCCTCTGTGAACTCCACCAATTCCACCAGTTGCAAAAACTTTAATCCCTGCTAAAGCTGAAATTATCATTGTTGAAGCAACAGTTGTCGCTCCATCCTCTTTTCTAGCCACAATTGCTGGAATATCTCTTCTACTTACTTTGGTAACCTCCAGTCCTTTTTTTCCTAGATAGTCAATCTGCTCTCTTGTCAATCCGACCATCAGTTTCCCATTCAAAATCGCTATTGTTGCCGGAATTGCTCCATTTTCTCTTATAATTTCCTCAACTTTTAAAGCTGTTTCCACATTTTGAGGATACGGCATCCCATGAGATATAATTGTTGATTCCAATGCAACAACTGGTAGATTATTTTCTAGTGCACTTTTAACCTCTTCTGATATAATGATATAATCTTTTAAATTCATAAATTCTCCTCCTTAATTCTATTTACATTTTCCAAACTCATATCATCACTTATAGTTTTTAAACTTGATATTGCCAATGTAGAACAAGCAACACCAATTTTACAAGACTCTTCAATTGAGTACTCATTGATATATCCATGTGAAATTCCCGCCATAAAAGCATCTCCTGCTCCGTTGGTATTTAAAATCTTGGTTGAAAAAGGAGCTAATCTTCCCTTTTCATCTCCGTTTGAAAAATATACACCTTTCTCTCCTAAAGAGATAAATACCTGCTTAACTCCCTTTTCTAAAAAGAAATTGGCACATCTTTCTAAATCATCATCATCTTTTATTTCAATCCCAGATAAACTCTCCGCCTCCAGCTTATTCGGTTTTATTGTATGAAATTTCCCTATAAACTCCCTAACTTTTAAGGCTTTTATGGTTGAGACACAATCCAAAAATAAAGGAACTTCAAAACTATTAGCCAAATATTTTAAAGTTTCCTCAGGAAGATTAGTGTCTACAATACAAAGTTTTCCGCTCTCTATAACCGCTCTCCTATTTTCTATGAAGTCAATAGTAAAATTTTCTGAAATATCCATAGCAGAGATAGCAACTTTCATATCTTTATTCTTATCCAAAATTGAGATGTAGGTTGAAGATACACTATTTGGAACTGTTAGAGAGTTATCAATATTCATTCCTAAAAGTTTACAATTTCTCTTTAACTCATTTCCATTTATATCATCACCAAAAATAGATATAAACTCAACATTTTCTCCAAGTCTTGTTAAATTGTCAGCTATATTTCTAGCAACTCCACCAAAAGATGTTGAAACCTTTCCAGGATTTGAATCGAACTCTCTTAAAGTATCATAAGATTCGGCACAAATATCAATATTGCTCCCTCCAATTACAACAATACTATTTGTTTCTTTCACAACATATCCTTTTCCAATTATCATCCCTTTTTTTATGAGGTTTGAAATATGAACCGCCACTGAAGAACGCGTTATTTTTGCTTTTTCAGCAAGTTCATTTTGTGAAATAAAAGGATTTTCTTTTATCCATTCCAAAATCTCTTTTTCTCTATTTGTCAAAA
Organism: uncultured Cetobacterium sp.; assembly: GCA_949293295.1. Classification (GTDB taxonomy): domain Bacteria; phylum Fusobacteriota; class Fusobacteriia; order Fusobacteriales; family Fusobacteriaceae; genus Cetobacterium_A. The sequence goes on from CASFCG010000017.1 coordinate 57,874, forward strand.
TCTCCTCCTTTTTAAACTTTTGTTTATAATACTAATCTTTTGCTTAAATAATACCATTTTATTTTTTAATTGTAAATATAAAAGTTGATTTTTAAAGTAAAACAGTTTAAAATTTAACTATAATCTATAAATCAACAGGGGGAAGTCCATGAATAAGAGAAAAAAAGTTTTACTTTTGACTGAGTTAATTATTGCACTTATTACCATATTATTCGTTTATTTAGTTTTTTTGGAAAAAGAAAATGTTTTGAAAGGATTTATCAAAATTCTTATATCTCCAACAGTTTTAATTACAGATTTTTTAGTGATTGGAGGTTTAGGAGCAACATTTATTAATGCTTTTTTAATTTTCCTATTTAATTATTCTTTAATGAGAGCATTAGGAACTCCTTTGAATGGATTAGCAATCGCTTCTTTTTTCACTGTTTTTGGATTTTCATTTTTTGGAAAAAATATTTTAAACATACTCCCTTTTTATGTTGGTGGAATTCTTTACTCTAAATACGAACAAATAAATTTTAGAGATATACTAGTTACAATATCTTTTGCTAGTGCTCTGGCTCCCTTTATAAGTGAAGTCGCTTTTAATATCCATGTTTTCAATGAATATGCCTATATCAATGCAATAGCCTTGGGAATAATCATAGGTTTCATTGTTACTCCACTTGCTAAAAAAATGGCAGGATTTCATGAGGGCTTCAATCTTTATAACTTAGGATTTACGGGAGGAATCTTAGGAGCAGTTGTGGCCTCAGTATTAAAACTTTATCAATTTGTCATTGTTCCTCAACGGATAATATCCGAAGAATATGATTTTAATTTAAAATTAATATCAATTTCTGTCTTTTTGGCATTAATCATAATTGGCTACTATATTAATAATAAAAGTTTTTCAGGATATTTAACACTTTTAAAAGATGATGGATTAAAAAGTGATTTTGTCGTTAAATATGGATATGGACTAACTTTTATAAACATGGGAATCATGGGATTTGTTGGTATTTTATTTTTAGTTCTAATGGGACAAACATTGAATGGACCTTTATTAGCCGGAGTCTTAACTATAGTAGGATTTTCAGCCTATGGGAAAACTGTATTAAATATAACTCCTATCCTTTTAGGTGTCTATCTTGGAAAATATGGAACAAAAACAGATGATTTTACAATAGCTTTATCTGCTCTTTTTGGAACATCTTTAGCACCAATAGCGGGAGTATATGGAGCTTTTTGGGGAGTTGTTGCCGGTCTTTTACATATAGCAGTTGTTCAAAGTATAGGAGTAGTCCACAGTGGTTTAAATCTATATAATAACGGATTTTCTGCTGGGATTGTCGCTGGTTTTTTACTCCCAATCATTACCACTATCAAAGAAAGTGCTAATAAAAGAAGAATCAATTATTTAAAAAATTTAAAAGTTATGCATGAATTGATAAGAAAATCTGAAAAAGAAAAAGAGATATAAATCTATTTTAAATTGTATATTCTATGCCCTAATTGAAACTATTTTAAAACGGCATATTAAATTTCTAATTTTTAATAATAATAAATTTCATGTAAATAAAAAACTCTCTTGATTATTAATTTTAATTAATAACAAGGGAGTTTCTTATCTCCAATACATAAATAACTCTTTTTCATTAGTATTTTTATCTATCTTTTTTTCTATCAACTGAAATCCCTCTCTAATATAAAAAAAGGACGCTTTAACATTTTTTTCATAGACACTCAAATTTAATTCTTTCTTTATATTTTTACAATAATCTAAAAGTTTTTTTCCTATTCCCCGAGAACGAAAATTTTTATCGACAAATATTCCAGCTATATAATTTTCTACTAAACCTACAAAAGCAAGAATATTTTTATTTTCTTCATAAAGATAAATTTCTGCACTTGGTAATATCTCTTTTACCATTTCATAGTTATTTTCCCAATATTTTTTATCTATAAACGCGTGTTCATCTATATTCGACTCCAGCCAAATCTCCATAACTCTATTCAAATCTTCCATTTTAAATACTCTTATCATCTTCTTCTCTTTCTCTCCATGCAACAAAAATACAAAAAAGCTATTTTATATTTACAAAAAATATTTATTTTTAACAAATAAAAAAAGATTGGCAACTTCCTATCCTCCCAGAGGGCTGCCCCTCAAGTACTTTCGGCGTTTATGGGCTTAACTTCCAGGTTCGATATGTTTCTGGGTGTACCTCCATAGCTTTCGTCACCAATCATTCTTTTCTTT
>CASFCG010000018.1 GCA_949293295.1 uncultured Cetobacterium sp.
AGTAGAAATGGTAATGCCAGGGGATAACATAGAGATGAACGTAGAATTAATCCACCCAATCGCGATGGAACCAGGATTAAGATTTGCGATAAGAGAGGGAGGAAGAACGGTAGCATCAGGAGTAGTTGCTGAAATTACTAAGTAATAATAAAAGTAGAAGAGAGCAGAGTTTTTCTGCTCTCTTTTTATGCTCTAAGTTTTGTAAGTTGTTTTTATATAAATAGTTATATCAATAAAAAACTTAGAAAAAATATTGGAATATAAAATTTAGTTACAAGATTTTCTTTTCATATTTCCTCTTCTTTTCAATAAATGTATTAAGAAATAAGATGTACATCTTGTTAATGAATCTATATTATCATAATTTTTGAAAAAAATAATTATATTTCAAAAAAATAAAAATTTATTTTCAAAATAGAATGTTGTATAATTTATTCAATTATATTTTATAACGTATGTCTATAAGGGGGGATTATGAAATTTAAAACGTCATATTTAGCGAGTTTGCAAAAGTTAGAAGAAGATAGTTATCTGCTTGGATATGGAACTTTTCAAGATGAAATTTCGAAAGTAAAGGCAGAAAAAATCTACAAAATACTAAATTACACTAAGATTGAACGAACAGAAAAAGAAATAAAAAAATTTTTAGAAAAAAATAAAATAGAAATGTCATTGACTGATTATTTATTGATACATAAGCAATTAACTGTGACAGAATCATTGTTCCTAAAAACTGAGGCTCCAGAGTTTAAATCTTTCTTGTTTTTAGAGTCGATATTTGATAATGTGGAAAAAATTATTAAAAATTTTAGAAAAACTAATTTTTATATAATAGGTTGTGGAGGAATAGGAAATAATATATCTTACGCTATTGCTTCATATATGCCTAAAAAAATAGTTTTGGTAGATGGAGATATAATAGCCAGTAGCAATTTGAATCAACAATTTTTATTTGACGAAAGATGTGTAGGAAAACCTAAAGCAGAAATTTTAACTGAAAAACTTAGGGCGAGATTTAAAGAGGTAGAAATTGAATATCATAATGAATTCTTAAATGAAAAATTATTAGAAAAGATAATTAATTCAGAAGAAAAAAATATATTTTTAATTTCGGGAGATGAGGGAAAAGTGTTGGAAATTGGAATGAAAATGGCAGTAAAAACTAAGAGTCCACTACTAAATATAGGGTATTTAAATGATATTTCAGTAATTGGTCCATTTTATATTCCTGATTTGTCAGCGTATCCATTTTGTAGTAATATAGGTGCTAGTGAAAATAATGAAAATAGTTTTAGAATAGATAGTTATAGCCCACCATCAAGCTATATAAATAATACTTTAGCAACCAATATGGTTTTAATAGATATTTTGTATTTTTTAAAAGAAGAATATGACAAAATAACTTCGTTAAATAAAAGAGTAGGAATAGAGTGTAAAAATTTTATAAAACAAGAGATTTTAGTAGCTAAAGCGGGAAAATGTGAAATATGTGGAGGTAGGAATGAAGATAACAAATAAGAAATCTTACTATTTCAATATATTTCTGGTAACAGTAGCTATAACTATTCCACATTCGATTTTGACAATAATATTGCTAGGAAAAGGAATAACCTTATCACAGATAGCTTTTATACAGTCGATGTACAGTCTAGCAATAATTTTATTTGAATTTCCTAGTGGAGTTTTATCTGATTTAACCTCAAGAAAGAAAATATATCTCTTGTCACTACTCTTTCAAATAATAGGGTTTTCCTTTATTTTATATTTTTCGAATTTTTATCTCTTGTGTGCAGCTTGGTTTTTATATGGGATATCTACAGCTTTAGATTCTGGAACTTTAGACTCCGAGATTTTGGTAGAATTAAAAAGCAAAAATGAGGATATAATGGACTTTATGAAAAACTCTGAGCAACTTAGGTTAGTAAGTGCTATTATTGGAGCAGGAAGTGGATTTTATCTATATAATAAGATTGATATTAATATTTATTATGTTTCCTTAGGATTTTTATTAACTTCATTAATTTGGGTATATACAACATTTAAAAGTGACAAAAGCGAGAAAAAACGTGAAACTGGAATAAAGAAACATATAAAAGAACTACTTTTAGAAATAAGAGAAAAACCACAAATCAAATATTTAATAGTTGGAAAGGGGATTTTTCAGATATTTGTTCAAGTACATTTTCAATTTTGGCAAGGAATATTTTTATATAAAAATATAAGTAAAGAGTATTTTTATCTGTTTTACTTAGTTTTTCAATTTGTAACTATTTTTTCGTACAAGACAAATATAAAAAAGGTAGATATAAAAAAGATGCTATTTTTATATGGGGTATGTTTAGTTACAATACTTTCTTTAAAGACAGAAGCTATTAATAATGTTGTGTTTTTAACTATGTATTTTGCTATAGTGTTTATGATGTTTATAGTGAGTTATATTTATGACTACTGGTTTAATATTGTGATAGATATAGATAGAATAAGTTCTTTAACCTCTCTAATGTCAACTATATCAAGAGTTTTTTCTTTTGCTACACTACTTATATTGGGAATAGAATTAAAGTATTTTTCAATAATTAATATATTTATAATAAATACAGTTCTGTCCCTGACACTTGTTCTAATAATATTCATAAAACTATATTTAAATTATAGTAAAGTGAAAAAATAAAAAATAATACAATTCAAAATGTGGAAGACAGTATTTAAACTTATAGTTTTGGACAAACTTTTCTCCAAAAAAGTAAGTCAAATAGAACAAGAAAGAAAAATAAAAATTTAGTTGACAAAAAAAGATAAGTATGATATCTTGTATCTAGATGTTAGCACTCGCTATTAAAGAGTGCTAATAAAAAGGAAAGGTGGATTGTATGGTCAGTGAAAGAGAAAAATTAGTGCTAGGAGCTATTATAGATTTCTATTTACTTTCTGGGGAAACTATTGGTTCAAGGACATTAGTAAAAAAATATAATATTGACCTGTCATCTGCTACAATTAGGAATGTTATGTCAGATTTGGAAGATATGGGATTTATAGCTAAAACTCATACATCTTCGGGAAGAATACCAACAGATAAAGGATATAGATTTTACTTGGAGGAGCTTTTAAGGATAGAAAAACTATCGCGAGATGAATTGAATAGGATAAATGCCACATATGAGTTTAAGGTGAGAGAGATTGAAGCTATATTGAAAAAAACTTCAACCTTGGTTTCAAAATTGACAAACTGTATAGGAGTAGTGATTGAACCGACACATAGAAAAGAGGAGATTAGAAAGGTGGAGTTGATACACATAGATAACTATATGGCGTTGGCGGTTATAGTTATGGAAAATAGAAGTGTTAAGACAAAAAAAATCTATTTTGATAATCCTTGTAGTGAGGTTGAGTTGTTTGAACTTACAAAGAAAATAAATTCAGAACTTAAAGAGAAAAAAATAAATGAAGAGCTGGAATTAATCTTGAATAATCTTTATGATGAGGTTGAAGGGCAGCTATTTTTAGAAAGTTCAGCGGAGATTTTTAAAAATAAAGAGATAGATGAGATAAGTGATGCTTTGGGAATATTTTCTAATAAGGCGAAAATGAGAGAGGTGTTTGAAAATGCCGTAAAATTTAAGCCCTTAAAAAACGGTGAAGTGAATGTTATTTTTGGGGATGAGTTGGATATGAGAGGTCTGGAAAATTACAGTTTTGTATATTCAATGTATAATTTTGATGGCTCACCTGGTATTATAGGTGTCGTTGGTCCTAAGAGGATGGCTTATTCTAAAACAATAGGAGTGATAAAGCATATTACAGAAGAGGTTAATAAAGCGATAAAATTAATAGGCTGTAAAGGAGAGTAAAATGAGCGAAAAAGAGATAAAAGATGAGAGATTGGAAGAGGATGTAGAGAAGATTGAAGAGCTTGAGGTAGTTGAGGAAAAAGAGGAAGATGGGAAAAAAGAAGAAAATGGCTTAGAAAAAGAGGTTGAAAAACTGAAGATTGAGCTTGAGGACTGGAAAAACTCATATCTTAGGAAGCAAGCAGAGTTTCAAAATTTTACAAAAAGAAAAGAGAAAGAGTTTGAGGATTTAAAGGCTTTTGCATCGGAAAAAATAATTATAAAACTTTTGGATATTATTGATAACTTGGAGAGAGGAATAACAGCTTCATCAGAAACAAAAGATTTCGATTCATTAGTAAAGGGTGTCGAGTTAACTTTATCACAGATGAAAGGGACAATATCAAGTGAGGGAGTAAAAGCTATTGTAACAGAGGGAGAGTTATTTGACCCACATCATCATATGGCAGTAGCAGTGGAGGATTCAGAAGAGCATAAAAATGATGAGATTATAGCAGAACTTCAAAAGGGATACAAGATGAAAGGAAAAGTTATAAGACCATCAATGGTTAAAGTTTGTAAGAAAAGTTAAATTTAGTTAAAAACAGAATTTATTATAGATTAAATAATTTTAGGAGGTAATGAAAATGGCAAAAATAATAGGAATTGACTTAGGAACAACAAATTCATGTGTATCAGTAATGGAGGGAGGTTCTACTACTGTTATTCCAAATGCGGAAGGAGCAAGAACTACACCGTCGGTTGTTAGTATAAAAGAGAATGGTGAGATTATAGTTGGAGAGATTGCGAAAAGACAAGCTATCACAAATCCAACATCAACAATACTATCAATAAAAACACACATGGGGTCTGATTATAAAGTAGATGTTCATGGTAAAAAATATACACCACAAGAGATTTCAGCTATGATTTTGAAAAAATTAAAAGCTGACGCAGAAGCATATTTAGGAGAAAAAATTACAGAGGCTGTTATTACAGTTCCGGCTTACTTTACGGATGCTCAAAGACAGGCAACGAAAGATGCAGGTACAATTGCGGGATTGGATGTAAAGAGAATTATAAATGAACCAACAGCAGCAGCTTTAGCATATGGATTGGAGAAAGCAGGAAAAGAGGAAAAAGTTCTAGTATTTGACTTAGGAGGAGGAACTTTTGACGTTTCTATATTGGAGATTGCGGATGGAGTTATTGAGGTTATATCAACTTCTGGAAATAACCATTTAGGAGGAGATAACTTTGACGATGCAATTATTAAATATTTAGTAGAAGAGTTCAAAAAAGAAAATGGAATAGACTTATCAAATGATAAAATGGCATACCAAAGATTAAAAGATTCTGCTGAAAAAGCTAAAAAAGAGTTATCTACATTGATGGAAGCTCATATCTCATTACCATTTATAACAATGGATGCTACAGGACCAAAACATTTGGATATAAAATTAACGAGAGCTAAATTTAATGATTTGACAAAAGATTTGGTAGAAGCTACACAGGTTCCGACAAAAGATGCGTTAAAAGCAGCTGGATTAACTCCATCTGATATAGATGAAATCTTATTAGTTGGAGGTTCTACAAGAATACCAGCAGTTCAAGAGTGGGTAGAGTCATATTTTGGTAAGAAACCAAATAAAGGAATAAATCCTGATGAGGTTGTTGCTGAGGGAGCGGCTATTCAAGGTGGAGTATTAATGGGAGATGTAAAAGATGTATTACTTCTTGATGTAACTCCATTATCATTAGGAATTGAAACAATGGGAGGAGTGTTTACAAAAATAATTGAAAGAAATACAACTATCCCAGTTAAAAAATCACAAGTATTCTCAACTGCAGTAGATAATCAACCAGCGGTTACAATCAATGTACTACAAGGAGAGAGATCAAAAGCAGCAGATAATCATAAGTTAGGAGAGTTCAAATTAGAAGGGATTCCAGCAGCTCCAAGAGGAGTACCACAAATAGAGGTAACATTCGATATTGACGCGAATGGGATTGTGCATGTATCAGCGAAAGATTTAGGAACTGGAAAAGAAAGTAATGTAACAATCTCTGGTTCAACAAATCTATCAGCTGAAGAGATTGAGAGAATGAAAAAAGATGCGGAAGCTAACGAAGCTGAGGATAGAAAATTTAAAGAGTTAGTAGAAACTAGAAATAAAGCGGATATGTTAATCTCATCAACAGAAAAATCAATTAAAGATTATGCTGATAAAATAACAGAAGATGAGAAAAAAGCGATTGAAACAGCAATTGAGGAGTTAAAAGCTGTAAAAGATGGAGAGGATAAAGAGGCTATTGAAGCTGCTATTGAAAAATTATCACAATCAGCTCATAAATTGGCTGAAGAGATATATAAGGACGCTCAAGCAAAACAACAAGCAGGAGCTGAGCAAGATGCAGCTTCTGATGTGGCAGATGCAGAAATAGTTGATTAATTTGATAGTGGAAAGTTGATAGAGGGAATGGGGTATTTTACTCTGTTCCCTTTTAACTAATGTTGATTTGAAGAGAGAGAAAATGAAAGGAAGAGGCTATTTAGAGGTAAAAGGACTAGGTTTGATTGAGATATGTGAAAAAGAGAATGGAATTAGCAGTATCACTTTTGAAGAAAATAGGTTGGAGGAGATATATTCTGAAGAGGTAGAAAAATGTGTAGAGCAGTTGAAAGAGTATTTTGCTGGAAAAAGAAGAGATTTTAATATAAAACTGGATATAAGTCAAGGTACTGAATTTCAACAGAAAGCTTGGAGAGCTTTGTTGAAGATACCTTATGGAGAGACAAGAAGTTATCAGGAACAAGCAAAAACTATAGAAAAACCAAAAGCTGTTAGAGCTGTTGGAGGAGCTAATAACAAAAATCCAATCTCAATTATAATACCTTGCCATAGAGTTATAGGAAAAAATGGAAAATTAGTAGGATATGGAGGTGGGGTTTTTAGAAAAGAGTATCTACTAAAGTTGGAAAGTGCAAAATATAAAAAATAGGGGAAAATCTTAGAGAGTTAAGTAATTATATATTATTATTGATAAAATATGCTATAATTTATGTCAGACTAAGAATGGAGGAAATATTAAAATGGCTAAAAGAGATTTTTATGAAGTATTAGGCGTTTCAAAAAATGCTTCTGATGCAGAGATAAAAAAAGCTTATAGAAAAGCAGCGATGCAATATCATCCAGATAAGTTCAGTGGAGCTAGTGAGAAAGAGAAAAAAAATGCAGAAGAAAAGTTTAAAGAGATAAATGAAGCTTATCAAATTTTATCAGATGAAAATAAAAAGGCTCAATATGATAGATTTGGACACGCTGCTTTTGAAAATGGTGGTGGAGCTGGAGGCTTTAACGGTAATTTTAGTGGTGGATTTGAAGATTTAGGAGATATTTTTAATTCTTTCTTTGGTGGAGGAGGTGGATTCGGGGGATTTGGTAGTTCAACATCCTATGAGAGAATGGCTCAGCCCGGAGAGGATTTAAGGTATAATCTTGAGCTTACTTTAGAAGAGGTAGCAAAAGGAGTAGAAAAAACTTTAAAATATAAGAGAAGAGGAAAATGTAAAAAGTGTAATGGAAGTGGAGCAGAGCCAGGAACACAACTAAAAACATGTTCTAAATGTAATGGAAGTGGTCATATAAAAGTTACACAAAATAGCTTTTTTGGAGCGATACAGACAGTAAAAGAGTGTGATGTTTGTCATGGAAAAGGAAAGATTCCGGAGAAGAAATGTAAATCTTGTCATGGAACGGGACTTGAAACAGAGGTTATAGAAAAAACTGTAAAAATACCGGCAGGACTAGAGGATGGACAAAAAGTAAGATTGGCAGGGATGGGAAATATAAGTTCTGAAGGTGGCGATAATGGTGATTTATACATTTTTATAAAAGTAAAAAAACACCCGCTATTCGAGAGAGATGGAGTAGATATAGTTTGTGAGGTTCCAATCACATTTGCTCAAGCAACTTTAGGAGCGGAGATTGAAATACCAACGTTAAATGGAAAGAAAACCATAAAGATACCAGCTGGAACACAAAATGATAAACTGTTTAGATTAAAAGGAGAAGGAATAAAGCATCCTAGAAGTCCGTATACGGGTGATGAGATAATAAAAGTGAAAATAGAGGTTCCAGTTAATTTAAGCAATGAACAAGAGGAACTTTTAAGGAGATTTGACGAGAGTTTAAAGGAAAAAAATCATAAAGAGAATAAGAGTTTTTTAAATAAACTAAAAGATTTTTTTCACAAGTAAAGCAAAATATATAAAAGTAATGAAGAAAATATTTTAAGCTGTAGACATTTTGTCAAACAGCTTTTTTATTGTAATCCAATGGTTTTATATTTGACATTTAGAGGAAAAACATATATAATATTTCTCAATGAATATAAAAAAGGTGGTGGAAAAGATGAAAAAAAAGGCTAAGTTTTATTATAAAAGTGTCGATTTTTTGTTCTTTTCATCATTTATATATTATTTAATGATTTTTATTTTAAAGTATGATTTTAAATCATACTTTTTTTTTAAAATTTTTATAGGAGGAAATGAATGAATGGAAAATTAATTCTGGAAAATGGTTTAACTTTTAATGGAACAATTTTTGGAACGCTGGGAGAGAGCGTAGGAGAGTTAGTATTTAATACTGGAATGACAGGATATCAAGAGCTTTTGACAGACCCATCATATGAAGGACAGATTGTTGTGATGACTTATCCTCTTATTGGTAATTACGGTATTAATTTAGATGATTTGGAATCTGACGGAGTTAAAGTGAGAGGATTTGTGATTAAAGAAGAAGCAAAATTGCCGAATAATTTTAGGTGTGAGATAACTTTGGAAGGTTTTTTGAGACAACATAACATAGTGGCTTTTAAAGGTATTGATACTAGATATTTAACAAAAGTTATTAGAGATAATGGTTCAATGAAAGCTATAATAACAGACAGAGATTTGACACAAAGTGAGATTAAAGAGAGATTTGAGAGTTTTAATAATGATGATGCAGTTTCAAAAGTAAGTACAAAATTGATATATGAAATAAAGGGAGAGGGCTTGAGAATAGGAGTTTTTGATTTTGGAGTAAAAAAGAATATTCTCAGAAATTTCCAAAAAAGAGGATGTCATTTGGTGGTTTTTCCATGGGATACACCAGCAGATATTGTAAAAAATTACAATCTAGATGGTATCTTTTTGTCAAATGGTCCAGGAGACCCTGCAAAATTAACTGGTGTTATAGAAAATATTAAAAAATTTGTTGGAAAATTACCAATAGTAGGAATTTGTTTGGGGCATCAACTTTTAGCATGGGCTCTAGGAGGAACTACGAAAAAATTAAAATATGGACATAGAGGTTGTAATCATCCAGTAAAAGATTTAGAGAAAAATAGAATTTTTATTACTTCACAAAATCATGGATATGTTGTAGATAAAGTGCCAGAATCTATGAAGATTACACATATCAATTTAAATGATAACTCTATTGAGGGGATGAAAAGTGATGAGTTAAAGATAGCTTGTGTTCAGTATCATCCAGAAGCTTGGCCAGGTCCGTCAGATTCAGAGTATTTATTTGATGATTTTTTAGATATTATAAGAGGAGGAAAATAGAGAATGATGGATAAATCAATAAAAAAGACACTTGTTATAGGTTCGGGGGCAATTGTTATTGGACAGGCAGCAGAGTTTGACTATTCAGGAACTCAAGCTTGTGAAACATTAAAAAAAGAGGGGATAGAGGTTGTCTTAGTAAATTCAAATCCGGCTACAATTATGACAGATAAGAGTGTTGCGGATAGAATATATATAGAGCCTATCACTGTTGAGTATCTTGAAAAAATTATAGCAAAAGAACGTCCAGATTCAATATTGGCTGGAATGGGAGGACAAACAGCTTTAAATATGGTTGTAGAGTTAAATGATAAAGGAATTTTGGAAAGATATGGTGTTAAAGTTATTGGAACATCCATTGAAGCAATTAAACGCGGAGAGGACAGAGAGTTATTTAGAGCTGCAATGGAAAAAATAGGAGAACCGACTATTAAGAGTGAGATTGTAGAGGATTTAGAAACAGGTTTTAAAGTAGCTAGAGAGATTGGGTATCCAGTTGTAGTGAGACCAGCTTATACTCTTGGAGGAACAGGGGGAGGGATTGCAACAAATCCAACTGAACTGGAAGAGATATTGTTAAAAGGGTTGAAACTTTCAAGAGTAGGACAGGTTTTGATTGAGAAATCTATTTTAGGTTGGAAAGAGATAGAATATGAGATAATAAGGGATTGTCATGGGAACTGTATTACAGTTTGTAATATGGAAAATATTGACCCTGTTGGAATACATACAGGAGACTCGATTGTGGTTGCTCCATCTCAAACCTTATCAGATAGAGAGTATCAAATGCTTAGAACCTCTGCAATAAAAATTATAAATGAGATAGAAGTTATCGGAGGATGTAATGTTCAGTTTGCTTTAAATCCCAAGTCTTTTGAGTATGCAATAATAGAGATTAATCCTAGAGTTTCACGTTCTTCAGCTCTTGCATCTAAAGCCACAGGGTATCCGATTGCAAGGGTTGCTACAAAGTTATCTTTAGGATATGGATTAGATGAAGTAGTAAATGAGGTAACGGGAAAAACCTTTGCTTGTTTTGAACCTACTCTGGATTATGTAGTAGTTAAAATACCTAAATGGCCGTTTGATAAATTTAAAAATGCAGATAAAAGATTGGGAACAAAGATGATGGCAACGGGTGAAATAATGGCTATCGGAAACAATTTTGAAGCAGCATTTTTAAAAGGAATTCGTTCTTTAGAGATAGGAAAATATAATCTTAATTCCCAAAATTTGAAAAAATATTCAATTGGAGAATTAAAAGAGATGGTTGTAAAACCAGATGATGAGAGGATTTTTGTTGTAGCTGAGATGTTAAGAAGAGGATTCATAAAGGAAAAATTACAAAAAATTACAGGGATTGACAAATTCTTTATGGAAAAAATAGAATGGATTGTGAAAAAAGAGGATATCATTAAAAACTTAAGTTTTAATCAATTAGATTACAAATTGTTGAAAGAGCTGAAATATAAAGGATTTTCAGATAGAGGAATTGCAGAATTGATGAATGTAACAGAAGATGATATTAGAAAAAAACGGAGAGAACTTGGTGTTCTGCCTGTATATAAAATGGTTGATACATGTGCTGGAGAGTTTGAGGCGGACTCATCATATTTTTATTCTACATACGACCAATTCGATGAGGTCAATGTGGGTAATAAAAGAAAAGTTATTGTTATAGGTTCTGGACCAATTAGAATTGGACAAGGGATTGAGTTTGATTATTGTACTGTTCATTCAATAAAAACTTTAAAATCTATGGGAATAGAAAGTATTATAATCAATAATAATCCAGAAACTGTATCGACTGATTTTTCGACAGCAGATAAGCTTTATTTTGAACCCTTAATTTTAGAGGATGTTTTGAATATTATTGAAAAGGAGAAACCAGAAGGTATTATTTTACAGTTTGGAGGACAGACAGCGATAAAGCTTGCTAATGATTTGGATAAAAGAGGTGTTAAAATATTGGGAACCTCTTCTGAAATGATTGATGCAGCTGAGGATAGAGAGAAGTTTGAAGAGATTATGGAACAGTTGAATATAAACAGACCAAAGGGAAGAGCTGTTTGGGATGTTGAAACAGGAATAAAAATAGCTAAAGAGATTGGATATCCTTTACTTGTAAGACCATCATATGTTTTGGGAGGGCAAGGAATGGAGATTTGTTATGAAGAGATAAATCTTATAAAATACCTTCAAGCTTCATTTGAAAGAGATAGTGAGAATCCTGTACTTATAGATAAGTATTTAAATGGGATAGAGGTAGAGATAGATGCAATTTGTGATGGTGAGGATATACTAATTCCAGGAATAATGGAACATCTTGAGAGAGCTGGGATTCATTCAGGAGATTCAATAACAATCTATCCACCTCAAAATATTGATGAAAATATAGAGGAAAAAATTATTGAAATATCTAAAAAAATAGCTAATAAATTACAGATAAAAGGTATGATGAATATTCAATTTATTGTCTATGAAAATGAAGTGTATGTGATAGAGGTAAATCCACGTTCTTCAAGAACAGTACCATATATCTCTAAAATGTCAGGAGTACCAATAATTGAATTGGCAACAAAGATTCTCATGGGAGAGAGATTGAAAGAGTTAAACTATGGAGTAGATGTTTATAAAAAACCGACTTCGGTATCTGCAAAAGTTCCAGTATTTTCAACTGAAAAATTAGGAAATGTAGAGGTTTCATTGGGACCAGAGATGAAATCAACAGGTGAAGTTTTAGGAGTTGGAAACAACTTTGAAGAAGCAGTATATAAAGGATTATTAGCGAGTGGAAGAGTTAAAGAGGTAAAAAATAAGAGGATATTGTTGACATTGAGAGATGAGGACAAGAGAGAGTTTTTATCTATTGCGAATGAACTGATTAAATTAAATTGTGAACTTTATGCAACAGATGGAACATCTAAGTTTTTGAAAGATAATGGAATAAAAACAATAAGAGTGAACAAAATTTCTGAAAAATCACCGAATATACTGGATATTTTAAGGAATAGAGAGGTTTCTTTGTTGATAAATACACCTACGAAAGCTAATGATGCTCAAAGAGATGGATTCAAAATAAGAAGAACAGCAATAGAGTATGGAGTAGAGGTGTTGACTTCACTTGATACACTTAAAGCCATAATAAAGACACAAAATTTAAATATTGATGAAAAAGAGTTAGATATATTTGATATTTCGAGGATATAAATCAATGAATTTTGAATTATAATTATTTGTGTAAAAAGACTAAAAAATGTGGATATTTGATAGAAAAAGGGATATTTTCAATTCAAGTGGAAAAAAGTTTTAAGAGAAAAAGTATAAAGATATAATGATTGAGGATAACGTATTGTGATGAACTATTAGAACTTCTTTATATTATTCCGAAAACTTGAAAATCTTAACTATTAGAGAATATTGAGTTTATAGGAGAGTTTTATTAAGAAGAGTTGATGAATAATAGGTATTTATAGTTAAAGTTGTTAGCTATACATAATTTATCCAAGTTTAAAAATAGAATTTGTAAATTTAATTAAGTCAGTGGAAACTATTGATAGAAAAGAAATTTACACAAATCATATAATCTATTTAATAATCAAAAGTGTTTTAGATACTTGACAAAGTAAAAAAAAAATAGTAGGATGTTTATTATCTTTAAAAATTTTTAAGTGGCAGATAGAGGACTCTGTTTACCATACAAGATAAGTCGTATGGGAGGATTTTAAAAATATCCGTTAGATGAGTGGAGGTGTGAGTAGTGAGAGTAAATATTCAATTAGAGTGTACAGAGTGTAAAAGAAGAAATTACAGTACTTCAAAAAATAAGAAAAATACTACTGAGAGATTAGAGCTAAATAAATACTGTAAATGGGATAAAAAAGTAACATTACACAAAGAAACTAAAAAATAAGTAGAGAATCTTGTAGATTTGTGTATTTATAAGTAAAAGAGTTACAGGTCAAATTTTAAAGGGAGTGATTTTACTATTTGACCTGTGTTTAGTTGTTTGTAGGTGATATTAATGGGAATATTTAATGATGTAAGAAGAGAATATTCAAAGGTTCAATGGCCTAGAAGAAAAGAGGTAGTTGCCGCAACAACTTGGGTTGTTGTGATGGGTGTATTTTTAGGAGTATACCTAGGAGTTTTCGATATAGTTGCTACAAAAGTTTTAAAGATGCTTGTATCTCTCTTTGGAGGATAGGATGAAAAAAGAAATAGTAAAGAGATGGTTTATGATTCATACTTATTCGGGGTATGAAAAAAAGGTACAGAAAGATTTAGAGCAAAAAATAGAAACATTAGGAATGACAGATATTGTTACTCGAATTATGGTACCTGAAGAGGAAATAGTAGAAGAGAGAAGAGGAAAGAAAAAAATAATCTTAAGGAAGTTATTTCCTGGGTATGTAATGTTAGAGATGGAAGCTGTTAGAGAAGAAACTGAGGATGGAATTAATTTCAAGGTGGATTCAGAGGCTTGGTATGTGGTTAGAAATACGAATGGAGTAACAGGATTTGTTGGGGTTGGTTCTGACCCGATTCCAATGGAGGAAGAGGAAGTGCAAAATGTGTTCTCTGTGATAGGTTATGATGTGGAGAAGACAAAGAAAGAAGTAGTAAAATTGGATTTTACAAAAGGAGAATATGTTAAAATCTTGTCTGAGGGATTTGAAAATCAAGAAGGCGAGGTTGTTGAGATTGATATAGAGCACAGAAAAGTCAAAGTTTTACTAGAGATGTTTGGAAGATTGACTCCAGTAGAGTTTGACTTTGAGAATGTTAAGAAAGCCTAAAAGAGTTTTTTTAGTGCGGTTTTGTGTTGTAAAACGTGAAAGCATTGATAAACAAAATGTTGAATTATTATGTGAATTCAGGCTAGGGACTAGCCGTAGAGCTTGGTAAATATAACTAAGTTGTTGGTTATTTTCCAAGAAGCTCCCACTTCTTAAAGTGGTGAGTAGTTCACGCAAGTGGGAGAGTAAAATCATACCACAATTTATGGAGGTGTAAGTAAAAAATGGCAAAAGAAGTGATAGGATTAATAAAATTACAATTACAAGCTGGAAAGGCGAATCCTGCTCCACCTGTTGGACCAGCTCTTGGACAGCACGGAGTTAATATAATGGAGTTTTGTAAGGCGTTTAATGCGAAAACTCAAGATAAGGCTGGATGGATAATCCCAGTTGAAATCTCTGTATATAATGATAGAAGTTTTACATTTGTCTTAAAAACTCCGCCAGCTTCAGATTTATTGAAAAAAGCTGCTGGAATCCAATCAGGGGCTCAAAACTCTAAAAAAGAGGTTGCTGGAAAGATTACAACTGCGAAATTAAAAGAGATAGCAGAGACTAAAATGCCAGATTTAAATGCTGGGTCTGTTGAAGCTGCAATGAAAATAATAGCTGGGTCAGCTAGATCTATGGGAATAAAGATTGAAGACTAATAGATAAAAAGGGCGTATTTGTGAGATAAAAGTGGTAGGATTAATACTCCGTTGACCACAGAAGGAGGAAAAATAATGGCTAATAAAAGAGGTAAAAAATACCTAGAGATTGCTAAATTAGTTGAAGAAGGAAAATTATATGATGTAAAAGAAGCATTAGAACTTGTAAAGAAAACAAGAACAGCAAAATTTGTGGAAACTGTAGAGGTTGCTTTGAGATTAGGTGTTGACCCAAGACATGCAGACCAACAAGTAAGAGGAACAGTTGTTCTTCCGCATGGAACAGGAAAAACAGTTAAAATTTTAGCTATCACTTCAGGAGCGAATATTCAGAAAGCTTTAGAAGCTGGAGCGGACTATGCAGGAGCGGAAGAGTATATTGAAAAAATCCAACAAGGTTGGTTTGATTTTGATATTGTAATTGCAACACCTGATATGATGCCTAAATTGGGAAAATTAGGAAGAATTTTAGGAACAAAGGGATTAATGCCTAACCCTAAATCTGGAACAGTAACTCCAGATATTGCAACAGCAGTGTCAGAGTTCAAAAAAGGTAAGTTAGCGTTTAGAGTGGACAAATTAGGTTCTATTCATGCTCCAATAGGGAAAGCTGACTTCTCAGATGAGGCTATTTTAGAAAACTTTACTGCTTTTATAAATGAGATTATTAGATTAAAACCTGCTGCATCTAAAGGGCAGTATTTGAGAACAGTAGCGGTTTCTTTAACAATGGGACCTGGGGTGAAAATGGACCCTGTTTTAGTAGTAAAAAATATTTAAAATTCTGCTTGAAAAACAGAGAAGAATATGATAGAATTGAAAATACTTGTAGTGAAATTTGGATAGTTAATTAAATTATAGATCCAAACCAGAGACCGCAGGTGACGTAGAGTCTTAATTTCCTGCCGAGGTTGGAAGAAGGTATCACTAACCTCATATGGTAGAGATTAATGCCTCCGTTCCTTCCTTGGAATGGGGGTAATTTTAGAGTAAAAGAGGAGGTGAATCAAATGGCAACTCAAATGAAAAAAGAGCTAGTAGCTGAATTAGTTGAAAAAATATCAAAAGCTCAGTCAATAGTTTTGGTAGATTATCAAGGAATAAAAGTTAATGAAGAAACAGCTCTAAGAAAGCAAATGAGAGATAATGGAGCGGAGTATTTAGTAGCTAAAAACAGATTGTTTAAAATAGCTTTGGCAGAAGCTGGAATTGAGGACAAATTTGATGATTTATTAGAAGGGACTACAGCTTTTGCTTTTGGATATAATGACCCAGTTACTCCAGCGAAAGTGGCTTATGAAGTAGAGACAGAGCAGGCAAGAATTAATGCAAAGGCGAAAAAGACTGTTTTTACAATAAAAGGTGGATTATTGACAGGAAAAAGAGTTGATGCTAGTGAAGTAGTAGCATTAGCTAAGTTACCATCTAGAGAACAACTTCTTTCTATGGTTCTTAATGGAATGCTTGGACCAGTTAGAAAACTTGCTTATGCGACTGTGGCAATCGCTGATAAAAAAGAGAACAGTGCTGAATAGTATGTTTTGTTGTTTAGTAATATTATAGTATAGAATAATAAGGAGGATAAGTAAAATGGCATTTAATAAAGAGCAATTTATAGCTGATTTAGAAGCTATGTCAGTATTAGAATTAAGAGAATTAGTAACAGCTTTAGAGGAGCATTTTGGAGTTACTGCAGCGGCTCCAGTTGCAGTTGCAGCAGCGGGACCAGTTGCGGCAGCAGAAGAGAAAACAGAATTTGATGTTGTTTTAACTTCAGGAGGAGCTAATAAAATAGCTGTAATTAAAGAAGTTAGAGGAATTACAGGACTTGGGTTAAAAGAGGCTAAGGAATTAGTTGATAACGGTGGAACAATAAAAGAGGGAGCTTCTAAAGAGGAAGCAGAAGCTATTAAAGCTAAATTAACTGAAGCTGGAGCAACAGTAGAGGTTAAATAATAGAGTTTTATTGTTGTAGTAGATTTCAGTTGTACAATAGTAAAGAAAATAGGCACTCACGCTGGGTGCCTATTTTACTCATTTCTAGTTTAATGGACTTTGAACTTGATTAAGAGTTATAGTAAAGAGAAACAATTTTGATAAGTCAATGCTTAATCTTTTGAAAATAAAAGTCTAACCTATTTTCCAAAGATTAGGTATTGATGAACTATATAATAGTAAGGAGTGTGAATTAATGGGGAAACTTATTGAAAGATTGGACTTTGGAAGAATTAAAGAGAGAGGACAGATGCCTCATTTTTTAGAGTTTCAATTGGATTCCTATGAAGATTTTCTTCAAGCTAAAGTTAAGCCAACAGAGAGAAAAAATAAAGGGCTTGAGGCGGCTTTTAGAGAGGTATTCCCTATTGAATCTTCAAATGGAGATATAAAATTAGAATATGTAAGTTATGAACTTGATGAGGCAGAACCACCTTTAAATGATGAATTAGAGTGTAAAAAAAGAGGAAAAACATATTCGGCAGCTTTGAAAGTGAAATTGAGACTTACTAATAAAAAGGCGGGAAATGAAATTCAAGAAAGTTTGGTTTATTTTGGAGAAGTTCCATTAATGACAGATAGAGCTACTTTTATAATAAATGGAGCTGAAAGAGTAGTTGTATCGCAATTACACAGGTCACCGGGGGTATCATTTAACAAAGAAGTTAATATTCAGACGGGAAAAGACCTATTTTCTGGAAAAATCATTCCTTACAAAGGAACTTGGTTGGAATTTGAGACTGACAAAAGTGATTATTTAAATGTTAAGATAGATAGAAAGAAAAAGGTTTTAGCAACTGTATTTTTAAAAGCTGTTGATTTTTTTGAGACAGATGAAGAGATTTTGGATGAGTTTTTAGAGACAAAAGTTATAGAGTTTGATGAATATTATGAGAAGTATAAGAGACCAGAAGATTTACTGAGTGTATTAAAAACAGCTTTCGAAGGTAGTTTTTTGAAAGATGATATTCTTGATGAAGAGACTGGAGAGATTCTTTTTGAGAGTAAGACAGTTTTAAGAGAAGAGATAATTCAGCTTTTGATAGACAAAAAAGTATCAACTTTACAAATTTGGGAGGTTAAGCCTGAGAACCAAATCCTAGCAAATACGATAACAAAAGAGATGGAAGAGAGAAAAGAAGAAGCTGTAATGGAGGTTTTCAAAAAATTGAGACCTGGGGATTTGGTATCTGTTGAATCAGCAAGGTCTTTAGTAAAGCAGATGTTTTTCAATCCTCAGAGATATGATTTAGAGCCAGTTGGAAGATATAAAATGAACAAAAGATTAAAAATAGACCTTCCAGAGAATGAGATTCTTTTAACAAAAGAGGATACGTTGGCAACAATAAAATATGTTATAGGTTTAGCTAATGGAGTAGGACATACGGATGATATTGATAACCTATCTAACAGAAGAGTTAGAGGTGTAGGAGAGCTACTTTTAATGCAGATAAAAGCTGGTTTGGCTAAAATGAGCAAAATGGTAAAAGAAAAAATGACAATTCAAGATATGGAGACAGTGATACCTCAATCGCTATTGAATACTAGACCATTGAACGCTTTAATATTAGATTTCTTCGGTTCTGGACAACTTTCGCAGTTTATGGATCAATCTAATCCATTAGCGGAGTTAACACATAAAAGAAGAATATCGGCTCTTGGACCAGGAGGATTGTCGAGAGAGAGAGCAGGTTTTGAAGTTAGAGACGTTCATGATTCACATTATGGAAGAATATGTCCAATAGAGACACCAGAGGGTCCAAACATTGGTTTAATTGGTTCATTGGCAATATATGCGAAAGTTAATTCATACGGATTTATAGAAACTCCGTATATAAAGGTTGAAAATGGTGTAGCAAAATTTGATGAGATACATTATCTTGGGGCTGATGAAGAGGATGGATTATTCATAGCTCAGGCGGATACTAAATTGGATAAAAAAGGAAAGCTTTTGGGGGATGTTGTATGTAGATATGGACATGAGATAGTGAATATTTCAGGTGATAAAGTTCATTATCTAGATATATCACCTAAACAGGTTGTATCTGTATCAGCCGGATTAATTCCATTCTTGGAACATGATGACGCAAACAGGGCGTTGATGGGTTCAAACATGCAGAGACAAGCAGTACCATTATTGAGAACAGAGGCACCATATATAGGGACTGGATTAGAAAGAAAGGTTGCAATTGATTCAGGAGCGGTTGTTTCATCTAAAGCAAAAGGAAAGGTTACAAAAGTTGATGCAAAAGTAATTGAGATAGAGGATGAGAAAGGAAAGATTCATAAACATAGATTATTAAATTTTGAGCGTTCTAACCAATCAATGTGTTTGCATCAAACACCGTTGGTTGATTTAGGTGATAAAGTAGAGAAAGGACAGGTTATAGCTGACGGTCCAGCTACAAAAGGTGGAGATTTGGCTCTAGGTAGAAATATCCTGATGGCATTCATGCCTTGGGAGGGATATAACTATGAGGATGCGATTTTGATATCAGATAGATTAAGAAAAGATGATGTATTTACTTCTATTCACATCGAAGAGTATGAGATTGAGGCTAGAAATACAAAATTAGGTGATGAAGAGATTACCAGAGAGATTCCAAACGTGTCTGAGGAGGCATTAAAAAATCTAGATGCAAGAGGAATAATTGTTGTTGGATCGGAGGTTGAAGCTGGAGATATTCTTGTAGGAAAAACAGCTCCAAAGGGTGAAACAGAGCCACCAGCAGAGGAAAAACTGTTGAGAGCGATATTTGGTGAAAAAGCTAGAGATGTTAGAGATACATCTTTGAGAATGCCACATGGTTCGAAAGGAACAGTTGTTGAAGTTCTAGAGTTATCAAGAGAAAATGGTGATGAGCTGAAAGCTGGGGTAAATAGAAGTATCAGGGTGTTTATCGCAGAAAAGAGAAAGATAACTGTTGGGGATAAAATGTCTGGAAGACACGGTAATAAAGGTGTTGTTTCAAGAGTTTTACCAGCAGAAGACATGCCGTTTTTAGAGGATGGGACACATTTAGATGTTGTTATAAATCCGCTGGGAGTTCCGTCTCGTATGAATATTGGACAGGTATTAGAGGTTCATTTGGGAATGGCTATGGGAAAACTAGATGGTGGAACATATCTATCCACTCCAGTATTTGATGGGGCGACAGAGGAACAGGTTAAAGATTATCTAGAGAAAGCCGGATATCCAAGAAAAGGGAAAGTTACACTGTATGATGGAAGAACAGGAGATAAATTTGACAATCCTGTAACGGTTGGTAGAATGTATATGTTAAAATTACACCATTTAGTAGAGGATAAGATGCATGCAAGAGCAATAGGACCTTATTCATTAGTAACACAGCAACCACTTGGAGGAAAAGCTCAATTTGGAGGTCAAAGACTTGGAGAGATGGAAGTTTGGGCATTAGAAGCATACGGAGCTTCAAATATCCTTCAAGAGATGTTGACTGTAAAATCAGATGATGTTACAGGAAGAACAAAAACATATGAAGCTATTGTAAAAGGAGAAGAGATGCCAGGAGCTGACTTGCCAGAATCTTTTAAGGTTTTGTTAAAGGAGTTCCAAGCGTTGGCGTTAGATGTTGAATTATTTGATTCAGAGGATAATTTAATAAATGTGGATGAAGAGTTGAGTAAAGAGGATATGTTGTTGGAATATTCTTTATCCGATATAATTGAAGAGTAATAAAATATAATAAAAATGTATGATGATAGGTAAAACTTTATCTCATTTAAGGAGGACTTGTATTTAATATGGGAATAAAAAGTTTTGAGAGAATAAAAATCAAATTAGCTTCTCCAGAAAAAATAGAGGAATGGTCATATGGAGAGGTTACTAAACCAGAAACGATAAACTATAGAACATTAAATCCAGAAATGGAAGGATTATTTTGTGAGAGAATTTTTGGACCATCAAAAGATTGGGAGTGCTCTTGTGGAAAATATAAAAGAATGAGATATAAAGGGCTTATTTGTGAAAAGTGTGGAGTAGAGGTAACTAAATCAAAAGTTAGAAGAGAAAGAATGGGGCATATTGTACTGTCTGCTCCAGTTGCTCATATTTGGTATTCAAAAGGAACTCCAAATAAGATGGCAACAATTTTAGGAATATCTCCAAAAGAGTTGGAATCAGTATTATATTTTGCAAGATATATAGTGATAATGAGTGAAGAATCTTCGTTAAATGTGGGAAAAATAATCACTGAGAAAGAGTATAAACTGTTTAAGCAGATGTATGGAAAAAGCTTTGAAGCTAAAATGGGAGCAGAGGCAATTTTAAGATTGTTAGAGCTTTTAGATTTAGATAAGATGAGAGCAGAATTAGAAGCGGAGTTAGAAGAAGCAAATTCAGCTCAAAAGAGAAAAAAGATAGTGAAGAGATTAAAAATTGTGAGAGATTTTATCTCATCGGGAAATCTACCTCAATGGATGATATTGAGAAATATTCCAGTTATACCAGCTGATTTAAGACCTATGGTTCAATTAGATGGTGGAAGATTCGCGACATCTGACTTAAATGACCTTTATAGAAGAGTTATTAATAGAAATAACAGATTAAAAAGATTGTTGGAGATAAAAGCTCCAGAGATTGTTGTAAAAAACGAGAAAAGAATGTTACAAGAAGCGGTGGATGCTCTAATTGACAATGGAAGAAGAGGAAAGCCAGTAGTAGCACAGAATAACAGAGAGTTAAAGTCTTTATCTGATATGTTAAAGGGAAAACAAGGAAGATTTAGACAAAATCTATTAGGAAAAAGGGTTGATTATTCAGCAAGGTCAGTTATAGTCGTAGGACCATCATTAAAAATGCATCAGTGTGGAATTCCTAAAAAGATGGCATTAGAGCTTTATAAACCTTTTATAATGAGAGAGTTAGTGAAAAGAGAGTTAGCGACTAATATAAAGACAGCTAAGAAATTGGTTGAAGAAGCTGATGATAAAGTTTGGGATGTAATAGAGGATGTTATACAGGATCATCCGGTATTGTTGAATAGAGCTCCGACACTACATAGGTTATCAATTCAAGCATTTGAGCCTGTTTTAATAGAGGGAAAAGCAATAAGGTTGCATCCGTTGGTATGTTCAGCATTCAATGCAGACTTCGATGGAGACCAAATGGCAGTACATTTGATGTTATCGCCAGAAGCGATAATGGAAGCTAAACTTTTAATGCTAGCACCAAATAATATAATATCTCCGTCAAATGGAGAACCGATAGCAGTACCATCTCAGGATATGGTTATGGGATGTTTCTACATGACAAAAGATAGACCAGGTGCAAAAGGAGAGGGAAAAGCTTTTTCTAATAAAGAGCAAGCTTTAGCTGCTTATGACAGAGGAATAATAGATACTCACGCAGTTATAAATGTTAGAATAAATGGAGAATTAATAAAAACTACTGCTGGTAGAATAATGTTTAATGATATGCTGCCAGAAGAAAATAAACAATACGATGTAACATTTGGTAAATCTCAGTTGAAAAAGTTGATAGGGAAACTATATGAGATGCATGGATTTACAAAAACAGCTGAGTTAATAAATGATATTAAAAACTTTGGATATCACTATGCTACGTTTGCAGGGGTATCAGTTGGAATAGAGGATTTAGAGATACCAGCATCTAAAAAAGATATTTTAGAGGAAGCAGATAGAAAAGTAGCTGAGATTGAAGCTGATTATAAGGCAGGAAAAATTATAAATGAGGAAAGATACAGAAAAACTGTTGCGCTTTGGTCTGAAACTACAGATAAAGTAACGAAAGCTATGATGGATGGACTTGACCAGTTTAATCCGGTATATATGATGGCAAACTCTGGAGCCAGAGGTTCTATTGCACAGATGAGACAACTTGCTGCAATGAGAGGAAATATGGCAGATACACAGGGAAGAATTATTGAAGTTCCTATTAAAGCAAACTTTAGAGAGGGATTGACAGTTTTAGAGTTTTTTATGTCCTCACACGGGGCAAGAAAAGGATTAGCTGATACAGCGTTAAGAACAGCGGATTCTGGATATTTAACGAGAAGGCTTGTAGATATATCTCACGAAGTTATAGTAAATTCTACTGATTGTGGAACAGATGAGGGGATAGAGGTAGCTGAGCTTATATCTGATGGAAAGGTTATTGAAAAACTATCAGAGAGATTGGTAGGAAGAGTTCCAGCGGAGGATGTTGTCTTTGATGGCGAAGTTATAGCTAATAAAAATGAGATGTTTACAAAAGCACAGATAGAAAAGATAACAGAATTAGGGATAAAGAAAGTTAAAATTAGGTCTCCGTTGACATGTGCTTTGGAAAAGGGAGTGTGTCAAAAATGTTATGGAATGGACTTAGCTAATCATAAGGAGATACATTTAGGGGAAGCGGTTGGAGTTATAGCTGCTCAATCAATCGGAGAACCTGGTACACAGCTTACAATGAGAACTTTCCATACAGGAGGAGTTGCGACAGCTACAGCTGCATCAACAACAATAAAAGCTGAAAATGCTGGAAGAATTATATTTAAAGATGTGAAAACATTGGAGAATGAAGAGACAAAAGAAAGAATTGTAGTTTCTCAATCAGCTAAGATTATAATTGGAAACTATGATTATGAGATTGCATCAGGGTCTGTTTTAAAGGTAGAAGAAGGGGATAAAGTAAAAGTTGGAGATGTTCTGGTAACTTTTGACCCTTATCATATACCAATTATAACAAACCAAGAGGGAAGAATTGAGTATAGAGAACTTCATGTGAAAGAAAACTATGATGAGAAATATGGTGTTGTCGAGTATAGAGCTATCAAAACAATTGAATCAGCGGATTCCAATCCTCGAGTTGTTATTTTGGATGATAAGAATAATATAAAAGAGAGTTATTCAATCCCATTTGGAGCTTACCTGATGGTTAGAGAGGGAGAGAGTGTAAAAATTGGGCAGACAATAGCTAAGATAATTAAAGAGGGAGAGGGAACAAAAGATATTACAGGTGGTCTTCCAAGAATTCAGGAGCTGTTCGAAGCAAGAAATCCAAAAGGAAGAGCTATCCTATCAGAGATAGATGGTAAGGTAGAGGTTACAAACAACAAGAAAAAAGGTATGAGAGTAATCATCATAAGGTCAACATCAAATTATGAGGATTATAAGGAGTATCTGGCACCTGTAGGAGAACATCTGGTTGTAACTGACGGAATGCTTATAAAAGCTGGAGATAAGATAACTGATGGGGCAATATCTCCGTTTGATGTTTTAAATATAAAAGGACTTGTTGCAGCAGAACAGTTTATACTGGAATCAGTTCAGCAAGTTTATAGAGACCAAGGGGTTACAGTAAACGATAAACATATTGAGATTATAGTAAAACAGATGTTTAAGAAAGTAAGAGTTATAGACTCTGGGGCTTCGTTATTCTTAGAGGATGAATTAGTAGAGAAAAGAATAGTTGATTTGGAAAATGAAGAGTTGAGAGCCTTAGGAAAAGCTGAAATAAAATATGTTCCAGTGATTCAAGGTATTACAAAAGCTGCAGTTAATACTGGAAGTTTCATCTCTGCTGCTTCATTCCAAGAGACAACTAAAGTATTATCAAACGCTGCTATAGAGGGAAAAGATGACTATCTTGAGGGATTAAAAGAGAATGTAATTATTGGTAAGAAAATCCCAGCAGGGACAGGATATAGAATTTATAAAAATATAGCTCCTATTAAGTTGGAAGAGGAAGAGGCATAAAAATAGGCGACACAGTCGCCTATTTTGGCATATTGATTATTGAATCAAGGAGAGAAATATGAGTAAAGGAAGATTATTTATAGTTTCAGGACCGAGTGGAGCTGGAAAGTCAACTATATGTAGAATTGTAAGAAAACAATTAGGAATAAATTTAGCTACCTCAGCTACAACTAGAGCACCGAGAGAGGGCGAGGTAAATGGTATTGATTACTATTTTTTGACGGTTGAAGAGTTCAAAAGAAAGATTGAAAATAAAGAGTTTTTAGAGTACGCAACAGTCCATACCAATTATTATGGAACATTAAAATCTGAGGTAGAAGCAAGATTAGCATCGGGAGAGAATGTTATCTTGGAGATAGATGTTCAGGGTGGATTGCAGGTCAAAGAGGTATACCCAGATGCACATCTAATATTTTTTAAAACACCAACTATGGAGGATTTGGAAAGAAGACTCAGAGGAAGGAAAAGTGATAGTGAAGAAACTATCAAATTGAGATTAAAAAATTCACTAAAAGAATTGGAAATAGAGGAAAAATATGATATTACAATCATAAATTATACGGTTGAAAAATCTTGTGAGGAGTTAGTAAAAATAATTAATTCTAACAGTAAGGAGGAGAAATGAAAAAAAGAATAACTTATGATGAATTATTAGATAAAATACCAAATAAATATGAATTGACGATTACAGCTGGAAAAAGAGCAAGAGAGTTAGGAAGAGGAGAACCAGTTTTAACGACTTGCTTGAAAAAAGATACAATCGTAACTAGAACATTTAGAGAGATAATTGATGGGAAGATTGGTTGTGGAGAGAGATTGGAGCTGGAAAATGAACAGGAGTAGAAAGATAGTTCTACTCTTTTTACTTTTTTTTATGATGACTGCTTGTAGAGAAAAATTAAAAAAAGTGGAGATGGAAAGATTTGCATTTGGTACATTTTTCAAGATAGTGATATACTCTGAAAATAAATTGGAAGCAAAAAGATATCTGGAAGAGGCTTTTAAAGAGATAGAGAGAATAGATAATAGATATAATAGTAAAAAGAAAGGTTCTCTAATAGATATTTTGAATGGAAAAGGCGAAATGGTTTTAGATTTAGAGGGAATAGAGATTTTGAAGAAAGTAAGAGATACATATTTTTTATCTGGAAAGAGATATGATGTTACAATAGAGCCATTGTTAGAGGTTTGGGGCTTAACAGAGAGTGATAATCAGTTGAAAGAGCTTCCGAAAGATGAGATACTAAAAATTGCACAGAAAAAGGTTGATTTTTCAAAGATAGAGGTTTTAGAAAATGGAAAAGTTACTGCAAAAGATGGAATAAAAATAGACACAGGCTCATTTTTAAAAGGGTACGCTATAGAGAAAGCCAAGGAAAAACTAGTAGCTTTGGGTGTGAAAAACGGTTTTATTTCAGCTGTCTCAAGTATTGCAACGATTGGAACAAAAGGGAATGGAGAGAGTTGGAGAATAGGGCTCCAAAATCCAAGTAATTTAAAGGAGATATTAGGAGTAGTAGAATTAAACAATAAAAGTTTAGGTGTTTCTGGTGATTATCAAAATTATATAGAGATAGCTGGAAAAAAATATCATCATATCTTAGACAAAGAAAGTGGTTATCCAGTGAAAGATAAAAAAATGGTAGCAGTATTATGTGAAGATAGTTTTAAGGCTGACTTATATTCAACTGCATTTTTTCTCATGGATGATAAAGAGATTTTTAAAGCTATAGAAAAGATGAAAGAAGTGGAAGTTTTGATTGTTAAGAGCAATGGAGAAATAATTAAATCAAAAAATTTTAATATAAAGACTAGTTTTAAGTAGTTCATTTATGGAGCAAAAAAAGGTAAAAAAAAGATATATATTAATTCTTGACTTAGAAAAATATATGAGATAGAATTTAAAATAGTCGAAGTGCGAATATTAATTTAAGGGTAAAAATAGCTATTTTTTTGAGAAGAATTTAAAAGAATAGTTTATAAATAAAACAGCCAAATTTTAGGAGGAAATAATGAAAAAAACCAAAATTGTATGTACAATAGGACCAAAAACTGAAAGTGTAGAGATGTTGTCAGAGCTATTGAAAGCTGGAATGAACGTAATGAGAATGAATTTTTCACATGGTTCTCATGAAGAGCATAAACAAAGAATAGTGAATTTGAAAAAAGCATGCGAGTTGACAGGATTAAAAGCTGCAGTGTTGTTGGATACAAAGGGTCCAGAGATTAGGACAATAAAATTGAAAGATGGAAAAGATGTTGATTTGGTAGCAGGTCAGAAGTTTACAATAACAACTGATTCAACTGTGGTTGGAGATGAAACTAGAGTTGCTGTTACATATAAAGGATTGACAAAAGACTTGAAAGCTGGGGATATCGTACTTATAGATGATGGATTAATTGAGATGCAAGTTGAGGAGATATCGGGTGAGGAAGTGAGATGTATAGTAAAAAATAACGGAGCATTAGGAGAGAATAAGGGTGTAAATCTTCCAAATGTATCTGTTCAGCTTCCGGCACTTGCTGAAAAAGATTTAAGTGATTTAAAATTTGGTTGTGAGGAAAAGGTAGATTTTGTTGCGGCTTCATTTATTAGAAAAGCTGATGATGTGAGAGAAGTTAGGGAGTTTTTAGACGCAAACGGTGGAAAAGATATAAAAATAATATCAAAGATTGAAAACCAAGAGGGATTAGATAATTTTGATGAAATTTTAGAGTTATCTGATGGAATAATGGTAGCTAGAGGAGATTTGGGAGTGGAGATACCTGTTGAAGAGGTTCCATTTGCTCAAAAAATGATGATTGAAAAGTGTAATTTAGCAGGAAAGGTTGTTATTACGGCAACTCAGATGTTGGATTCAATGATAAAAAATCCGAGACCAACAAGAGCAGAGGCAACAGATGTTACAAATGCTATCTTAGATGGAACAGATGCTATAATGCTTTCAGGTGAGACAGCAAAAGGAAAATATCCTGTTGAAGCAGTAACAGTAATGAGAAAAATAGCTGAAAAAACAGATCCAGCTGTGAAGTTTGATATTGAAATAGAAGAGGGAATGTCAATAACAGAAGCTATGGCGAGTGGAGTAGTAGATGCATCAGAAGCTTTGAATGCTAAGGTTATTGTTACAGGAACAGCTTCAGGAAAATCAGCAATGGCAATAAGAAGATTATTCCCAGAAGCGTATATATTAGCTATAACAAATTGTGAAAAAACATTTAATCAAATGGCTTTAGTAAGAGGAGTGATACCTTATTTAGATAAGACTGCTACGAAATTGGATGAGTTCTATAGATTGGCGGAGGAGAAAGCTATAGAGTTGAAGCTAGTTAATAGTGGAGATATAATTGTGGCAACTTGTGGAGAGCAAGTATTTATCAGTGGTACAAGTAACTCGATGAAAGTTATAAAAGTAAAATAAGATTAAGGAGGCTTTTCAATGACTAGAATAGTTGAAGTAAAAGGTAGAGAGATATTAGATTCAAGAGGAAATCCAACAGTTGAGGTAGATGTAATATTAGAGTGTGGAGCAATGGGAAGAGCTGCAGTTCCTTCTGGAGCATCGACTGGAGCTTATGAGGCGGTAGAATTAAGAGATGAAGATAAATCAAGATATTTAGGAAAAGGGGTTCTAAAAGCTGTAAACTACGTAAATACTGAGATTAGAGAGTTAGTTATCGGAATGGATGCTACTAACCAAGTTGAAATAGATGAGGCGATGATAAAATTAGATGGAACTCCAAATAAAGATAGATTAGGGGCTAATGCTATTTTAGGAGTGTCTTTGGCAGTGGCAAAAGCGGCAGCAGCGGCATATGGATTGCCTCTATATAAATATTTAGGTGGAGTTAATGCAAAAGAACTTCCTTTACCAATGATGAATATTTTAAATGGAGGAAGCCATGCTGATTCAGCTGTTGACGTTCAAGAGTTTATGATTCAACCTGTTGGAGCAAAAACATTTGCTGAAGCTATGAGAATGGGATGTGAAGTATTCCATCATTTAGGAAAAATTTTAAAAGCTAATGGTGATTCAACAAACGTAGGAAATGAAGGAGGATACGCTCCAGCTAAAATAAATGGAACAGAGGGAGCTTTAGATATAATTTGTGAAGCAGTTAAAGCAGCAGGATATGAATTAGGAAAAGACATTACATTTGCACTTGATGCTGCAGCGACAGAGTTTTGTGTAGAAAAGGCTGATGGGACTTTTGAATATCATTTTAAAAGAGAAGGTGGAGTTGTAAGAACAACTGACGAGATGATAGAGTGGTATGCTGGATTATGTGAAAAATATCCAATTAAATCTATTGAAGATGGATTAGGAGAGAATGACTGGGCAGGATTCCAAAAATTAACTGCAAAAATAGGAGAAAAAGTGCAAATTGTTGGAGATGACCTTTTTGTAACTAATACAGAAAGATTATCAAAAGGAATTGAAATGAAAGCAGCTAATGCTATCTTAATAAAATTAAATCAAATTGGAACATTAACTGAAACATTAGACGCTATTGAGATGGCAAAAAGAGCTAATATGACAGCTGTAGTATCTCACAGGTCTGGAGAAACTGAAGATGCAACAATAGCTGATATTGCTGTTGCTACAAATGCAGGACAAATTAAAACAGGTTCGACTTCAAGAACTGATAGAATGGCTAAATATAACCAATTATTAAGAATTGAAGAGGAATTGGGAACAGTTGCTCAATACAATGGTATAAAAGTGTTCTATAATACAACGAAATAATAAAAGAAATGGAGCCCTTAAGCTCCATTTTTTAATCAATAAAACTGTTAAAAAATCCTTCTTTTGCTTTTAAGTTATGGTATTTAAGTTCTTTAATTGCCTTTTGAAGATTATTTTCAAGAATAGCATCAATGATTTTTATGTGTTCTTTTGAAGCATTAATTCTTCTTGATTTGGGCTGCGAACTTAAAGTTCTTATCCTCATATTATGTTCATAAATATTTTTCATCATTTTAATAATAAAATTGTTATTACAATTTTTTAAGATAAGAGAGTGAAAGCTATTATCTAAATAGTCAAAGTTTAAATTATCCTGGTTGGAATGTTCCTTTTTATTTATGAAGTCGAGAAAACCATTTTTTAGCTCAATAAGCTCATCTTTATTTAATTGTTCGAAAGCCATTTCTAAAATAATAGGTTCAAAATGTGTTCTGATTTGAAAAACATCTTTAATCTCCTTTAATGAAATATTACTAACAAAAATTCCTTTTCTTGGGATAATATTTATCCAATCCTCTTGTTTTAATTGATTAATTGCCTCTCTTATTGGTGTTCTACTAACTTTTAAAAGTGCTGTCAAAACCTCTTCATCTATTCTCTCATTGGATTTTAATTTTCCAGATACAATCATCTCTTTAATCTGTTCATACGCTTTCTCTTTTAAACTTTTCATAATATCATGCTCCTAGTATTTGTTTATAATTCATAGTATATAATAAAAAATAAAAAAAACCAATAGTGAAAGTAAAAAAATAAAAAATTATTTTCCAAAACGACAGTGTTTTAAAATAGAACTTATAAGTTTAAAAGTGTCAGAAAAAGACAAAAAAATAAAAAATAACTTGATTGTTTTATAAAAATTTGATATATTTGTGATATATTACAAATATATTTAAAAATGAAGGAGTTTAGAATGTTAAATAGAGAGAAGATGAATCTGCCTAAATATACAGAGAGGGTAATACAATTTGGAGAGGGAAATTTTTTAAGGTGCTTCTTTGATTGGCAATTAGATATTATTAATAAAAACAGTGATTTAGATGCAGGAGTTGCTGTCATAAGACCAATAGATTATGATACGATACCTTTGTTGGATATTCAAGATGGTTTATATACTACTATTATTAGAGGGATTAATGAAAGTGGAGAGATTGTAAAAGATAGTAGAGTTATCTCTTCAATTAATAGAGAGATACCTATTTATCAACAATTTGAGGAGTATTTAAGATTAGCTCATAATCCAGATATGAGGTTTATAGTATCAAATACAACAGAGGCTGGAATTGTCTTTAGTGATGAGGACAGATATGAGGATAAACCTCAAAAAACATTTCCAGCTAAATTGACAAGACTTCTACATGAAAGATTTTTAGCATTTAATGGAGATAAGGATAAAGGATTTATTCTAATGCCATGTGAGCTTATAGATTATAATGGGGAAGAGTTAAAGAGAATAGTTTTGAAATATGTAGAACTTTGGAATTTAGGAAAAGAGTTTGAAAACTGGATAAATGAAGCTAATATCTGGTGTTCAACGTTGGTAGATAGAATTGTAACTGGGTATCCAAGAGCTGAGAAAGATGAGTTAGTAAAAGAGTTAGGTTATGAAGATAACTTTATGACAACTGGAGAGTATTTTTATCTATTTGTTATTCAAGGACCAAAGGATATTTTAACAAAAGAGTTAAGATTGGATAAAGTAAATTTAAATATCTTGATTGTGGATGATTTAAAACCATATAAAATGAGAAAAGTAGGGATTTTAAATGGGGCTCATACAGCAATGGTGCCGGTAGCTTATCTATATGGGATTGATACAGTGAGAGAGGGAATGGAAAATCCTGAAATACAAAATTTTGTTGAGAGAGCAATTGATGAAGAGATTATTCCGGCTTTAAATATGGATAAAAAAGAGTTAATAGATTTTAAAGATGCGGTAATAAAAAGATTTCAAAATCCATATGTAAAACATATGTTGATTGATATCTCATTAAACTCAATGTCAAAGTATAAATCAAGAATTTTACCACAAGTTTTGGAGTTTCATAATAAAACTGGAAAACTACCTAAAAAATTGTTATTTTCGTTAGCTGCACTGATTAGATTTTATAAGGGGGTAAGAGAAAATGGTATTCCAATTAATCTAAGAGATGATAAGATTCACTTAGATATGTATAAAAATCTGTGGAAGACGGATAATTATGAAGAGATTGTGAAGACTGTTTTAGGTTTAGAAGCTCATTGGGAGATTGATTTAAATAAAGTACCTGGAATGACTGAGTTAGTAACTGAATATTTAGAAAAAATAGATAGATTAGGGGTAAAAAAAGCTTTGGAAGAGGTTAAATAATGAAAGAGTATATAAAAATTAATCCTAAAGATAATGTAGTTATAGTTTTAAGAGATTATAAAAAAGATGAGATAATTGAATTGGATGATTTAGAGATAAAACTGCTTGAAGATGTGGATAAAGGTCATAAAATAGCAATTAAAAATATCTCTGAAGGGGAGAATCTTTTCAAGTATGGAATGATGATAGGTCATGCAACAAAAGATATAAAAGCTGGAGAATGGGTACATACTCACAATATGAAAACTAATCTAAAAGATTTGGATAGTTATATTTATACCCCAGAGTTTGAAAAGGTATCATTAGTTCATGAAAAAAGAGAGATAAATATATACAAAAGAGAAAATGGAGATGTAGGGATTAGAAATGAGTTGTGGATAGTTCCAACAGTTGGATGTGTCAATGGAATCGCAAACTTGATAAAAGAGGCTTTTTTAGAAGAGATAGGCGAGTTAAAAATAGACGGAGTGAATGTTTTAACTCATAACTATGGTTGTTCTCAACTTGGTGAAGACCATGAAAACACCAAAATAATACTGCAAAATACTGTAAAACATCCAAATGCGGGAGGTGTTTTGGTTCTTGGATTGGGATGTGAAAACAATCAAGTTTCAGAGTTTATAAAGAGTTTAGGAGAGTATGATAACAAAAGAGTAAAATTTTTGGTATCTCAAGAGGTTGAAGATGAAGTAGAGAGTGGAAAACAGATTTTATTAGAGTTATACAAAAAAATGTTAGAGGATAAAAGAGAAAAAGGATATCTAAGTGAAATTAACTTTGGATTGGAGTGCGGTGGTTCAGATGGACTCTCCGGAATAACAGCTAATCCAATGCTAGGATATTTTTCAGATTATGTTATAGCTCAAGGGGGAACAACAGTTTTAACGGAGGTTCCAGAGATGTTTGGAGCGGAAACCTTACTGATGAAAAGGTGCCAGAATAAAGAGATTTTTGAAAAGTGTGTGAATTTAATAAATGATTTTAAAGAGTATTTCATAAGACATGACCAGGAGATATATGAGAATCCATCTCCAGGGAACAAAAAAGGTGGAATAACTACTCTTGAAGAAAAGTCATTAGGTTGTACACAAAAATCTGGAGTATCAGAGGTAATAGATGTTCTTAAGTATGGAGAGGTATTGAAGAAAAAAGGATTAAATCTGTTATCAGCTCCCGGGAATGATTTGGTCGCTACAACAGCTCTAGCTGCGGCGAAATGTCATATGGTACTTTTTACTACCGGAAGAGGAAATCCATATGGAGGATATGTTCCAACTGTAAAAATCTCTACCAATAGTGAGTTATACAGAAGAAAAAGAAAATGGATAGATTTTGATGCTGGAAGACTGGTTTCTGAAGATATCAGTATGGAGGAGTTAACAAAAGAGTTTGTTGATTATGTAATAAAAGTTATAAATGGAGAGAGAACAAGTAACGAGAAAAATAGATTTCAAGAGATAGCTATATTTAAATCTGGAGTAACTTTATAGATTTATTTGAGGGAGGAAGGATGAAAAAAATACTATTAATTTTAATAGTGCTATTAATGGGATTAACAGGTTGTGGTAAGAATACAGGTACGACGAAATTAAAGTTGGCTCATGCCTTAACGGAAGGGCATCCAGTTCATTTGGCAATGGTTGAGTTTGCAAAAGAGGTACATGAGAGAACAAATGGAAAGATAGAGATATTAATATTTCCAAATGGACAGCTAGGAGGAGAAAGAGAGATAACAGAACTTATGCAGGCAGGGGCGATAGATATTATAAAAACAAATGCTGGACCGATGGAGAGTTTTGCAAAAGAGTATTCAGTGTTGTCATTACCTTATCTATTTAAGGATATTCATCACAATTTGAGGGTATTAAAGTCTGAAATAGGAGAGAGTATATTAGAAGCTACAAAAGACAGAGGATTTATAGGATTAACTTACTATAACTCTGGGACGAGAAATATGTATATGAAATCGCCAGTTAAATCGGTTGCTGATTTACGTGGAAAGAAGATAAGAGTTCAAACGAGTAAAACTATGGTAAAGATGACTGAGTTATTAGGAGGAAGTCCATCCCCACTAAGTTTTGGGGAGATATACACAGCAATACAACAGGGAGTTGTAGATGGAGCAGAAAATAATTTGATATCTTATGCAGAATCAAAACATTATGAGGTTGCACCATATTTTACATTTGATGAGCACTCCATATCTCCGGATGTTATGATAATGAATATGAAAAAATGGAATAGACTTTCTGATGATGAAAAAAGAATAATAAAAGAGGCAGCTTTAAACTCTTTTGATTATCAAAATAAGATTTGGTTTGAGGCAGAAGAAAAATTAGTTGATAATTTGAAAGGGAAAGGAGTACAGTTTTTTTTAGTGGATAAAGAGAGCTTTGTTCAAAGAGTACAACCGTTATACGATGAAATAATGAAAGATCCAATGATGAAAGAGTATATAGAAAAAATCAAAAATTTTGAATAGAAAGGGTCAAAAGTATGAAGAAAGTAAGAGAGATTATAAATAAGATAATTTTTGTAATAGGAGCTGTTTTGTTAATAGCAATAACATTAACAGTAACTTGGCAGGTAGTTTCAAGGTATATTTTTAATAAACCGAGTATCTTTACAGATGAGTTAGCAAGATTTTTATTAATGTGGATAGGAATGTTAGGAACAACTTATGCTTTTGGCTCTAAATCACATTTATCCATGGATTACTTACACACTTTGTTAAAACCAAGCATAGTTAAGTTAATAAGAATAATACTTCCGATATTAGGGATAATATTTGTAGCTTCAGTAATGGTAGGAGGGGGAACACTTCTAACTATAAATACAATGCAACAACTATCACCAGTATTATTTATTCCTATGGGATATGTATATCTGATTCTACCAATAACAGGTGTAATAAATATATTATATCTGATTAGCTATGTTGTCGAAGAGTGTAAAGAGAGAGGTGAGAATTAATGGGAGTTAGCATTGGAATAGTAGCGATAGTATTATTTATAAGTTTTCTTGTATTTTTAACACTGGGATTGCAAGTATCGCTAGGAATAGGGTTAGCGTCTTTTATAGCATTACTTTTATCTTTACCTTTTGATATGACGGTTATAGCGTCAGCTCAAAAAATGATTACCGGGCTTGATAATTTTGCTCTTTTAGCAATTCCATTTTTTATACTGTCAGGAAATATAATGAACAATGGTGGAATAGCGATAAAACTTGTTAATTTTGCAAAGCTTGTGGGAGGAAGATTACCAGGTTCATTGGCACAAGTAAATATTTTAGGAAATATGCTTTTTGGAGCGATATCAGGTTCAGCAGTAGCGGCAGAAGCAGCTATTGGAGGAACAATATATCCACTGCAAAAGAAAGAAGGATATGACCCTAAATATTGTGCAGCGGTAAATATAACATCTTGTCCAACGGGACTTTTAATCCCTCCAAGTAATGTTCTTATTGTATTTGCTTTAGTAAGTGGTGGAACATCAATAGGAGCACTTTTTATAGCAGGATATCTACCTGGAATAATAATGGGACTAGGTATTATGATACTAGCTTACCTTTTTGCAAAGAAAAACAACTATCCAGTTGAGAAGAAACAATCATTTTCAGAGGCAGTAAAAATAACTTTGGATGCAATTCCAAGTTTATTATTGATAGTAGTAGTAATAGGTGGAATAATAAAAGGAGCTTTTACAGCAACTGAAGGTTCTGGGATAGCAGTTATATATACATTAGTTTTATCTTTAATTTATAAAAATTTAAATGCAAAAGTTATAAAGAAAATAATTGATGATACTATAAAAATGACTGGAATAATAATGTTTTTGATGGCAGCTTCAAGCATTATGTCTTGGGCGTTGGCTTACTCTCAAATCCCTCAATATATCACTAATTTGTTGTTAGGAATATCCGATAATAAATATGTTATTTTATTGATAATAAATATGCTATTACTTGTGGTTGGAACGTTTATGGATATGACGCCTGCAGTTTTAATATTTACACCAATATTTTTACCAGTAGTAACTAAATTAGGAATGCATCCAGTACATTTTGGAATAGTGATGGTTTATAACCTATGTATAGGGCTTTGTACTCCACCTGTTGGAAATGCTCTTTTCTTAGGTTGTGCAATAGCAGATTTAAAAATAGAGGAGATAATAAAGACGATTTTACCTTATTTTATAGTTATGTTAATAGGGTTGTTACTAGTTACATATATACCAGCGATAAGCTTAATTTTACCAAAACTATTTGGATTAATATAAAAGTATAAAAAAGTGAGGTTGAGAAGATGAAACCATTTATGTGTGAAGATTTTTTATTAAATACAGAAACAGCGAAAAAATTGTATCATGAATATGCAAAAAATATGCCGATATATGACTTCCATTGTCATTTAAATCCAAAAGAGATATTTGAAAATAAAAAATATAAAAATATTACTGAGATTTGGCTAGGAGGAGACCACTATAAATGGAGAGCAATGAGAAGTAATGGTGTGTCGGAAGATTATATAACTGGAGATAAAAGTGATAAAGAAAAATTTATAAAATGGGCGGAAACTATGGATGAGTGCTATGGAAATCCTTTATTTCATTGGACTCATTTGGAGTTAAAAAGATTTTTTGGAATAGATACTATACTTTCTAAAGAAACCGCAGAGGAGATTTGGGAAAAAACAAATGAAAAGTTAGCAACTGATGCATTTACAGCAAGAGAACTAATAAAAAGAGCCAATGTAAAAACTTTATGTACGACAGATGACCCAGTTGACTCTTTAGAGTATCACATTGGAATAAAAAATGATAAAACTTTTGATGTGGAGGTAAGACCAACTTTTAGACCTGATAAAGGTATAAGAATTGATAAAGAGGATTATATGCCATGGTTAAATAAGCTAGAAGAATTACATGAAAAGAAAATAGATTCGATAGCTGAGTTTAAAAAGGCACTACTTGAAAGAATAGAGTTTTTCCATGAGGTAGGCTGTAGAATATCAGACCATGCTCTTGACCCGGTTGTTTTCGAAATGGGAACAGAGGAGGAAGCGGATAGAATTTTTAAGAAGAGAATCTCTGGAGAAGAACTGACAGAAAATGAGGTTAAAATCTACAAAACTAATATATTACTTTTCTTAGGAAGAGAGTATAATAAAAAAGGTTGGGTAATGCAATATCATATTGGATGTATAAGAAATAACTCTACTAGAATGTATAAAAAATTGGGTCCAGATACAGGGTTTGATGCGATTGCAGATGAAACATTTGTATTTGCTCTTTCAAGAATTTTAGATACACTAGATGATACAGATGAGTTACCAAAAACCATTTTATATAATTTAAATCCTAGAGAAAACGAAACTTTAGGAACTTTGATAGGATGTTTCCAGGGAGGGGGAATTCCGGGAAAGATTCAATTGGGTTCTGGTTGGTGGTTCTTAGATCAGAAAGATGGAATGATAAAGCAGATGACAGCTTTAGCGAACTTAGGATTACTTTCAAGGTTTGTGGGAATGCTGACTGACTCAAGAAGTTTCCTATCATATACAAGACATGAATATTTTAGAAGAATTTTATGTAATTTGTTAGGGGATTGGGTAGAGAATGGAGAACTACCTAACGATATGAATAAGCTTGGAAAAATGGTAGAAAATATTTGTTATAACAATATAAATAATTACATAGTAAAGTGACTGGTTTTAAGATAGGAAAATTATTTTCCTATCTTAATTTTTATTTTAAACTAATACAACAAAAAATTTCAGTATAAAAAAAAGACAATCTTACCTCTCAGGAGTTGTCCTTTTTTTAAAAACCTATTTACTTAAAATTTTTCTTAATCTCTCGCTTAAAGTATTAGAGTTTGCCTTTAAGATTTGCATAACTTCAGTCTCATTAGCTCCCTTTAAGCTTTTTAAAGTTTTAGTACAAACTTTAACTTTAACAAGATTACCATTGATAACTATTTTAGTAGATTGTAGATTTGGTTTCCAAACTCTTCCAGTTACTCTGTGAGAGTGAGAGATTTGATTTCCAAATGCAATCCCTTTTCCAGTAATTTCACATCTTTGCATCCTTTACACCTCACCTTCATAATTAAAATGCAAATTATTATACCATTTATAAGAGAAAAATTCAAGTATTAAAATTAATAGTCAATAATTATGTAAGAAAAATTTTAGTAAAAATTTTCTATCTAATTTGGAGATTGCATAGTTATTGTCATAAAACAACCTATTTTTTGTCCTAAAAAGGAATAAAAAATAAAATTTTTTGATAAAATTAATCCGATATCCATTTAGGGTATACCCTAGATAGACACAAAAAATTATGGGCGCTTTAAAAAATTTATGAATAAAATGATTAAATTTTATAGTTTTTTCATACTTTTTATACCAAAAAAATTTTTTTGATTCCTATATTTTTCTGTTTAAATAGGGTATACCCCAAATAGACACTTTTTTATTTTTAGAGCTGATATTGCTGAAAATATCTGTGTTTAAGATAAAAACTAGATAAGTTTTGAGTTCACCCAGCCAAAATTTTTTTCATAATTTAAAAACCCCAGCTTTCTTATTGGCTGGGTATTTAATAGGATTTTATAGATTAGAGGAAAAGTTTTGAATAATTTAGAGTTACAAAAAATAGTAAATGAGGATAGAATTAAGTTTCTATTCTCTTTTATTTTTCTCTAAATAAAAAATTGTTACAACGCCCTGTCAAGCTTTTGTAACAATTTTGTTTTATAGGTATTTTTCAGCTATTTTTACTTTTGTTAAAGCTCTAGTTAACTTTTTTTGGATATTTATAAATTCCATATCCTCATTAGCTTTTTCTAGTTTTTTCTTAGCAATTTCAGCTTCTTTCTTTGCTAACTCTAAATCTATATCTTTTGCATCCATTGCTTCATCCGCTAAGATAGTTACAATATTTTCTGAAATCTCCACAAATCCACCAGAAACATAGTAAAAACTTTCTTTTCCTTTTATTCTGACTTTCATTTCACCTGTTGCTAATCCAGCCACAAAAGGAGAGTGATTTGGAAGAATCCCCATATCTCCTTCTGTAGTTCTTAGCATTATAAATTCAACCTCTTCAGATAAAATTTTTGCTAGCGGTGTTACCAGTTCTAATTTGAATGAGTTTGCCATAACTACTCAACCCCTTTCATAAGGTCTCTTCCCTTAGCTATTGCCTCCTCAATTGTTCCAACATATAGGAATGCTTGTTCTGGAAGGTCGTCATGTTTTCCTTCGATAATCTCTCTAAAAGCTCTAATTGTTTCTTTTACTGGAACATATTTTCCTTCCATTCCTGTGAACTGTTCTGCAACAGCAAATGGTTGAGAGAAGAATCTTTCAATTTTTCTAGCCCTTGAAACTGTCAATTTATCCTCATCAGACAATTCATCCATTCCCAGTATTGCGATTATATCTTGAAGTTCTTTATATCTTTGTAGTATCTCTTGAACCTCTCTTGCAACTCTATAGTGTTCCTCTCCAACGATTGCTGGGTCAAGTGCTTTAGATGTTGAATCAAGAGGGTCAACCGCTGGGTAGATTCCCAGTGATGCGATTCTTCTTGAAAGAACTGTTGTTGCATCTAAGTGAGCGAATGTTGTTGCAGGTGCTGGGTCTGTAAGGTCATCTGCTGGCACATATACAGCTTGTACAGATGTGATTGACCCTGATTTAGTAGATGTAATTCTTTCTTGCAATTTTCCCATCTCTGAAGCTAGTGTTGGTTGATATCCAACTGCTGATGGTATTCTTCCAAGTAGTGCAGATACCTCTGCTCCAGCCTGTGTAAATCTGAATATATTATCTATAAACAGAAGTACATCTTGTCCATCTTTATCTCTAAAGTTTTCAGCTACAGTAAGCCCTGTTAATGCAACTCTTAATCTTGCTCCAGGCGGCTCATTCATTTGTCCATAGACTAGAGATGTTTTATCAATAACTCCAGATTCTCTCATCTCATCATAAAGGTCTCTTCCCTCTCTAGTTCTTTCTCCAACTCCGGCAAAAACAGAAAGTCCTCCATGCCCTTTTGCAATGTTATTGATTAACTCCATTATAAGAACTGTTTTACCAACTCCAGCTCCTCCAAATAGTCCTATTTTTCCACCTTTAATATATGGTGCTAAAAGGTCTATTACTTTTATTCCAGTCTCAAATATCTCAACCTCTGTTCCTTGTTCATCAAAGTCAGGTGCATCTCTATGGATAGGTAGTTTTTCATCTGTTACTATGGCTCCAGCCTCGTCAACTGGTTCTCCAAGTACATTAAGTATTCTTCCTAAAACAGCTTTTCCAACTGGCACTGTAATAGGAGCTCCTGTATCTATTACTTCCATTCCTCTTTGTAGACCCTCAGTAGCATCCATAGCTACTGTTCTTACAACGTTATTTCCTAAGTGTTGTTGAACTTCAAGAACTAATTCCTTTCCGTCCCCAGTTTTAACGGTTAAAGCGTTGTAAATTTCAGGCAATTTCTCATTAAATGCAACGTCTACAACAGGACCTATTATTTGTGTTAGGATACCTTTGTTTTTCACTATTGCCTCCTTAAATTACTCTTTTTTAATTTAATGCTGATGCTCCTCCAACAATCTCAGTTATCTCTTGAGTTATTGAAGTTTGTCTTCTTCTGTTATACTCTAATGTCAATCCTTTTATCATCTCTTCGGCATTATCAGTTGCAGTTTTCATAGCGTTTTTTCTGGCTGAATGCTCACTAGCTGTATTATCTAATAATGCTTTATATAGTTCA
The DNA here is from genome assembly GCA_949293295.1 of uncultured Cetobacterium sp. GTDB lineage: Bacteria > Fusobacteriota > Fusobacteriia > Fusobacteriales > Fusobacteriaceae > Cetobacterium_A. The sequence continues at coordinate 40,489 of CASFCG010000018.1, forward strand.
ATATTTAAATATTTTGGTAGTAAGGATGATAAAATATCCTCTGGTGATGGCTCAAAAATATATGATTTATTTGTTGTTCCTTCTACTCTTTCGATTGGAATTAGCTTTTTCACTGTTAAATCACTGGCTAAAGCTGACACGAACTTGTTATATATAACATATACCTCATCAAAAATATTATCATAATAACATTTAACTATGTTTTTGCTAATCTCCTTAGCACTACTAAACATAGTTTCTGGAATAAGTTGAGTATATTCAGATTTTAAGTTGTAATTTCTTTTCAAACAATAATCTCGTGCTTTTCTTCCAATTGCTATTATTGAGATATCTTTTCCACTATTTTCTTCAATCAATTTTTCTAGCCTTTTTAATGTATTACTATTAAAGCTTCCCGCAAGTCCTCTATCAGATGTCATTACAACTATTCCAATTTTTTTTACTTCATTTCTTCCGTCAAAAAGAGGGTGTTTTTCGCTCTTTATACCAGAAGCTATATTTTGTAAAATATTAGTTATGCTTTCAGAATACGGCTTTGATTGAGCTACTACTGTTGAAAACTTTTTAAATTTTGTAGTAGAAACTATCTCCATAGCTTTTGTGATTTGGTGAGTAGACTGAACGCTTTTTATTCTATTTTTTATCTCTCTTGTTCCAGCCATTTTCCCACCCCTTTTTAATTAAAATTTTTCTTGAAATTTATAATTGTATTGCTAATTTTTTCTTCTAGTTCTTTTGATAAAGCTTTTTTCTCTAAAATTTCATCTAAGATAGTAGTTGTATTTTTTATCTCAACTAGAAGTTCTCTTTCAAATCTTCTAACATCTTCAAGAGCAATATCATCAAGGTAACCATTTATTACCATATAGAAAGATATAACCTGTTGTTCAACTGGATATGGATTATATTGAGATTGTTTTAGTACCTCCATGATTCTATGTCCTCTTTCCAATTGAGCTTTAGTAGCTTTATCCAAATCTGAACCAAATTGAGCAAACGTTAACAGCTCTGTATATTGAGCTAATTCTAATTTTACTTTTGCCGCAACTTGTTTCATAGCTTTTATCTGTGCAGAACCTCCAACCCTTGATACAGATATTCCAGCATTAATAGCTGGTCTAAATCCAGAGTTAAACAGTTGCGCATCTAAGAATATTTGTCCATCTGTAATTGAAATAACATTTGTAGGAATATATGCAGATACATCTCCTGCCTGTGTTTCAATTATCGGTAAAGCTGTAATTGACCCTCCACCTAATTCATCAGAAAGTTTTGCAGCTCTTTCTAATAATCTTGAGTGTAGATAGAATACATCTCCTGGATATGCTTCTCTTCCAGGTGGTCTTTTTAACAATAGAGACATCTCTCTATAAGCCACCGCATGTTTAGATAAATCATCATATATGATTAGAACAGCTTCTCCTTTATCCATAAAATACTCTCCCATAGCCACTCCAGAGTATGGTGCTAAGTATTGTAATGGTGCTGATTCGGAAGCAGTAGCAGCTACAACTATTGTATACTCCATAGCTCCTGCATCTTCCAATCTTTTTACGATTTGAGCAACTGTAGACCTTTTTTGTCCAATAGCTACGTAGATACATTTTACCCCTGTACCTTTTTGATTTATTATAGCGTCGATAGCTACTGCTGTTTTTCCAGTTTGTCTATCTCCTATAATCAACTCTCTTTGTCCTCTTCCGATAGGAACCATTCCATCTATTGATTTTATACCAGTTTGTAATGGTTCAGATACCGGCTTTCTAGAGATAATTCCAGAGGCTTTTCTCTCTATCTCCATATATTTCTCAAATTTTATTTCACCTTTTCCGTCTATAGGTTCTCCTAGGGCGTTTACTACTCTTCCTAATAAGGATTCACCAGCTGGAACAGAAGCGATTCTTCCAGTTGCATTAACCTCATCTCCCTCTTTAATCTTTGTATAATCTCCAAGTATAACAGCACCTACATTATCCTCTTCTAAGTTTAGAACCATTCCTGTTATTCCGTTAGGAAACTCTAGTAATTCTCCAGCCTTTGCACTACTTAATCCATAGATTCTGGCAATACCGTCTCCTACTTCTAATACAGAACCGGAAGTTTTTACATCAAGACTTTTTTTATAGTTCTCAATCTCAGTTTTTATTATATTGCTTACCTCTTCTGGTCTGATATTCAACTGAATTACACCTCCTAATTTTATCTATGTGTTAGAGTTTCTAGTTGTTTCTTGATACTTCCATCAATAACTTTATCCCCTATTTTTATAACTCCTCCACCTATTAGAGATTTATCAACTTTTACAGTCAATTTAACTTTTTTCCCTGTATTTCTTTCTAATTTTTCTATTAGTTTTGTTTTTTGTTCCTCTGTTAATTCAGAAGCAAAAAAACTTTCCACATCTAAAATTCTATTTTTAGCGTAGTCAATTTTTACAAATTCTGCAACAATCTCTCTTATTTCAGAGATTCGTCCTTTTTCTAAAATGTAAAAAAGAGTATTTAACCCCTCTTCAGATGAGTTTGAAAATAGTTTTTTTAAGCTTTCTTTCTTTTGCTCTGTCTTAATTAAAGGATGAGTTATAAAGTTCTTAAAATCGACATTTGTTTTATAAAGTTCCATTACCGAATTTAATACTTCATATATTGATTTTACTTCATTCTTTTCTTCTGCTATCTCATAGATTGCTTCAGCATATCTTTTTCCAATTTGATTTCCTATCATCTTAGTTCCCCTACCTCATCTATAAATTTATCAGTTAGGGCTGTTGTTAAATCTGAGTTTAAGTTCTCTTTTATTATTTTTTCAGCCAATGAAACAGCGAGTTTACTCATCTCTTTTTCTAACTCTTTTTTTGCAGATTGTTTCATTTTTTCTATTTCAGCTTCCGCTGATTTTATCATTTTTTCTCTTTGAGTTGTTGCTTCAGAGATAATAGCTTCTTTCCTTTCTTCAGCTTTTCTTTCTGCTAATTGTACTATTTCAGATGCTTCTTTTTTAGCGTTCTTTAGTATTATATTTGCTTCTTCTTTATCAGAGAAAGCTTTTTCGTTATTTCTTTTTGCTTCCAAAATCTCTTCAGCAATCTTCTCTCTTCTCTTTTTTATAATTATCATAAGTGGCTTTTTTAAAAATTTATTGAACAGAAATACTAATATAAAGAAGTTTATTATCTGCCAAAACATATTGATATCTATTGATACAGCTGGCATATTTGTTGGTGTCAAGTTTCTCCCTCCTTTCTAATAGCTTTAATTTTAACAACTTTAATCTGTTTAATTTGTTAATAATCCTACAAATGGATTAGCATATAATAAAATCAAAGCAATTACTAGAGAGTAGATACCAGTTGATTCTGATACTGCTTGTCCTAATACCATTGTTGAAATAATATCTCCTTTTGCTTCTGGTTGTCTTGCTACTGCTTCAACCGCTTTACCTGCTGCGTATCCTTGTCCAACTCCTGGTCCTATCCCTGCTATCATTCCACATCCTGCACCTACTGCTGATGCTGCTAATACGATTGTTTTTGCTAACATTAAATCCATAATCTTTACCTCCTAAATATTTTTTATTTTGTGATTTCAGGACACTCTGCGTCCCCTAATGAACCTTGAATATATACCATACTCAACATTAAAAATACGAAACTTTGAACAACTCCACTAAATATATCAAAATATAGATGTAATGGTGCTGGTATAACCATTGGAGCTGCCTTATAGATAAGTCCCATTATTACCATTCCTGCAAACATATTTCCAAACAAACGGATAGATATATTTGTTGGTTTTGCCAACTCTCCAACTATGTTAATTGGTAACATAAATGGCATTGGCTCTAACAACCCTTTAAAATATCCTAGTACTCCATTTATTTTGAAACTTGTTCCCAAGAATACAGCTGTTGTAAGTAATGCTAAACCTACGGTTGTATTTAAATCAGCTGTTGGAGCTCTGAAAGCTGGTGCAATAGAAAATATCCCATCCTTTATAGTTGCCCAAGGTATTGGAATGAATGACAAAAGATTACATCCCAATATAAATAGGAATAGTGTTGATAAGAATGAAAAATATTTATCTACCCAACCTCCGAGCATCTGTTTAATTATTCCATATAAGAAATCATATAATGATTCTAAAGCCACTTGTAAATTCCCTGGTACTACCTCTAATTTTTTTGTTCCTATTTTAAAGATAAGCCCTAACAGAAATATTACAAACCAAGTACTTATGACAGTTATCGTAACAGGTAAACCGTATTTTCCGTCAGCATATTGCATAACAAATGGCATATTAGATAAAAAGTCTGGTAATGGAATAAAAAATAGTATTGCTGGTCCTTCAACCAATGGTGGTGTAATAAACTCAATTGGTCCTATTCTCATCACTTTTCACCTCCTCTCGTATAAGTAATGATTCTTTTTAGCTCATATTCAGAGCTAGAAGTTTTTGTGAAAAATTCACTATAGATATAATAATAAATAAAATTATTATTTGAAACTATCTTTAATTATTTAGTTGTCAGCATAATATATTTATTGTAAAGCTCTCCCGCTTGAAATTTTGAAGTAGGAGTTTCTTTTATATATCCAATTTATGAAACAATCTTTTTTATTTAATTTCCAGTTGTTCAGAAAACTAATTTTTTCATCTATCTTTATAGTTTTCTATATCAAGTCATTTATATAACCCTGCTCTTTAGAAAACAATGAGGGAATTTATTATCATAGATGAACAATCATGTTAAATTAGACTAAAATCAAGAGTTTCGGTTTTGTATAAATCTTTTTATACTATTGGAGAAAGTGATTATTAGAATGTTTATCTTTATATTCAGTAATCCAATTACTCCCCCAATTAGCATCGGTAAACCATAAAACTTTGTGAGTAATGCCAGAAACGCCCCATAGAGTATATATCTTTTTAAATATCCGGTTACTCCTGCTTTAAAAGGCGAATTTGAAACCAAACTTGCTCTCGCGTCAAGATATATCATGTAAAATCCCAAAATGGAGAGTAATGCTCCCAAAAACATTCCAATATATAGATATTTATTGTTTGTTAATACTCCATAAATTAAAATTATTATCGCTACAATCATAGCTCTTTTCATAATTATTTTTAACTGTTCCATATATCACGTTCCTATTTTTTCATTATTAATCTATAACAGTTGTAAAATCCACTTATAATGCCAATTATCAAAAATAGTAAAAATAGAGCGTCGCTTTTATAAAGACATCTTCCAATTAGGTAATTTATAAACAAAAAAAATCCTATATTCCCTATCATAACAAAACCTAAAAAACCTAATAATGAGAAATAGCGCATAAAATCCTTATTAAAAAGTAACATCTTTACCTCACATCTTCTTTACTATATAGAAATCTCTCTCCCCAGCTATTTTAACACTTTTATCAATACATAACAAGTTTAATTTATTTTTTTCAATTTTAGTTCGGATTTCGTACTCAGAAAATAATCTTTTTTCATACACCTCTTCTAATTTCTCAAAATAACCCGTCTTGCTCTTTATAAAATAAGTAGCTTCAATAATATCTAAATCATCCTCTCGAAAAAGTTCCCAAATAATAGTCATATCCTCTCTATTATCATAGTAAATGGAGTTTGGAAACATCTCATCCATAAATTTTCTATCCACCACATCAAAAATCAATATTCCGTTTGGATTCAGATTTTTGGAAATGCTGTCGAAAAAGTCCTCTAAATCTTCTAAGGAAGTCAAGTGATTTACAGTGTCAAATAGTGCCACCACTATATCATATTTTTCCCCAGTATCAAACTCTCTCATATCACCTAAAAACAAGGGAATATTCATATTTTTTAATTTTTTATGTGCTATTTTTAGCATATCCTCTGAAAGGTCTAAACCTGAACACTTAAATAGGTTTTTTAATCTCAGAATTATCTCTCCAGTTCCACATCCAACTTCCAATAGATTTTTTCCATGTGGATTATACTCTATAATTTTACTTTTTACGTAATCTGTCCATTCATCATAGTTGCAATGACTCATAAACCTGTCATATATTTTGGCAAAATTTTTATAATCCATTTTGTCTCCTAGCTTAATTCATTTTTTATAATATTAGCTATCTCTTTTGATATTTTTTCAACCTGTTCTTTGAGCTTTCCTTCAACCATAACTCTTACAATAGGTTCAGTTCCAGATGTTCTAACTATAACTCTTCCTAATCCTACCATTTCTCGTTCTTTCAGAGTTATAAATTCCAGTATTTTTTCATTTTTATTCCATAGGTTTTTCTTATGATTATCAACAGATACATTTATTAAAATTTGCGGCCAATCAACAATATCTTTCACTAGTTCATTCAATTCAAGTTTTGAATCTCTAATGGCTTCAACTAATTTGACTGATGTTAAAACACCGTCCCCTGTTGTTCCATAATCAGACAAGATAATATGTCCGGATTGTTCTCCGCCAATAGTTGCCCCAATCTCCTTCATTTTTTCCAATACATACCTATCTCCAACATTTGCTCTGATTAGTTTTAATCCTTGCTTCGATAGATAGTCTTCAAACCCCATATTACTCATAATAGTTGTTACTACCTGATTATTTTTAAGTTCGCCACTTTTTTTCATAGAGGTTGCCAAAATAGCTATTATCTTATCACCATCAACTATATTTCCATACCTATCCACTGCGATTACTCTATCAGCATCCCCATCATAAGCTATACCTAAATCAGCTTCATATCCAACGACAACTTTTGATAAAATTTCTGGATGAGTTGAACCACATTTTACATTTATATTTTTTCCATTAGGAGCGTCATTTATTATTACAACCTCAGCTTTTAAAGCTAAGAAGACTTGTTTTGCCACCCTGTAAGCTGCCCCATTAGCAGCATCTAATATTATTTTTATCCCGGAAAAATCTCCATTAATTGATGAAATAATGTGTTCTCTGTAGTGGTAATACTCATCCTCAACATAGGTAAATCTTCCAACCTCATCCCCGGCAATCAGGTTTTCTTGTTTAATAGTATCACTTATATCCATTAATTTTTCAATCTCTAACTCCAATTCATCAGGAAGTTTATAGCCATCCTCTCCAAATATTTTAATTCCATTATCTCTAGCCGGATTGTGAGATGCTGATATCATAATACCAGCTTTTGCTTGAGTTGTTTTTGTTAAATATGCTACCGCTGGAGTAGGTAAAACCCCCACAAAATCTATACTCACTCCCATTGAATTTAGTCCAGCTGAGAGTGCAGACCTAAGCATATAACCAGACCTTCTTGTGTCTGACCCCATTATTATTTTTAAACCTTTTTCATTTGGATATCTATTTTTTAAAATATATCCAAGTGCAAATCCAAGTTTTAACGCTAAATCCACTGTTAATTCTTTATTTGCTTCTCCTCTAATTCCATCCGTTCCAAAATACTTTCTTATCAAAATCTTTTCTCCTCTCTCAATGATAAAAATTCACATAGAATCCCAGTAATTAAACCTGAAATAACCCCAAGAGATAAAAATATTATCACAAAACTGATAACTCCTCTATTCATTATCTCGATGTTTCTGAATAACAACAGATATACTACAATCAATTGAATTAGATTGTGGACTAAGGCACTGCACATGGATATACTTAGGAGAGATAGATATCTTCTATATCTAAATAAACCCATAGTTGTGAATAGTGCCCCAAGACCTGAGATTAAGCTTATTATAAAGCCAGGAGAGAAAATTGTTCCTAGAACAATTCCCAGTGTTATAACTCTCAATAATAGAATTTCCAACGCCATCTTTTTGTCATATTTCTGTAGGATAATGATTGTTACTATGTTCGAAAGTCCCAATTTTAACCAAGGAAATGGTTTAGGTATAAAACTTTCTATTAAAGAGAGATAGAGAGATAATAGCACAAAAGCGACTATATATTTTTTTCTTTTCTTTTGCATAATTAAACCTTTAATTCTGAGTCCATACCTAACAATGCATCATATTTTTTTAAAACAGGTTCCACCTCATTTTTTATAAAATCAACTACTTGTTCAGGTGCAAATCCGATAAAGTTCTTCGGTTCTAGTATCTCTTCTAAACGTTTTTTTTCTATATTTATCCTTGGATCATCTAACAGCCTCTTTATCAGATCGTTTTCTAGTCCGTCTATTTTTACTTTTTTTCCAGCCTCCATAGAGTGTTGCCGTATTATTTCGTGAAGTTCTTGTCTATCTCCGCCATTTTTAACGCCTTCCATTATTATATATTCTGTTGCCATAAATGGAAGTTCTGCCATTATATGCTTTTCTATCATCTTAGGATAAACAACTAATCCCTCTAAAATATTTTTCCATATGATTAAAATTGCATCCACAGCTAAGAAAGCTTGAGGCAACGCCAATCTTTTATTTGCTGAATCATCTAAAGTTCTTTCAAACCATTGAGTTGAACTTGTCATAGCTGTACTCTGTTGTAGTGCTATGACAAATTTTGCAAGAGATGAGATTCTTTCACTTCTCATGGGATTTCTTTTATAAGCCATTGCGGAAGAACCTATTTGATTTTTCTCAAATGGTTCTTCAATCTCCTTTAGATGTTGTAGAAGCCTTAAATCATTTGTAAACTTATGAGCTGATTGAGCAATATTTGCTAGTAAATTAGATATTTCAGAATCTACTTTTCTATCATATGTTTGTCCAGTTACCAAAAATCTTTTTTTAAATCCCATTTTTTCCGCTACTTTTTCATCTAATAACTTAACCTTTTCAAAATCCCCGTTGAATAACTCTTGAAATGAAGCTTGAGTTCCTGTGGTACCTTTAACGCCTCTAAATCTCAAATTATCCTCTTTAAACTCCAACTCTTCTAAATCTAACATCAAACTTTGTAGCCATAGTGTAGCTCTTTTTCCTACTGTTGTTAGTTGTGCAGCCTGAAAATGTGTAAATCCCAGTGTTGGCAACGCTTTATATTCAAGTGCGAATTTTGTTAAACTATCAATCACATTTATCATTTTTTTCTTAATCAGTGCTAATCCCTCTTTGATTTGGATTAAGTCAGTATTATCCCCAACAAATGCACTTGTTGCCCCTAGATGAATTATTGGTTTGGCTTTGGGTGCTATTACTCCGAATGTATGTACATGAGCCATGACATCATGTCTAAACTTTTTTTCCATCTCTTCAGCCAATTTGAAATCTATATTATAGATATTTTCTTTCATCTGTTTTAACTGTTCATCTGTAATATCAAGTCCCAATTCTTTTTCTGTTTCAGCTAAAGCATACCATAGTTTCCTCCATGTTGAAAATTTAAACTTTGGTGAAAAAATTTCTAGCATCTCTGTTGAACTATATCTTTCAGCTAACGGATTTGAATATTTATTCATTTTTCCTCCCCTAAATAGTTTTATTTTTTAGTTGCATTATAACAGCTGTTTCCCCATTTGAGTAGTAATTTTTACGTTTTGAAATCTCTTTAAATCCTATTTTTTTATACAGACCTATTGCTGTATGATTTGTTTCTTTTACTTCTAAAAACAAATCTTGAGTGAAATTATCCAAATAGAATTGAAAAAGTGCTTTTGCTCGACCCTTTCCTCGTTCATTTTGAAGAACTCCGATTTTAATCACCTCATAAAGTTCAATGGCATCATATAGAATCAAATAAGAGGTTATCTCTTTATCAACAAGAAAGATATACCTATCATTCTCAAACATCTGTTTAAAATTCTCATAACTGTATGCTTCTTTTTGAAATATATCTTTTTCTAGCGTATAGATATTATCCAGTAATCTCTTGGTAACTATCTCTATCATTATTTTAACAATCCTATTCTATTTAGAGGCCAGAATCTAACCATAGCTTTTCCTTTTATTCTACTATCTTTTACAAAGCCCCACATTCTTGAATCATAACTACCTTGCGTATTATCTCCTAACATAAAATAACAATCCTCGTCTAGTACAACAGTTACGCTTTCTCCAGCCAACAATTTTTTTAAAATCTCTTTGTCATGGATATAATCTAGTATCATACCAGTTTCGACACCGTTTACTTTAAATTTTATATCAGGTAATAACTGAGATAGATAAGTTGTATTTTTAGCTAAAGTCTCCTGAATTTTTGCTATATCTAGATTTTTCATTTTGAACATCATATTATAATTTTGCCCTGGAACTATTGTGATTGTATCTCCCTTTTTAGGAACTATCCACTCTTTATCATATATCTCTCTTAGGGGGAGATATTTTCTGTCAGATATTTTTTCTCCATTCACAAATAATCTTTCATTTTTTATTTGAATCTTTTCTCCTGGAAGTCCCATTAGTCTCTTTGTGTATAAAACCTTATTTTCAATAGGTTCTCTAAAAACAACTATATCCTCTCTTTTTGGGGCTTTGAAATTATATATTACCATATTTCCGAATAATCTATCTCTTGGAACTATTGTTGGAATCATCGACCCTGTTGGCACTAAAAAATTTCCAATATAAAACTTTTGAATAATTAAAACCAGGATTAAAGCTGTTCCGATGCTTTCCACAAATTTAAGAACTTTTCTTAAAATTTTCTCTTTAGTTGTTTCATATAAATCAAATCTATCAACTAAATAATCCTCTAATTTTCTTCTTTTTTCTCCTATTTTAGCAATAAGTTTTTTTTCATTGACGAAGATATAGATAAAAAATATCGTTAGTAAAATATAAAAAATTGTGTTTAAAATTATATTTTCTCTTGACATGGTATCCTCCAAAAATAAATTCTCTTTAAATAAGAAAAAGCTAAGGCACAACCTCCCCTTAGCTTTAACCCTCTATTTTCTAATCTCTTTAATTCTTGCTTTTTTACCAGAAAGCCCTCTTAAGTAGTAAAGTTTAGACCTTCTTACTTTTCCTATTTTTAATACTTCGATTTTTTCAATCATTGGAGAGTTAATAGGTATGATTCTTTCTACTCCTATTCCAGCAGTAACTTTTCTTACTGTGAAAGTTTTTGCAACTCCACCACCATTTACTCTAATTACTACTCCTTCAAATAATTGAATTCTTTCTTTGTTTCCCTCTTTAACTTTGTAGTAAACTCCGATCGTATCTCCAGCTTTAAACTTAGGGATATCAGTTCTCAAATAATCTTTTTCAACTAGTTCAATTAATCTTTCTTTCATCTCTTCCTCCTTGAATATTCATTTAATATTCCATTAAAGCGGAATATTCATAAATCAATCGAAAAAATTATACTATTTTTTTGATTTTATGTCAAATAAATTTATTTGGAATTTTGAACCGTAATTTACAATTATATCTATTTTTAACTTCTTGTTGAATGTTGAAAAAAATGTTAGAATAATTTTAAAATAGAGTCAATTGAAAAAATAATATAAATGAAAAGAGTTAGAGTTTTGACAGATAAAAATTTAATAAACTTAATAAATAAAGTTAAAAAAATAAGGATAATAGTAGAAAGTGAGATAAGAGAATGAGAAAAGTGCCTAAGTTAAGATTTAAAGAGTTTAGTGATGAGTGGGAAGAGAAAAAGCTGGGGGAAATAAGTGAGGTTAAAGACGGAACACATGATTCTCCTAAATATATTGAGGTTGGTTTTCCTTTGATAACTTCTAAAAA
>CASFCG010000019.1 GCA_949293295.1 uncultured Cetobacterium sp.
AGTAGAAATGGTAATGCCAGGGGATAACATAGAGATGAACGTAGAATTAATCCACCCAATCGCGATGGAACCAGGATTAAGATTTGCGATAAGAGAGGGAGGAAGAACGGTAGCATCAGGAGTAGTTGCTGAAATTACTAAATAGAATATTTAAATCAAAAAATAGTAGCTGATGGTACGGAGATGTATTTGAAATGGTATACTAATAACTTGTTGTAGTGTTGGCGACTATATTAAAAAAAGCTGAGTGGAGCGTTTTTTGATGCTTACTCAGCTTTTTATCTTATTCTCCTATGAATCCCAACTCTTCAGCTAGATGACATGCATAAAAATGTCCCTTACCTACTTCTTTTAGTATAGGTTCTTGCTCTTTACAAATATTCTTTGCATAAACACATCTTTTAGCAAATCTACACCCTTTATCTGGATTAATAGGAGATGTAATCTCTCCTTGTAGCTTTATTCTTTCCATTTTTTTCTTTACACTAGGTACTGGTATAGCTGATAAAAGTGCCTTTGTATATGGATGTATTGGATTTTTGAAAAGCATCTTAGATGGAGCTTTTTCAACTAACTGACCTAGATACATTACAGCTATATCATCAGAAAAGTGTTTAACTACTGATAAATCATGAGTTATAAACATATATGTAAGTCCTAGTTCCTCTTGTAAATCTTTCATCAAGTTTAAAACTTGTGCTTGGATAGAAACATCAAGAGCTGATACAGGTTCATCACAAACTATGAATTTTGGCTTTAGTGCTAAGGCTCTAGCTATTCCTATTCTTTGTCTTCTTCCACCATCTAATTCATGTGGATAAGTATTTACTAGTCTTTCACTAAGTCCCACAGTATTCATTAGTTCTTTTACTCTTTCCTCTAACTCTTTTTTAGATTTGCATACTTTATGAATAATTAGAGGCTCTGCTATTATCTCACTTACTGTCATTCTTGGATTTAATGAAGCAAAGGGGTCTTGGAAAATGATTTGCATCTTTTTTCTTAACTCTCTCATCTGCTCTTTTGAGTAGTTTCTAATATTTTCTCCCTCAAATAGTATCTCTCCATCAGTTGCTTCTAGAAGCCTTAAAATTACCCTTCCAGTTGTAGATTTCCCACAACCAGACTCTCCAACTACTCCTAGAGTTTTTCCCTCACAAATAGTGAAATTAATATCATCTACTGCATGTAAAAGCCCCTTAGGAGTGTTAAAATATTTTTTTAGATTTTTTACTTCTAATAATACTTTCTTTTCCATTACTATTTCTCCCCTCCTATCTCTTTTACTTTCCCCTCACAGATAAGACATCTTACTTTATGCCCTTTTTCTATTTCTACTACATTAGGCTGTTCTTTTGAGCATAACTCTACTGCATGAGGGCATCTAGGATGAAATTTGCATCCTGATGGAAGATTAGTAGGGTCTGGCATAAGTCCTTGAATTGGTTGCAGTCTATCACTTTCTTCATCAAGATTAGGGATAGAACCAAATAAACCGTGAGTATATGGATGCTTAGGATTTTCAAATATATCTATTAAGCTTCCTGCTTCAACTATCTCTCCAGCATACATAATAGCTACCTTATCGCATACTTGGGCAACTACCCCAAGGTCATGAGTTATAAGTAACATTGCTGTTTTAAATTTATCCTTTAAATCATTCATCAAATCAAGTACTTGAGCTTGAATAGTCACATCTAATGCTGTTGTAGGCTCATCTGCTATTAAAAGCTTTGGATTACAAGCTAGTGCAATAGCTATTACCACTCTTTGTTTCATTCCACCAGAAAATTGATGTGGGTAATCATTTGCTCTTGCACCTGGGATTCCTACTAATTCTAGCATCTCTTTTGCCTTTTTATATGCTTCTCCCTTGCTAATTTGCTCATGTATCTCTATAACTTCAGATATTTGCTCTCCCACTGTCATAACAGGATTTAAAGAGGTCATAGGGTCTTGGAAAATCATTGATATCTTATTTCCTCTTATTTTTCTCATTTCCTCTTCTGGGAGAGAAAGTAAGTCTTTTCCCTCAAAAGTTATTTTTCCACTAAGTATCTTCCCTGGCGGATTAGGAACTAACCCCATAATTCCAAGAGCTGTTGTAGTTTTTCCTGCTCCTGTTTCTCCAACTAATCCTATAGTTTCTCCTTCACCTAGCTCTATTTCAAGTGAGTTTACAGCAGATACCACTTCATCCTCTGTTATATATTGTATAGTCAAATCTTTTATTTCTAATAAATTACTCATTAATACTCCCTCCTAAATCAACTACTGTTTTAATCTTGGGTCTAAGGCATCTCTTAAACCATCTCCTAAAAGGTTAAGAGAAAGGATAGTTATCATTATAGCTACACCTGGGAAAGTAGTTACCCACCAAGCATATCTTAGATATTGTCTACCTCCAGATAGCATAGAACCCCATTCAGGTGCAGGAGGTTGAATTCCTAGTCCAATAAAACTTAATCCCGCTGTAGACAGTATTGCACTTGCTACTCCCAGTGTAGCTTGTACAATTACAGGAGCTAGTGAATTAGGAATTATATGTTTAAATATAATTCTTGTATTACTTGCACCAATAGCTTTAGCTGCTTCGATAAACTCTTGGTCTCTAATTGAAAGTACAGAAGCTCTAACAATTCTTGCATAACTAGGTACACTAGAGATACTAATAGCTAACATTAGATTTATAATACTTGGACCTAATGCAGAAACAATTGCTATAGCTAGTAATATACTTGGTACAGCTAAGAAAATATCCATTATTCTCATAATTGTATTATCTAATTTACCACCATAATATCCAGCTATTGCTCCTAAAATTCCTCCAATTATTATAGATATTCCAACTGCTATAATACCAACTTGTAGGGATACTCTTGTTCCATGTATAAGTCTTGCAAAAATATCTCTACCAAATTCATCTGTTCCTAGCCAATGTGCCCTACTTGGCCCTTGTAATCTTTGAGAAAGATTTTGTTTTATAACTACATTATCATAATCAGCAATTACATCAGCAAATATAGCAAGTAAAACTAAAACTACTAAGATACCTAATCCAAATAAAGCCATTTTATTTCTTTTTAATCTTCTCCATACTTCTATCCACTGACCTCTTTTTTTATTTGAAGTATTTGTATTTGACATTATTTCTCCCCCTTACTACTCATATTGTGACTTAATTCTAGGGTCAACAAAAGCATATAATATATCTACTAATAAGTTTACGATACTAAAAGCTGTAGCTAAAAATACAACTGCAGCAAGTACTGTAGGTGTATCTTTTTGCCTAATTGCATCTACCATCAATCTTCCTACTCCAGGCCATGAATATACTGATTCAGTAAGAACAGCCCCACCTAATAGATTTCCAAATTGTAATCCTACTACAGTAATAATAGGAATAAGGGCATTTTTTAGGGCGTGTTTATTAGTAACTACCTTTTCAGCGACTCCTTTAGCTCTAGCAGTTCTTATATAATCTTGTCTTATTACCTCCAACATTGATGAACGAGTCATTCTTGTGATAATAGCTGCTGAACCCACTCCTAAAGTCACTGCTGGAAGAATAATACTTGTAAATCCATTAAATCCTCCAGATGGTAACCATCCTAAATTTACTGAAAAAGTTAAAATCAACATAAGCCCTAACCAGAATACCGGCATAGATACTCCAAGTAAAGCAATAATCATACTGAAACTATCTAAAAATGAGTATTGTCTAGTAGCTGAAATTATACCTACTGGTATACCTATACATACTGAGATTATAACACCTAATACTGCCAATATAAGGGTATTAGGAAATCTAGCAAAAATCTCTGAAAATACCTCTCTTCCAGTAGTATAAGACCTACCAAAATCTCCCATTAATGCATTTTTGATAAATCTAAAATACTGTATAAGAAAGGGGTCATTAAGTCCCATCTCTTCCCTTAACTTTAGTACTGCTTCTTTAGGGGCATTTTCCCCTAATATTAACTGTGCTGGGTCTCCAGGGGTTAGAGACATTATGGCAAAAACTAATAGTGATACTCCTAATAATACAGGAATAAGTAGTAAAATTCTTTTTATTACATATTTCTTCATATCCTTTTTAACACTCTAATTTTAGTGTCTTCTCCTTTCTTTTAAGATTTGATAAAGAGGCTGTATCAAATAAGACACAACCTCTTTTAGATTAATTTGATTTAAATTTCACTCCATAAAGTCTGTGATGCCCTGCTGGCTTTAGTTTAAAGTTCTCTATATTTTTTTGTAATGCAACATTTTGTGCTTTATATGCAGTAATGTATACAGGAACCTCTTCTTGAGCAATAATTTGAACCTCTTTATATAGCTCTTTTCTTTCTTCCTGATTTACAGAGTTTCTAGCTTTCATCAATAATTTATCCACTTTAGGGTTGCTATAAAATGACCTATTTCCAGCTCCACCGAAACAAGATGAATGTAGTAATGGGAATAATCCATAGTCAGCATCTCCAGTTACAGTTACCCAACCTAGAATAAACATCTCATGGTCTCCTCTAGCAGTTCCATCTAAGTATGCTCCCCACTCAAGAGTTTCAATTGTTAAATCTATTCCTATCTCTTTTAGTTGAGCTTGTAAAATTGTAGCAATATCTCTTCTAGCTTGATTCTCATTTACCCAGATTTTAGCCTTAAATCCATTAGGGTATCCTGCTTCTGCTAGTAATTTTTTTGCTTTTTCTACATTATATTCCCAAGCTTTTGCTTCATCTGTATGCCCAAATACCTTTGGCCCTATCAGTGAGTTTGCTCTTGTAGCGGAACCTTTATACACAGCAGCAATTATATCATCAGTGTTAATAGCTGTTGCTATAGCCTGCCTTACTTTTATATTGTTAAAAGGAGCTTTTTTTGTATTAAATCCAATATAATCTATTCCTAGTGAAGGCTCTTCAATAAATAACACAGAGTTGTCATTTCTCAATCTATCTTTATCTAATCCCTCTATATCATAAGCTATATCTATCTCTCCAGTTTCTAAAGCTATTGTTCTGTTTGAACCTTCAGTTATAGGTCTAAATATAACTTTTTTTATAGGTGCCTCTCCTAAGAAATAATCTGGATTAGCTTCTAATACTATTCTGTCCCCAGATTGCCAAGATGCCAATTTATATGGACCTGTTCCTATTGGATGTTGCCCATATGCCTCCCCATACTCTTTTACAGCTTTTTCATTCATTATTCCAGCTGTTGGATGAGATAGATGACTTAATATAGCACCAAATGGCTTAGTAGTTATTACTTTTACTGTGTAATCATCTACAATTTCTACTCTATCAATACTTCCTATAATATATCCGACTTGAGGGGAGGCTTTCATTCTATCTAAAGTAAATTTTACGTCTGTTGCTTTTAGCTCTTCGCCATTATGAAATTTAACCCCTTTTCTAAGATGAAATACAGTTGTAAGCTCATCTGGACGTTCCCATGACTCAGCTAGTACTGGCACAATCTCCATATTTTCATCTTGTCCCACTAATCCATCATAGATTTGAACTGTTATTCTTGAAGATGCACTATCATTTGTTGCATGTAAGTCTAATGATTTTGCATCTGCTCCATCAGATACTATAAGTGTATCTTTCACTCCTGTCGATTTAGATGAATCTTTACTTCCGCAAGATGTAAAAAGAAAAAGTGATACCAGCGTTACTAAAAAGAAATAAAATTTTTTTCCCATACTAACCCTCCTCCTAAATTTTTATATTTTAATTTTTTGAAAAAATTTTTTCAAATTGTGATTTGTGTATGAGTTTACTACAATATTTGTAATTTGTCAAATAATAATTATAAATTTTTACTTATTTCAGTAACAATTAGTATATATAGTATCAATTTTTTAGGACAAAACTAAACGGCAAGAGTCACTTATTTCCATGGATGGAGATGAATCCCATGTTGTTTTTTAAAGAACAAAGTGATATAATATGAGCTAATAAATATATAAAAAAGGAATAATATTAATGGAATTAGGTGATGATAAAAATGAAAAAACGAATAATTGTACATACAGGAAATCTATCAATTGGTGGACAAGAGAAAATGACAATAGAATTTTTGAAAGTTTTGCCTCGTGAAAATTATGACATAAAATTGATTGTAGAAGAGGATAAGGGGGAAGAAAATTATTATGCAAAAGAGATTCCAAATGATATAAATTATGAATTTTTAGTGAGTAATAAATTTATGCAATCTTTAATAAAACAGAAAAAAAGTAAAAATATTTTCAATAAAGTACTTTATTCAATCAATTTAATAAGAAAAAAGAACAAAGCTATTAAAAAAATGGGGGGATAGAGGATATAGATTTGATAATTGATTATAATATGGGCTTACTTAGAAATTTACATAAGCTAAAGAAAAAATGTCTTGTTGTAGGTTGGTGCCATTTGGGAAATGGAGAAAAACAAAAAAGTAGGCAAAAAGAAGAAAATATGATGCTGTATGATTTTATTATAACTATTAATAATGAGATGAAAGAGGAATTTGAAAAGAACTATGGAAAAAAAGGTATAAAAATTGAGAAAATAGTCAATTTTTTAGATGATAATCTCGTAAGAAAGAGAGCAGAAGTAGAGATAAATGAAAATTTTGGGGAGTACCTAGTTAGTGTTGGAGCTTTAACTGAAAGAAAAAATCATAAAGAGTTAATAAATGGATTCAATAATTATTTAAAAAATAATGAAACAGCTCTGAATCTGGTAATAATAGGGGAGGGAAAGGAACGGATAAATTTAGAAAATCAAATAAAAAAGTTGAGATTAGAAAAAAGAGTATTCTTGTTAGGAAGAAGAGAAAATCCGTATCCTTATATAAAAAATTCTAAATTATTTGTTTTACCTTCACATTTTGAAGGGTTTCCAGTTGTATTGATGGAAGCAATGATACTGGGAAAAATGGTGGTAGCAAAATCTAATGGTGCTACTAGAGAGGTTTTAAATTCTAAAATGGATAGTTATGGGATACTTGTTGAGAATATAGAGGAAACATTACAGTATGTTATAAAGGAACAATTGGAAATCGATTCAAATAGGAAGAAATGGGAGGAAAAAAGCTTATTGCGTTCAAAAGAGTTTTCGCAGGAGAAAGCAAAAATTAAAATAAATAATTTGATAGAAAAAATACTTCGTTGAAGTGAGTTTTATAACTCTTTTCACTA
Source organism: uncultured Cetobacterium sp. (assembly GCA_949293295.1). Lineage (GTDB taxonomy): Bacteria > Fusobacteriota > Fusobacteriia > Fusobacteriales > Fusobacteriaceae > Cetobacterium_A. The sequence goes on from CASFCG010000019.1 coordinate 7,190, forward strand.
ACGATGGATTATACTTAAAAAATAATGGTAAAAAAGATAATTGTTATATTTTTTGACACATTGTTGCCACATTTTTAGATTAGACTGAAGAAAATAATTTTTAGGAGGTTTGTTTTTTATGAGAAAATATTTATTCTTAGGATTATTAGCTATTTCAAGTTTTTCTTTTGCATGGGGGGGACATCACAATAGTTATAAAACATCTGGTCATGGAAGAGGTTTTTGTTCATCTTATAACTATGCAAACCCATATAGAGAAAATATAAAATTATCTTCAGCACAACAAAAAATGTTTAATAATTATCAATTACAAATTGATGAAAAAAGGCTTGAAATGAATAAAATTATGAACTCTGATACTATAAATTGGAATCGAGTTGAGAAGTTAAATAAGGAGATTGCTGAAATAAGAGCAAAAATAAAGACTGAAATGATGAAAGTTCAATATTCAGCTTAGTTATGTAAACAAAGCAGATGTTTCATTTTTTATAATTCATAATAAAAAACATTGAATTAGGAGGTAACCATGGAACAATTAAAAGAAAGTCTATCAATTCTCTTTGATAAATATTTGGGAGAATTTAAAGAGGTGAATGAGTATATCTATAATAATCCGGAACTAGGACACCAAGAGTTTAAAGCTTGTGAAGTTCTTACTAACCTATTAAAAAAACATGGTTTTGAAACATCTGATAACTATACGGGAATACCTACTGCATTTATAGGTAAATATAAAAATGGAGATGGTGGAGTAAAAGTAGCTATACTAGCTGAATACGATGCTCTTCCTGGAATAGGGCATGGATGTGGACATAATATTTTTGGAGTTACAAGTGTAGCTACTGGAATACTATTAAAGGAGATTATGAAAGATACGGTGGGAGAGATTTTAGTAATAGGAACTCCGGCAGAAGAAACTTCTGGAGCTAAGGTAGATATGGTTAAAGCTGGTGTTTTTGATGATATAGATATAGCAATGGCTGCCCATCCTACTGGAGAAGCACACAAAAGAAGTGGTAAATCCCAAGCTATGGAGGCTATCCAATTCACTTTTAGAGGTAAAACAGCCCATGCAGCTGGCGCTCCTTATGAGGGAATAAATGCTCTTGATGGTGTTCTTATGCTATTTAACTCTATTAATGCCTTAAGACAACAAATACATGAAACTGCTAGAATCCACGGAATTATAACCAATGGTGGAGAAGCAGCTAATATCATTCCAGATTTAGCCGTTGCTAACTTCTATGTAAGAGCTCAAACGCTTTCTTATCTAAAAGAGCTTGTAGAAAAAGTTAAAAACTGTGCTAAAGGAGCTGCTCTTGCTACTGGAACCACTCTTGAGATAGAAAATTATGAAACAAGCTTTGCTAATCTAGTTACAAATGAAAAATTATCTCAAGTTTATGAAAAAAAATTAAAACTACAAGGAGTGGAAAAGATAGTAGTAAAAGAGAACTTTGGCTCTACTGATATGGGAGATGTAAGTCACTGTTGTCCTACTATCCACCCTTCATTTCCTCTTACTAGCAACTATTTAACTGGTCATAGTATAGAGTTTGCTTGTGCTTCTATAAAATCAGAAGCTTACAAAGGGATGAAAGAATCAGTTATTGCTATGGCTCTTACAGCTATGGATATATTTATTAATCCTGAGTTATTACAAGAGATAAAAGAGGAGTTTGGAAATATAAATAGGTAATTTAAGGATAAAGAATAAGCTGTTACATTATTTTCAATAGCTTATAAAAAAGTGCTGAAAAAGATTTTTTCAACACTTTTTTCTTTTAAATAAAAATTTGTATTACAAAAATTAAGCAGAATTATGAAACCTTAAGAAATCATAAAAATAGTTTTTATTTTTTTACTTTAAAATAAATGAACTAAGTAAATTAATATTAAAAAACACCAATTTATAATATTTCTTTTCATTTCATTCTAAAAATTAAGTTTAGATATTTTTACTTTTTTATACACATAAAATTTTTTACTATATAGAAAAGACTTTAATAGCGTGAATGAAACAAAATTACTTATCCTATTTATTATCTCTGTGTTTCATCAAATTAATTAAAAACTCTTTTGATTCCATTAGATGGGCTCTATTTATTTCAATAGCTTCTTTTTTATTTCCATTTTTCATGCATTCAATTATTTTCTTATGTTCAAAATGGGCTCTTTTTCTCCTACTAGAATCCAAACTTGATAATTTTCTAAATCGTTTTAAATATAGATTTAAATTGTTTATCAAAGTAACAATTCTCGGAAGTCCTGACACCTCATAAATCAGTTTATTAAACTCTGAAAAATAGGAAAAAACTTCACTCGCTTTATCATCATCCTCTATTATTGATTCTGTTTTCTTTAAATTTTCATCTAATTTTTCAAAATCTTCACGAGTAAATTTTTCAACTACCTCTTCTAAAATCAAGGTTTCAAGAGCGATTCTTATCTTTAAAATCTCTTCAACATCATTTTTTGTTATTATTGGTACTACTACTCCCCCTTTTTCTCTAGTTTCTACCAAACCTTCAAGCTCCAACATTCTTAAAGCCTCTCTCAAAGGAGTTCTACTTATCTTTAATTTTTCTGAGTATTCCTCTTCAACAATTCTACTTCCTTCTTCTATCTCTCCTCGGACTATCTTTTTTTTCAAAAATTCATACACTTGTTCTCTCATTGATTTTCTTTTTTTTATCATAATTTTTTAACCCTCTTTACTCTTTTTCAAAAAACTATTCTCGAATAACTTCAAATCCCAACTACACTTATATAATAATTCATTCAATTTTTGGTTCTCTTATTTCCAGTATAAAAGGTAAATTTATATATAACTATCTATATTTACCAGAATAAAGCAAATAAAACAGTTCAGTTTTAACACATTTTCTTAAATATTTCAAAATAATGTCGCTAGAATCAATGATTTGTCTTAACTTTCATTCAAATCTTTCTAAATATTCGTTTAATGATAAGATAAAGATATCTATCATTTTTTCAATCTCCTCTTCTGTTATTATATAAGGCGGCATAAAATATATTATATTTCCCAATGGTCTTAGTATAGCACCTTTTTTCAGAGCAATTTTATAAATCTCATATCCTGCTCTCTCGCCAGGTATTCCTTCCAATTCTATGGCTCCAATAAGTCCAATCTGCCTATATTCTCCTAGATATCTTATATCTTTCAATCTCCTCTCAATCCCTTTTTTTAGATATTTTCCTTTTTTTTCTATCAATCCTAAAATATCTTCTTCCTCAAAAATTTTTAATGTCTCTACTGCAATCCTACAACCTATTGGATTGCCTGAATAACTATGAGAGTGTAAAAAAGATTTTCCCTCTGAATAATCAGCATAAAAAGCATCATATATTCTATCAGTTATCAAAACAATTGACATCGGAAAGTAACCAGCTGTGAGCCCTTTACCTACACACATAATATCTGGGCTAACTCCTGCATGTTCAATAGCAAACATCTTTCCTGTTCTCCCAAACCCCATAGCAATCTCATCAGCAATTAAATGTATGTTCTTTTCAGTTGTTAATTTTCTCAATTTTTTTAAATATAGTGGCGAGTAGATTTTCATTCCAGCAACACCTTGAACTAAAGATTCAACAATAACTCCAGCAATACTATCCCCATTCTCTTTCAAATAACTTTCCATATGTTCAAAACACTCTGCTTCACAATTCTCTCTTGTTTTTCCATAGCTACATTTGAAACAATCTGGACCCTTTACTTTTACTCCCTCTTTTAAAAGTGGTCGATAGATATCTGTAAATCTATCCATATTTCCAACTCCTAATGCTCCTATTGTCTCTCCATGATAAGCTCCTTCCAAGGATACAAATCTTTTTTTTTGTGGATTTCCAGTTTGAAGATGATATTGAAAACTAAGTTTTATAGCAACTTCTGTACTTGAAGAGCCGTTGTCTGTAAATATCAATTTATTTAATCCCTCAGGAGCTACTTTTGTCAATCTTTCTCCTAATTCAATTCCTGCTTCATGAGAAAAATTAGCAAAAATTACATGTTCTAATTTTTCTATCTGCTCATTAATAACCCTGTTTATTCTCGGATTGCAATGTCCAAAAAGATTTACCCACCAGCTTGAAACACAATCCATATATCTATTCCCAAACTCATCTTCAACATATAATCCATCTCCCTTTACAATTACCATTGGCGGAAGATTTTCATAATCTTTCATCTGTGAACAGGGATGAAAAATATGTTTTAAATCTTTTTTTTGCAACTCGCTCAAATTCTTCATAATTACCTCCGTATAATTTCTGCTTTTCTTAACATTGTAACACTCTTTTCTGTAATTGCCAAAACTTTCTTTAAATCTATTATAAAATTTTCAATTAAAACAAAAAAACTCTATAAATTAATAAACAAAATTCATTAATTTATATAGAGTTTTAATTTTGCAATTCAACTTATTTTTCTCTACCATTCTTATTATATTTATTTTTGTATATGGTTTTTGAGTGGTAAAAAATAATATTTTAAAATTCTCCTAATAAAATGATTCTATGAGTAAAATTCTATCTTGATTATTTATATATAATGACTAAACTCTCCAGAATAAACTGTATAATCTCATTAACTATTGAGAAAAATTGAAATTTTGTCCAATTAAATTAGAAAGTTTTGCTTTATTTTATTGTGAAGAGAAAATCAAGTAATTAAGATAGACAAAGGAAGACAAAAGTTTAATTAAATAGAAACAACCTCTTTAAAAGAGTAAAGAGGTCGTTTTATAAAATTGTTTTATTGTAATCTTACTAATATTGAAAATCCTGAAGAAGGCTCAGAAGCTGCTAGAACTGCATCTACTGCCTTATTTTCCATTTCGTTAAGTGGGTCATAATTTAGTCTAAGACCTCTTGTGTCAGCCACAATCTCTAATACTCCATTAGTTGTATGTTTGAAATGGATAGTGTTTGGTTGTAAATAAGCTCTCCATCTATTAGTTGTTTCTAAATAAAGAAGTCCATTGGCGTTTAAGATTCCACTTACTGATTTTACAGCTTCATTTACTATTTCTTGAATTCTTGCATCTGAAAGCATCATTAATGGAAGCATTTGTAATTTTCCTCCAACTTGAACCCAATTGTTTTGAAAATCAGCAGCATCCCCCATATATCCATCTCTTTCTAAAGAAAACTCAACTACATCAGATGATAATAAATCTGTAAATCCATTTTCATATCCATTAACTCTTTTTACATATACTTTTGGATTTGTATCTTCAAACACATTTTTCACTGAATCTGCTGATAAAGTAAAAGTGGTTAATGCTAATGTATCATCTGCAGTAGTTCCATCAGTTGACGCAAAAACCACATATTTTACTACAGGAATCGTTGATGTTAGTGTCCCTGTAACTGCAATTTTTCCATTTTGTCCGGTTTGAAATACATTTGTTCCTCCTGTCGCTGCAGCTCCATAGTTAGGTACTGCTGCAAATGAAACAGCTGACATAGCTGCTAAACCTAATAAAATTTTTTTCATAATACAATCCTCCTAAAATTTTAAAAATATATATTCTATAAAAGTTAAAACTTTTAATAGCTTTTTTGATTTAAGTTTTAATTATTAAATCTTTTAACTACAAATTTTTTTATTTAAATTTTCTTACTAGATTGATTTTTAATCAGATTAAGAAATTGAAATTTGATTAATTTCTAGTTTTTTTACTTTTTTATCTTTACAAAAAATTAAAATCTATATTTGAAATCTTTCAAAGCCCAACCACCAAAGTGGCTGAGACTTTTTAAATTATGAAAAAGTTTTATTTGGCAAATCTTTATTTTTATTTATAGACACTTTATAAAACTAGTAATATTAAGCATCGAAATAAAAAAATGTCCATCTGGGGTATACCCCAAATAGACACAATAAGATAAAACTAAGAGAGCTATGATAATCATAGGAAAAATATATATTGCGGTAAAATTATACTTTACTAGTTGGAAATTCAAAGAACTTTATATTTTTTATTGTGATGCTTCTAAATTTTTATAAGACTATAATCTGATTAACAGAGTGAAATACTATAATTTTTGTTATTTTTGAACAATAAAGATTATATTTTGATTAATAATTTTATAAAATGTAAAAAAAAGGCTGTTCTATTCAGCCTTTTTCAATGTTTAATTTTGTATTTCTGGTAAAAGTATGGATTATTTATCGATTATGTTAGATTATATTAAATTTTAAATTATTATCTTCGATGTCGAGCTTAATTGTTTCTCTCTCCTTTATCTCTCCTTTTAAAATCTCTTTAGCAATCTCTGTTTCTATATATTTTTGAATATATCTTCTAAGTGGTCTAGCTCCAAATTGAGGTTCGTATGCCACTTTAGCTATATGTTCAACAGCTTTTTCTGTTATTTCAAACTTTATTTTTCTTTCATTAAGCTTTGCTTCAACAGTTTTCAGAAGTTGCATTACAATCCCTTTTATCTCATTTAAACCTAAGCCTTTAAAAATAATAGTTTCATCTATTCTGTTTATAAATTCAGGTCTAAAATTTGATAACAGAAGCCTATTGATTTCCTCTCTTGTTTCTAAGTTAAGCTCTGGATTTTCAAGAATTAGATGGCTTCCAATATTAGAAGTCATTATAATCAATGTATTTTTAAAATCGACAATTTTTCCATGCCCATCTGTTAGACGACCATCATCAAGAACTTGTAAAAGGATATTAAAAGTATCTGGATGTGCTTTTTCAATCTCGTCAAACAAAATTACAGAATAAGGTTTTCGTCTAACTGCCTCAGTCAATTGCCCTCCCTCATCATATCCAACATATCCCGGAGGAGCTCCTATTAATCTAGTAACAGAAAACTTATCCATATATTCACTCATATCAATTCTTATTACGTTGTTTTCATCATCAAATAGATGATATGCCAATGATTTAGCTAAATATGTTTTACCAACTCCAGTTGGTCCTAAGAAAATAAATGAACCTATTGGTCTATTTGGGTCTTTTAATCCTGCTCTAGCCCTTAAAATAGTTTCTGATACAGCTTTGACAGCTTCTTCCTGCCCAATAACTCGTTTATTAAGATTTTCTTCAAGATTTAAAAGTTTCTCTTTCTCACTTTCCAATAGTTTTGATAAAGGAATTCCAGTCCATTTAGAAATAACTTCTGAAACCTCTTCTACTCCTACTTCCTGTTTAATCAACTTATTTATATTTGCGTTATCCTCTAATTTTTTCTGTTCTTCACTCAACTCTTTTTCTAAATTGTTAAGTTTTCCGTATCTCAATTCTGCTATTTTATTTAAATCGTATTTTCTCTCAGCATCTAAAATCTCTAATTTAACACTTTCAATATTCTCTTTAAGTTCTTTGATTTTATTTAATTCCTCTTTTTCATTATCCCATTGAGCTTTTAAAAGAGACCTTTGCTCAACCAAATTAGCAAGTTCTTTTTCTAGAATCTCTAGACGTTCTTTTGAATATTGGTCTGTCTCTTTTTTTAGTGCTTCCCTTTCTATCTCAAGTTGCATAACTTTTCTTGTTAATTGGTCTAACTCCTCTGGCATAGAATCCATCTCTGTCCTTATCATTGCAGCTGCTTCATCAATCAGGTCAATAGCTTTATCCGGAAGTTGTCTATCAGAAATATATCTATCACTTAGAACAGCGGCTTCAACAATAGCCCCATCAGATATTCTTATTCCGTGATAAACTTCAAATTTCTCCTTTATTCCACGCAAAATAGAGATAGTATCTTCAACTGTTGGTTCATTTATTAAAACTAGTTGAAATCTTCTCTCCAATGCTGGGTCTTTTTCAATATATTTTCTATATTCATCCAAAGTTGTCGCTCCTATGACTCTAATCTCTCCTCTAGCTAACATAGGTTTTAAAAGATTTCCAGCATCCATTGCTCCATCTGTTTTTCCTGCTCCAACAATAGTATGAATCTCATCTATAAATAGAATTATCTCACCGTTAGATTGTTCAACTTCATTTAATACAGCTTTTAAACGTTCTTCAAACTCCCCCATGTATTTAGCACCAGCTATTAAAGCTCCCATATCCAAAGAAAAAATCTTTTTATTTTTTAAGCTATCTGGAACATCTCCATTCAAAATTCTTTGAGCTAACCCTTCAGCAATTGCAGTTTTACCAACTCCAGGTTCTCCTATTAAAACAGGATTATTTTTTGTACGTCGAGAGATAATTTGAATAGTTCTTCTTATCTCATGGTCTCTTCCAATAATAGGGTCTATTTTTCCGGCTCTTGCTAGTTCAACTAAATCTCGACCATATTTCTCTAAAACTTCATATTTTATTTCTGGATTAGGGGAATCCACCTTTTTACCACCCCTTATTTCTAAAATAGCTTTTTCAAAAACCTCTCTTTTTATCCCAAATTTTTGTAAAAAATCAGTATTATCTAATATCGCTAAAAAAATATGCTCTACACTAATATATGAATCTCCCATTGCTCTCATTAATGTTTCAGCTTCTAGTAAAATATGAGCAGTTTTTGAGTCTAATCCAATTTGTTTATTTCCTCCTTGAACTTTAGGAAACTTAGAACAAACATTTTCAAGTTCCTGTTGTATTTGAAACGAATTAATTCCTATTTTTGTTAAAACCCTTGAAATTAATCCATCCTTGTGTTTAAGAAGTGCAAGAGTCAGTATCTCAGGTTTAATCTCCTGTTGCATATAGCCTTTTGCCAAGCTCTGTGCATCTGTAAATGCAATCATCGAATTTTCAGTAAAACTATTTGGATTCATAAACATCACCTCTAAATATTCTATCAATTTCATTTTCTACATAATTAGACGTTTAATTCTTTTTTTTTGTCATATTTAATATTTCCTTTATTTTTTCTTGAACATGTTGATATCCTTCATCTTTTATATGAGTGACTGTACAAGAAGAACAATCTTTTATTCCCTTTGAGGTGTATTTAAAAGCTCCACCACACTTCTCTTTAAGAGCATACAACGGACAATAACAAAAAAGACAGTTAAAATCTTCAATTTTTTCCACTTTATGACATGGAAAATACGGACACTTTTTATTTTGAAAAAATTTATAACTCATAACTTCACTCCAATTCTTAGTTATCTCGTAACCATTTTATCATACTTTGCTAAGATGTGAACCTAACTTTTTAGCTTTTTACGAAAAAATTTTGTTTATTGCCATTTCTGATGACTTTAAAGTTTTTATTGTGAATTTTAAAATAAAAACACAACTTTATGGCTACTCTCTAGCCTGATTTATATAATAATTTAGCATTTTATTTATTAAATAGAGAAATAGAGGTGGCGACTTCTTGCATATTAGATGATGGAAAATAGATTGTAAAAAGAAGAAAATCAGAAAATAATAGACATAAAAAAAGAGAAACTAAGAGAATTTAAACTGATTTTACTTAGTTTCTCGTAATATTTTATTATGCACCAACTCTTATATAGATGGGAGTTTGGAAACTTAAATTTGATTGTCCAAGATTTAAAGCATTTGTAAAATCTCTAATTTCTGTGGCAGTTATAGCTGAACCAGATGGATTTGGATTCTCTATAAGTTTCATCGTTAATTCTCCCTCTTGAGTTGAACTTACTTCTAATAATGTTGCACTATCCATAAGTTTATCAGGAGTTGCTGACGTACCATGATATATTTTTCCATCTTGTACAGTAAATGTAGGAGATTCAAACACTTGGCTTAAAGCAGTATCACTATATATTCTAAAGAACTCAATCTCTTGTGAAGTTCCTCCTTCAAATGCTAAAGAATCATTATAAGCATCTCCACCAATTGAAACTTTATAATTTCTACCTAAAGCTTCCATACCAGAAGTTCCAACTTTTCTAATATAGATTACTCTCCGTAAAGATGGGCTTCCTTCAAATGTAGCCGCTTTTGAGTATGATTCAAACACAATTTTTCCAAAATTTGCTTGCTCTTCTCCTCCTTGGTCATTTCCTGGCATTCCAGCAAAAACAGCATATTTAACTGTTGGAGCAGTGTATTCAATCGTTCCAGTAACAACTAGTTTCCCAATAGTGCTAAATACATTCGTGTTATCTACGGGCTCCTCATCTGGATTTACCATGGCTGCAAAAATAGAAGATGTTAAAACTGTTAATCCTAATAAAATTTTTTTCATAATAAAATCCTCCTAAAATTTTTATTTATTCTATAAAAGTTAAAACTTTTAATAGCTTTTAAAAATTAAATCTTTGTAATTACGAATTTTTTTATTTAAATTTTCTTACTAAATTGATTTTTAATTCAGATTAAGAAATCGAAATTTGATTAATTTCTAGTTTTTTTCCTTTTTTATTTTTACAAAAAATTAAAATCTATATTGTAAACTTTTCAAAGCCCAACCACCAAGGTGGCGGGGACTTTTTAAAATATGAAAAAGTTTTATTTGGCGAATCTTTATTTTTACTTATAGACACTTTATAAATCCAATAATATTGAACATCGAAATAAAAAAGTGTCCATCTGGGGTATACCCCAAATAGACACAAAAAATAATAAAGAAAGCAAAAATTTAGTGAACTAAACTTTTGCTTTTTATTCAGATTTTATTCTTTTTATACACGAAAATTTTTAGATTTTCACAAATTTTTGCGTCTAAATAGAGTATACCCTAAATGGACACTACGTTAATTATATCTAAAATTTTTTTATTTTATTCTTTTTTTGGAAAATATACTACAAGTAAAAAGGAGTATTTTAATACTCCTAAATTATACACTAAAAATTTACAACGGCTTTTTCAGTGCAACTCCTGCTCTTCGTGGATATTTTAAATCTGTTTCCCTATTTTTTTTTATCTGTATAACTAATCTTCTATCTTTATAATTTGGTAACTCTAGCTCATCCACTCTTACTACTTCGGATTCCAAAAGTCTCAAAGCTGTCTCTGCTTCTTTCTCCTCCTCTGTTCCTTCCATTTTCTGAGAGAAAAAATATCCTCCAACTCTTAAAAAAGGGATTATATATTCTAATATTACATTTAACCTATTCACACCTCGGCATAATCCAATATCATAAGTCTCTCTATTTTCTAAATTTATGTAATCCTCCGCTCTGCTATTTACAATCTCTACATTGGTAAGTCTCAATCTGTTTTTCACTAGCTCTAAAAACTTTGTTTTTTTCCCAACTGAATCCAACAAAGTAAACTCTATTTCTGGATTAAAAATTGCTAGCACCATTCCGGGAAAACCTGCTCCTGTTCCTATATCTATTATCTTTTTTCCTTTTTTTTCTGATATCAATTTTTGTAACAAAAGAGAATCTAAAAAATGTTTTTCTAAAATCTCTTTTTCATCTCTTATCGCTGTTAAATTTGTATGTTTATTATACTCTAAAAGCTCTTGAAAATAGATAAGCAATCTTTCTATTTTATCATCTGAACACTCCAATCCAATTTTTTTAATTCCATCTTTTAAATAACTTTTCATCTTTCCTTTTTCCTTTCAAGATTTAGATAGATTAAAAGAACCTGAATATCTGCCGGTGATATTCCTGATATTCTAGACGCTTGACCTATATTTATGGGTCTTATTTGTTTTAATTTATCCTTTGCTTCTTTGGGAAGATTTTCTAAACTATCATAGTCAAAATTATCTGGAATCTTTTTATTCTCCAAATTTTTATGTTTTTCTATCATCTTTAAAGAACGTTGAATATATCCAGAATACTTAACTTGTATTTCAACTTGATACTCTGTGTCCTTTGAATACTCCCCAAGCTCAAATCCTTCAATCATTTCAGCGACATATTTTATATCCTGATATGTTACTTCTGGTCTCTTCAAAAGCTCAATTAAAGTTATTCCAGAACGCACTTCTGGTTCATTAGCCTTTAATAATACCTCATTCACTCTTGGATTACTACTTCCTACATACTGATTACTTAATCTCTCTATTATCAAAGCAACATCTTTATCTTTTTTTTCTATCTTCTCATATTCCTCTTTTGAAATAAGCCCCAGTTCATATCCTATCTTAGATAATCTTAAATCCGCGTTATCCTCTCTCAATATTAATCTATATTCACTTCTTGCAGTAAACATTCTATAAGGTTCATTTGTTCCTTTTGAAACCAAATCATCTATTAAAGTTCCAATATATGAGTCTGCTCTATCCAATATTAATGCCTCTTCTCCTCTAATTTTCTTCACTGCATTTATTCCAGCAATTAACCCCTGTGCTCCCGCTTCCTCATAACCAGATGTTCCATTAATTTGACCTGCTAAAAATAGGTTTCCGATTTTTTTACTCTCTAAGCTATATTTTAACTCCTCTGGATAGATATAATCATACTCTATTGCGTAGGCATATCTCATTATTTTAGCATTTTCTAACCCTGGAATATTTCTCAACATCTCATATTGAACATCTGTAGGAAGAGATGATGAAAAACCACTAATATAAACCTCATTTGTATCATACCCTTCTTTTTCTAAGAAAAGATGATGTCTATCCTTATCAGGATATCTAAAAACTTTATCTTCAATTGACGGACAATATCTCGGACCCGTTCCTTGTATTGTTCCATTAAAAAGAGGTGACCTATCTTTATTTTTTAAAATTACATTATGAACATCGCTATTTGTAAACACTATATGACAAGGAATCTGGACTCTATCTTTTATCTCATTATCTTTTGTTCTGAAAGAAAATTTTAATCCACTTCTTTCTCCCTCTTGAATCTCAGTCTTAGAGTAATCAATTGTTCTAGCATCAACTCTCGGAGGCGTCCCTGTTTTAAATCTCCCTAACTTCAATCCTATTTTTTCTAAACATAAAGGTAGCTCTTCAGATGAAAGTTCTCCCATTCTTCCTCCCTGAAATCGCTTTTCCCCAATATGAATAATACCTCTCATAAAAGTTCCTGTTGCTATAACAACAGCTTTCGCTTTGTATTCAACTCCCTCTTTTGTCTTTACTCCCTTAACCTCTCCGTTTTCAATCAGAAGTTCCGTAACCATTCCCTGTATTACATCAAGATTATCGGTATTTTCAAGTGTCTTTTTCATCTCTTTACTATAATTAAATTTATCTGCCTGTGCTCGTAAAGCTCTTACAGCTGGTCCTTTTTTGGTGTTTAGAACTCTTATTTGAATATATGTTTTATCTATGTTTCTTCCCATCTCTCCACCAAGAGCATCAATCTCTTTTACTAAATGGGATTTTGCCGGTCCTCCTAAAGATGGATTACAAGACATATATCCTATATTGTCCAATAGAATTGTAAATATTGCAGTCTTTGCTCCCATTCTTGCTGAAGCAAGAGCAGCTTCACATCCAGCATGTCCAGCTCCTACCACAATTATATCAAAATTTTGCATTTTTCCTCCATTTATTTTAATTTCTTTATCTCTTCTGTTGTTTTATAATCTGTTATTACAAGTAATATATCCCCTTTCTCAATAACTGTATCAGGCGAAAGATTTGGAATAAAATTTTTCTTTCCTTTTTTTAATCCGACAATATTAAGATTATATTTTCTTCTAATATCCAATTCTATCAATGATTTATTCCAAAAACTCTCTGGTGCTTTAATCTCTGCTAATAAAAAATCTTTTGAAAATCTAAAATGCTCTATCAAATTCGGATCCATTTCAGCCAAAGCAACTCTTCTTCCCATATACTCTTCAGGATATATAATCTCATTTGCTCCTATCTTAGCTAAAAGTTTCCCATGTCTTTTTGTTGTTGCTTTAACAATTATTTTTTTTATTCCCATCTCTTTCAAATTCAATGTAATCATTATACTTGGTTCAATCTCTCCAATACAAACAAAAGCAACATCAAAACCATCTATTCCAATATTTTTCAATCCCATATCATCTGTCGCATCGGCAACAATCGCCTCACTAACAAGCTCCTTATTAATTACATCTTGTATAATCTCCTCTGACTCATCAATTGCCAAGACCTCTTTATTAGCTTTATAAAGAGTTTCCGCTATACTCGTTCCAAATCTCCCCATCCCTATTACTACATATTGTTTCATAACTACTCCTCCTATAGAAAACTAACCTATCAAAATATTTTCCTTTGGATATTTCAAATTTTTCTTTATTTTTTGTTCACCTAAGGCTAAAGCAAACGTCATAGGTCCTAATCTTCCTATGAACATTGTTATTATTATCAAAATTTGTGAATAGTTACAAAGTAACGGTGTCATTCCCATTGAAAGTCCAACAGTCCCAAAAGCTGATATAACCTCAAAAACTATTTTTTCAAATCCAAGCCTTTCTTCTAACTTCATTAAAATAATAATTACAACAGATGTATAAATTATTGAAATAACTAATATAGCTAACGCTCTATTTAAAATATCCCAATCTAATCTACGCCCAAAAAGATTTATATTTTCTCTTCCCCTAATTACTCCTATAACATACAGAACAATAACTCCAATAGTTGTAGTTTTTATCCCTCCACCTGTTGAGCCTGGTGAAGCACCTATAAACATTAAAATACAAAATATAAATACTGTTGCTGGTTTTAAATTTTCAACTGAAACGCTATTAAATCCAGCTGTCCTTGTTGTTACACTTTGAAAAAAAGAAGCTACAATCTTATGAGTTAATGAAAAATTTCCAATTGTTCTGGAGTTACTATATTCTAACATAAAAAATAGCAATGTCCCTAAAATTGTTAAAATTATTGATATAAATATAGCCACTTTCGAAGTCAAATTAAATCTTTTAATCTTTCTTCGATAATTCTCTATTAGCGAATTTATTACTGCAAATCCAATTCCGCCTAGAATTATCAAAAAAGATATTGTTAGATTAATTATTATATCATCACTATAATTTTCTAAATTGTTTGAAAATAATGAAAAACCCGCATTACAAAATGCTGACACTGAGTGAAAAATACCAAAATATAATGCCTTAGCAAAAGAAAACTCTCTCATAAACCTGATGGTCAAAATTAAAGCTCCAATCCCCTCTATAAAGAGAACTATTAAAACTGTCCTTCTTAAAAAGTCAACTATTCCTCCGCTATTCTCAGCATTTCTCTCCTCTTTTAATAGAGCTCTCTCCCTGTAACTAATCTTTTTACCTATAAGTAGAAAAAATAAGGATGAAAAGGTCATAACTCCTAATCCACCCAATTGAATCAAAATTAGCAATAGAAGTTGACCAACTCTTGATAAAACTTCCGATATATCAATAACTGATAATCCCGTTACACATACAGCAGATGTTACTGTAAATAATGCGGTTAAAAAATTTATACTTTTCCCGCTTTTTAAAGAAAAGGGCATCTGTAGTAATATAGCCCCCACAATAATCACTGCCAAAAAACCTAATATTATTTTCCTCGAAAATGAAAGTCTTTCGATTGGCTTCCAGAGCTTTTTCAAATTTTTCCTCCTTTATAATTTTTTAGATATATAAATCAATAAGGATAGAAAGCTAATTCTATCCTCTTTCTAAAAAACTATTCTTTCTATTTAGAGTTTTTTCTCCTATCATTCTCTTTTAAATATTTTTTTCTCAATCTTATATTTTCTGGTGTAATCTCTACCAACTCATCATCGGCTATATAATCCAAAGCTTGTTCTAGTGTAAATCTTCTCGGTGCAGCTAACCTAATAGCATCATCACTCCCTGCAGCCCTCATATTTGTTAATTTTTTAGTCTTACACACATTCACAACTAAATCATTATCTCGATTATGTTCTCCCACAATCATCCCTTCATACACTGCTACACCTGGATCCATGAATAACACTCCTCTATCCTGTAATCCACCTAAAGCATAAGCCACTGTAACTCCTTGTTCTAAAGCTATCAAAACCCCTTTTGCCCTAGTTGGAATCGAACCTTTATAAAGTTCATAATCATAAAAGGAGTGATTTAATATTCCCGTACCTTTTGTATCCGTCAAAAACTCATTTCTAAATCCTATCAATCCCCTTGCTGGAACTTTAAACTCAAGTCTTGTGTAACCGTCAGTCCCTGGATTCATTGTTATCATCTCACCTTTTCTGACTCCCATCTTTTCAATAACAACTCCAACATAGGCATCATCTACATCTACCATTGCTAATTCAATCGGTTCATATCTCTCTCCATCTATCTCTTTAAATAAAACTCTTGGCTTTGAAACTTGAATCTCAAACCCTTCTCTTCTCATATTCTCTAAAAGTATGGAAAGTTGAAGCTCTCCTCTTCCTTTAACAACAAACGCATCTGGGCTTTCTGTCGCTTCTACTCTCATACTAACATTTGTCTGTAACTCTTTTTGCAACCTATCCCAAATATTTCTAGAAGTAATAAACTTTCCCTCTTTTCCAGCAAATGGCGAATCATTAACCATAAAAGTCATTGCTAATGTTGGTTCATCTATATCAATTACTGGCAGAGCTATAGGCTCATTCACATCCGCAATTGTCTCTCCAATATCAACAGCATCTAACCCTGCTACTGAGATTATATCCCCTGCAAATGCCTCCTGAATCTCTACTCTTTTTAATCCTTCATATCCATATAGCACTGATATTTTACCCTTTATCTGTTTTCCATCTCTTTTTATCAACATAACCTCTTGATTTCTCTTCAAAGTTCCATTGTAAAGTCTTCCTACCGCCAACTTCCCAACATAATTATCATATTCTATATTGGTAATTAAAAATTGTGTCGGCTTTTCAATACTTCCCTCTGGGTCCTCTACATGCTCCATTATCGTTTCAAATAAAGGTAACATGCTATCACTCTTGTCATTTAAATCTTTTTTAGCAAAACCAGCTTTTCCAGAAGCATATACAACTGGAAACTCCAGTTGAAGCTCATTTGCATTTAATTCTATAAATAGGTCATAAACCATATACAGTACCTCTTCTGGTCTCGCATTTGGTCTATCCACTTTATTAACCACAACTATCGGTCTATGTCCTTGCTCTAAAGCTTTCTTTAACACATATTTTGTTTGTGGCATTGGTCCTTCAAAAGCGTCAACCAAAAGAATTACACAATCAACCATCTTCATGATACGTTGCACTTCTCCACCAAAATCAGCATGTCCTGGTGTATCAACTATATTTATCTTGTAATCTTTATATCTTACAGACGCATTTTTGGAGAAAATTGTAATCCCTCTCTCCTTTTCAATATCATTTGAATCCATAACTCTTTCAGATACTTTTTCTAACTCATGTGCGGCAAATACTCCAGATTGTCTCAACAAACAATCAACTAAAGTTGTTTTCCCATGGTCTACGTGTGCTATTATTGCAATATTTTTTATTTTCATTCTCTCTATCCTCTCTTAAAAATATTTATATCCCTTTAAATAATCTTTTTTTACTATTCCAAATCCAATAAATCTATCTCTATCATACACTCGATAAACACCTTCAACTGCTGTAACTTTACAATTCTGTCCATTTTTAAATAGATTTACCCCTTTTTCATCATCAATTTTAATCTTTTCATAGTCAAAATAATCCTCTAAAGATATCAAAAAATCAGTCTTTCCTTGTTTTACTAACTGCGATATCTCATCCAATGTAAATGCTTTTTCAATACAACTTTTACCAACTTTAATCCTTTCCAACTCAGTCATTGTTGCAAAGGTTTCCAATCTCTCTCCAATATCATAAATCAAAGACCTAATATATGTTCCTTTTGAAACCTCACATAATATCTTTCCCTTACTCCCATCGAACTCTATAATCTCTATATTTTTTATCTCAACTTGTCGTGAATCTCTCTCGACTTCAATCCCTTTTCTTGCCAGTTCATATAATCTTTTTCCATTCACCTTTATTGCTGAATACATCGGCGGAACCTGGGAAATCTTCCCTTTAAACTCATTTAACGTCCGTTTTAATTCCTCTACTGATACAACCTTTCTATCAGACACAGCTATCACTCTTCCATCTATATCGTAACTGTCTGTCTTATAGCCCAATTCAAACTCTGCAATATATGTTTTATTATCATTTTCTATATCCTGAGCTAATTTTGTTGCTTTCCCAACACATACCACCAACACACCAGTTGCCAGTGGGTCTAAAGTCCCTGTGTGCCCTATCCTTCTCACACTAAATATTTTTCTTAACTCTCTTATTACATCAAAAGATGTTATCCCCTTAGGTTTATTTAGAATAACTATTCCCTCCAAAACTTCTCATCTCCTTATATACAACGCATTACATTATATCACAATAGATATCTTTTTTGAATGATTAATTTTGCACTATTGTATTTTTTATCTATTTATCACTATTAACAATTTATCACAATTTGCTAATAATTTCTGACCATTCTTTGCATTTTTTCCTATTTCTTTCATGCTACTCATTATTTTAAAACTTTAATCACAGTTGCTATATAAATAATCTAAATTAAAAGAAGAGTTTTTAAGCATAAAACATTGAAAAATACGTAATAAATCATTTGATTTTTTTATTTAATTTTCATATAATATAGTGTAAAAATATATGATTTATTTAGGAGGATATTGTGTTACAAAAATTTAAAAGAAATTTTTCAATTATTGCACATATAGACCATGGAAAATCTACCGTTGCAGATAGATTACTACAAGCCACGGGAACTGTTACAGAAAGAGAGATGAAAGACCAACTACTAGATTCTATGGAGTTAGAAAGAGAAAAAGGTATCACTATCAAAGCCCAAGCGGTAACTTTAAAATATAAAGCAAAAGATGGTAAAGATTACGAACTAAATCTGATTGATACTCCTGGACACGTAGATTTTATATATGAGGTTTCAAGGTCCTTATCAGCTTGTGAGGGAGCCTTGCTTGTCGTTGATGCGGCTCAAGGAGTGGAAGCTCAAACTTTAGCAAATGTCTATTTAGCTTTAGAAAATAATCTTGAGATAATACCAGTGATTAATAAAATCGACCTTCCAGCAGCTGACGTAGAAAGAGTAAAAAATGAAATAGAGGATATTATCGGTCTTCCAGCTGATGATGCTGTTTTAGTTTCTGCAAAAGCTGGTATTGGAATTGATGAACTACTTGAAGCTATTGTTCAACGGATACCAGAACCAACTTTTAACGAGGAAGCACCATTAAAGGCAATGATTTTTGATTCACTTTTTGATGATTATAGAGGTGTTATTACATATGTCAAAGTTTTAGATGGAACTATTAGAAAAGGTGATAAAATAAAGGTTTGGTCAACTGGAAAAGAGTTTGAAGTCCTAGAGTGTGGTATATTCTCTCCAACTAAAAAGGAACAACCAGAGTTAAGTTCTGGTTCAGTAGGTTATATTATTACTGGAATAAAAACAATTCAAGATACACAAGTAGGAGATACTATAACACATGTCCATAAACCTTGTCTAGAGCCAC
This sequence comes from uncultured Cetobacterium sp., assembly GCA_949293295.1. Lineage (GTDB taxonomy): Bacteria > Fusobacteriota > Fusobacteriia > Fusobacteriales > Fusobacteriaceae > Cetobacterium_A. The sequence continues at coordinate 26,556 of CASFCG010000019.1, forward strand.
TAGATGGATTTAGACCAGCTCAATCTATGGTTTTTGCTGGACTTTATCCTATTTCTACTGATGATTATGAGGATTTGAGAGAAGCTTTAGAAAAGCTACAACTTAATGACGCTTCCTTAAGTTTTATTCCTGAAACATCCTTAGCTTTAGGTTTTGGGTTTAGATGTGGATTTTTAGGACTTTTACATATGGAAATTATAGTTGAAAGACTGAGAAGAGAATATGATATAGATTTAATATCTACATCTCCATCGGTCGAATATAGAGTTACATCTGAAGGAAAAGAAACAGTTGTCATTGATAATCCTTGCGAATTTCCAGAGGGCGGAAGAGCTAAATTTATTGTAGAAGAGCCTTATATTAAAGGGTCTATCCTAACTCCTAAAGACTATGTTGGAAATGTCATGGAGCTTTGTCAAGAAAAAAGAGGAAACTACATTGATATGAAATATATTGATGATAACAGAACTATGGTTATATATGAACTACCTTTGGCTGAGATTGTTATAGATTTTTATGATAAATTAAAATCCAGAACTAAAGGATATGCTTCTTTTGAATATGAGATGATAGGTTATAAAGAATCAAAGCTTGTAAAAGTCGATATCCTTGTATCTGGGAATGTTGTAGATGCTTTCTCCTTTATAGCTCATGCTGACAACGCTGCTTCACGTGGAAGAGCTATTTGTGAAAAATTAAAAGAGATAATTCCAAGACAACAGTTTGAAGTTCCTATTCAAGCAGCTTTGGGAGCTAAAATAATAGCAAGAGAAACAATTAAAGCATATAGAAAAAATGTATTAGCTAAATGTTATGGTGGAGATATTACAAGAAAGAAAAAACTTCTGGAGAAACAAAAAGAAGGAAAGAAAAGAATGAAGCAAATCGGAAATGTTGAGATTCCTCAAGAGGCGTTTGTTTCAGTTTTAAAATTAAACGACTAAACTGATAGAGTATGTAGCTAATAGATTACATACTCTTTTTACTATATAGTTAAATCTATTTAAAAAGGAGGTAAAAATCATAGATATATATCAAAATTTAGAAAATCTAAATATAAAAATACTGACAAAATCAGCTATAACAAAACTAAAAAAATTAGGAATTGAAACATTGAGAGATTTGGTTTACTATTTTCCACGAGCTTATGATAATAGAACAAATTTAAAAAAGATAGCTGAATTAAGAGGGGATGAATATGTAGTTTTAAAAGGAAGCATTATGAATATATCCGCCCCTCCAACAAGAACTGGTTTAAAGATGATAAAAGCTAATGTGACGGATGGAACAGGAAACTTAGAAATTGTCTGGTTTCAACGTCCATACTTGCGAAATAGTTTAAAACTTGGAGAGGAGTATATTTTTATAGGAAAGGTAAAAAGAGGATATACTTTTCAAATTGTTAATCCAGAGTTTAAACTATATAAGGGACAAATGAAAACAGGAGAAATCTTACCCATATATAGTTTAATAAAAGATATAACTCAAAACTGGTTAAGAAAGATTTTAAAAGAGATTTTGAAAGAAACAAAAGAAATTTTTAGAGAAAATATACCAGAAGAGGTTATAAAAAAATATAAGCTACTCGGAAGAGAAGAGGCTCTTCAGGAGATTCACTTTCCAAGCAATGAAAGAAAATTAGAAGAAGCTAAGAGAAGATTTGCAATAGAAGAGCTTTTGATATTAGAAATGGGAATCTTGCAAAGGCGTTTTGAAGTAGATTTATTGAACAAAAAAAAATATAATATTTCAGGAAAAAAAGAGATAGTTACAAGATATCTAAGCGAACTCCCATTTTCATTGACCTTGGCTCAAAAAAAAGTTATCACATCTATATATAAAGATATAAATGACGGAAAAATAATAAATAGCTTGATTCAAGGAGATGTCGGAAGTGGAAAAACAATAGTGGCAGTAGTTTTATTATTATATATGGCTGAAAATGGCTATCAAGGTGTTTTAATGGCTCCAACGGAGATACTCGCAACACAACATTATTTAAATATTCATAAAGAGCTGAATAATTTGGGGATACGAGTTGAACTACTGACTGGCTCTATTAAGGGCACTAAAAGAAAAAAGATTCTAGAAGAACTAGAAAATGGCGATATAGATATTGTTATTGGGACACATGCAATTATAGAGGACAATGTAAAATTCAAAAACTTAGGTTTGATTATTATAGATGAACAACATAGATTTGGTGTTCTACAACGAAAAAAATTGAGAGATAAAGGTGTTATAGCTAATCTGATTGTTATGAGTGCAACTCCTATTCCAAGGTCATTGGCTCTTAGTATATATGGAGATTTAGATGTTGCAATAATTGATGAACTTCCACCTGGGAGAAAGCCTATAAAAACCAAGTGGATTGGAGATAACAATGATGAGAAAAAGATGTATTCCTTTATTGAGGAGCAATTAAAAGCCGGACGACAAGCTTATTTCGTCGCTTCTTTAATAGAAGAAAGTGAAAAATTGATAGTAAAATCAGCAGAAGAGTTATATAAAGAGGTAATTGATAGATTTCCTAATTATAAGGTTGGAATTTTACATGGAAAAATGAAAAATAAAGAGAAAGATGAAGTAATGGATAGATTTAAAAATAAAGAGATTGATATACTTGTATCAACCTTAGTTATAGAGGTGGGAGTAAACGTTCCAAACGCCAGTATAATGGTTATCAGTAATGCGGAAAGATTTGGTCTTTCAACACTCCATCAATTACGAGGAAGAGTTGGAAGAGGAGAGCATCAATCCTATTGCTTTCTACTTTCACTGACAAAAAATGATGATTCTTCAGCTAGATTAAGAGTTCTAGAGGAAACGGAGGATGGCTTTAAAATCGCCGAAGAAGATTTAAGATTAAGAAAAGCTGGAGAGATTTTTGGAACTAAGCAAAGTGGATTAAGTGATTTAAAATTTGTAGATATCGTCCATGATGTAAAAACAATCCAACTTGTAAAAGATATCTGTACTGAATATTTGAAAAAAAATAATGGTATAATTAAAAATGAGGTTTTAGCTTTGGAGATAAAGAGAAAAATCTCATATTAGGTAGATTTAAAATGAAAAAGACTGGTGATAATTAATTTATTACCAGTCTGATTTATTAATTTCAATAGATTAATTATAGATTAACAGAAACTAAAATTCTAACATTTGATATCTCTCTTCCACCTGAGAATAATCCTGTT
>CASFCG010000020.1 GCA_949293295.1 uncultured Cetobacterium sp.
TTCACATTTTTTCTCACAATTTTATCATTGTATTTTTCATTTTGCACACCTAAAAACCTTTAACAAACCTTTACCATTTCTATCTTCTCAGCTTTTTTATCATTGCATTTCATTTTTATCATTCTATTATTCCCCCTACACTTAAACACAAAAGGGCTACTTCATAATTATAGATTAGCAAAATCTATAGCTGATGTATCTTGGGCTAGTTTTATAAATAAACTTGAGTATAAGGCAAAATGGTAAATAAAAATAGATAGACTATATCCATCAAGTCAAATATGCTCTGTATGTGGTCATAGGGATGGCAAGAAAACTCTTGATATAAGAGAGTGAAGTTGTGCAATTTGTCATACCCATCATGATAGAGATGTAAGTGCTGCTAAAAATATATTAGCTGAAGTTCTAAGAATAAGACAAGCAGTCTAAAAATAAAAAGAACCGAAAGAAGCGTAGGAACTACGGGGATAGCTTGGTAAATATAGTTGGTTAACAAGAGCAACTACTTCCCAAGAAGAAGCTCCCACTTCAAAAGCTGAAAGCTTTAAGTGGGAGAGGTTCACATCTTTTTATCACTACTGTTAGTTGGACAATTAAAAATTATAGATTTTATACCTATAAAAATATAAATATATTTTTCCTTTTTTGTTATTAAAATAGCACAAATATAAGATTATTTATGAGTTTATAAAACAATCTTTAAAATCTTCTTGATTTTTTAATAACATACATAACATAATAAATTTAAAGAAAAACCGCTTTTCTCTCCTCCGTCTTTATTGAATCAAAGCAATTATAACAGTTGTAATCCTTAACCTATAAAACTAATAGATTAATTGATTAAGAAAGTTTCACGTTACTTTTTAAAATAACCCCTTAAAAGTGTATCTATAATCGGATTCACTCCTAAAAAATTTAAGTATCTCTCATACTCTCCTCTCTTTTTCTCTAGTTTTATTTCCGAAATATTTAAATCTTTTACTGCCTTTATCAAAATATTTTTAGGGGTATGTTCCATATCTATAAATTCCATAACTTTTGTATTAAAACCACATAACTCAAGTGCTATTGCTCTAAGTGCGTCTGTTGCTAAAGAGGAAAATCGCTCTTGTAATACTCCATGATTGATAAATGGTGAAAGCTCTTGTTTCAGTTGAGTTGCACCTGACTTTATAATTTTTTGATTAATCTCCGACTGACAACACGGAACAATCAAAATTGCTTTTGCCTTTAATTCCAGACCTTTCAAGATAGTATAATCAGTAGCTATATTACACGCATGCAATGAAAATATTATATCTACACTATCAAATAATGAAAAATCTTTTATATTCCCTTGTGAAAAATTTAACCCGGTAAAATTTAATTTTGTTGCTATTTTATTGCAATATTCAATCACATCCTTTTTCAAATCCAATCCTACAACTTCAATTTTTAACTTCTTTATATTTTTTAAATAATGATATAAAGCAAAAGTTAAATAAGATTTTCCACACCCAAAATCTACTACTTTCACAGTATCTCCAATCATTTTTTTATCTTGAAGTTCTTGTATCGTGTGTTCAATAAATTCTAAATACTTATTAATCTGTTTAAATTTACTATATTTATCTTTTATAACTTTTCCATCTGAAGTCATTACTCCTAATTCAATAAGAAATGGAACAGCTTTATTCTCTTCTAAAATATAATTTTTTATTTTATTATGTGAGAGACTAAGTTTTTGCTCCTCTATAACCCTTCTTTTAATGGAAAAACCACCATTTTTCTTTAAAACTTGTAACTCTTCTGTTAAGTTGATAACTAGTATTTGCTTAAAATTCAATATAATCTCTTCTATAAAAATTAAAGCTTGTTCGAAAGTTTTATTTTGATGAAAAGCTTTATTCTCATTGAATAGTTCAAATTGAATCAATATCTCATTTTTCATTTTTATAGGTTTTAAATTAATTTTTTTATAACTTACTCCTGAATAAGGATTAGAAAAAACAGCTTTAACAAAACTGTTTTTGTTAAAATTTATTTCAAATATATCTAAAATCTTTTTCATAATATAGTAGATAAATATAAAATACTTATCTATATAACCTCCTTCTTTTATTATCTATTCAATCTATTTTATCATAGTTTATCTAAATAATAGAATATAATTATTATTTTATCATTAATCACAAAATAAAAAGAGCACTTTTTTGTGCTCTTATTTAAATAAAGTGTATATATAACCCGAATAAACTAATAAAAATATTCCTCCTTCCATCACACTTAATCTCTTTTTCCAAACAACAAAAACAAACAATAATAATGAACCTATAATATTTGTTATTAAATCTAAAACAGCTCCATCAGGAATTGGAACAGGAGCAATCATTCCAGAAACACCTAAAATAAAAAAGATATTAAAAATATTTGACCCAACAACATTTCCTATAGCTATATCTGTATTTCTTTTTAACGCAGCAACTACAGAAGTTGCAAGTTCTGGCAAAGATGTTCCTAAAGCTACTATTGTAACCGATATTACTCTTTCAGATATTCCAAAGTTTCTAGCTAATTCTACAGCTGAATTAACTATAAATTTTCCTCCATAAATAAGAAGAACTAATCCTAGAATAGTTACAAAAATTGCCACTATTAATGAATAATTTTTTACTTCCAAATCACTCTCTTCAGCATTTGTTAATGTTAAAAACACATTATACCCTAAAAAGAAAATAAAACAGATTAATAATATTGCCGAATCCATCTTATTAATAACATTATCTAACGCTAAAATATATGTTATTATTGCTGAAAATAAACAGATTGGAATCTCTATTTTGACAGTATTTTTTGAAACAGTTAAAGGATATATTATTGCTGTAACACCTAATATCAGAAGTATATTTATGATGTTACTTCCAACAACATTTCCTAAAGTTATTGCAGTTTTTCCATTTATTGCAGATATTGTGTTAACCACTAGCTCAGGTGCTGAAGTTCCAAAAGCCACTATCGTTAAACCTATAACCATGTTTGGTATATTAAACTTTTTTGCTATACAAGATGCACCATCTACCAAAAAATTAGCTCCAAATACTAAAAAACAAACTCCTAAAATTAAAAAAATTAATGATATCATATTTCCTCCTAAACTAAATTTTTAATCCACTTATACGAAATCACTCTTGGATAAGCGATAACACACTTTATAATCTCTTCCATACATATTATCAAATATAATGTGGTTATTGATAAAGTCGGTATTAGATGAAGAGATATAAAGGCTAATGGAATTCCAACACCCCAAATTCCTAAAAACTCTATAAACGTAGCATATATTACATCTCCACCTCCTCTTAAAGTTCCAATAATTTGAATTATTGCATAAAATCTCGCCGGTATAAAAAGTGCCATTATCTTTAAAATTATATCCAAATTATATGCTGTTTCACTTGATATTTTAAATACTTTTACCATAAAAGGAGAAATAAAATAAAAAAACAATGCCATTATAATTCCAAAAATTACCCCTAGTTTAGAAATATCTAATGAAATTTTATGAGCTTCCTCTTTTTTTCCAGCTCCTATACTGTTTCCAATCATAATAGCTGATGCTACCCCTATTCCAGTTCCAAAAATATTAAACATATTATTAATTGTATTAGCTATCTGCATTGTTGCAGTTGCATTTACTCCTAATTTAGCGTACGCTTTAGAATAGAAAGATATTCCTATAATCCAAATAACATCATTTATTATAACAGGAGACGCTATCTTGAAAAACTCGACAATTTTTTTCAAAGTAATTTGCTTTAAACTTACAAATCTAGTTGCTACAATATTATTAAATCTATAAATTACAAATAAGATAAATAACAACTCTATCACTCTTGAAATTACTGTACCTAAGGCTGCACCAGAAACTCCCATTTTCGGTGCTCCAAACTTTCCGAAAATAAACATATAATTTAAAATCATATTAATAAAAATTCCTATTATACTTCCATACATTGGTAATTTTGTCTGCTCTGTACTTCTTAAAGCTATATTATAAGATGTAGTTATTGCAGTTAGGATATAACTTATAGCTACTATTTTCAAATAACTGCTTCCTAAAGCTGTTACAATTTTATCTTTCAGAAAAATATGTATTATTTTTTCTGGAAAGAAAAAAGCTATTGATGCAAAAATTAAAGCTACGATTACTGAAATTAAGAGTGATAAATCTAAAAACTCACAAATTTTCCGTGTATCTTTCTTACCCCAAAGTTGAGACATAAATATCGAAGCACCCATCCCAACACCAGAAACAGTATAAAAAAATATCATATAAAACTGGTTAGATAGCCCTACAGCTGATATCTCACTTTCTCCTAATTTTCCTACCATTACACTATCTAACAGATTTAATGAAGCTGTTACTAAATTTTGTAAAACTATTGGTATTGTCAAACTTAATAAAATTTTCATAAAACTTTTTTCAAATCTTAGCTTTTTTATCATAGACTCTCCTTTTGAAAAAAGAGCAGCTGGGTAATAAAGTCGCCCACCTACTCTTATTTTTTATGCTTTTTTAATATCTTCTTTCTCTTTTTTTTATCTTTCCTATATTCCTCATAAAATTTTATATGCTTGAATTTTTCATTTATTATTTTATTCTTAGAGATAGAAAAACCAAACTGTCCAATCGCCATTTTTTCAACTGGAAAATACTCTCCATGTGAATAAGATATCAAATTAGCCTTTTCAAAATGAATCTTACCTTTCTCGTCAATCAAACTCTTATCAATATGTGTTCCCTGTATTTCAGCTATAAATAAATCATGTGTTCCAAGTGGAATTATAGTTTTTACTTTGCATTCAATATTTATTGGTAAATCAACCAAAAATGGAGCAGATATATGATATCCATTTTCTATTTTTAAATTTAGTTGCTCAATCTTATTAATCTTTCTTCCAGATACAACGCCGCAATAATCTACCTCTCTTACTTGATACTTATTGGGAATATTGACTGTAAATTCCATAGTCTCTTTTATATACTCATACGATAACCTTTCAGGTCTTATGGAAATAGATAACATCGGAGGATTAGTGCAAACGGTTCCTATCCACGCAACTGTAAATGCATTGACTTTACCCTCTCTATTTTTTGAAGTAATAATCACTGCTGGAACTGGATTTAAAAATATACTCCCTTTAAATAACTCTTTCTTCATATATTTCCTTTATTTCCTTTCTATACAAAAAAACTAGGACTAATCCTAGAATGCTCTCTTAAAATATGGTGCCTAGAAATGGATTCGAACCATCGACCGCTCGGGTATGAACCGAGTGCTCTAGCCAACTGAGCTATCTAGGCATGGTGGAGATAAGCGGAGTCGAACCGCTGACCTACGCAGTGCAAGTGCGTCGCTCTCCCAACTGAGCTATATCCCCCTTGGTACTCCGTAGGGGAATCGAACCCCTGTTTATAGAGTGAAAATCTATTGTCCTAACCACTGAACGAACGGAGCATCTGGAGCGGGAGACGAGGATCGAACTCGCGACATTCAGCTTGGAAGGCTGACGCTCTACCAACTGAGCTACTCCCGCAATCACTTATTCATAGTACCATATATTTTTATTTTTGTCAATCTTTTTTTATCTTTAATAAATAATAAGAATAAATTATTGCTAGACACCCATTTAATCACTTTTTTATCCTTTTCATCTCCCATTTTAATAAAAAATAGAGGTTTCCCTCTAATTTTTTTCATCTATTAAATTTAAATTTACAATTCTATTAAATAATGCATTCATTTCATTCAACTGTAAAAGTCTATTATTTTTTATCTCTTCATTTTCATCCATTATCATAACAGAAGAAAAATATCTATTAATAATATTTTCCATAGTTAATAAAGTGTTTAAATACTCCACATATTGTTTTTTCTCTATCAACTCATTAACAACTACTTCAACTTTTTTAGTTTCTGCATAAAGTTCTTTCTCAATCTCCTCTTTAAATAACTTCTTATTTAATTCTAGATTAATAGCATCAAAATCTTTTAATATATTTGCAACTCTTTTTATTAATGATATAAGATTATTAAATCTATCCAATTTTATAAATTCTTCAAGTGCTTTTATTTTTAATTCCACATCTACCAGATTTTCAAAACTCTTATCAAGGACTGCTGAAACTATATCTTTAGAATTTCCAAATTCCACAAATAAATTCAACATACGCTGTTTTAAAAATTCTATTATCTCTAGTTTTGTTTCCTCTTTATTTGATATTAGAACCTTACCTTCCTCTAAAATATCTAAACTTTTTTCAATTAATTTTTCTAAATTTATTTCCAGCTTTGCCCCTAAAACTATATTAATTATCCCTAACGTTGCTCTTCTAAGTGCAAAAGGGTCTTTTGAACCTGTTGGAATAATTCCAACACCAAAACATCCACATAAAGTATCTATTCTATCCACTATACCAGTTATAATTCCCTCTATGCCTTTGGGAAGCTTATCTCCCTGATATCTTGGATAGTAATGTTCCTCTATTCCTTTAGATACGAACTCATTCTCACCAGATTTCAATGCATACTCAGCTCCCATAAACCCTTGTAATTTAGTAAACTCTTTCTCTCCTATCATATTTGATACTAAATCTGCTTTACATAATTCAACAGTTCTTTTTATATTCCCACTGTTTTCTTTCAATTTCAACTCATCAATCAAATAATCAGCAAGTTTCTGCATTCTTTCGATTTTATCATAAATTGTTCCCAAATCTTTTTGAAACACAACATTTTTTAATTTTTCTACATTCTCTGTCAACGGTTTTTTCAAATCTTCTTGGTAGAAAAATCTAGCATCTGCCAACCTTGCTGATAAAACTTTCTCATTTCCTTTTAAAACATTCTCTGAAAACTCTATTCCGTTTCTAATAACAACAAACTTAGGTAATAACTTTCCTTTTAAATCAAGCACTGGGAAATATCTTTGATGAACCTGCATAGATATTATTAATGCCTCTTGTGGAACTTCCAAGAAATCTGAACTAAATGTTCCTACAATAGGGAAAGGATACTCCACCAAATTGGTTACCTCATCTAGTAACTCTTTTTCTATTAAAACTTTCTCTTCCATACCCTGACAGTTCTTTTCTATCATCTCTCTTATTAAATTTTTTCTCTCATCAATATCAATAATGACATTATTCTCTCTTATTTTTGAAAAATACTCATCTATGGTATTTGCCTCAAAAATACTACCAAAAAATCTATGTCCTCTCGATACTCTTCCACTTTTAATCTCCTCTATTTCAAATTCAACTACTTCATCATTAAATAATGCCAAAAACCATTGGATAGGTCTTGCAAATCTTAATTTTCTCTCTCCCCATCTCATGGACTTAGGAAAGGTCATTTCGATTACTAATTCTTTTAATAACTCTGGTAAAAGTGCTTTCGTTTCTTCCCCTTTTTGAAACCTCTTTACTGCAACATACTCACCTTTTGGTGTTGATATCAGTTCTAAATCCTTTGGCTCTACATTTTGAGACTTAGCAAATCCAAGCCCAGCCCTAGATATCTCCCCATTTTCATTGTATGCTATTTGTCTGGCAGGTCCCATATTTAAAATATCTAAATCCTCCTGTTTTTCTGCCATTCCATTCACCAAAACTACTAATCGTCTCGGTGTTCCAAATATATCTATATTTTTAAATTTTACTCTCTTTTCATTTAAACTATTTGCTAAACTATTCTTCATCTCTTTTAATGTTTGTACAAGGAATCTTGCTGGTAACTCTTCCATTCCAATTTCAAATAGTAATCTCACTTTTTCTCCTCCTAACTATTTTCCTTCAATAAAGGATATCCAAGTTCTTTTCTATTTTGGACAAACACCTCTGCACATTTTTTGGCTAAGTTTCTAACTCTCAATATATAAGCCATTCTTTCAGTTGTTGATATCGCTCCTCTTGAATCCAAAATATTAAATGTATGTGAACACTTCAATACATAATCATATGCTGGAAATACTAAAGTCTCTTCCAAAGCTCTTTCCGCTTCTTTTTCATACTCATCAAACCATTTAAAAAGATTGTCTAAGTCTGCCACTTCAAACGAATATTTTGAATTTTCATATTCAAATTGATATCTCATATCTCCATACTTAATTCCAGGTGCCCATTCTAAATCATAAACATTCTCCTTATTTTGAATATATAGGGCTAATCTTTCCAATCCGTAAGTTATCTCTGCTGGTATTATATCTAATTCCAAACCTCCAACCTGCTGAAAATATGTAAATTGTGTTACTTCCATTCCATCTAGCCATACTTCCCAACCAAGCCCCCAAGCTCCTAATGTCGGTGATTCCCAGTCATCTTCTACAAATCTAATATCATGCTTTTCTGGGTCAATTCCTAAAACTTTCAGAGACTCTAAATATAACTCTTGTATATTATCTGGAGATGGTTTCATAATTACTTGAAATTGATGATGTTGATAAACTCTATTTGGATTCTCTCCATATCTTCCATCTTTTGGTCGTCGCGAAGGTTCAACATAAGCTATATTCCAAGGCTCTGGTCCTAAAGACATTAAAAATGTATTTGGATTAAATGTTCCAGCTCCTGTTTCTATATCATAGGGATTTCCTATAATACAACCTTTTGAACTCCAATATTTTTGGAGTGCAAGTATCATATCTTGAAATGTCATTTTTTTCTCTCCTTTTCCTTATTTTTTCTTATTTCAATTATCCCTTGAACTATTATTAAAATTACACCTATATTTATCCAAACATCAGCAAAGTTAAAAATATAATGCCAAATTCCTCTAAAATCCAACATATCTATAACATAACCTCTAAACAATCTATCTATTATATTTCCAAATGCTCCTCCTAAAATAAAGGAATAACCTAATTTTTCAAGTAAAGATAATCTCATTCTATTCTTATAAAAATAAAAGATTAAATATGCAATTATAAATAAGGTTAAACTGGATATGATATCCAGCTTTCCTTGAAATAACCCAAATGCAATTCCTCTATTTTTTACGTAGGTAACATGAAAGAATTCTGTCATAATGGGATAACTTTGTCCCTCCGTAAAATAGCTGTTAATCCCATATTTTGTAAGTTGGTCAATCCCTGTTAAAACTATTATTAATAATATATATACCATCTAATCCTCCTATTTAGATAGCACAGAGATGCATCTTGGACAAATTGTTGGATGTTCATTAAGTTTTCCAATTTCTGTTGAATACTTCCAACATCTTTCACACTTCTCACCATCAGCATGAACAACTTTTATATACAATGTTTCTACCTCTTCCCCTTTTGTAAAATCCTCATTATCCATATCTGAAAGTTCAATTTGTGATACGATAAACACTTCCTCTAAAATCTCTTTGTTTTCATTTAAGAAAGTTTTCAATTCCATATCAGAACTATTTAGAATAACTTTTGCATCTAGAGAATTTCCGATTATTCTTTTTTCTCCCTGTCTTGCTGTCTCCAACGATTTATTGACATCCTTTCTTATTTGAATTATTTTTTCCCACTTTTTATCCAATTCTTCATCCAAATAATTTAAATTTTCGTCATACCAATCAGATAATAAAACTGACTCACTTTCTTTTAAACTTTCAGGCAGATTTTCCCAAATCTCTTCAGCGGTAAACGAAAGGATTGGAGCTATCATTTTCGTCAAAGTTACTAATATTTCAGTCATAACTGTTTGAGCTGCTCTTCTTTTTTTAGAATCTGCTTTTTCCGTATATAACCTATCTTTTATTATATCTAAATAAAATGCCGACATATCTATTCCTGCAAAATAGTGTATCTCTTGGAAAAGATTATAAAATTCATATTTCTCATAAGACTCTTTTACAACCTTTTTTAATCTTTCCAATTTGTTCAATGCCCATTTATCAATCTCCATCAAATCATTATACTCTACCCTATCAGTAGCTGGATTAAAATCTGCGGCATTTCCCAATATATATCTTGCTGTATTTCTAACTCTTCTATAAGCTTCTGACATCTGTTTTAAAATATTATCAGATATTTTTACATCCTCTCTATAATCAACTGAAGCACACCACAATCTCAAAATATCTGCTCCATACACCTTTATAACATCCTGAGGAGATACAACATTCCCAACTGATTTGGACATCTTTCTTCCCTCTCCATCATTTACAAATCCATGAGTCAATAACATTTTAAATGGTGCATCAGCTGTTGAACCTATTGAAGTTAAAAGTGAAGTTTGGAACCAACCTCTATGTTGATCTGAACCTTCCAAATATAAATCAGCTGGACGATTCATTCCATCTCTAGTTTCTAAAACAGCTCTGTGCGAAACACCTGAGTCAAACCAAACATCCATTATATTTGTTTCTTTTCTCAACTCAACATTTTTTAAATTATATTTTTCTAACAGTTCACTTCCAATTAGTTCTTGAGCTGAATATTTAACCCATGCCGCTGTTCCCTCTTTTCTAACTATATCAATAACTCTATTTATTATCTCTCTTTCAAAAATCTCCTTACCTGTCTCTTCATTATAAAATATAGGTATTGGTACTCCCCAACTTCTTTGTCTTGATATACACCAATCCGGTCTTGTTTCAAGCATTGAACCTATTCTATTTCTTCCCCACTCTGGAACAAAATTAATTTTCTCCAAAGCTTTTAGAGCTTTCTCTCTTAAATCTGAACCCTCACATCTAATAAACCATTGCTCAGTAGCTCTAAATATTACCGGTGTTTTAGAACGCCAATCATGCGGATATGAGTGTTCGAACTCCTTATAACTCAACAAATATCCTGTTTCTTTAAGATGCTCAGAAATAGTTTTATTAGCCTTTTTATAAAATAATCCTGCAAACTGTCCAGCTTCATCTGTTAACACACCCTTATTATTAATTGGAGATAAAATTGGTAATCCATATCTCATCCCAACAACATAGTCATCTTGACCATGTCCAGGAGCTGTATGTACTAATCCTGTTCCAGCTTCTGCCGTTACATGTCCCCCTAAAACAATCTTTCCCATTCTCTCTAAGAAAGGATGTGAATATGTTAAATTTTCTAACTCAGCTCCTATAAACTCTTTTATTAATTCAGCTTCTGTTATTCCAATATCATTAAAAGCCTTTTCGGCCAGCACTTTTGCTAATATCAAATTCCCTTTATCAGTTTTATAAACTCCATATTCAAACTCCGGATTCAAGGCTATTCCTGTATTAGCCGGCAAGGTCCAAGGAGTTGTCGTCCAAATCACTAAAAATGCTTCACTTAATTCTAATTTTTTTAAAATCTCCTCGTTAGCTTTCATTTTTACGTATATTGATGGCGAAATATGATTTTTATATTCAATTTCAGCTTCTGCCAAGGCTGTCTCTGTTACAGGAGACCAATATATAGGTTTTAATCCTTTAAAAATATATCCATTTTCGTAAAGCTCTGCAAATACCTCTAACTGTTTTGCTTCATATTCAGGATTTAAAGTTAAATATGGATTTTGCCATTCTCCCAAAACCCCTAATCTTTTAAATCCCTCTTTTTGAATTCCAACCCATTTTTTAGCATACTCTGCACACCTTTCTCTTATCTCAAGTGTACTCATCTCTTTCATCTTATCTCCAACTTCCTCACTGACCTTTAATTCAATCGGTAACCCATGAGTATCCCATCCTGGTACATAAGGTGCAGAAAAACCATTCATTCTTTTATATTTCAAGATTATATCTTTTAAAATCTTGTTTAAAGCATGTCCTATATGGATTTCACCATTTGCATATGGTGGTCCATCGTGTAATATAAATGATTTTGTCCCTTTTTTTAATCCCTTTTCGTAAATTTTGTTATCTTCCCATCTCTTTAAAATAATGGGCTCTTTTGTAGGCAGATTTGCTCTCATTTGAAAATCTGTCTTTGGAAGATTTAAGGTCTTTCCGTAATCTTTTTCCTCCATAATTATAATTCCTCCTTCATATATGCATTAAATGTTATTTTTACCTCTGTTCCTTTTCCCAATTCTGAAAAATGTTTTATAACTCCATTGTGTTCCCTGATTATCTTTTTTACAAAAAATAACCCTAGTCCTAAATTTTCCGGTTCAAATGTTTCAAAAGGTTCATAAATTTTCATCAATCTTTCTTTTGAAATTCCTTCGCCGTTATCTATAATCTTTAGCTCAATTTTTTTATTTTTTATTTTCTCCGCAAGTATTATATTTATTCTTCGCTCATCTTTATTTCTTAATAAAGTTGTGTATGCGTTTTTTAGAATTTCAATTAAAGCCAATTCAATTTTTCTTTTACATCCATATATTATTCCCTCTGTTGCAAAAAACACAGATATCTCTATATCATTTCTTTCTAAAAAACTCTTCTGATTCTCTATAATAGTTGTAACTATCTGCTCCAGTGATATTATATCATATTCGTTTCCACTTAAACTAGAATACTGCTTTAAAGTTAAGTTATCTTGTTTTATTCTTTGCAATAGAGGCTTTATACTATTTAGTTCTTCAACAATTTTCTTCTCAGGATTTTTGGAATCTAAACATTCTAAAAGCAATTCCACAACCTTTCCTCTAAGATTTAAAAATTTATTCGCCAACTTTTCAATAGTTGTAACACGCTGACTCTCTAATCTTGATATAATCTGTTGCCTATCAATAACACCAGTAGAAAAGTTCAATGCTAAAAGATTTAATAACTCCAATTCCTCCTCTTTTATCTTCACATCCTTAGTATAATTATCCACTAGTATTGCACCAGAAAATTTTCCTGCACCATATATAGGAAAAATAAAAAAATTTTTTATTCCTATAGCTTTTAGTAAATCATTTCCTAAATCATATTTATATCCATAATCATTCCTACAAATTACACGTTTTTTTATAAATGATTCAGAAATAAGATTTTTATCCATTGTAACCTTTGTATTTGTTATCAACTTTTCCAAATCTCTTGTTTGAAACTTAAGACTCTTTCTATCTCCCGACTCCAAAAAAGAGTTTATTGAGGCTTTCTCACCAATCAAGTAATCATTCTCTCTACTATATCTAAAATACATTGCCCTTGAATAGTTCAATCCCTCTTTTGAGGTAAATCCTTTTAAAAGATTTATTACAAGTTTTAAAGTATCAGTTTCAATATTAGCATTCAATAGGATTTCATCAATAGCTTGTATTCTACTTATATTTTCTAAAAGCTCTCTATTCCTTTTCTCTAAACATTTTTGTGCATCATTTAAACGTTCTACCATATCCTTAAAAGCTATTGAAAGTTCTCTTATCTCACCAGCTCCAATAATTTCAATTTTTTCAACTTTATCTCCTTTTGATATCTTATTAGCGATAGTTGAAATCTCAATTAAAGGCTCTAGCATTCGTTTTAAAACTTTTGATGTTAATGTCGTTATTATAAGCATAGCAAAAACTAAAAAAATTAGAATATGTATAGCTGTTGAAATCTTCTCTTTCTTTAAATTTTCTTTCGATATAGCTAATACAAAGCTTCCCAAGTATTCCTTTTTATATCCAAAAAGATTATACACACCTAAATAATACTCTTTATGCTGTATCTTTTTTGTAAAAAAATTACTTCTCTCATAAATCTCTCTATTCCTGCCATCATTCAGATAAAAATAGGTTCTATCCTTTCCTGTTAATTTAAGATTACCAATTAGGCTCTTAAAAAATTCCTCTGTTATGGGTAAAGTTAATATAATATATCTTTTCTCTTCGATTTTTAATATTATGTTAGAAACTACACTTTCTCTATCTCTCATCAAATAAAAACTTTTTTTATCCAACTCTTGATTTTCTGCAAGTTCAATGAGATATTTTCTTTCTTTGATACTTAGTCTCTCCGTTTTTATTTTACTTAATAACTCCCCGCTCTTATTTACAATCACTATATCAATGGGATTTATTTTTTCTTCTTCCAGATTTTTTTCTAAATAGTTTGTCAATTTGTCAAAATCATCTTTAAAACGATAGTTACTAAGCTCTTTATACAATCTATTTTCCAATCTTAAAAAGTAAGAATTATAACTATCCATAAAAATTGTTAATTTATTTCTTGTATTATCCTCTATTCTTAAATCAATCTCTTTTATGGATATAAATATCATAGTCATCGCTATCAGCAATGAAGTTAAAACTATTGCCATATCGTTATAAAAAATTATTTTTAACAGTAACGAGTTTCTTTTTATTTTCACTAAATCTCCTTCTTAGTTAAACCAACTCTTTCACGCTCTTTGTCTATCTCTTTAATTTTAACTTTTATAATTTGACCAACCGAAAGCAGTTTACTCGGGTCATCTACAAATTTTTCTGATATCTCTGATATGTGCAATAAGGCATCACTTTTTAAGCCTATATCAATAAAAGCCCCAAATTTTACGACGTTTCTCACAGTTCCCTCTAATTCCATTCCAATCTTTAAATTATCTATATTTAAAATATCTGATTTCAGAATTGGTTTCGGAATACTATCACGTGGGTCTCTTCTATCTCTAATTAATGCTTCATATATATCCTTTACAGTTTCCATACCGTAATCGTTCTCTTTTGCAAACTCCTCATATTTAAAATCTCTTAATTTTCTTCTTGATAACTCTAAATTATTTTCATACTCTTCTAAATCCAAACCTACTTTTTGTAAAAGTTTTTTAGCTATCTCATATGATTCTGGATGTATTATAGTTCTATCTAAACTATTATCGCCATCAAGTATTACCAAGAATCCAGCCATTTGCTCATATGCTTTAGCTCCCAATCCTTTTACTTTTAAAAGTTCCTTTCTATTTTTAAATTTTCCATTATCCTTTCTATAATCAACTATACTTTTAGCTACACTTTTTTTAACTCCTGAAACATAACTCAACAATGCCCAAGAAGCTGTGTTTAAATTAACTCCAACGCTATTAACAACACGTTCTATTACATCGCCTAAACTCTCATCTAATCTCTTTTGATTTACATCATGTTGGTACATCCCAACACCTATAGATTTAGGGTCTATTTTTACCAACTCAGCCAATGGGTCTTGGACTCTTCTTCCGATTGATATAGCTCCTCTTACTGTTGAATCCAAATCTGGAAATTCCTCTCCTGCCAGTTTTGAAGCAGAGTAAACAGATGCTCCAGCTTCGTTTACAATCAAATACTTAACATCTTTCTCAACAGTTTTTAAAACTTCTGCTATGAAACTTTCAGTTTCTCTTGACGCCGTTCCATTACCTATTACAATCAAATCTATATCATATCGTTTTATAAACTCTTTTATCTTACTTTCAGACTCTTTCAATTGCTTTTCATTATGCATCTCTTTCACAAGATAAAAAACTGTATTCTCTTTGAAAAATCCATTTTTATCAATTATTGCAACCTTACAACCTGTTCTATATCCTGGGTCTAATGCAAGTATATTTTTTTCATTTAATGGAGGTTGCATAAGTAAATTCCTTAGATTTTCTTTAAACACTTTTATTGCTTCCTCTTCCGCCCTTTCAGTCAAAATATTCCTCACTTCACGCTCAATAGAGGGCAATATCAGTCTATCTAGTGAATCTTTTATTATCTCCTGATAGAGTTCAAGAATACCTTTTTTATTAAAATCTCTTAAAAGATACTTCTCAATAAAGTTTCTATCGCTCTCCTCAAATACTATAGAAATTGATAAAACTCCCTCCTTTTCTCCTCTATTTAATGCCAAAACTCTGTGTGAAAGTGCTTTACTCACCTTTTCAGAGTATTCATAATAATCTTGGTACAGTTTTTTTAAATCAATCTCATCTGCTTTTTTAGTTTTCTTTGCAAGAAGAGTGGCTTTTCTCAACATCTCATCCCTAATCTTTTCTCTAAACTCCAAAGTTTCAGAAAGATTCTGAGCAATAATAAGTTTTGCTCCCTCGATAGCTTCATCCACCGTTTTTACATCCTCAGATAGATATTTTTCCGCTTCCTTTTCTAGTTCATTCATCGACTCTAAAGAATATATCTTTTCTGCTAACGGCTCCAATCCTTGTTCTTTTGCTATATCTGCTTTTGTCTTTCTTTTTTTCTTATACGGAAAATATATATCTTCAACTCGTTGCAACTTATCAGCTTCTAAAATTTGCTTCTTAAGCTCATCGGTTAATTTTCCCTGCTCATCAATAAGTCGAATGACCTCTTCCTTTCTTATCTCTAAATTTCTCAAATATGATATCATTTCCTGAATTTTCGAGATAGTTATCTCATCTAAATTACCTGTAATCTCTTTTCTATATCTTGCAATAAACGGTATTGTTGCTCCCTCATCCAATAATTTTATACAATTTTCGACTTGTTCTTTTCTTATTGATAATTCATCTGCAATCTTTTTTAAGAGTAATTCCATTAAATCCTCTCCCTACCTAAGTTATTTAAATTCATTTTAGCATTATACCATATTTTAATATACATTGTCTAATTTTTAGAAAGATTAATAATTTTATCTATACCCAAAATTTTTCTTTACATTAGGAGTAAAATAAGTTATACTATGTAAACAAATTTAATATCAAGAGGTTAGTTCACTTATATGATAGAGCCTAAGGCCGATGGCAATGACATCATATTCCTGTGAATTAAGTATTACGAAGCTGCCATAGTAATACGCCTAGTTATAAAATACAGGTTCTCAGGCGTACTCTATCTAGTACGCTTTTTTATTGGCAGAAATTATTTTAATTTCTGGAGGGATTTTTATGGCATTTTTAAAGTTTGTATTATTTTCAGTAATTGGTTTGCTGGCGTTTTTAGCACCTATCACTTTTGGAGATAGTTCTACTATCTTGATAGGTCATATTAAAAACTTTTCTTTAAAATATTTTGCAGATAGTGTCAAAATTTTAGCTATCACTACATCATTTATCACAGTTATTGGTACCACTATCGCACTTTTTAAAAGAAAATTTGAGAAAAAATATTTAAATGACCTTTTTGTTACAGATATCTTTACTTCTATTTTAAGAATTTCTGGAGCCTTAATGTTTATCTTGGTAGTATCAAATAAAGCACCTGAATTTCTAAAAAGTGATAGCACTGGAGGACTTATGGCAACCGATTTGATTCCATCACTGATGATTACATTTTTTGCTGGAATACTCTTGATGCCTCTATTAACATCTTATGGTTTAGTTGAATTTGTTGGTGTTTTAATATCCCCGTTTATGAAAAAAATATTTAAAGTTCCTGGATATGCAGCGATTGATGCTCTAGCTTCTTTCGTCGGTGATGGAACAATAGGGATTGTTGTAACAGACCAGCAATATCAAAAAGGGTACTATTCAAAAAGAGAAGCTGTAATTATAGCTACTTCATTTTCAATTGTTGGAATCTCTTTTGCAGCAGTTGTAGCTGATATATTAAAATTCTCAAAAATCTTCTGGTTGTTTTATCTAACAATTGTAATCTCTACTATTTTTGCTGGATTTATAATAGCTAGACTCCCACTGAAAAAATTTAAAAATGAATATTACAATGATAATAAAGTTGAAGAAGTAATGGAGATGAATTTCAAAAAAGCATTAGATTTGGCAAAAGAAACAGCAGAAAACAGTTGCGAAAAGAAAATTGTCTTAAATTCACTTTATAATGTGCTTCTAGTATATATAACTTTTATTCCACTTATAATGTGTATTGGGTCTTTAGGACTCATCATTGCTGAAAAAACTCAATTTTTTAATATTATATCAACGCCTTTAGTTCCTATTTTAAAACTGTTAGGATTCTCAAAAGATATTGCAACTGAAATGGCTCCAGCAATGATTGTTGGTTTATCTGATATGTATCTACCAGCTTTGTTTATAGAAAAAACTAGTAGTGAAGTAGCAAGATTTATCATAGGTACTCTATCTTTTTCACAACTTATCTTTTTCAGTGAAACAGGGGTTATGTTATTAAACACAAAATTAGGTTTTAACATTTTGGATGTAATAAAGTTCTTTATTTTAAGAACAATCATAACTTTTCCAGTTATTTATATAATTGCTCAACTACTTTTAAAATTTGGAATTCTAACAAATTAAATAGATTTCAGGATTGGTTTTTTAACTAATCCTTTTTTATTGTCCAAAGCACAATGCTATTTTTTATCTTCCTAAATTCAAACTCCTCAATTTAACTCTCTATAATAAAACAAAAACTGAGGTGAAATAAATCATCCTCAGTTCATTTTTAAATTTAATTATATCTATAAATTAACTGTCGCTAGAATTTTAACGTTTGTTATCTGCTTTCCTGATGAAAGTACAGTCTCTATAGTTTTGATTTGAGCTTCCAATTTACTACTTTCATTAGCACATGGAGCTTGTGAAGCTATAACTTGTAAAACACCTTGTTCTTTTGATTCAAACCTAATTCCATTTTTAATTGAATAAAAATAAGTTTTTCCACTATTAGTTAATACTCCTCTTCCAGCTTCAAATCCGTAAGTTGCTCCACTTGATGCATCCATCTCTACACACTTATTTACAATATCTTGTAAAACTACATCAGTTAACAGAGCAGTTGCCTCATATGTTACTCCTCCATTAAGTCCAAAATAAGATGAATTATACGATGTTCTTGTCGGTTCCAATTCTACCTTGAATTTTACTACATCTGAATCCGATAAATCCTCTGCTCCATTCTTGTCACCATTAACTTTTTTTACATATACTTTTGGATTTTCCTCTATAAATTTATCTTCCAGCGCATTTGAAGAAACGACAAAATCAGACAATTTTAATGTATCCCCATCCGCATTATAGTTTCCATCAGTAGAAGCATAAATTACATATTGTACTTGTGGAATAGCTGAAGTAATAGTTCCCGCTCCAGTATCTCCAGTCATCCAAGTATTAGTTTTATCAGCTGGACTTCCCAAATTAATAGCAGAAAAAGCCAAAGTTGACATAGCTGCTAATCCAAATAAAATCTTTTTCATAATACAATCCTCCTAAATTTTAAAATAATCTATTCTATAAAAAGTAAAAACTTTTAATAGCTTTTTAAACTGTTGTTTTTTTGCTAAAATTTAATTTACACAAAAGATTAAAAATTAAAGTAAATTCTAATTTTATATATTTTTTCTAAAAATTTTTTACTCAAAACAGGATTAAATTTTATTGATTTCTAACTTTTTGAATTTTCTAATTTTCACAAAAAAATAAAATTCATTATAAAAATCCTTTGAGTTCCCAGCCTCTAAGGAGACTGGGAGTTCTAAAATCATGAAACATTTTTGTTAAAGAGGTTCTACCGCTTGAACCTAAATGTTGTAAAAACCCAGTAACAGTGGTATTAAAATGAAAAAGTGTCCATCTGGGGTATACCCCAAATAGACACAAAAAATAAAAAAGAAAGCAAAAATTTAGCGAACTAAACTTTTGCTTTTTATTCTAAAACCATTCTTTTTATACACGAAAATTTTTAAAATTTCATTAATTTTTGTGTCTAAATAGAGTATACCCTAAATGGACACAACAACGATTCTATCATAAAAAATCTATTTTTATTCCTTTTTAAGATTGCTTATAGGATTAAATAGAAAATTTTCTTTTAATTTTATTAGCAAGTTCGGGATAATTTGTGATAATAGAGTCAACTTTCTTTTTAAAAAGAGATTTTATCTCCTGTTCCTTATTGACTGTCCAACAATTAATCTCAATCTCATAACTTTTTAATTCGTTGATAATCTCAGTTGTAAGAGAGTTAAATATGGGATGATAACACTCAATATGATATGAAGCACAATACTTCCCAGCATTTATGATCCAACTTTCAGATAAAAAGCCACATTTTATTTCTGGGGCAATTTTTTTCACTTTTAAAATAGAATAATGGTTAAAACTTGAAATAATTACTTTTTTTTCGAGATTAAACTCTCTTATCAAATCAATTACTTTCTCTTCAATTCCAGAATATTCGTTTATTCCATTTTTTAACTCAATATTTGTGATAATATCTAATGTTTTGACATACTCAAAATACTCTCGTAGTGTTGGAATTCGGTTAATTCCTAAATCTTTAAATGTAAAACTAGCGTCAAGTTTTGAAAGTTCCTCATAAGTATAGTTCATTACTTTTCCAGTTCCATCTGTTGTTCTATCCAATGTTTCATCGTGAATAATCACAACTACTCCATCCTTACTCAGCTGAACATCCAGTTCAATTCCGTCAATATCACATTCAACTGCTTTTTTAAAAGCAAGCATAGTATTTTCAGGATATTTTCCGCTATAACCTCTATGTGCAAAAATTTTACTCATTGATGACCTCCGACATTGAAATTAGATTGAGTTTATTATATTTCTTACAGTTTGTCAATAAGATTTAGGGATATTGAAAATGTTGACAATAGTTGTTAAAAAAAGTTATTATAAATACAAATAGTGAAAGGAGAACAGTTATGAAAAGTAAAACACTTAAAACACTTTTCTATTATTTAAAAATAGAGGGAAAATTGTTATCTTTTTTTCTGGTGATAAGGATTCTGATGACAACTATAGATATATATTCGCCATTACTGGTAAAAAAGCTGATAGATAAAGCACTAATAAATAAAGATGTTAAGTTGCTTACAACTATTTCAACTATTTTGGTGGTATTGTATATAATTAGGTTTTATTTTGCTGTAAATTCACAAGTAAATGGGAAGCTTTTAGGGAGTAGAATACGGCAACGAATGAGAAATTGTTTATTGAAAAAGATATTGATGCAAACTACTGAATTTTTTAAGAAGCACAAAAGTGGTGAATTAATATCAAGAATAATGAGCGATTTAGATAGTGTCTCAACTCTTTGCCACAGAGGGCTAGAAGATTTTATTTTCTCTTTTGTTACAATTATAGTCTCTGTAATAATAATGTTTTTATTTGATATAAAGTTGACCTTAATAACACTTTTTCCCCTACCTTTTACTCTTATTTTTGTGTATAAACAAAATAGGAAAATGAAGAGAGGACATAAGAAAGTAAGAAAAAATAATGCTATTCTTTCATCAACTCTGCATGAAATTTTAAGAACCATATTTTTTTTAAAAGACAATTTCTTGGAAGAAAAAATGGAAAAGAGATTTATTGAGAAAAACTTGATTTTATCAAATAGTGAAAGAGAGAGTATTTTTCCTTCAAGTGTAATTGCTTCTGGAGTTACTTTTTATTCAAATTTGACTCAACTTTTGATTATTTTAGCAGGAGGATATCTTTACATAAAGGAGAGTGTAACGATGGGGATAATATTATCTTTTATCCTATTAGTAGATAGATTTAGACTGAGAATAATGCGGATGGTTGGATTGGTAGATATTTACCAAAATGGAATGGCTGGAATTAGAAGATACAATGAGATAATGGAATTCGAGGATAGAAAAGATGGATTTTTGGAGTTAAATGAAAGGATTAAAACAATAGTTTTTGATGGAGTTGGTTTTAAATATAGGGATAAAACTATTTTGAAAAATATTAATCTGGAGATAGAAAGAGGAGATAGGGTTGCATTTGTAGGAAAAAGTGGAATAGGAAAAACAACAACAGTTTCTCTTTTGAAAAGAGCTTCTCTTGTTACGGAGGGAAAGATATTAATAAATGGAATACCGATTGAAGATATTACATACAAAAGCTATTTGAATAGAGTGGGAATTGTAGAACAAAATGATTACATTATTAATGATAGTATTATTGATAATATAACTATTGTAAAAGAGAGTTTTTCTGAGGATAGCTTAAATAAGGCTCTTCAGAAATCATATACAAATGAAATTTTTGAAAAATTTGAAAAAAAGGAGAGAAGTGAAATTGGAGAGGGCGGAATATATATTAGTTCTGGACAGAAACAAAAAATTGCCATAGCAAGGTTATTTTTAAAGAGTCCAGATATTATAATCCTTGATGAGGCTACAAATGCGATGGATATTATAAATGAAAAAGCTATTTTAAAGAATATAAAAGAGGAGTTTTCAGATAAAATAATAATTGCGATAACTCATAGATTAGGAATTTTAAAGGATTTTAACAAAATATATCTGCTTGATAATGAAACTATTATTGAGAACGGAAATTTTCAAGAGTTAATAGAGAAAAAGGGAGAGTTTTATAAGCTGTATCACGGAATAAAGGAGAAGTAGTTGTAGGAACACTCAATTAGAGATTTAAAAGTGTTGAGATTTTATCAATTTCATCGAAAACTCTATGAGAACCTCTCATGATGATTTCAGAATCAATTATAAAAATTTGATTATTTTTATAAGCTTTACTCTCCTTTATAAGTGGTATTCCGTTAATTAGCTCATCTTTTTGTTTAATCCCCCTTGTACCAATTATAAAATCAGGATTATTTTTTAAAATATATTCTGATGAGATAATTGCCTGTTTTTTCATTGAGGGCGTGAAAACTTTAACTCCTAATTTTTCAAGAATCTCAACAGGTAAAGAGTATTTTGAAAAAGAGGATAATGGAGACAATGAGTGTAAGATAATGGCTGTTTTAGAATTTGGAGTTATAACAAGCATCCTATTCAGCTTTAATTTTAGGTCATTTGAGAGCTTTTCGCCCTCTTTTTGTGTGTTTGTTAAGAGACTAAGAATTTTGATATTTTTTATAATCTCTTCTAAATTTTTACTCCTAAAGGTTAGGGAAGGAATGTTAAATTTTTTTAATTCTTCACTAAGCTCTCCCATTATATTGAAGATAACTAAGTCAGGATTGTATTTTAAAATCTCTTCAAGAGAAGGCTTTGATATGGAACTTAGATTGGAAATTTTCTTTGTTTTTTCCTTTGGATAGATATCTTTTTTTGATTTTGGAATTGCGACAACCCTATCTCCAGCACCTAATCTATAAAGAATTTCAACCGCTCCTAAATTATAAACAACTATTCTTTTATATTCTTTTAATGGAACTTTTTTTCCAAATTCATCTTTGATAAAATTACTTTCAATCTCTAAAGAGAAAGCAGAAGAGAAAAAAAATAAAAATAATAAGATAGTTCTCATAAATCCTCCTTTTTAGGAACAACATATATATCTGTTTTAGACTTGAAAATTTTTGGTTTATAGTTATAAATATCTTTTAGATTGGTTTCTGTTATAATCTCTCTTGGAGTTCCAGAGTATTTTATTTTTCCATTTTTCAAGAATATAATTTTATCACAAAACAAGGTAGCTAGATTGATATCATGAATAGCAACGATACCTATTTTATTTTTAATTTTTACTTCATTTTTCAGATAGGTTAAAAATTTTAATGAATGATTTATATCTAGAGCTGATGTTGGCTCGTCAAGTACTAAAATATCTCCGTTTTGAATGAAAACTCTGGCTAGAAGTAAAAGTTGATATTCTCCTCCACTTAGCTCATTAACCTTTTTTTCAAGAAAATTATAAAGCTCTAATTTTTTAACAATCTTTTCAATATGTTCAATATCTTGTTTTTCTAGTCCTTTAAATGGATTTTTAATGTGTGGAACCCTTCCTAAACTAATAAACTCTTTTCCAGTAAAACCGAGATTCTTGTTTGTATTTTGGGGTAAGTAAGATATAATTTTGGATATTTCGTTTCTATTGAGAAGAGTTAAATTTAATTTATCAAAATTTATACTTCCACTGTCTTTTTTCAAAAATCCAACAATAGTTTTTAAAAGTGTTGATTTTCCACTTCCATTTGCTCCTAAAAGACCAACCAACTCCCCTTTTTTGAAAGAATAACTAATATTTTTCAAGATATTTTTTTCGTTAACAGTATAGTTTAAATTTTCTATTTTTAACATCTATATCCCTCGTTTATTTTTTAATGCTAAATATATAAAAAATGGTGCTCCAAAAAAAGCAGT
This sequence comes from uncultured Cetobacterium sp., assembly GCA_949293295.1. Classification (GTDB taxonomy): domain Bacteria; phylum Fusobacteriota; class Fusobacteriia; order Fusobacteriales; family Fusobacteriaceae; genus Cetobacterium_A. The sequence continues at coordinate 23,847 of CASFCG010000020.1, forward strand.
TACCACCCCAATAGGTAATTCAAATGCTAAAATATAGCTCCTTGAAATTATATCACAAAATAACAGAAATCCTCCACCATATAGCATAGAAAAAGGAAGTATTTGAACATTTGAACACCCAAATAATTTTCTCACAATATGTGGAATAATTACTCCTATAAATCCAATCAATCCCGTAAAAGCTACGGAAAATCCAATTATGATAGTTGAAACTAAGAGCAAATCTCTTTTAAATTTTCTTATATCTACTCCCAAACTGTGAGCCTCTTCATCGGATAGTAAAATCAAATCTAGACGATATCTGTTTATATAAAAATATATCAGTGAGATAGACAGTGGAAGTAGGAGAATTAAAACTTTATTCCAACTAGCATTCCCTAAATATCCCATAGTCCATAAAATAATACGGTAACTGTCCTCGCCATTTAAGTATATAAATAGGGAGATTAACGCTCTAAAAAAGGATGAAAAAGCAATTCCAATAATTAGAATAGTTGAAATATCTAGCTGTTCTTTTTTTCCAAAAATAGTCAAAATAAAAAGAGAGATAGCTAGAGACGAAAAAGAAGCAAAAACACCATAATATATATCGGATAAACCCAGAGTATAGGCGATTACAGCTCCAAAAGTAGCACTCGATGATATTCCAATAGTGTAGGGGTCAGCTATAGGGTTTTTAAAAAGAGATTGTATTAAAACTCCACTACTTCCTAAAAGCATTCCGACCAAAAGAGCCATAAGAACTCGTGGAATTCGTAGATTCCATATAATTTTATATGCAACTAAATCGGTTTGTTTCAATTTTAGAATTATATCAAAGAGATTTTTTAAGCCAATCCCATAACTTCCAATATAAACTCCAAAAAAGATAAGAGTTATAAAAATTATTATTGTGTATATACATATAAATCTATTTTTCATTTTCATTCTCTTTCAGCTCCATAGCAATTTTTCTTTCAATCATTTTCAGAATAGTGGTTCTTTCACCTAAACTTTTTTCTTCAATTATAACCTCAAATCCTTCATTAGTAAGGCGTTGTTTCCAAACTGTTTCAATATCTTTTTTTAGATGTTGACCGGCTAAAAATAGTAGAGGAACTATTTTTACTATTTTTACTTTTTGGGATTTTAATCTTTTTAAAACTATTTCCAATGTAGGATAACCTGTGATAACAGCCACATATATTTTTTTATTCACTTCTTTTGCGACCATATCAAGTGTGGTATAAATGGAAAGTGACGAATTGCCACTGCCGTGTCCGACTAAAATAATAACCTCGTCAGGATTTTCTATTGTGTTTTCCTTATCAATAATATTAATAATTTCAAAACAATCATCAATGGTATGAATTAAAGGAGCTCCAATTTTGAAGTTGATTCTACCTTTAAATTTATTCAAATTTTCAATTAAATTATTCATCTCTCTGCCAAAAGATAGATAGGTTGGTTGTATAAAAATATTTTTGTAATTTTCTGAGATAAGTAGATTGAAAATATCTTCAATAGAAGGAGTAATAACTCCCTGTTTTTCAAGATTTATTCTAACTAATTTAGAAGTATAAACTTGAAAAATAGAGAGATTTTCAAAATTTTTTTCTAATTCAGACTGGAATCTATTGATAACTTTATCTCTCAATATTTGATGAGTTGTTCCATAATGAGTAATGATTAAGGCAGTTTTCATTATATCATCTCCTAATTTTGTGAAATTCATACTATAAGAGTATAGAGATTTTCTAACTATACCATAGTGGTTCAGGATATATTATAACATGAATATAAAAAAGAGTAGGTTAGAAATTTAAAAATCTTAACAAACTCTTTTTTTAACCTAATAGGCAAGACTCTATAGGTGGTGCGATGAATTGTCTAATTGTGATATACTTAGTATATGGAACATTGGTAACTGAATATATAAGGTTAAGGCAAGTAAACTGTTACTTTGTAAAATATTCACAGTATAGTTTATAAGACATATTGATTAAAATGCAAAATCATTATGTATATTTAAGCTAGAAATTTAAAGTGACAAGTAACCTATTTATATTTATGGTGATATACTAAAAACAATAGCTAATATTTTAAAAACTTCTTTAAATCCTTTAGCACTCTTGCCTCATCAATTGTTAATATTTTTCTATCTTTCATTACCCATTTTCCATCTATCATGGAATGAACTATATCTCCTTTATTGACACATTCAAACAGAGTATTTGTATAGTTTTGACTAAACCATAGATGTGATTGTTTTAAGTCAATAAATATGAGGTCTGCTAAATATCCTTCTTTTATCTTTCCTATCTTTTTTCTAAAAAAGTATTTTCCGTTTTCCGTAGAGAGTTTAAGGAGTGATTTAGCTGGCATAATGGATCTGTTTTGCTCCTGTATTCCCCAAGTTACATTCATCATACAACGTAAAATTTTCATTTCATCCCATAAGCTTAAACCACCATGAGCTACCCCATCACTTCCAATTCCAACCTTTATACCTTTTTTTAAAAGTTCTGGAGTATTGGGCAAAGCTTTTCCAGAGTTTGAAAATGGACAATGAACTATTTTTATATCATTATTCTTTATAATCGCTTTTTCCTTTTCAGTCAAAATTAGTGAATGAGCTCCTATAAAATTTTTATCTAAAATACCTAAACTATCTAGATACTCATAAGGAGTCAAGCCAGTTTTTTCAATGACATAATCCACCTCTTTTTGATACTCATTCATATGAGCTTGTAGCATTGTATCTCTTTCTTTTGCATGTTTTGATACCTCTAAAATTAATTTTTCTGAAGCGGACATCAAAGAACGAATTGAATAATGAACTTGAATTAGACCTTTATTATTCCAGTTTTCATACAGATTATCATTTTTTTCTAAAACCTCTTTTACACTGTTTAGAATACTCGATGGAAGTGTTTCATCATCCATAGAGGAGCAGGTAACTCCCGCTCTCATTCCGCTTTTCACAATCTCTTCACAAGCAATATCCATGAAATAACTTCCCGCATCAATGAAAGAGGTCGTTCCTGATTTTATCATTTCAATTAGAGCATATCTTGTATTTAAAGACATCTTTTCTGCTGTCAATGAACTTTCGAAAGGAAGCATAATATCTTTCCATATTATTCCGTTGGCATCTAATACTTTCCCTTTTAAAAGTTGTTGTCCAATATGAGTATGAGCATCACAAAGCCCTGGGGTTACAAGAAGTTCGTTTCCATACATTATCTCTTCCTTATCCAATTTGTTCAAATTTTTTCCTATCTCTTTTATAATATTTGCTTCAATACGAATATCGTAGTCAAAAACAATATTAAAATTTTCGTCCAAATAGGCAATATTCTTTAATAACATTAAATCACTCCTATAAATTTGAGAATAACCGCAATAAGTATAAAATATTCTAATTGTAGTAAGTGGATTTGACTAATATCAATTTAGTTGGTGCTTGTATATCTATGAATATCAGTTAATTTTTTTACTTAATTATTATGGCAATCTAATTCTTATAAACAGTTACAAATAAAAAATAACTGAGCTCTGCTATATTTCTATTAGTGGTTTGATTATATCATTTCGTTTTATAAAAAACAATAGAACAATCAATTATATCATTTGTAGGAGATAGTAGTTAACTGTCTGTTCACATATTTCAGAAGTAGATTTGGGGTTGGATTATTAAATATTCATATAAAGAATAGATTGATTTATTTACACTTTGACAATATTTGGTAAAAGATTCAAAAAAATAGATAAAATAGATTGACAGATTTTGTAAAAGTAGTATACTAAAATACGAAGTAAAAATTGTATACAGAATACAATAATTAGATTGGAGGTAGAATTTGAAAGAGAGATTAAAAATAACTGAGACTTGTTTAAGAGATGGACATCAATCTCTGATTGCAACGAGATTGAAAACGGATGAGATTCTTCCCATTGTAGAAACAATGGATAAGGTCGGTTACAATGCTCTTGAGGTTTGGGGGGGGGCTACATTTGATGCCTGCATTAGATTTTTAAATGAGAACCCTTGGGAAAGATTGCGAGAGATTAAGAAAAGAGCGAAAAATACAAAATTACAAATGTTGTTAAGAGGACAGAATCTATTAGGGTATAGGCATTATGCGGATGATGTTGTTGAGAAATTTGTAGAAAAATCTATAAAAAATGGGATTGATATAATCAGGATATTTGATGCGTTAAATGACACTAGGAATATAGAGGTAGCAGCGAAGGCAACAAAAAAATATGGAGGACACTGTCAATTAGCGATATGTTATACAATAAGTCCAGTTCATACAGTTGAGTACTATAAAAATTTAGCTATTGAACTTGAAAAAATGGGAGCTGATTCAATAGTAATAAAGGATATGGCAGGAATTTTGTTACCGGAGAAAGGATATGAATTGGTAACAGAATTGAAAAAAGTTATAAAGGTACCATTAGAGTTACATACACATGCGACGAGTGGAATAGCGAGTATGTTGTATCTTAGAGCTGTAGATGCAGGTGTGGATATAATTGATACTGCAATATCCACTTTTGCTGGTGGAACATCTCAACCAGCTACTGAGGCACTAGTAAGAACATTAAAAGGAACTAAAAGGGATACGGGATTAGATTTAACACTATTAAAAGAGATAGCAGAGTATTTTAAACCTATAAGAAAAAAATATGCGGATGAGAAAATCTTGAATATGCAAGCTTACTATGTAGAGCCAAGTATATTAGAGTATCAGTTGCCAGGAGGAATGTTGTCAAATCTTGTTTCTCAATTAGCAACTCAGAATGCAGTAAACAGATATGAAGAGGTATTAAAGGAGATTCCAAAGGTGAGGGAAGATTTGGGATATCCACCACTTGTAACACCTCTTAGTCAAATGGTTGGAACACAAGCTGTTTTAAATGTTTTGATGGGTGAGAGATATAAAATGATTCCAACAGAGATAAAAGATTATGTAAGAGGATTGTATGGAAAACCACCAGTTCCAATATCAGATGAGATTAAGAGAAAAATAATAGGGGATGAGGAGGTATTTACAGGAAGACCGGCAGATTTGATTGCTCCAGAATACGAGAGTTTGAAGAAAGAGATAGGGAGTTTGGCAAAAACAGATGAAGATGTGTTAATTTATGCGATGTTTCCTAAGATTGCGAAACCATACTTAGAAAATAGAGATAAACCTAAAATTGAAAAAGAGATAAGAAATATAAATATAGTTTTTTAGAAAGGAGTAAGGATGTTTAGAGGACAGATATCACTGCTAACATCACTAGAGATTACAGTGATTAGCATGTTAGTAGTATTTGCTATATTGGCTGTTCTTTCATTTGTTTTATCACTTTTTAAATATATCCCGGCAGAAGAGATAAAGAGTGAAAATATTAAAAAAAATACTCTGGAAAAGGTAGAGAGAAAGAGATTTAATCCTGAGGATATTAAAGATGAACAGATGAGAGTAGCGATGATGGTTGCAACTATTGAGGCTGTTGGAGAGGAAAAAGATGCCACAGTTAGAGTGGTAGGAATAAAAGAATTGAACTAATAATTTAAATAGGAGTGTAAGCGATGATAAAAATTTATAAAGTAAAAATAGGAGAAAAAGTATATGAGGTAGAAGTGGAGGCAGTGAAAGAGGTAGAAGGAGAGATAAAAACTTCAGTTTCTGCTACTAATGAAACAAAGAAAGTGGCGGGAAATGGAACAAAAGTTGAAGCACCAATGCAAGGAATGGTAGTATCAGTAGATGTTTCAGTTGGATCTAAAGTAAAAGCTGGAGATACGTTGATAGTGATAGAGGCTATGAAGATGGAAAATCCAATTGTTTCTCCAATTGATGGAGTTGTAGAAAGTGTAATGGTTAAAAAGGGAGATACGGTTGATGGAGGAGCTTTGATTGTAACAATAGCTTAATCGACGAGAGGAGAGAAGATGGAGTTTTTAAGTAATTTATATTCAACAACAGGATTATCTATGTTGACAATAAAACAAGCTATAATGATAGTTGTAGCATTGTTTTTAATGTATTTAGCAATAAAAAAACAATATGAGCCATATCTGTTACTTCCAATCTCATTTGGAATGTTGCTGGTAAATCTTCCAGCGTTGGTTGGAGAGGGAATAATGGATTCAAATGGGCTTTTAGGAATATTGTATCAGGGAGTAAAATATGGAGTATATCCTCCGCTTATTTTTTTGGCAATAGGGGCAAGTACTGATTTTGGACCTTTGATAGCTAATCCAAAAAGTTTGTTGTTAGGAGCAGCGGCACAATTAGGAATATTTGGAGCATTTGTAGGAGCTGTGTTGCTTGGATTGACAGGAAATGAGGCGGCGTCCATAGGAATTATAGGTGGAGCGGATGGACCAACAGCTATATATTTAACTTCTAAGTTGGCTCCTCATATGTTAGGACCAATAGCAGTAGCAGCCTATTCATATATGGCGTTAGTCCCAGTTATTCAACCACCTATTATAAGGTTGTTAACGACTAAACAGGAGAGAGAGATAAAAATGACGCAACTTAGGACTGTTAGTAAAAAGGAGAAAATTCTATTTCCAATAGTCGTGACAATAGTTGTAACCCTTATTATTCCATCAGCAATTCCTCTTGTTGGAATGTTGATGTTTGGAAATTTAGCTAAGGAGTGTGGACTTGTACCAAATTTAGTTGAAAATATGAAAGGTGCATTGATGTATATAATTACAATCTTCATAGGATTGACAGTTGGAGCAACGACAAATGCAGACGCTTTTTTGAATTTTGCAACAATAAAAATTATAATATTAGGGCTTTTTGCTTTCTCATTTGGAACGGCTGGAGGAGTGTTATTCGGAAAGATAATGTGTAAACTGTCAGGTGGAAAAATAAATCCAATGATTGGAGCAGCTGGAGTTAGTGCAGTACCAATGGCGGCAAGGGTTGTTCAAAAAGTGGGGCAAGAGGAGAATCCAAGTAACTTTTTATTAATGCATGCTATGGGACCAAATGTAGCAGGTGTAATTGGGTCAGCAGTAGCGGCAGGTGTGTTGCTATCAATGTTTAAATAGATAAAACAAGGAGTGATAAAGATGGAGATTAAAACGAAGGCTGTAGCTGGAACTTTGGAATCAAGTGATATCTATATAATGATAGAGCCTTGTTCTAATGGAATTGAGCTTGAGGTAGAGAGTGTAGTAGAGGGACAGTATGGAGAAGAGGTTAGGGCAGTAATTTTAGAAACTTTAAAAGAGCTTGATGTTAAAAATGCAAAATTAATAGTAAATGATAAGGGAGCGATTGACCCAGTGATAAGAAGTAGAGTGCAAACAGTTATATCAAGAGCATCTCAACAAAAAATAGGTTTTTAGATAGGAGGAAAAAATGAAGCTAAGACGTTCTATGCTTTTCGTGCCAGGGAATAACCCAGGAGTTATAAAAGATGCACACATATATAGACCAGATTCAATAATGTTTGATTTGGAGGATGCAATTGCGGTTACAGAGAAAGATTCAGCAAGATTTTTGGTGTCAAATATATTGCAAAAATTTGGACCTCTGTATAAAGAGTTAAATATTGAAACAGTAGTTAGAATAAACGCATTAGACACTGAATACGGTGTTGAAGATTTGGAATTTATAGTTAGAGCTAAACCGGATGTAATAAGAATACCTAAAACAGATACAGCAAAAGATGTGTTGGAGGTTGAAGCTCATATTGAGAGAATTGAAAAAGAAGCAGGGATTCCTGTTGGAACAACAAAAATAATGGTGGCAATAGAAAGTCCATTAGGAGCTTTAAATGCTTATGAGATAGCGAAATCTTCTAGTAGATTAATAGGAATGGCGATTGGTGGAGAGGATTACGTTACTAACTTGAAAACTAACCGATCTGCAGATGGAGTAGAGATGTTTACAGGAAGAGGACTTATTGTTATGGCAGCTAGAGCTGCGGGAATAGACGCTCTTGATTCAGTTTATTCAGATGTAAATAATGATGAAGGATTTATCAGAGAAGCTTCAATGATAAAACAAATGGGATTTTCTGGAAAATCACTAATACATCCAAGACAGATAGAGTTAGTTCATAAAGTTTATACTCCATCTGATTTAGAGATTAAAAAAGCTGTGAGAATAGTGGAAGCAACAAGAGAAGCTTTAGAGCAAAATAAAGGGGTATTTACTGTGGATGGAAAAATGGTAGATAAGCCAATTATAGAGAGAGCTGAAAATGTTCTTAGACTTGCAAAGGCAGCTGGGATAAGATTAGGAGGAGATGAGTAGTTATGAAAAATAAAAGAGTTGATGAAAATCTTTTAAAAAATATAAAAGGGTATGAGAATAGAAAAGCATACTCATCACCATTTGCAAATCAACCCTCTGGAATAGTAGAAACAGAGAGTGAAAATTTAAAAGAGAAAATTAGAAGAACAAAAGTAGTGGATTCATTGGAAGAAGCGATAAGAAGAGCAGGACTAAAGGACGGAATGACTATATCTTTTCATCATCACTTCAGAAATGGTGATAAGATTTTACCGTTAGTTATGAAAAAGATAGCTGAGATGGGATTCAAAAATTTAAGAGTTGCGGCGAGTTCTTTTACAAAAGCTCACGAAGAGATTGTTGACCATATAGAGGCTGGAGTTGTAACAAGAATTGAATCAAGTGGATTAAGAGGAAGATTAGCAACAGCGGTGTCAAACGGTGTGTTGGGAGATAATCCGGCTGTTATTAGGTCGCATGGAGGAAGAGCAAGAGCTATAGTTGAGGGAGATTTAAAGATTGATATAGCATTTATAGGAGCATCTTCATCAGATTGCATGGGAAATGCAAATGGAGTAAAAGGAAAATCACTTTGTGGGTCTTTGGGATATGCTAAAGTTGATGCGGAGTACGCAGATAAAGTTATTGTTATCACTGATTGTTTAGTAGATTATCCTAATTATCCAATGAGTATTCCTCAAACACAAGTTGATTATGTTGTTGTAGTTGATGAGATAGGGGACCCAAATGGGATTATGTCAGGAGCAACAAGATTTACATCAAATCCAAAAGAGCTATTGATGGCGAAAAGAGTTTTGGATGTAATGTTAGCATCAGGGTATTTTAAAGATGGATTTTCGATGCAAACTGGTACAGGTGGGGCATCCCTAGCTGTAACTAGATTTATAAGAGAGGAATTAATAAAAAGAAATATAAAATGTAGTTATGGACTTGGTGGAATAACAAAAGCTTTTGTTGATTTATTGGAAGAGGGATTAATTGGGCAGTTGTTTGACACGCAATGTTTTGACTTAGCAGCGGTAGAGTCTATTGGAAAAAACGAGAAGCATGTTGAAATAAGTGCTGATTTTTATGCTAATCCATTTAATTGTTCCCCAGCTGTAACAAAGTTGGATTTTGTAATTTTAAGTGCTTTAGAAGTAGATAAGGATTTTAATGTAAATGTTATATCTGGTTCAGATGGAATAATTAGAGAAGCAGCGGGAGGACATCCAGATACAGCGGCTTCAGCAAATGTGTCAATCATAGTTGCACCATTGACAAGAGGAAGAATTCCAACTATAATAGACAAGGTTACAACAGTTGTAACTCCAGGAAGTACAGTAGATGTTGTTGTTACAGATTATGGAGTAGCAGTAAATCCAACGAGAAAGGATTTATTAGAAAGATTTGAAAAAGCAGGAATTGAACTGATAACAATGGAAAAACTGAGAGAGATTGCAAACTTTATCGTTGGAAAACCAAAAGAGATAGAGTTTGAGGATAAGGTTGTGGCTGTTGTAGAGTATAGAGATGGTTCAATTATAGATGTCGTAAAAAAAATCAAAAAATAAAAGGAGAGAGAGATGGCGAGTAAAAATTTTGGAGAGCTGTTTAATCCGAGAGAAACAAAATGGAGTGGATTATCGGTTCAGATGTTTGCATTACTTTTAGCGGTAGTAGCAGTAGTAGTTTATTGTCCTTTCGGAGGGAAGGAAGTTGCATTTTTTAGAGGAAATTTTTTGACAGTTTTCACTATTTTAGCTGTGTTTGGAATTTTATTTGGTGAAATTGGGGATAGAATTCCAATATGGAATGATTATATTGGTGGAGGAACTGTTTTGGTTTTCTTTGCGGCGGCTGTTATGGGGACATACAATCTTGTTCCAGCGTCGGTTTTAAAGTCAATTAATATTTTTTATGAGAAACAACCAGTGAATTTTTTAGAGATTTTTATACCAGCACTAATAGTTGGTTCTGTTTTAACTGTAAATAGAAAAACATTACTTCAATCAATAGTTGGATATATTCCTCTGATTATTATTGGAGTTGTGGGAGCTATGTTAGGTGGAGTTGTAGTTGGGTTACTGTTTGGAAAAGCTCCTTTGGATGTAATAATGAACTATGTTTTACCTATAATGGGTGGAGGTACAGGAGCTGGAGCTATTCCTATGTCTGAGATGTGGGCTCAAAAAACAGGGGGAGATGCGAAGAACTGGTTTGCATTCGCAATCTCAATTCTAACTATAGCTAATGTAATTGCAATTTTGACAGGAGCTTTATTGAAAGAGTTAGGAAAGAAAAAACCAACTTTGACAGGAAATGGAAAGTTGATATTGGATGATACAAAAGAGGCTGTGAAAGAACAGGCGGGAGAAAAAGTTGAAGTAGGACAAAAAGAGTTTGCGGCAGCTTTAGTATTTACAGGTGTGTTATTTATGTTTTCACATTTGTCAGCTATAATCTGGAGCTCTTTAAAACTTCCATTTGAGATGCATAGATTAGCATTTTTAGTAATCTATTCTATTATTTTAAACATGTTGGATATAGTTCCAGCTCCATTGAAAGCAGGAGCAAAAAATATGCAAACGTTTTTCTCGAAATATACTATATGGGTATTAATGGGAGCGGTAGGATTTGGAACTGACGTAAAAGAGATAATTAATGCATTATCTTTTGCAAACGTAGCGATAGCTTTAGCAATTGTATTTGGTGCAGTTGGATTGATAATGTTAGTGGCTAAAAAAATGAAATTCTATCCAGTGGAAGCAGCTATCACAGCGGGATTGTGTATGGCAAATAGAGGAGGTTCAGGAGATATTGCGGTTCTTGGAGCAGCGGATAGAATGGAATTAATATCATTTGCTCAAATCTCATCAAGAGTTGGTGGAGCTATGATGCTTATCTTAGGTTCAATAATATTTGGAATCTTTGCGTAGTATGTGAAAATAGTTGTTGTGAGTTAATAGTTTTCTATTAATTTACACAACTTTTTTTATTTAAATGTGGAATGAAAATAGGTTTTGTAAAATTATGGAAATATGCAAGTGATTTTTATGTCTATTTATACAATAAAAAAAGTAAAAAATAGAAAAAATTAATTGACTATAAAAAATTAAAATAGTATAATAAAAAATATGACTTGTAAGTCATTCACTAATTAGAGGTGTTTATATGGGGAGTAAAAATAAGAGAGAGCAGATAATAGAAGCTGCTAAGGAGATATTTTTAACTAAGGGGATACATAAAGCTAGGGTAGAAGACATTACAAATTTTTTGGGAATAGCAAAAGGAAGTTTTTATACCTACTTTAAAACAAAAGATATGTTACTAGAAGAGATTTTGGACGAAGTTTATAAAGGGAGAAAGGAGGAACTTGAGAAAATTCTAGAATCTGACCTAGGATATAAAGATAAGTTGGAAAAGTTTATAATAGATAGATATGTGATTTCATCAGAAAAAATAAAGTCCACTTTGATACTGATAAATTTAACAAAAAATTTTGAGAATCTATGCCCAAGTGTAGTAGAGAAATTCTTTAAAATACAAGTTTTGAATAGAATGGCTTTAAAGAAAATTTTAATGGAAGTTCCAGATAAAAACTATACAGAAAAAGAATTACAACTTTTAACTCTTTATATGATAGGTGGAATAAGAAACTATATACTAGAGAAGCTATTTTATAAAGATATGAAAGAATATTTTATAAGTAGTTTGGAAGAGTTTCAAACTCGAATAGAACAGATAGAACTAAGTAATGAACTAAAGACTTTAATAGAATTGATAATTTAATATAGGTTTAGGAGGATATTAATGAGAAAATTAGTAGGAATATTGTCATTAATTACAACAACTTTTTTATTCTCTAAGGAGTTAACATTGCAAGAGGCAGTAGATTTGTCTTTAGAAAATGGTAAGGAGATAAAAAAGAGTGAATATTCAAAGAAAAATGCGTCTCTTAATGTAAAGAAAGCATTTAAAACAGCGTTGCCAGTAGTAACATATACTGGAAAGTATAATCAAAGTGAACACACAAGAAGAACGATGTTAGATGCTAATAACAAGAAAACAGGATTTTCTCAGAGTGTTGGAATATACCAGCCAATATTTAGAGGAGGAGCGATTGTTGGTGGAATTTTAGCGACAGATGCGGCACAAGAGCTGGCGGAGATGTCCTATCTTTCTACAAAGAGAGATACAAGATTGGATATAATATCGCTGTACTCAAGTATAATAGCATATGAAAAAAACAAAGAGGTTTTAAATACCTCTATGAAAGAGCTGCAAGCGAGGTTAAAAAGACAGAAAGAACAACTAAAATTGAAGTTAATAACGAAAGCTGATTTACTAAAAACAGAGTATTCAGTGTTGGATTTAGAAGCAAAAGTAACTGACTTAAAAACTAAAATAGAGATTGCTAAAAAAGAGATGAAGCTGAAACTTATGTTGCCAGAGAATGAGGAGTTGCAACTAGTAGATTTTGAAGTTCCAGAAAATTTAACTAAAGATATAGATTTCGAAAAAGATTTGGCAGATGCATTGGAAAACAGCTTATCAGCTAGAATGGCAGAGAGTAATTTGAAGGTTGCAAAGGCTCAAAAAATGGTGTCTCAATCAAGTTTATTACCAAAGGTTGATGCATTTGTTAGCTATGGTAATGAGAGAGAGGTTCATAAATTTAGTAATGGATTTGATAATGCAGAATGGAGAGGTGGAGTAACAGTAAGTTGGGATGTATTCTCTTTTGGTAGTGGAATAGATGAGTATAGAGTAGCTAGAAATAATGAAAAAATAGAGGAATTAAATAAAGAAAATACAACGGATAATATAAAAATTCAAATTACAACAAACTATAGGGAACTTTTAAGAATGGAGCAACTAAGGGACTCTACTAAAAAAGCTTACGAAGCTTCAGAAGAGAATTTTAAGATTGATACAGCAAGATACAATGCGGGTCTTATTTCAACAGTTGATTTTTTATTGTCTGAAAGTCAATATAGGCAAGCAGCAGTGGATTATAATTCAGCAGTACTAAATTATTATGTGGCTTTTGAAAAATATAGGTCATCACTTATATAAGTTAGGAGGATAGGATGAAAAAAGGTCTTATAGTAGGATTAATGATGATAGGATTAATCTCTTGTGGAGAGAAAAAAGAGGAAAAAGTAGAAACGAAACCTAAGAAACATGTTGTAGCAACAAGAGTTGTAAAAGAAGAGATATCGGACAGATATTATACAGATGGTGTGATTGTTCCTCAAGAGAAAGTTGCACATTCATTGGATACTAAAGGAACAGTTCAAGCTGTTTTGAAAAAGAATGGAGATAGAGTAAAAAAAGGTGAAGTTGTAGCTAAGTTTAAAGATGCTACGTTGGAATCAGCTTATTTTTCGGCAAAAACAAAGTATGAACTAGCTAAAAGTAATTTTGAGAAATTTGGAGATTTATATAAGAAAGATATGATATCACAAGTTGAATATTTTAATTATAAAGATACATATGCTAACGCTTTATCAAACTATTCATCAAAAAAATCAGAGTTTGAAAAACTAGCTAGAAAAGCGGAATTGGATGGGGTTATTGGAAATTTAGATTTAAAAGTGGGAAATATTATTCCAGCTAATACAGATATATTTACTGTTGTAAATACTGATAAAATGGAGGTTACGGTGGATTTCCCAGGAAACTGGTTAAATCAACTAGGAATAGGAGCTAAAGTAGAAGTAAGTGTTACAGATTTGAATAATAAGAAGTTTGTGGGAACTGTAAAGTCAATAGACCCTATAGCTGACCCACAAACTAAGAAGTTCCCAGTAAAAATATCAATAGCTAATCCAAATGGAGAACTGAAAGATGGAATGTATTCACAAGTGGTGATACCAACTGATAAAAGAGAAGGAGTTATAGTTCCTCAGGATGCTGTTTTCATAAAAGATTTATTGAGCTATGTCTATAAAATTGAAAATGGAAAGGTTACGAGAGTTGAAGTAACAACTGGAGCTGAAGAGGGAACAAATGTTGAAATTGTTTCAGGAGAATTACAAGTTGGAGATTTAGTTGTTTCAGAGGGAATATTTGGATTATCTGATGGGGATGAAATTATAATAAATAAAGAAAACAATTAAGGAGGACGAAAAAATGTCATTAGCAGGTGTTGCGATACGTAGACCAGTTGCAACCGTAATGGTTATGGTTTCAATGGTTTTTTTAGGAATAGTAGCTATGTTATCGATGAAATCGGAACTCCTTCCAAATATGAATATTCCGATGGTTTTAATAACAACCTCGTGGAGTGGAGCTGTTCCTGATGATGTAAATAGCCAAATAACAAAAAAGATAGAGGATGCTCTGTCTGGAGTTGACGGAATAAAGAAAATAACTTCGAAATCCTCTTTTGAGAGCTCTGTAATAAATGTTGAGTTTGATTATGGTGTCAATATTGATATGAAAAGAGGAGATGTTCAAAGAGAGATTGACGCAATAGCAGGAGATTTACCGGATGATGCCTCAAAACCAGCAACTCAAAAGATGTTGGCAGGTTCAGGAAATACTGCAATAATGTTAAACGTGTCAGGACCGAACTTTTTAGAATTAACTACTTTTGTAAATGAGTTTATGATACCTAGATTTGAAAGAATCGGAGGGGTTGGAAGTGTTGATACAGTCGGAGCTCCAGAAAAACAGATACAGATACAATTTGATACAGATAAGTTGTCGGCGTATAATCTGACACCAGTGGAGTTATATGACTTAATAAAAGCATCGACGGCAAATGTTCCATTAGGAGTAGTTAGAACTTCTGGAAAAAATGTAGTTGCTAGATTTATGGGAGAGTTTAATTATCTTGATGATTTTAGAAATATGATTTTAAGTAGTAATGGGAAAACATTGAGATTGAAAGATGTTGCAGAGGTTGTTTTGACAACGGAGGACGCAACAGATATAACAAGGCTAAATGGAAATAAATCAGTTATGATAACTATAGAAAAATCAACAGATGGAAATATTTTATCTATCACTGATGCGGTAAAAAAAGCGTTGGATGAAATGGAGCCGTATTATCCGAAAGGGCTGAAAGTTACTACAGTAATGGATTATTCAGAAAACATTAAATCCTCTATATCTGGAGTAAAGGGGAATGCTGTAACTGGATTAGTTTTAGCAACAATAATATTATTTGTGTTCTTAAAAAATATTAGAGCTACTATTTTAATATCGTTGGCCTTGCCAATTGCTATAATATTTACTTTTGCTTTCTTATCTTTGATGAATGTAACAATTAACGTTATATCTTTGATGGGGCTTTCAATAGGGGTTGGGATGCTGACAGATAACTCGGTTGTTGTTATAGATAATATATATAGACATATGACGGAGTTGAAAAAGCCTGTTAGAGAGGCTTCAGAGGATGGAGCAACAGAGGTAGCGGTGGCAATTTTAGCATCAGCTTTAACAACAATGGTAGTGTTCATTCCAATTTTATTTATACCAGGGGTAGCAAGAGAGATATTCAGAGATATGTCCTTGTCAATAATATTTTCAAACGTGGCTGCTTTGATAGTATCGTTAACACTGATGCCGATGGCCGCAAGTAGATTTTTGAAACCAAATGTTGATATTACAAAAGAGGGGAAAATATTTTCTAAAGTAAAAGAAAGATATGAAAAAGTTATAGATTGGGCTATAAATAATAGAAAGAAAACTCTTTTCATTGCTTTTGGAGCTTTTTTTGTTATGATGATAGTGGGACCAATGAATAGTAAAACTGGATTTCTGCCAAAGCAAGATTTTGGAAGATATGCTATTGTTTTAGAAATGGAGAAAGGGATATCTTTAGAAAAAGCTGAGCAAATAACAAACCAAGCGGTAGATTTAGTAAAGAAGAATCCTTTGACAAGAACATATATAACATTAGTTTCAGGAAATACAGGGATAGTAAATGTAAATATTGGACCTAAGACTGATAGGAAAGAATCAATTTTTGATGTTATGGAAAGTTTAAGACCAGATTTAGCCACAATACCGGGAGTAAAGTTTAATCTGAAAGAGGATTTCCAATCATCAAGCGGGGATAGAGATGTTGAGTTTAGAATCTCTTCTGATTCCTTAGAGACAGCTGAGAGAATAGCTAAGATGGTTCAAGAGAAAATTAGGAAAAATCCAAAAATTATAGATATTACATCTAGTATTGAGGGTGGAAACATAGAAGCAAGAGTTGTTTTAGATAGAGATAAATTAAAATCCTATGGAATAAATCCTCTTGATGTTGGAAGAACTATAAGTTATGCTTTCTTAGGAGGAAATAGAGGAACTGGACAAACGGTAACGGTAAAAACTGGTTCAGAAGAGATTGATGTGTTGATTAGACTTCCTAGAGGGAATAGAACAAGAGTGGACAATCTAGAGGGATTAAATCTAAGAGCGTCAGATGGAAAGTTTGTTAAGGTTTCTGATGTAGCAAAAATTGTAATGGCTGAGGGAGCTGCAGAGATAGCTAAAAATGATAAGATATATTATGCATCTGTATCTGCTAATGATGGTGGAATTGGATTGAGCAAAGTTCAGAATGAGATGATAAAAGCGTTTGAGGAAACAAATCCGCCAAAAGGTGTTTCATATTCATGGGGAGGAATGTCTCAATTGTTTAATGAAGCTATAGTACAAATGGCGATGGCTCTTGGGATATCAATATTTTTAATATATGCGATATTAGCATCTCAGTTTGAAAACTTCTTATTACCAGGAATAATATTAGCTTCAGTACCTCTTGCGTTGATTGGAGTTTATTCTGGAATATTGATAACAAACTCTCCTTTCGATATGATGGTAATGATAGGAATAATAATGCTTGCAGGTACGGTTGTTAATAATGCTATAGTTCTTATTGACTTCATAAAAATATTACGGGAAAGAGGAGCTAGTATTAATGAAGCGGTAAAAGAGTCTTGTAAAACGAGATTAAGACCGATTTTGATGACAACTATGACTACCGTTTGTGGAATGATACCATTGGCACTTGGTTTTGGAGATGGAGCGGAGCTTTATTCTGGAATGTCAATAGCGGTAATATTTGGACTTTCATTTTCAACACTGTTGACATTGGTTGTTATACCAGTACTTTATATTATGGTAGAAAATGGAATAGAGAGTGCAGGAAGATTTTTTTCTAAAATGACGAGAAAAAAATAATAAACATAAAATATTATATTTGATATAATAGGCTGTAGATGGGTGATTTTTATCTACAGCTTTTTCAATATTAGTTATTATACGGTTAAGAGATTTAATGAGAATGGAGGGAGATTATGAAGGTAGTTGTTGCAATAGACTCTTTTAAGGGGAGTATGAGTTCAAGAGAGTTAGGAAATACTATTGAGGAAGGGATAAAAAGAGTATATCCTGATGCTGAAATAATAAAAATACCCATTGCAGATGGTGGAGAGGGAACAGTTCAAGCTCTTATAGAGGAAAGTGATGGAAAATTTATTGAGATTGAGGTATCAAATCCATTGATGAAAAAAATAAGAGCTAAATATGGAATAATGGGCGATAATACGGCAGTTATTGAGATGGCAGAGGCATCAGGATTACCATTGATAAGTATAGAGGAAAGAAATCCTATGAAAACTACAACATACGGTACTGGGCAATTAATAAAGGATGCAATAGAAAGAGGGTGTCGGGAGTTTATAATAGGGATTGGAGGAAGTGCCACAAATGATGCTGGAGTTGGGATGTTACAAGCTTTGGGATATAAATTTTTAGATAAGGAGGGAAAAGAGCTCGGAGTTGGAGGACAGATTTTGTCTGAAATAGCTACTATTGATTCTAAAGAGAGATTAAAAGAGCTTGATGAGTGTTCTTTTTTAGTGGCGTGTGATGTTGATAATCCATTCTTTGGAGAGAGAGGAGCAGCAGAGATTTACTCAAGGCAGAAAGGTGCAACAGAAGAGATGGTAAAGATATTGGATAGAGGTTTAAGAGATTTTTCAGAAGTTATTAAAAATCAACTTAATGTTGATATTTCGGAGGTAAAAGGTGCGGGAGCTGCTGGCGGATTAGGAGGAGGTTTAGTAGCATTTTTGGATGGGAAACTTTTACCTGGGATTGATATTATTTTAGAAAAAGTAAAGTTGAGTGAGAAGATTGAAAATGCTGATTTTGTTATAACAGGAGAGGGAAGATTGGATTTACAAACAGCTATGGGGAAAGCTCCTGTTGGAGTAGCTAAGATAGCAAAAACTAAAAATATTCCAGTTATAGCGTTGGCAGGTGGAGTAACCAATGAAGCAATAAAACTTAATCAATTAGGAATAGATAGTTTTTTTTCTATAATAAATGCTCCAATCTCTCTAGAGGAAGCTATGACTATAGAGAAAACATATGAAGGATTAAAATCTAATGTAGAACAGATTTTTAATTTGATAAAATTATTGAGAAAGTAGATGGAGGTAAAAAAATGACGGCAATAGGTGCGATATTAGGATTGATTATTGCAATTATATTAATTATGAGAAAGATAACACCTGCTTATAGCTTGATTCTAGGTTCAGTGATAGGGGGATTAGTTGGTGGAGTTTCTCTTACAGAAACGGTTAATTTAATGATTAGTGGAATAAAAGAGATTAGTCCAGCAGTAATAAGGATACTAACTGCAGGAATTTTGGCAGGAATTCTTATTAAAACTGGTGCAGCGACAAAAATAGCTGAGACAATTATTGAAAAATTGGGTGAAAAAAGGGTAATTTTTGCGTTAGCGTTATCAACTTTAATTTTGACAGCAATAGGCGTTTTTGTGGATGTAGCAGTCATAACAGTATCACCAATAGCACTGGCAATAGCAAAGAGAGTACAAATTTCAAAATTATCAATATTGTGTGCAATGGTTGGAGGTGGAAAATCAGGAAATATAATTTCTCCAAATCCAAATACAATAGCAGCAGCAGAGAATTTTGGTGCTTCACTTTCATCTGTTATGTGGATAAATATAGTTCCTATGATAATAGGAGTTGTAGTAACAGTTATTATAGCTAAAACATTGGAAAATAAAGGAGAAAAAGTTGTAAATATTGAGATTGAAGAGATTAAGAGGGAGGAGTTGCCAAGTTTTTTTGCTAGTATAATAGGTCCAATAGTAACAATATTTTTACTTGCTTTACGACCGATGATGGCTATAAACATTGACCCATTGATTGCTTTACCAGTGGGAGGACTAGTCGGAATAATCTCTATAGGAAAGATATACAAATTAAAAGAGTCAATGGAATATGGTTTGCAAAAAATGTCTGGAATTGCAATTTTACTTATAGGTACAGGAAGCTTAGCTGGAATTATAAAAAACTCAACTTTGAAAGATTTTATTTTAATTGGACTTGATAAAATGAATATCAGTGAACAACTAATTGCACCAATATCGAGTGCACTGATGTCGGGAGCAACAGCCTCGACTACCGCAGGTGCGACAATTGCTTCGATAACATTTTCAGGAGCAATTTTAGCAAGTGGTATAAGTGCTATTTCAGGTGCTGCGATGGTAAATGCAGGAGCGACTGTATTGGACCATTTGCCACATGGTTCTTTTTTTCATTCTACTGGCGGGGCAACAAATCTGTCTCTCACAGAAAGAATGAGATTAATCCCATATGAAACAGCAGTAGGAGTTAGCTTAGCAATAAGTTCTACAGTAGTTTCAATCTTTTTTAATAGATGATATAATAAGCAATTATTAGATTAATATAAAAAAATTAAATTTTATGATATGAAGTAAAATAAGGGTTAAAAGAATAATTATGAAAAAATAGTAAATATTTTTAGAGGTCGATTTTTTAAAAAAGTTTTATAATAAGGGATATAAACTAAACAAAAAAGCTTGAAGTTTTAGAAGTCTTCAAGCTATTTTTTTGATAAAAATAGATTTTTTATTCTATTTAGTAAGGTAAGAGAATGAAACATTTTATTAGCTGGAATATAAATATTCAAAACTCTTAAAACCTGCTTAGTGTCCTGTGCTGAGAAATAATATGTTCTATTCTCAGTGGTAACTACAGCAAATCTAGGTATCCACCTATTTTTAAACATAGTAGAAGCAACTATCTTTTCTATTTTATTCCAACCTATTTGAATATAATTTTTAGGATTATTCTTTGCATAAAATTCAAATCCTCCATCGCCTATCATGATTTGACCATATATAGGAAATCCACCATAGAAAGTGGCTTTCTTTACTAAATCTACTTTAGAATTTAATGAGCGTATCATATTAAAGTATTCCAACAAGATGTCCTAAGATACCTACTATAAATAGAGCAATTATCATAAGAATAGGAGATACTTTTTTCTTCAATAGATGACAACATAAAAGAGTTAATCCAAGAGCTGCAAGACCTGGAGATAGACTATCCAAATTTTGTTGTAAAGTAGTTACCTTAATAGGACTAAGAGCTAATCCAGCATTCATTTGCTCCAATGCTACTTTGATTCCTTCTGCTCCAGCTGGAAGAGAGTTCCAATCTATATAAGCTCCAGCAGATAGCTGTACTTTTGATACAACTGGAATAAAGTTTATAGATACCCATCTCTGAACTAATGAACCTAGTACAAACATTCCTAAGATGGATGCTCCCTTTGTAACTTTTTGTAATACTCCACCTGATAAGTCATCCGCAATCTTTGACCCGGCACGATAACCAAACTCTTGAGTGTAAACCATAAATCCCCATCTTATAGCATTCCATAATATGAAAAATAGTATAGGTCCCAAAATATTACCAGATAATGCTAGAGAAGCACCTAAAGCTCCAAGCATAGGTCTTATAGTGAACCAGAACACTGGGTCTCCAATACCAGCAAGAGGTCCCATCATACCTATCTTAACACCTTGTATAGCTGCGTCATCAACAGGTTTACCATTAGCTCTTTCCTCTTCAAGAGCCAATGTAACTCCAAGGATAGGAGAAGCTATATAAGGATGAGTATTGAAAAACTCCAAATGACGTTTTAAAGCTTCCTTTCTTTCCTCTTCAGTGGAATAAAGTTTCTTTATAGCTGGAATCATTGAATACACCCAACCACCATTTTGCATACGTTCAAAGTTCCACGAACCTTGAAGAAATGTTGAACGCCAAGCAACATTCATACGTTCTTTTTTAGTTAATGTAATTCTTTCAGACATAAATCTTCCTCCTTTTGACTTTCGATTTTAATAATCATTCAATATATCATCTAAAGGATCTCCAGATTTAGGACCGTTACCTTTTGAAGAACCGTTGTCCAATAGATACAAGTAGATTAAAGCTAAAGACAGAGCGATAGCACCAAGACCCATCAATGTTATTTGTGATATTGTTGCTAAAACAAAACCAATAGCAAAGAACGGCCATATTTCACGAGTAGCCATCATATTGATAACCATTGCATATCCTACAGCAACAACCATACCTCCACCGACACTCATTCCACCAGCAAGCCACTCTGGCATACTTTCAAGTAATCCTCTAACAGCTTCTGCAGGAATAAATATCAAACACACTGCAGGAATAACTATACGTAAACCTTGAATAAGAATACCAAGATAGTGGTACATCTCCACTCCTCTTATATTTCCCTTTTCAGCTTCTCTATCCATAGCATGTACAAGTGATACAGATATAGTACGAGCAATAATAGTTAAGAATAGACCAGCAATAGCAAGTGGTATAGCAAGAGCTATCGCAGTACTAACCCCTCTAACTCCTTGTCCTCCAAGTACTAAAATAATTGCTGAAGCTACAGAAGCTAAAGCAGCATCTGGAGCCACTGCTGCACCAATATTAGCCCAACCAAGAGCTATCATTTGTAGTGTTCCTCCTAGAATAACACATTCAGTAGTGTGTCCAGTAGCTAATCCTATAAGAGTACACGCTACAAGTGGTTGATGAAATTGAAACTCATCTAATATCCCTTCAATTCCAGCTAAAAATGCTATAATAATAATTAAAATTATTTGATAGAATTCCATATTGTTCACCGCCTTTACATTTTAGAAAGTTCTTGTTTTGCTTTTTTCATAAGTTCGTCCATATTATCTTTAGAATCATTAGGCACTTTTCTTACATCAAATCTAACACCTAATGCTTTAAGTTTTTCGTATGCTTCTATATCTTTCATATCAAGAGATATAGCTTTGTTTACAGCAACTTTACCCACAGAATGAGCCATAGAACCAATATTTATCTCCTCTAATTTTACTCCCTCTTCTATTGCTCGAAGAACATCGTGTGGATTTTCAAAAAGTAATAATGCTTTGGTTTTCCCAAAACGTGGGTCAGTAGATATTTGAACTAATTTTGATATAGGTATTACATTGGCTTTAACACCTGGAGGTGCTGCTTGTTCGATAAGTTTTTTACGAAGAGAATCTTTAGAGACTTCATCAGACACAACTATTATACGAGTTGGTGTTGTGGCTTTAGTCCAAGAAGTAGCGACTTGACCATGTAATAAACGTGAATCAATACGAGCTAAAACATACTCTATTTGTCCACTAGTTGGTAGACTGCTATCACTAGGAGAGACAATTTTTTTAGGTATTTTCTTAACTGGTTCCAAGTTTTCAGGGTATATTTGGACACCATCTCTTCCAGATTCTAATACTTGTTTTGCTAGTTCTACAGCACTATCCATACAACCTGCATTATCACATACTTCTGCTAATAGAGGTAGATTTATCCCCGCTATAATTGCCCTCTTGTCCTCATAACCCTCTATAAGACTACTAGCTTGATTAAACGGTGTTCCTCCCCATAAGTCAACTAGAAATAGTATATTTTCTTTATTTTCAAAAGAATCTATGGCATTTTCTAGTTTGGCTTTTAAATCATTTGGTCCTTCATTTGGCATAAGCGTACAAGCTCTTAAATTTTCTTGCTCCCCAAATATCATAGAAGCAGATTGAAGTATTCCTTCTGCAAATTCTCCGTGAGTTGCAATAATTACTCCCACCATACTATTATTCCTCCTTCCATAAGAAATTGTTTCACTTGTTTATGCTTATACCATTTAATATAAAAAATGTCAATATAATTTTAATCAAAACTATATTAGAACATATTGTATCTATTTTAATTATTTTCCGTTTGTGGAATGATTGGTTTTTGTGAATAGTTTTGTAATTATTTTATCATTTTAACTAAATTATACTCTCCAAGAAAAAAGGAGATATAAAATTAAAGAGTGGAATAACTTTTTTATTTTGATTAAAATAGCTATTTAAATTTATAAATAGATTTTTAGCATAACTTTTTGATGTAAAATATGATATAATGTCTAGATAGAAGAGAATGGAGGTTTTGTAATGCATTTAATTTTAAATGATGAAATGGGTTGGATAGAAGTCGTTACTGGAAGTATGTTTTCTGGAAAAAGTGAAGAACTTATAAGAAGAATGAGAAGAGCTAAATTTGCTAATCTAGAAATAATTGTATTTAAACATATAAGCGACACAAGGTATGATGATACAAAAGTTACATCTCATAGTCAAGTTTTTATAGAAGCAATACCATCTAGTGGTGTGAACGAGATGAGACAGATTATAAATGATAGATACAAAAATGTTAAAGTTGTTGGAATAGATGAGGTTCAATTTTTTGGAGATGAGGTTGTAGATTTTTGTGAAGAATTAGCAGACAAAGGAATAAGAGTTGTTGTAGCTGGATTGGATCAGGATTTTAGAGGGGAGCCGTTTAAACCGATGGATAGGTTAATGGCGAAAGCGGAATATGTAGATAAATTTAACGCGATATGTGTTTGCTGTGGGAATCCAGCTTCAAGAACACAAAGATTGGTAAATGGAGAGCCAGCTTATGAGGATGACCCAATTGTTTTAGTTGGAGCGAGTGAATCTTATGAACCAAGATGTAGAAAGTGCCATTGCGTGAAAAAAAGAGGATAGTATGGAGCTAAGAGGTATAGAAAAGAGCAATAAATGGGGGTATATTTTTAGAATATATTACAATGGAACTAAATTTTCATCATTTGATGAGATGAGTGGAAAAAGAACAGTAAAAGGTGAGTTTAAAAGATGCATGAATCTCTTAGGATTTTCATGGGCAAAGGGGGTACAACAAGGTGGTAGAACTGATGCTATGGTGTCAGCGGAAAATAATCTTCTTTATGTGAGTAGTGATTATTGTGGAGATATGAATAAAATAGTAAAACAGTTTAATGAACTTCTCGGAGGAGATATTTTTATAAAAGAGGTAGCAAAAACTATTCCAAATCTCTCCTTTCCAGAGTGGATTGAGCAAAGAGAGTATATATATAGATATCCTAAAAAGAGAATAAAAGACAATGAAGAGGATATTTTAAAGAGATGTGAAGAGTTAAAAGGTAGATTTGATGTTAGTAGATTTACAGATAGAAAAGGGCTAGAATTAAGAGAGAAAATAAGAGAAGTGGAGGTTTACTTTAAAAATGGAACAGTTTATTTTAAGGGAAACTCTTTCATGCCCAAACAGGTTAGAAATATGGCGGGTTATGTTTTAACAGGTAAAATAAAAACATTAGAGGGAAGATATTTAACTTTACAAAATGTGATTTTAAAAGAGGGATTAAGAGATAAAATAATTATACCTTATGAGGATTTAAAATTAGAATTTGTAGAGAGTTGTGAGATAACAAAAGATAGTGATATATATATTTTTTATGTAAAAAGAGAAAATAAAGGGAAGTTGATTGGTAAAAATGGAAAGAATGTAAAAAAAATGAAAGCGTTGTATGGTAATGTAGTTATAAGGGAGATATAATGTTATCAAGAGTAAAACAACTGTATAGATATCTATTTTTAAAGTTTGATAGGAAGAATGAAGAGGAGATAAAGTATATTCTCTCAGAAGAGGAGTTCAAGATTTTTTCTGAGATGAGTGAGTATGATAGATTACACTCATTTTTAGTTTACGAGAGTGTAAAGGAGAATATAGAGTTACAAAGAGATATGAGATATCTAAAATTAGCATTGTTACATGATATAGGAAAAGGTAAAGTTGGAATTTTTAGAAGAATAAAAAAGGTTTTAATTGGAGATAAAGAATTAGAAAAGCATCCAGAGGTTGCCTATAAAAAATTAAAGAGTTTAGATATAGAAGTTGCGTTACTTTGTAAACAACATCATGATAAAATAGTAGATGAAAAGATGAAAATATTTCAAGAAATTGATGATAGGTGAGAGAAATGAAAGTAGATATAGAAAGATATTTGATGAGTGTTGAAAAACCAGCTCAATATCTTGGAAATGAAATAAATAGTTTTCATAAAGATTTAGAAAAGGTTAAAGCCAGAATGTGCTTATTTTTTCCAGATATTTATGAGGTAGGGATGTCAAATTTGGGGATAAGGCTCCTTTACTCAATTATGAATCAAGTGGAGGGGTTTTATTTAGAGAGAGGGTTTGCTCCTATGGATGATATGGAAAATTTGATGAGAGAAAATAGAATACCGATGTTTTCTTTAGAAACAAAAACGGAGCTGAAAGAGTTTGATGTGATAGGTTTTTCATTGTCCTATGAGATGTGTTATCCAAATCTTTTAAATGCACTGGAATTAGCAGGAATACCTTTGAGGACTGAGGATAGAACAGAAGAGCATCCCCTTATAATGGCAGGTGGAACATGTATGATGAATCCAGCACCAATGGAGAAGTTTTTAGATTTTTTTATGATTGGAGATGGAGAGGAGAACATGCCGAAACTCGCTCAGATACTGGTAGAGAATGCAGGAAAAACTAAGGCTGAAAAATTAGAAGCGATTAAGGATATTGAAGGGATATATATTCCAAAGTTTCATAAGGGAGTTAGGAAAATAAAGAGGGCGATTGTTAAAGATATGGACAGTATTCCCTCTTATTCTGAACAGCTGGTTCCGTATATGCAAATTGTTCACGATAGAGCAACTGTTGAGATACAAAGAGGGTGTACTCGAGGATGTAGATTTTGTCAAGCGGGGTATCTATATAGACCAGTTAGAGAGAGAAGTGTTGAAAAAAATATGGAGTTGATAGAGAATATGCTGTATAATACAGGCTATTCTGAGATATCTTTATCATCTTTAAGTAGTAGTGATTATACAGGGATATCAAACTTGATTGAAAGATTACAGGATAGGTATAGTGATGAAAATCTTTCTATATCTTTACCTTCTCTAAGAATGAATAAATACTCGGTTGATGTAGCGGTAAATATAAGTGGAGGGAAGAGAACAGGGTTTACTTTTGCTCCAGAAGCTGGAAGTCAAAAGATGAGAGACATTATAAATAAAGGTGTTGATGAAGCCCAGATTATTGAAACAGCAGAAGAAGCAGTAAAAGCGGGTTGGGATAATCTGAAATTTTACTTCATGATAGGACTTCCATATGAGACGGATGAGGATGTATTAGCTATTTATGAACTCGTAAAAAAAGTTTTGTATATATGTAGAAAGATAAGAAAAAGAGTGAATATCACAGCGAGTGTATCAAATTTTGTTCCAAAACCTCATACACCTTTCCAATGGCATGAACAAATGAATATAGAGGAAACACAACGAAAGCAATCTCTTTTGAGAGAGGCTTTTAGAGGTTTAAAGGGAGCGACTTTAAGAATGCATCCGCCGAAAAAATCTTATTTAGAGGGATTTTTATCAAGAGGGGATGAGAGAACAGCTGACCTCATAGAGCTTGCTTTTAAGAAAGGAGCTAAACTTGATGATTACAGGGATAACTTTGATATATGGCAAGAGGCAATAAAAGAGTTGAAAATAGAAGAAAAAGAGTATTTAGGAGCGAGAGATTTAGATTGTCAATTTGCATGGAATGTGATTGAAATCGGAGTTTCTGAAGAGTTTTTGAAACGAGAGTTAAAAAAGAGTGAAGAGAGAGCTCTGACAGTAGATTGTAGAGATAAGTGTTCTGCTTGTGGAATGAGAAAGTATATAAAAGAGTGTGGTTTTTTGACACTGGATAAAAAATAAAAAAGAGGTTTTATATGTTAAATATAGGAAATGATTGGGATGAAATATTGAAAGAAGAGAGCGAAAAAGAGTATTTTGGAGAGTTAAAAGAGATATTGAAAAAAGAGTATAGAGAAAAAGTGGTTTATCCACATAATAAAGAGATATTTACAGCCTTTAAATTGACACCATATGAAAATGTAAAAGTTGTAATATTAGGACAAGACCCATATCATGGAAAAGGTCAAGCCCATGGACTTGCTTTTTCCGTGAAGAAAGGGATTGAAATTCCACCTTCTTTGAGAAATATTTATAAAGAGATATTGGAGGAAGGAGAGGGAAACAGATTTGAACATGGATGTTTGGAGAATTGGGCTAAACAAGGTGTATTTTTGCTAAATGCTACACTTACAGTGAGGGAAGCAAATGCAAATTCGCACAGTAATATAGGTTGGACAACATTTACAGATGAGGTTATAAAGAAGATAAATGAGAAGAATGAAACAGTTATATTTTTATTGTGGGGAAAAAATGCTCGAGATAAAAAAATCTATATTACAAACCCCGCTCATATAGTTCTTGAGACAGTGCATCCGAGTCCGTTATCAGCAAGTAGAGGTTTTTTTGGATGTGGTCATTTTAGGAGAGTTAATCAGATTTTAAAAGAGAGGAATCAAAAAACTATTGATTGGAATATAGATTAATTAATTATAAAAAGAGAGTTAAAGTAAAATTAAAAAAGCCCATCAGAGTTATTTAACTCTGATGGGTTTATTTTTAAGCATTAACAGTTACTAAAATTCTAACATTTGATAGTTGTTTTCCAGACGAAAATGCATTTTCCATTGCACTTATTTGAGATGCTCCCATTTTGCTTCCAGTAGCATATGGTGCTTTTGCAGAGACAACTTGTAGAACACCGTTTTCTGTTGATTCAAATTTAATTCCATTAGTTACATAGTAATAATAGTTAGTAGACCCAGAACGATAATAAAACATTCCATAAGTTTTTTCAACAATGATTGTAGTATTTCCTAGAGATGATGAAACAGATGTTGCAACTTCGTCCAATGTAGCGTCACTTAATAATGCTGTTGCTTCGAATGATAAACTTCCACCTTTTCCGAAATAATCTGTACTATATCTTGTTGCTCTATTTGCTTCTACTTCTATTTTGAATTTAACAACATCTGTATCTAATAAATTTTCTACACCATCTTGAGTACCATTAACTTTTTTTACATATACTTTTGGATTTTCTGCTGAGAATACGTTTTCTACTTCTTTTTGAGAAATAACGAAATCAGCTAGTTGTAGTGCCTCTCCATTTGCATCATAATCTCCAGTAGTTGAAGCATAAACAACATATTGTACTTGAGGTACAGCTGATGTAATAGTTCCATTAACAGTGATAGCTCCAATCTCTCCAGTCATCCAAGTGTTAGTTTCATTAGTTGGGCTTTTTAAATTAATAGCAGAAAAAGCCAAAGTTGACATAGCTGCTAATCCAAATAAAATCTTTTTCATAATATAAATCCTCCTAAATTTTTATTTATTCTATAAAAAGTAAAAACTTTTGATAGCTTTTTAAATTGTTGTTTTTTAACTAAAATCTAATTTACGTAAAAGATTAAAGCTCAAAGTAGATTTTAATTTTTATTGAACCTATTAATTTTCTTAAACTCGCTAAAAAATTTTATTTTTTTTTGAAAGTTTAGTTTTATTTCGCGTAAAAAAATTAGATTTAAATCATTATTTCGTAAATTCATTTTCTCTTCTTTTATTCTTTATATAAAAGTATGTTTTTAGTTATTATCCACAAAGAAAAACATTTTTATAAATCCTTTACTCCACTAAGTTAAGAGAATTTCAAAATAAGATATCTTCAATACATTTTTTTTAAATCTTTTTAAAAATCTGTTCTTAATAGTTATTTATAAAGAAAAATATTTTTATCAACTATTACTTCATCAACTTAATGAAAATCAATATAAAATATCTCTAATTTATATATTTTTTCTAAATTTTTTTACTCAAAACAGGATTAAATTTTATTGATTTCTAACTTTTTAAATTTTCTAATCTTTGTAAAAAATTTAAATCTGTTATAAAAAATCCTTTGAGTTACTAGCCTATAAGGAAGCTGGGAGTTCTAAAATCATGAAAAATTTTTGTTAAAGAGGTTCTACCGCTTGAACCTAAATATTGTAAAAACCCAGTAACAGTGGTATTAAAATGAAAAAGTGTCCATCTGGGGTATACTCCAAATAGACACAAAAAATAAAAAAGAAAGCAAAAATTTAGTGAACTAAACTTTTGCTTTTTATCCTAAAACTATCCTTTTTATACACGAAAATTTCTAAAATTTCATAAATTTTTGTGTCTAAATAGAGTATACCCTAAATAGACACTATAACAATTCTATCATAAAAAATCTATTTTTATTCCTTTTTGGGATAAAATTATTCAAATGAAAATCAAAAAACATCTTAATTTATCTTTCTTTTAAAGCTCTATCAATATCTCTCTGCTGGTCTTTTTTAGCTAGTGTTTCTCTTTTATCATAGTTTTTCTTTCCACGTGCTAAAGCTATTTCAATTTTTACTAAACCTTTAGAAAGATGAATATTTAATGGAACTATTGTATACCCTTTTTGTGAAACTTTTTCATGGAGTTTATTAATCTCTTTTCTATGTAATAAGAGTTTTCTAACTCTTTTTTCATCCGGATTATAAACACTTCCAAATCTCCATGGAACTACGGACATCCCCATAATAAAAACCTCATTTTTTATGATTCTAATGAAAGATTCTTTTATACTTGTTTTTCCAGCTTTTATAGATTTTACTTCACTTCCTACAAGCTCAATTCCAGCTTCAAATCTATCCTCTATAAAATAATCAAAAAAAGCTTTTTTATTATTTGCAAGTATCATCTTTTTCCACCTCCTTGTCTAGTATATTCGTGAGAAAATTCAAGAGGGACAACCTCTATTTCTAGCATTTGAAGAGTTGCTCTGACAACTAAAATCTCCATTTTTTCTCCAAGTTGGAAAACTCTTCCAGTATCTATGTCTCTCATAACATATTCTATCTCATCAAACTCATAATAGTTTTTTGCAGTTGTTAAATCCCAGAAACATTCAACATATTCCTCTGTTTCAAAAAATATTTTTTTATTGTTAAAACCTACAATAGTAGCCTTAAAATTTTCTCCAACTTTGTTCAACATGTATTCAACAACTTTTATTTTAACGCTTTCCTCTTCAATTTTCATCGCTTTTCTTTCTGTTTTGGATATATGTTGAGCTACCTCTGGAAGATATTTTAGTAGTGCTTTATATTGTTTTTTTGTTGGATATCCATTATTTGCAATAGTAAGAACTCTATGAACTATTAAATCGGAATACCTTCTTATTGGGGAGGTAAAATGTGTATAATAATTTGATGCAAGCCCAAAATGTCCTAAATTTTTCATACTATATTTAGCTTGTTTTAATGAAGTTAAAATCATTTTATGAACTATTGTGCTAATTCCTTTTTTTTGTGAATCCTCTATTATTGTTTGAAATTTTTTTGGATGGATATCCTCTAGAGAGTGTAAGTGATAGTTAAATCTACTAAAACTTTCATTCAAGGTCTTCAATCTTTCAATATCCGGTGTTTCATGGACTCTATAGATAGATGGAATCTCTAGCCAAAATATTCTTTCAGCTACAGCTTCATTTGCTAAAATCATAAAATCCTCAATAATTTTTTCAGCTTCTCCTCTATTAATAACTTTCAAATATTTAACTTTTTTCTTTTCATCTAAAATCGCCTTTATTTCTGGTAAATCAAAATCAATAGCTCCTCTATTGTGTTTAATCTCTCTTATAATTTTTGAAAGTTCCAGCATATCATATAACATAGGAACAATCTCTTTGTATTTTTCATTTAGCTTTGAATCATTTTGAAATATTTTATTTACATCTGTATAACTCATTCGATAAACTGTATTTATGATAGATTTATATGTTTGAACTTCAATAACTCTCCCATAATTATCAATAAGTAACTCAATAGAAAAAGTCAATTTATCCTCGTTCGGATTTAGGGAACATATTCCATTTGAAATCTCTTTTGGAAACATAGGGATGACTCTATCCACTAGATAGATTGAATTTCCTCTATTTTCTGCTTCACGGTCAAGAGCGGACCCCACTTTAATATAATGTGATACATCGGCGATAGACACAATCAATCTATAATATCCATTTTCTAGTTTTTCCAAAAAAACGGCGTCATCCAGGTCTTTTGCATCTTCACCATCAATTGTAATAACAGATAGAGCTCTCAAATCTTTTCTTTTTTTTATCTCATTTTCTGTTATTGAAGTTGAAATCTGTTTAGCTTCAGCTATAGCTTCTGGAGAAAACTCATCTGAAACCTCTTCTCTTAATATCAATGCTTTTATCATATTATCACTATCAAAAGGGGTTCCGATTCTCTCTACTATTTTTCCTTCTGGTTTTCTCTTTTCATCTCCCCAAAATGTTATTTTTAATGCTACTAGTTCATCATTTTGAGCTTTATTGAAAAATTGTTTTGGGATGTAGATATCTCTTCCAAATGATTCTGTAGGAATCACAAAACCAAAACTCTCTTTTTTTTGAAAAATCCCTGTAATTATGTTTTTTTTACGAGATATGATAAATTTAATTTCAGCTTCTTTTTTTCCATTTTCACGAATGGTTGCTGTTTCAGATATTAGAACAGTATCACCATCAAGAGCAGAATTAAATCTATTTCTCGGGATAAAATAGCTCTCTTCCTCTGTATCAACAAAACCAAATCTACCACTTATATTCGAGAATATCCCTTTTTTTAATCCAACATTTTCGGGAAGATTGTATCTATTTTTTTTATTTATTACTAATTCACCCTGAGATATCCAATTTTCGAGTTTAGTTCTATTTTCTTTTCTAAATTTAGGAGACCAGTTTAAAACTTTTGTAATCTCATCAAGAGAGAGAGATTTGCTATTTTTTAAGACTAATTTTAGTTTTTCTAAATCTTTATCAAATTTAATCATTTCCCCTCCTTTTCAGTTAACCATTTTAACATCTCTATTGAATTATTATCAATTTGTAGTCCTTCCGATTTTAAATATTTTATCTTTTCTTTAACCTCTAATAATAGAGCTTTATCAATATTAATTTTAGCCAATTCTCTAATTTTATCAACTGCATGGTAGGAGCGTTTAGGTTCTATTGCGTCAGCTAAATAAACAATTTTTTCTATTAAACTCATTTTAGCTTTCCCAGTTGTATGGTATTTTATAGCGTTTAATATCTCCACATCGGTGATATTTAACTCTTTTTCGACCAAATCCGCTCCAACAAAACTATGAAGAATAGGAAGATTTAAAGTTTTTTCCTCCTTACTTTGATATAGTTCAATCAATCGCTGTTTAGGTAGCTCTTTAGCATAATCATGTAAAAGAGAAGCAATAGCTATTTTCTCTTTGTCGTGAGAGCTTAAAGAGTTTGATAACTCGAGAGCAGTATCTAAAACTCTTATAGAGTGTTCATATCTTGGTAGAGATAACTTTTTCTTTAATAGATTTTTTAAATAGTCTAGATTCATTTTTGCCTCCATAATTTGTAAAAAAGGATGTGCAGTATTGCTCATCCTTGAATCTCTATATATTGGTATTTATTTTGTATGATTTGCTTAAATTAATAAAATTCAAGCTCGTTTTATTTTTTCCATCAATTAATATAACAACTTCATCACTTCCGCCGGGAGCAAGAAGTGAATTTACAAAGGAATATATAATTAATAGTTCATCTCGTGCTGTTTTTGTGGCTGAGAAAATTTTTGAATCTAAATCCAAGTAAAGAGTTCTATTATTCAGATAAATCTCATAGTTATAAGCTACTTTTGGTATTATTTTTTTCTCTTCCAATTTGAAAATCAGACTGTCCAAAATATCCTTTAATATACTTTCTGTCGTTTTTAAGTTTTCAGTGAGAGCAATCTCTTCAGTTTCAAACCCTTTTCCTTTTTTGCTAGGATAATATAAAAGTGTCATATAGGTTGTAACTTTTATCGGTTTGGATTCTGGTAAAGTCAATTCATGAATTATTTTTGATTCAAGAGATAGTTTTCTATTATAACAAAATGTTATTATAATTAGAACTATCATAACAAGAGCATAGATATTGAACTTAAATTTTTTTTCCAATTTTTTCCCCTCCTAATAGAAGTAGTTTCTAATACTTTCAGCGATAGAATCCGCCATAAGATTTTGATATTTTGCATTTGAAAGTTTTTTGATATCCTCTCTATTTGAAATAAAACCTAATTCAATCAAGACTCCAGGACCATTAAACCCACGAAGAACAGCAAAGTTAGCTCCAAAAACGCCCCTTTTATACATTTTTAACTTAGATGAAAACTCTTTATTGAGAGGACGAGCTAGGTTTAAGGACTTTTCCATATTTTTTACATATGCAAGTTCTCCCATAATTTGAGCTATATTACTCGTTTGCTCCCCATACTTATCACCAAAACTGTTTTCGTATGCGGCTACTTTTTCTGCATAAGGGGATGATTTTTTAGAAAAATAGAACACTTCCATCCCTTTTGCACTTTTGTTGGTAGAGGAGTTTAAATGCAAGCTTACAAAGAAATCCGCTTTATTTTCATTTGCTATTTTGCTTCTCTCCGATAAACTAACAAAAGTATCATCCTCTCTAATCATTATGATATTAAAATCCTTTGAGAGTTTATTTTTTAATCTTTTAGCCACTATCAAAGCGATATCTTTTTCTTTATATTTCTTGAAGCCAATAGCTCCAGGGTCTTTTCCCCCATGTCCAGCATCAATGGCGATAGTAAACTCTTTTTTTACATTTTTGCTGTGTTTAAAGTCAATTATTACTTTGTAGTTCGGGGAAGTTCCAGAAACACTAACTTTGTGTGTACTTCCTTTTTTTAATTTTATAAAAAAACCAACATTTTTTCCATAGTCAATCATATCTAGTTTTTCCATATATCTGCCTTTAAGACTAAGGTTATCACCACTTTTCATAGTTGTGTCTTTCAATTCTAGGAAAAGTAGTTTATTAAACTCATCATAGTTAGTATAAAAATTTGGTTTCTCAGTTGAATTAATATTAAAAATCAATTGTTGTGAGTTTCTAGAAAGACTAACTTTTGTGATTAAAGCGTCTGAAAAAATATTGATTGAAAAAAACATAAAGAGAATAAATTTTAACAAAAATCGTACCATAACTTTAATCTCCACAATTCTTAATTCGTTATAATTATAATAAAAATAGAGTGAGAATGGTGTGTATCTCACTCGCCTTTTAGATACATATTTAATTTAAAATTCTAGAGATAGAATTTTTTGTTACTTGAATATGAACACCTTTGTCAACTCTTAAAGTGATAAAATCAGATGTAATATTTGTAACAGTTCCTTTTATTCCAGCTGCTGTAATAACTTCTGTTCCATCCTTTAAAGCACTTATCATCTCCTGATGCTTTTTTTGTCTTCTTTTGTTTGGTAAAATTAGCAAGAAATAAAAAATCGCCACCCAAACAACTATAAGAAATATTCCGCTATATTGTGAAAATAGATTACTCATTTTATCTGCTCCTTCCCAAAAATCTTTTTCCAACAGTATACCATAATCATATTTTATTTTCAATACTATAAATTTATAGATTTATAATTTTAATCTAATGGGCAAAAATTTATCCAAACTTCATAAAAGAGAGCAATAAATTGTATTATTGTTTTTCAAAGTACAAAGTGATATAATGCATACTGGGAGAGAACATATGAACTACTTATCACACCACCTATAGAGTTGGGGGACCTCTTACTCGTTAGGTTAAAAGTAAATAAAATAGTTGTAAATAAAAAAAAAAAATGATATAATAAAAAAGCCCTGCTTAAAATCAAAGTGTTTTAGGCTAATACCATAGGGAGGAGGTAAAGAAAGATGAAAAAGTATGAATTAATGTTTATTATTAACCCAACTGTTTTAGAAGAGGGAAGAGAAGCTGTTATTGCTAAAGTAAACTCAATATTAACTGGAGCTGGAGCAACAAATCTTAAAACAGAAAAATGGGGAGAGAGAAAATTAGCTTATCCTATTGATAAGAAGAAAACAGGATTCTACGTGCTAACTACTTTGGAGATAGACGGTACTAAGCTTACAGAGGTTGAATCAAAGCTTAATATCACAGAAGAGGTTATGAGATATATTATCGTTAAGAACGATTAATTATAACTTAAAATTACGTTTATTCTCAAATTAAGGAGGTTTTTAGAATGGCAGAATTCAGAAGAAGAAGAGCTAAATTAAGAGTTAAGGCTGAAGAGATTGATTATAAAAATGTTGATTTGTTGAAGAAATTTGTTTCTGACAAAGGGAGAATTAATCCTTCTAGAGTAACAGGAGCTAATGCTAAGTTACAAAGAAAGATAGCTAAAGCTGTTAAAAGAGCTAGAAATATTGCTTTAATTCCATATACAAGAGTGGAAAAATAATAGTATTTAAAGTAATGGCAAGTGGTTGATTACAAATTCAGCAACTTGTCACATTTTTTTGTAAAATGTTATGTAGTTTTAGTCCTTAAAAAGAGGTTATATAAATAACTTTGTGGTATAATAAACTGCGGAGATATAAAATTCAAAACTTATAGATTAATAAGGGGGATTGATAGAAGTAGAGGAGTATAAATTTAGTTTTTTATGATGATATAGTTTAGGAATAGGGAATTTTAGAGGTTGTGAAAGCTCATTGAATAAAAAATATTTGTTAGGAGAATTGAGAGTATGAAAGTGAGTAAGTTGAAAAATATGATATTGATATATTCAATATCATCAATAATCGCCTATGGTTCAGTGGCATTCACAGATTATGCTGATTATCAACAGTTTAGAGATTTTGCAGAAAGTAGGGGAAATTACAGAGTTGGAAATTCAATAATAAAAGTTCCTCTAAAAGATGGAACAGAGATTCTGATGACTACATACGGGTTACCTGATTTTGCCGCAACAGACAAAAATGCGGTAGGAACGCTAGTTTCGCCAACACATATAGTGAGTGTTGCACATAATGGAGGATATACAACAGTAAATTATGGAGGAAATACAGGGCGTACTTATGGATTGATAGATAGGAATGACCAGCCAGGTGAGGATTTTCATGCACCGAGATTAAATAAAGTTGTAACAGAAGTAGCACCAACTTATGTGGATTTTTCTACAGGAAAAATATATGATTATAAAAATGATTTTTCAGTACTTGTAAGAGTGGGAACAGGAACGCAGCAGATGGAAGAAAATGGAAAAAGGACCTGGTTGGCGGGTGCATATAGTTACAAAACAGGTGGTTTTTTTCTTCCAAGTGAGTATAACTGGGCAAATCATAGGGATTTTATCTACATGAGTAGAGATTCAATAAGAGACCCAAAAAATCCACTGCATACTTTTGCTCAAGGAGGGGATAGTGGTTCTCCGATTTGGGGATATCATAAAGAGCAAAAAAGATGGATGTTGATAGGAGTGACAAGGGCAATAAGTTCAGATGCGGCTTGGTATAAAATATTTGAGAAAGAGTTTTTTACAGAAAAAGTTAATGAGGACACTCTGCCAGATATAGTAAATACAGATAAAAATACAGAATTTGTCTGGCAGGGGATAGATGATGACGATATATTCGGGATTGGAAATGCTAATACTGGTACTGGATATATCACTCAAGGGGAGAAAAAATGGCAATATAATGGTTTAAAGGTAGATTATGATATTAATCAAAATAATTTTAATAAAGATAGTCAGTTCATAAAGGATTTAAATTCTACGAAGCATCTGGCTTTTGCGGGAGAGGATGGAACGATAAAATTAGCTAATTCAATAAATATGGGTGCTGGTATGCTTACATTTAAGAGTAATTATCTTGTAACCTCTGATACAAAAGATAAAACTTGGGTTGGAGCTGGAATCTTGGTTGAAAAGGATAAAATTGTAACCTGGGAGGTCAATGGAGTTTCTGGAGACTCGCTTCACAAGGTAGGAGAGGGAACCTTAATTGCTCAAGGGAACGGAGATAATAAGGGGTCTCTTAATATTGGAGATGGAACAGTTATTTTGAATCAGACAGGCGGAAAAGCTTTTGAAAGTATTGATATTGTAAGTGGAAGAGGAACAGTAAAAATTGGAAATAAGGAAAATGCAACTAATTTAGATACCTCTAAAGTATTTTTTGGATTTAGAGGTGGAAAATTGGATGTAAATGGTTTTGATTTGGATTTTGGAGATATCCGAGCCACAGACAAAGGAGCTAGAATTGTAAATAGTGATGAGAGTAAAAGAGCTGCAATAACAATCAATACTTCAAAGTTTGATAAAGATAGTTCAATATATCATGGACAGTTTGGAGATACAAGTGAAGAGAAAGGCTCTAAAATGGATGTTGAATTAGTAAATTTAACAAATATTCATAAGAGTTTTGGAATAACGGGTGGAGTAAATATTGATGGAGATATCTTGCAAGGTTCAAGTACGACACTTGTTCTTGCAGGAGAATATGAGTTACCAGCCGGAAAAGATATTAGTATAAGAGAGAATGGATATTTTTATACAAATAAATTCAAATTTAATAATTTACAAATAATGGATGGTAGTGAGTTTCAAGGTGGTGTTTATTCAGATATAGAGGGTAATATTGAAGCAATGGGAGGTAATAAAATAGTTTTAGGATTTGTAGAGGGTGAAACAAAATATATGTATGACCTTGGACAAGATACTAAAAAACAAGGTGCTTCGTTAGAGACTTTAACTCATGATAAATTCAAACAGATAACAACACTATATAAAGGGGATATCACATTAAAAGATAGTTCGAAATTGTTAATGGGTTATACATCTATGACAGGAAATATTATTTCTGATAGTAGTAGTTTATCTCTAGGAAATAGTATTTTAACTGGAAATATTGAACTTTCTAATAAAAGCGAGTTGACAGTTAATAATACAAAGATAGAAGGAGATATAGTACAAAAAGGATTAAATAGTTCAACTTTGACAGACTCAACATTAGTAGGAAAAGTGCAACATATGGATGATGGAAGTAGCTTGAGTTTAAATGATTCTGTATGGAATATAACTGATAACTCTTTGACTTCAAACTTAACTTTGAATAATGGAACTTTACAATTTGGAGATTCAAAAGTCCAGAATAGAACTCTGTCAAATTCTAAGACAGATTTTAATACATTGGAAACTAAAAACATAACTGGACAGGGAACTGTTGTATTCAGAATGGATTTAGCAAATGCACAAGCGGACAAAATTATAATAAAAGATAAAGTAAATGATACGTCATTGACAGTTTTAGCGGATAATGTGACTGGAGAGAATGGAGTTCAACTAGGAAGTTATATACCTTTAATAGATATGGAACGTACAGAAAAATTAAATCTATTTTCAGTTTCAGGAGATAAATTTGTAAGTGTTGGTCCTGTAAAAGGAAAGTTGAATGAGGATGGTAATATTGTTTTCGTAAATGAAACTGAGTTTAAAAAAGAAACACCTAAATACACATCAGATATGACAAATGCTGCATTATCAGATTTTACAGCAAAAATAAATATGATAAAATCTCAAAATGATTTAGTAAAAGATATATTGGATGAGATCGATGATAATTCAGTGGAAAGTGAAGTTTTTTATAGAGGAAATTTTTCAAATAGAAACTATGAAAGTAATAAGTTTGACAAATTTGAGCAAAATATATTAAATAACTCTATAGGATACAAAAAATTAGTGTATACGGGTGATAAATGGAGCAATTATGTGGGAACATCCTTTACATATGGCGTGGGAAAAGCAAAATATAGAGGAGACTACACAGGAGGTTTGGAAACATTTTCAGAAAACCTTTTTAGTAAATTTGTACATAGAGATGGATACTATATAGATTTATCACTTACGGGAACTTATTTTAGAAATGATATAAACTCTAGTTCAGTAAGAAAGTTGTTTGGAATAGAGGACCCAAACAAAAGTGCAGATAAATATGAAACTTTCACGGGAGCATTTGGATTGGGAATAGGTCATAAACTAAAATATGGTGGATTTAAGTTAACAACAGGAATAGACTTAACGTCATACTATGTGAAAGGAAAAGATTACAGATTACATGACCCAACAGCCTATACTTTAAAGACATCAGCTTTGGTTGATACTGATGATGAGATGCTTTTACAGGTATTTCCGAAAATAAAAGCAGAATATGAGTTTGGACTATATGATATAGTGAAACTATCTATATTTGGAGGAGTAGGATATGATTACAATAAATATTTACTACACTCATCACCAGAGTTAAGAGTAGTTAATATAAGTACAGGAACAGGTCTGATAGAAAATGGTGTAAAATTGGAAGCTGGATTAGGAGTAGAGGTATTATCTGCAAAAACTACGTTAGGATTAGAATACTTTAAAGGAAAAGATGAAGCTGAGAGTGTAATCGCTAATTTAAAATTTAAATATTCATTCTAAAAACAGTGAGAGACTATTACCAATGTGGCGGAATTTATCAATCCACTATATGGTACGTGGGAAAAATTAACTAAGTTCAAAAATAAAGAATGTAAGATAAATAGAAAAGACTAGGATTATTCCTAGTTTTTTCATTTAATATATATGTATTGATATCAATAAATTTTGATATGCAATCTAAATTTTTTGTTTTATCTTTATTGATAAAAATAGCATATTTACGTTTTTTATTTTCTTTTGATTGAATATTTTTATTTTGCCTTACTTGCTTATCTTAAGAACATATCTTCTCTACAATGATTATATTGTGGAGAGTTGTTAGTTTTTTTTATTTTCAAAATGGTAGGGTGTATTTTAGAATAATAATAGCATTTTTAATGTCAATAGATATTGTTAAATTCAATAAAAATATAGTATACAGTAATAAAAAAATAAACTTTTTTTGTTGACAACTATAATGAAAATATGTTACACTCTTTATCAAGAAATAAAAAAATTTTTTCAAAAAATGAAAAAGGGGGGAGAGATAGAAATGAAGAAAGATAAAAAGTTTGTGGACAGATTTTTAAGTATCGTTGAAAGGGGAGGGAACGCTTTACCAGCACCTGGAACTTTGTTTCTAATTTTAGCAGTTTTAATGATAATTATTTCAGGGATTGGGGGATATTTTGGTTGGTCAACTGATTTTATTGGAATTAATAGAAAAACGATGAAAACTGAAGAGATGGTAATTAGTGTAAAGTCCTTAATGACTAAAGAGGGAGTTAATTATATCTTTAACTCAATGGTAACAAATTTCACTAATTTTGCACCTTTAGGGACTGTTTTGGTGGCTCTTATAGGAATAGGGATTGCAGAAAGGTCAGGTCTTATAGAGGCAATTTTGAAAAAAGTAGCTCTTTCAACTCCAAAGAGACTTGTAACTATTGTGGTTATATTTTTGGGGATTATGTCGAATATAGCTTCTGATGCAGGATATGTTATTCTTCCACCGTTGGCAGCACTTATCTTCATGTCTTTTGGAAGACATCCGATAGCTGGATTGGCAGCTGCTTTTGCTGGAGTTTCTGGAGGATTTTCAGCTAACTTATTACTTGGGACGATAGACCCTTTATTAAGTGGAATCTCAACGGAAGCAGCAAGAATATTAATGCCTAAATATGAGGTACTACCCACAGCTAACTGGTTTTTTATGATAGCTTCTACATTTGTGATAACGGCATTGGGAGCTTTTGTTAATGATAAGATTGTTGAACCAAGACTTGGTGAGTATAAAGGTGAAGAAACAATTGAATTTCAAGATGTAACTCAGGATGAGAAAAAAGCTCTTAGAGTATCAGGGATTGCTGCTATATTGATGTTACTTATTATGTTCCCATTGCGTGCTGTTTTGGGAGCGAGTTTCCTAGGACACGCTTTGGTGCCGGTAATAGTACTATTCTTCGCTATACCTGGATTAGCTTATGGGAAGTCCATTGGAACAATAAAAAATGATGCTGATGTGATGGATATGTTAACTAAGTCAATGCAATCAATGGGGTCTTATATAGTTCTTGTGTTTTTCGCAGCACAATTCATCGCGTATTTCGGGTACACAAATATTGGAACTTTACTAGCTGTAAAAGGGGCTAGTTTCTTGGAGAATGCTGGAATTTCTGGTATACCTTTAATTATGGGATTTATCCTGATTGTTGGTTTTTTAAATCTATTTATGGGGTCAGCTTCTGCTAAATGGGCTATTTTAGCTCCTGTATTTGTGCCTATGCTTATGAGAATAGGATATTCTCCAGAGTTTACACAACTAGCTTATAGAATAGGGGATTCAGCAACAAATATTATATCTCCACTTATGTCTTATTTTGCAATGATAATTGTTTTCATGCAAAAGTATGATAAGAAAGCATCCATTGGAACTTTAATTTCAGTAATGCTTCCATACTCGATGGTGTTTTTAGTTGGATGGTCGCTGTTTTTAGCTATTTGGATGCTAATTGGATTACCAATTGGACCAGAGGCAACTATTTTATTAAAGTTAAGTTAAAAACGAAAAATTGCTCTTTACAAGCTTTCTAGGTTTGTGAAGAGCTTTTTTATATGAGTTATTTTGATATATATCATAATCATCCACTTTATCTGGAGAAGAGAAAAGAATAAAATAATCAAAGCAATTATAGGAAAAAATGACTCCTAGATATTTTCTTTCTTTTTTGTAACTTTTTCCATCAGCTTTTAAGACAAATTTATCAAAATTCTTCAAATAGTTTATATAATCTTTTTTTGTTTCTATTATTTTCATACTTCTCCTTTATCAAAGAAAAAAACTATCGTTAAGATAGCCTTTTTCTCCTGTTTTTATAGCTCCTCACTTTAGAGTGGAGGCTCACTCGTTTTTATTTTCACTGTTGTATCATTTTATCGTGAGAAAATCAATATTTTTATAAAAGAAAACACAAATGTTCAAGAGGAGAAGAGAAAAATCTATTTTGTTTATACAAAGTTAAATCTATTAATCACTCTTGACATATACAAAAATATAACGTACAATTCTAACAATATACACAAATGATAGTTAATAAAATACTAGTTTAAATCTCTATCATAAGAATTTTTTAAGAGAGGGAGGAAGTATGGAAAACTTGAAAAGAAATTATTTTTTATTGGTAGTTTTGCTCTTAGCCATTATTAGAGGGAGCTCATATCTTTTTATAAAGGATGTGATTACAATCTATTCTCCATTTGAGATTGTATTTTTTAGATTTTTTTTTGACAGGAATAATACTTATGATTTTTTACAGAAAGAGTTTAAAAAAATTAAATAGATATGATTTTATTTTTGGAGTTTTAGCAGGAATTTTTCTATTTTCAGCTTTTGCTTTTCAAACCTATGGATTAAAATATACAACAGTATCTAAACAATCATTTTTAACTTCACTTTATATAATTATGATTCCAATTCTAGATTTAATTATATTTAAAAAAAGCATTCCTAAAAAGATAATAGGGATATTTGTGATGATTTTAGTGGGGCTACTTTTTATATCATTTGAGAATTTAAGTAGTTTAGAGTTATCATTTAATTATGGGGACTTTTTGACTATTCTTTGTGCATTGGGATTTGCTTTGAATATAGTTTTAATCTCGAAAACAAAAGGATTTGATACAAACATCATGAATGTAACTATAGTTCAAATGTTATCAACGGGAGTTTTGGCATTTGTTTCACAATTGGTATTTGGAGGAGATTTGGTGTCATTCACATCTTTAAATTTTTCCTTATTGTATCTAATTTTGATATGTACAATGCTTAATTTTTCACTTCAGAATATCTCTCAAAAATATGTTCCGGCACATATAATGGGATTGATACTTTCAACAGAAGCTATTTTTGGAACTATATTTGCTATTGCTTTTTTGGGAGAGGTAATCAGTATGAACTTTGTGATAGGAACTATTTTAATTACGATTGGGGTAATTTTGATACAATATTTTGAAAATAAAAGTGGTGATAAAGAATAATGAGAGAAATAGGGATGGTTTTAAAATAAACTAAGACTGAAAGTGAGTATAATACTTTCAGTCTTTTTTAGGTTTAATTAAGTTTTGCAAAAACCTCAATTACATTGTATAAATGGTCCTTGATTCTTCGATAGTTGTTTAATATATCCATATATCCAGTACTTAACATAGCAGGCATTACGTTTTCAGAAACCTGTTCTATATGCTGTGCTCTAATCCTTTTATACTCTTGTTTTATAAGTTCACACCTCTTTACATTTTCAAGGAATCTATCTCTATCTTTGATAAAATACGCCGTATTTATCTCAATAAACAGACTTTCAACATCTTTATGCAATTCTAACAGTGTATTTCT
Organism: uncultured Cetobacterium sp.; assembly: GCA_949293295.1. GTDB lineage: Bacteria > Fusobacteriota > Fusobacteriia > Fusobacteriales > Fusobacteriaceae > Cetobacterium_A. The sequence continues at coordinate 67,488 of CASFCG010000020.1, forward strand.
CTTGTGTTCATTTAATTTTATACCATTATCTTGCATTTTTTTCAAAGTCTTTGCCACTCTCAATAGATAATCACTAATCGTCTCATATTCATCCGAAGTTTGTAGATTTTCTCTAGTTTCCTCTGTATTGGAAACATCCAATGTACCATTCAATATATGAAAGTTTACATCTGAAATCTCTTTTAGATATGTATCCAATCTGACTTCAATATCCTCAATCTCTTTAATCTGTTTATCTGAGATATCTTTGCCTGTAAACATAGCCTCCATTTTAGTAAAAGCTTCTTGAATGTGGTTTCCCATAAATAAAATCTCTTTTTTTGTCTGCTCCACAACAACAGATGGTGTATCAGCCATCAACATATCAAGATGTGTAACCCTTTCCTTTTTAGGGAAAGTTTTATCAGATTTAACTATTTTTTTCAATACAGACGCCAATGTTCCAATAAAAGGAATAAATAAACACACATTTATGACATTAAACATTGTATGAGCAGTAGCAATTGCAGCTGTCATATTAACATTTGGATTAGCTATATGCTTCAAGACAGTTAAATACAGTGGGAAAATAGTCGTTGCCCATAGCACTCCAATTAGATTGATAATTGTATGAGCATAAGCAGCTCTTTTAGCACTTGTAGTTGCGTTTAATGAAGCTAGTAAAGCTGTTATTGTTGTCCCTACATTTTCACCTAGAACCAGAGCAACAGCTGTAGGATAGTCAATTAAACCTTGAACAGCTAATGTAATTGTAATCCCCAGAGTAGCTGAAGAGGATTGAACAATAGCAGTCAGCAAAGCTCCAACAGCGGCAGCTTTTAAAACTCCGATATATGAATTTGCGGAAAAAGCATGGAAAAGTGAGATAAATTCTGGAAGATTTCTCAGAGGTTTTAGACCATCACTCATCAATTCCAAACCGAAAAATATAAGTCCTAATCCCATTATAGTAGTAGCTCTTATTCTCGCTTTTTCACTCGAAAAGAACATTGAAGAGATTGCGGCTGTTCCGGCAATAGGTAATCCATATTTTCCAATTTTTAAAACTAAAATCCAACCTGTGATAGTTGTTCCAATATTTGCCCCTAAAATAACCCCTAAGGCTTGTTGAAGTGTTAACAGTCCAGCATTAACAAACCCTATTGTCATAACAGTACTAACAGAAGAGGATTGAACTAACATTGTCACAAAAAGCCCCATGATTATAGCCATAAATCTATTAGTAGTTAGAACGGCAAGAATTTTTTTTAATCGTTCTCCAGCTAATTTTTGCATCCCTTTTGACATGCTATCCATTCCAAAAAGAAATAACCCTAATCCACCTAAAACTTTAAAAAAGATATCTAAGTACACTTTACCCTCCCTAGAAAAAATAATTATAATCATTAAAATACATCTAAATTTTAACATGTAAAGGGTAGGATTGTAAATTTTTTTACACAATTTTTACATTGAAAAAGATATACTCCAAGAAATAAAAAATGAGAAAAAATATTAAAAAGTAGTATCAAATTAGAAGATATTAAACTGGACTTTTAGACACCAAAATGATATGATGGTCATATAAATTAACTTTGAAAAAAGCGGGATAAGTTTTGTTTTAATATATTGTAGGATTTGAGTGTTAAAAAACTAATTTTATTGAAGAAGAATGAATATGATGTATGAAAGGAAAGAAGATATTGAGATTTATTCGAAGAGTATAAAATAGTATAAAGGAGAGAGGGATGATAAAATTTGCAATAATAGGAACAAGTAGTATCAGTGAAAAATTTGTAGATGCTTTAAAGAAAACTCAAGGTTGTGAAGCGTACACAATTTTATCAAGAGATGAAGAGAAAGGAAGAAAATTTGCAAAACAACATGGGATAGAGAAAGTATATACAAATATAGAAGATATGTTAAAAGATAGTGAGATAGGAGCTGTCTATATAGCCTCTCCAAATGGAAAGCATTTTGAACAGGCTAAGCTTTCTCTGGAGGCAGGAAAGAATGTAATTTGCGAGAAACCAATAGTTCCTACAGTAAGAGAGTTTGATATATTAAAAGAATTGGCTATAAAAAACAACGTGGTTCTTATGGAGGCGATGCGTCCTACTACTAATCCCAACTTTAAAATTATAAAGGATAATTTATATAAGATAGGGGAAGTAAGACAGATTATGTTAAAATATTGTCAATACTCTTCGAGATATGATTTACTAAAAGAAGGGAAGATTAGTAATGTTTTTGATAAAAAGATGTATGGTGGAGCTCTGTATGATATAGGGGTTTATCCATTGCATTTTGCTTTAGCTATGTTTGGGGAACCAGAAGAGTATGTAGGAAGTAGTTATTTATTGAGTAGTGGAGTTGATGGTTGTGGAACTATTCTTCTAAAATATTCTGATAAGATAGGAGTTATATCTTATTCTAAAATAACTGATGAAAGAACTCCGTCGGAAATTCTAGGGGAAAAGGGAAGTGTGGTTATAGACCAGGTATCAAATGTAAAAGGAATAACTATAAAGTACAGAGATGGTAGAGAGGAACAGATAGGAGTAGAGCTTTACGATAATGATATGAGATATGAAATAGAGGAATTTTTAAAAGTTATAAAATCAGGAAAAATAGAGTCAGAATTGAATAGTTTTAATGTTTCGAGAAAGTCTGTAGAGATAATGTTTAGTATCTTTTAAAATTTGAGTGGGAGAGGTTCGCACAAGGTAGAAATTAAAAGAAAGGAGAGTGATATTTAATGGCTGCTACTATATCCTTTAGATTAAGTGATGATGAAAAAAACTAATTACAGAATTTTCTAAAAAGAATAAAATAACAGTTTCAGAACTTATTTTATCTTCAATTTTAGAAAAAATTGAGGAAGATGAAGATTATGCCTTAGGAGAAAAAATTTTACTTGATACCAAAGTAAAAATAAATGGAAATCTAAAAAAATTAGCAGAGAAGTATGGTTTGAAGATAATAAAATTATAATTGAAAAACTAAATAAGTAAAAAAATAAATCTAGATATTAAGTTATCTAGATTTTTTATATAGTAAAAAAAGACCCTGTAGGGTATGAGGTTAAGAGGTTATTTTTTGTTAATCCAAACTATTATAGCAATAACAACATTTCCATTAATATTTAGATTTTCAATAATAATATACACTCTTCTACCTCTTTACAAGTTTTGATATCTGCCTTGTTCAAGGGCAGAATAAAAGCCCTAATAAGTCATTAGGGCAAATATTCTGAACTTGAAATATCAAAACTTATAAGTACCCAACGGGTTAAGTAAGTTAATTATAACAAAATAATCTCAAAAAGTCAAAAGTTACAAAAATTAAAAAAAGAGCTTAGAGAATTAAAGATAATATTTAATAATGATGGTAAAGATAGTTACACAATATAGAATAGGTTTGCTCAAAACTTGAATATCTAAAATAGGAATCACTCATGAAGAGAGATGTAATAGTAAAGTTTGAAGATAATAAAATTATAATTGAAAAGCTAAATTAAGTAAAAAAATAAATCTAGATATTAAGTTATCTAGGTTTTTTATATAGTAAAAAAAAGACCCCGTAGGGTATGAGGTTAAGAGGTTATTTTTTGTTAATCCAAATAATGACAAGTGCTACTATAGCAATAATAGTATCTCCATCAATATTTAGATTTTCAATAATTATAAACACTCTTGTACCTCCTTATAGAATGGTTTTTCTGCCTTGTTCAAGGGCAGAATAAAAGCCCCAAATAATTAGGGCTAATATTCTGAACTTGAAAAAACCATTCTCATAAGTTACCCAACGGGTTGAGTAAATTAATTATAACAAAATAATCTCAAAAAGTCAAAAGTTATAAGAATAAAAAAAGCTTGACTTTTTGCACAGAGAATTAAAGATAATGTTTAATAATGATGGTAAAGGTAGTTACACAAATAGAATAAGCTTGCCTAAAAGTTGGATATCTAAAATAGGAATCACTCATGAAGAGAGATATAATAGTAAGTTTTGAAGATAATAAAATTACAATTGAAAAACTAAATAGGTAAAAAAATAAATCTAGATATTAAGTTATCTAGGTTTTTTATATAGTAAAAAAAAGACTCCGTAGGGTATGAGGTTAAGAGGTTATTTTCTATTAATCCAAATAATGATGAAAACTATTATAGCAATAACAACATTTCCATTAATATTTAGATTTTCAATAAAAATATTCACTCTTTTACCTCCTTATTAAGATTAGATTTTATTTATATCTACAAGAAAAGCTACTAACTTATAGATATAAAATATGCTTTCACATGAGTGAAAGCATATTTTATAGCTTTTTATATCTAATCTTAATAAGTTACCCAACGGGTTAAGTAAGTTAATTATAACAAAATAATCTCAAAAAGTCAAAAGTTACAAAAATTAAAAAAAGAGCTTAGAGAATTAAAGATAATGTTTAATAATAATGGTGGCAGAACAAAAGCCCTAAATGAATTAGGGCTGATATTCTGACCTTGATAAAAATATCTTAATAAGTTACCCAACGGGTTAAGTAATTTGATTATAACAAAATAATCTCAAAAAGTCAAAAGTTATGAAAATTTAAAAAGAAAACTATTAAAACATAGATTTTTATTAATATGTATTATAATAGTAATATGATAATACCATATTATTATTGAGAGGAGAGATAATAGGTCTAAAACAATGAGTTTAAAACTAGAAGAAGATATAAAAAAATATCTGAAATCTTTAATGTTTCTCGCTCTGAGTTTATCAGAAATGCTATAAAAAAAGAGATGGAAGAGATTAAAAATAACGCAAAAAATAAAAAATAGGGGGTTGCAGTCCCCCTACCTTTTTGGTTCTTAATATGCTGTTTTACTAACCAAGAATAGTAAAACTAACACTAAAAAGAACCCTAGTGAAATTTTAAATATGATGTTCACCCCCTTTCTTTTGAGGGTATAAATATTATATATAATTTTTCTTGAATTTACCAGAAAAATTTGTTAAACTAGAAGTACCAAGATAGTGGAATTTAGATATGATGTTCGAGGAGCTGTTGCAGTCAGCTTCTCATTTTTTTAGGCTATAAAGCTCTAAAACATATTTAAAAACGTTTTTAAAAGCATAAAATAGAATACCATTAAAAATCAATTTAAAATTTATAATTCCTAGTTATTATTGAGAGAAGAGATAATAGGTCTAAAATAATGAGTTTAAAACTAGAAAAAGATATAAAAAAATATCTGAAATCTGTAATGTTTCTTGCTCCGAGTTTGTCAGAAATGCTATAAAAAAAGAGATAGAAGAGATTAAAAATAACGCAAAAAATAAAAAATAGGGGGTTGCAGTCCCCCTACCTTTTTGGTTCTCAGTATGCTATCTTATTTACCAAGAAAAACAAGATTAGCACAAAAAAGAACCATAGCAATTTTTTATAAATAGCATTCACCCCCTTTCCTTTGAGGGGATAAATATTATATATAATTTTTCTTGAATTTACCAGAAAAAATTGTTATAATCTAAATACCAAGATAGCAATTTTTTAGATAGCATTCGAGGAGCTGTTGCAGTCAGCTTCTCATTTTTTTTAGGCTATAAAGCTTTAAAATATATTTAAAAACGTTTCTAAAAGCAGAAAGTACAATACCATTAAAAAACATAAAAAATCAATTTAAAATTTATATTCCTATAAAGGAAAAAGAGTTTAAAAAATATGTTAAAATTAATGCGATGTCCATTTAGGGTATACCCCAAATGGACTATTAAACATACAACCATTGGAAAAAATAATTGTATAACTTGTATAAATAATGAATGAGAAAAGATGTTTTTGTACAACAAAAAATTTTTTTTATTCATTTTTTTTGTGTCTATTTGGGGTATACTTCAAATAGACACTTTTTTATTAAAACTTACTATTTTATAGGTTTTTGCGGATTTTTGAGATAAAAGCATGGTTTTGTTGGTAAAAAATAAAAGGCTACTGACAAACTAAATAAAAATCAAAAATTCAAGCAAAGATGCAGAGCTTGGAAAGTAGTTGGGTTACTGACTATTTTCCAAAAGCTCCACTCCTTAAAATGGAGAGATTGAAAAAGTAGAGAGTACGATCTAATAGAGGAAAAAACAGAAAGTAGCCCTAACCAAATATTAATAATAGATACATAC
>CASFCG010000021.1 GCA_949293295.1 uncultured Cetobacterium sp.
ACATTTTTAAATGATATAATCCCATCATTATAGAATTGAATCAGTCTTTTATACATTTTAAGTGGTGTTCCACCTGTAGGTAATCCAAGAATAAAAGGTTTTTCAGGTGTTGGATTAAATTCTAATATTTTTTTTGCAATATAAACTGCCGCCCAATCTCCTATATTTTTTTCAGTTATAATTACTCTCATAAAACCTCCTAAAAAAATATTGTTCAAAAAACAACAAGGCACTCCACCGCTCTATTTTATCGTAAGTGAGCGATTTCATGCCTATTCAACTAATTTAAAATGGAAACTCATCCTCATCAAAACTATTATCATAATCAGTAGTTGGTACACTATCATTTTTAGGTGCTGATGAATAAGTCGGAGCTGGATTAAAATCTGCTACTCCCTCTCCACCTTTTGATTCAACAAATTCCATCGACTCAACTAAAACATCATATGTAATTCTTTTCTCTCCATTAACCTCATATCTATTCATTTGAAGCCTACCATTTATTGCAATTTTTCTTCCTTTTCTTAAATACTCGCCAATAAGCTCAGCTGTTTTTCCAAAAGCCACACAGTTAATAAAGTCAGTTTCCCCTTTTGAAAACGCTCTATCAACAGCTAAACTAAATCTTGAATATGCTTTTCCACTTTGCCCAAATTTAAGTTCAGGGTCTCTCGTTAATCTTCCTATTAAAACAACTAAATTCATATAAAACCTCCCCGATTCTATTATTTAATCCATATAAAAACTCTCTTTAGAATCTATAATATAAATAGAGTATAGACAAACATAAACTTTCTTACGTTAGAATTATATCAAAAAATTAAGAAAATAGATAGATATTTTTTCATTTAAAATTCAAAATAAAAAACGTTTATAACTGACTATTTTATTATAAAACTGGATAAAATATCAATTACAAACGTAATTTATTAATATTTATTTTTAAGATAGATGGTTGAAAACTGTTTTATTTTTTATTTCTTAAGTAGTACTCAATCGCTTCTTTTAAAGCCTCTTCTGCTAGCACAGAACAATGCATCTTCGTAGCTGGAAGACCTCCCAAAGCTTCTGCAACCGCCCTATTAGTAAGCTTTAAAGCTTCATCTATTGATTTTCCTAATACCATTTCTGTTGAAATAGATGAAGTCGCTATAGCTGAAGCACACCCAAAAGTTCTAAATTTTATATCAGTTATTATGTTATTATCTATTTTTAAAAATATCTCCATAATATCACCACAAGATGGATTTCCAACTTTTCCATATCCATCTGGATTTTCTATTGTCCCAACATTTCTTGGATTCATAAAATGCTCCATTACTTTTTCTGAATATTGCATTCTCTCACCTCTCCTACTTTTTTATCTCATTCCATAAAGGGGATAAAGCCCTTAATTTCTCCACTATTTTTGTAACTTGCTCAATCGTATAATCAATCTCCTCTTTTGTATTGTATTTACCAAGACTGAATCTCAATGTTCCATGTGCAAGTTCATGAGGAATTCCCATTGCTAACAAGACATGTGAAGGTTGTAATTCATCCGACGAGCAGGCCGAACCAGAACTTACAGCAATCCCCGAATAACTCAAAGATAATAACATAGACTCACCTTCAATATATTTAAATGTTACACTTGATGTCCCTGGCAATCTTTTTGTTTCTTTAGCATTTATTACAACCTCTGGAACTTTCTCCAAAATCTGTTTTTCAAAATAATCTCTTAACTCTTCCTCTCTCCTTATATCCTCATCACAACTCTTGCAAGCTATTTCAAGAGCCTTTGCCATTCCCACAACCGCCGGAGTATTCAATGTTCCAGGTCTTAGTTTTCTCTCTTGTCCTCCACCTGTTATGACTTTTGCTACCCTGACACCTTGCCTTATATAAAGAGCTCCAATTCCTTTAGGACCATAAAATTTATGTGCTGAAAAAGTTAGTAAGTCCGCTCCTAATTCTTTTGGTAAAACTGGAATTTTTCCGACACTTTGAACTGCATCCACATGTAATAGAACTTTTTTACTTTTTGCAATTTCTGAAATCTCTTTTATCGGCTGAATTGTACCTACCTCATTATTAGCATGCATAACTGATATTAAAATTGTTTCCGGTCTTATAAGCTTTTCTAGTTCTTTAAGGTCCACAACGCCATTTTTATCCACTGGTATAAAAGAGACTTCATAGCCATCTTGCTCCAAATCCTTAAATGTATTTTTTACCGCAGGGTGTTCAATCATAGAAGTAATAATATGGTTTCCTCTATTTCTATAGGCTTTTGCCACTCCTCTAATTGCAATATTATCCGATTCAGTCCCTGAACCAGTAAAAATAATCTCTTCTGGCTTTACCCCTAAAAGCTGAGCAATCTTTATTCTAGAGTCTAAAACTGCTTTTCCTGTTTCTCTTCCAAAAAGATGTAAACTGAAAGCATTTCCATACTCCTCTGTTAAAAAAGGCATCATCGCCTCTAAAACTTCAGAGTCCATTCTAGTTGTTGCATTATTATCTAGATAAACTCTCATTTTATCAACTCCTTAATCTTTATAAGTTGTTATACTAACTGTTATATCTCATAATAACATTCTTTACTTATATTGTCAAGAATTAAAAGAAGAGTTTTTTCTATTTATTCCTGTCATACAATACTCCACTATTTCACACTCTTGACATTTAGGACGTCGTGCAATACATTTATCTCTTCCCTGCAAAATTAAATAATGAGAAAAATCTATCCAGTCCTTTTTGGGAACAATTTTCATTAACTCTCTTTCAATCTTTAAAACATCATTCTCTTTCACAAATCCAATCAAATTGGATAATCTTTTCACATGTGTATCAACTGTTATCCCATCTGCAACTCCCCAAATCTCAGCTCTAACCACATTTGCTGTTTTTCTTCCCACTCCTGCTAGCTTTACTAACTCCTCCATCTTCTGAGGAACCTGTCCATTATATTTACTTATTAACTGTTCACTACATCTCTTTATATTTTTAGCTTTATTTCTATAAAATCCCGTACTTCGTATTAACTCCTCTATCCTTTCAATTGGAAGAGCTGAAAAACCTTCAGGTGTATTGACCTCTTTAAACATCTTTTCTGCTACAATGTTGACTCTCGCATCTGTACACTGGGCTGAAAGAATTACAGCTACTAAAAGTTCAAATGGAGTTGTATAATTCAAAGCACATTTTGTCTTTCCAAATTTCTTTCTTAACACCTCAATTACTTTCAAAACTTTCTCTTTTTTTTTCAATTTTTCCTCCACTAATCAATCTCTTTTGAATATAGAGAATAATCTATCTCACTTCCCAAAAATCTAAAGCCAACTTTTTTAAAGCAATGGATAGACGCCTTATTTTCTTCCAAAATATGAGCAATTATTCTTTTTAGAGTTGTCTTTTTAAATTTTATCTCCTCTATTGCAAGTGTTACAATTTTCGCAGAGTAACCTTTACCGCGAATTTTCTTGTCCAAATGAATAAACACTTCTGCTTCTCTAAAATTTTTATTTAGCATAAATTTCACGATACCTAAAAAATTTCTCTTTTTATCCTCTATAGTAAACATGACACAATCAGAAGAGTTTATCAAATGTTTGTACCATTTTTCATATCTTTTTTTCTCATCTGACTCTTGATTTTTAAAATATTTTTGCACATAACTTTGATTTAAATGTATGTATATCTTTTCAATATCTTCTTCTCTACTATCTCTTATAACTAACACTACTTCACAACTAACCTATTATATTTTTTCTTTCCCTGTTTTATCATCAAAGCATTATCATTTAATAACTCTTTTGTTATTATTAAATTAAAATCTGCAACTTTTTTATCATTTAAGCTTAATCCGTTCTGTTCCACCAATCTTCTACCTTCACTCTTTGATTTTAACAATTTTAATTCAACCATTAAATCGACAATCGCTTTCCCAATTAACTCCTCTTCTGAAAGTTCAATTGTAGGTACATTGGATAGGTCTACTCCTCCATTTTCAAATAATGCTTCTGAGGCTTGCTTTGCCTTTTCAGCCTCCTCTAATCCATGCACAATCTTTGTAACTTCATACGCTAAAACTTTTTTAGCTTCGTTTATTTCGGCACCTTGTAAGTTTGATAGTCTTCTAACCTCTTCCATTGGTAAGAACGTTAAAAGGGCTAAAGGTTTCGCTACATCCGCATCCGGAAGATTTCTCCAATATTGATAAAATTCATAAGGAGAGGTTTTTTGAGAATCAAGCCATAAAGCACCTTTAGCTGTTTTTCCCATTTTATTTCCCTCACTGTTTGTTAAAAGAGTGCAAGTCATTGCATATCCTTGTTTTCTATCTTTCTTTCTCAATAAATCAACACCTGCAATCATATTCGACCATTGGTCATCTCCACCAAGCTCCATTACACAGTTATACTTTCTATTTAAAACTAAAAAGTCATAACCTTGCATAAGCATATAATTAAATTCTAAAAAGGAAAGCCCTCCATTTTCCATTCTAGATTTAAAGCACTCTGCCGATAACATCCTATTCACAGAGAAATGAGCACCGATGTCCCTAATAAAATCAATATAATTTAAGCCTCTTAACCAATCCGCATTATTTACTAAAATAGCTTTGTCATTTGAAAAATCTATAAATTTTTCCATCTGCTTTTTTATTGAAGCTACATTTTTATTAATAGTTTCATCTGTCATCATCTGTCTCATATCAGTTCTACCGCTTGGGTCTCCAATTTGAGCAGTTCCTCCACCTATCAAAGCAATCGGTCTGTGTCCGTATTGTTGCATATGAGCCATAAACATCATAGCTATGAAGTGCCCCACATGTAAACTGTCAGCCGTTGGATCAAATCCTATATAGAAAGTTATTTTTTCTCTCGCTAACAACTCTCTTATCTCTGCTTCATGAGTCATCTGTTTTATAAATCCACGCTCATTTAAAATATCAAAAACATTTGACATAATTTAACTACCTCCACCTTTTATCTTCTAATTATTCTAACATATTCTTTAAAATTTTTTAACTTACACTTTTATTTTTTCTATAAACTCATCCTCAGTTAAAATTTTTATCGTCCCTAATTCAAGAGCCTTTTTCAATTTACTTCCTGCATCCTCTCCAACTATCAAATAATCAAGCTTTTTACTTACAGAGTTCAGATTTACTCCACCCATATTCTCAATTATCTTTTTTATCTCATCCCGTTTAAAATTTTTTAACTTTCCTGTAAATAAAAAATTTTTTCCTGTAAATTCACTCTCTACTTTAGGTGGTGTACTGGTTTCATCAAGTAAAAAATTGACACCAACCTCTTTTAATTTTTCCACTATATCTCTTGATTGTTCATCTCTAAAAAAATTATATACCGCATCTGCAACTTTTTCTCCCACACCATCAATAGTAAGAAGTTCATCATGTGTCATATTTGCTAATATATCTATATTTTTACTCTCTTTAGCTAAAAGTGTGGCTAAAAATTTTCCAACATAGGGAATACCCAGGGCATATAAAGTTTTTGGATACTCTCTTTTTTTACTCTCCTCAATATTTTTTAGAAGATTATCTACACTTTTCTCTCCTAACTTCTCCAAATTTATCATCTTATCTCTAAATTTATAAAGATAAAAAATATCAACAACGTTTTTTATAAATCCCAATTCCAATAATTTTTCCACCAGTCTAGAACCAAAACCAGATATATTCATTCCATCTCTAGAGACAAAATACTGTATCGAAGCCTGAATTTTTGCAGGACATTTCTCATTTATACATTTATAATCAACCATTCCTTCATCTTTAGCAAGCTCCTTTTTACAAACTGGGCAAGATTTTGGCAACTCAATCTCTCTTTCTGCTCCCGTTCTAAGCTCTTTTATTGAACTTACAACCTGTGGTATTATCTCGGCTGCTTTTTCAATAAAAACTCTGTCTCCAATTTTTATATCTTTTCTATAAATCTCATCTATGTTATGTAAACTTGCTCTTTTCACACGACTTCCAGAAAGCTCAACCTCTTCTAATTCAGCAACTGGCGTTATTTTTCCTGTTCTTCCAACTTGCCAAGTTATATCTATAAGTTTTGTAGATACTTGCTTTGCTGGAAATTTATATGCTATTGCCCAACGTGGACTTTTTGTTGTATATCCCACTTTTTCCCATAAACTCATATTATTTAATTTCATAACTAAGCCATCTGTTTCATAATCCAGATTCTCTTTGGCTTTTTCCCAATAACTAATCTTCTCTTCTAGTTCATCTGTATTTCTAATAATCTCAGCAACTCCTGTTGTTTTTATCCCTAATCTTTCTATATATTTTATACTCTCACTCTGAGTTTTTATTCCCAATCTCTCAGCGTCCACCAGAAAATAAAAATAACCGTCTAACCCTCTCTCTTTCACAATACTTGAATCTAGCTGTCTTAAAGTTCCACTAGCTGCATTTCTTGGGTTAGCGAAAATCTCTTTATTTTCTTTCAATCTTTGCTCATTAATCTCATTAAACTTACTTATTGGAAGAACTATCTCCCCCCTAATCTCCAGATCAACACTCTCTTTTAATTTTTTAGGGATAGATTCTATCTCTATCACATTATCTGTAACATCCTCTCCCTCTATTCCATCTCCTCTGGTTACAGCTCTTACAAGTTCTCCATCCTCATAAATTAAGCTGATACTTGCTCCATCCAATTTTAGCTCCAAAACATACTCTAAATCACTTTTTTCATCATTCAAGATTTTTTCAACTCTCTCTGAAAAAGCTATTATATCTCCTATATTGTATGAGTTTGATAAACTTAACATCGGCTTTCTATGTTTAACTTTTTTAAACTTTGTATCCTTAAAATTATTCGAACCAACCTGCAAAGTTGGAGAGTTTAAATCTCTATATTCTGGATATCTATTCTCTAAATCTTGTAATTCTTTCAAAAGCTTATCATATTCAACATCTGATATCAGAGGTTTATCATCCACGTAATAAGCTTTATTATGACGTTCTATCTCACTTTTTAACGCTTCAACTTTTTCTTTTATTTTGTCATTGCTATCATCATTAAAAAGTTTCATCTTATCTTCTCCCTCCTAAATTACATGTTCCCTACAATTATATCATATTTTCATATTGATATCACTTATTATCCAGATTATTTTGTTGTTTTTTTAGAAAAAAAAGATATAATCTATCTTAGAGTATAAATTTTATAAAGGAGATTAAAATGAAGATTAAACCACTAGGAAAAAGAGTTTTGATAAAAATTATTGAAGATTTACCAGAAAAACATGGAAAAATACTGTTATTTGATTCCAATAAAGAAAAAAAATATCAAGTTGGAGAGATTATAGCTCTCAGTGAGGATGAAAAAATAAAAGCTCTTTTCAATCTTTTTGATAAAGTTGTTTTTAAGAAAGAAAAAGGTGTTGAGGTATCCACTTCATATGAAGAAAGATTTATTTTAGAATTGGATGATGTTCTTGGAATAATTGAAAAAGATGATGTTTAAATTTTTATAACTACAAAAACTTTCTCAACATACTAGGATATTCTTTTGCTATAAACTACTACATTAAAGTATTGTTCAAATAACTATTAAGCTAAACTTAGTTTAATAGTTATTTTTTATCTAAAATTATCAATAAAAATTTATAAAAACCTATAAAATGAACTATAACTGATATTTCCTGTTTTTAAATACTTTAAAATATATCATTTTTAAAATAATTATAATTTTAAAAAAATTACATTGACTTATTATAGAACTTCGTGATATACTTTGACTATATAACACGTAAGTGTTAAATACTGTAAAAGGAGGTAGCAATAATGAGAAGTATCACAACATTTGATTTGCAATACGCACACAGATTTTATAAATTTAAAGGGGAAGCTCAATACCTACATGGACATACTGGAATTTTAACTATTGAAGTGGAAGACTCTATTAATGAAGGAGTTAATATGGTCTTTCCTTGTAATGAAATAAAAAAGACTGCTTGGGAAGTTTTGAAAAATTTTGACCACGCTCTTATTTTGAGAGAAGATGACCCTCTTTTACCTGCTATTTTAAAAGTTTACGAAGAAACTGGTATAAAAAATGGAACACCTCAAAATACTATGAAGGGACCTGCTTTTAAAACGGAACTCGCTACTGCATATCCTGATGCTCGTTTGGTTGTTACAAAAGAAACTTTGACAGTAGAAGGAATGATTAAAATAGTTTATGACCTATTAAAAGATAAATTAAATATTGCAAAAATTACTTTTACTAGTGGAGTAAATGCAGCCTCTGCTGAGTTTACTACTAATAATAATATTGAACGTTGTCCTCTTTGTGGAATTTCATTGGATAAAGATGGGGTTTGCCATAAGTGTGGATATAGAAAAAGATAATAGGAATATAAAAAAGACTCTTATAACACTCCCTTTGGGTTAGAGATAAATAACCATTAAGCTAACATAGTTTAGTGGTTATTTTTTATTTTTTTTTATTTATATCTCTTTTTTCAATAGAGTTAATATTTCTACTTTCTAAATTATCAGTTTTTCAAATTTACAGATATAAATTTAAAAGATTAATTTCATCCTTAATTTATTAATTCCACTTATCATATAGTTTTTTAGACTCTCTTTAAGTAATATAATACTCTATTTCTTTATTTTCTGTATATTTTTTATATACTCCGTATCTACAAAATAAAAAAGGCTACAGACAAATATAATTGTCTATAGCCTGAACAAAGATTATTTTCTTTGCTCTCTACTCTCATTAATTAGTAATGAATTTCTAAGTCTGTCTAAAATATCAGCCTCTTTAAGAACAAACTTAAACTCAACCCGTCTACTCTTTTCATCCTTTTCTTGGTCTGGAGCTCCCAAAAAGTCTGAATAACTTCTACCATTTGCAGTAATATATTCATCTAATATATCTTTTCCTTCAAAATTAACCATTTCATTACTTAGAACATAAACTGCCACGGCTAATGCCCTTTTTTGCGACAAATCTAGATTATACAAATAACTTCCTTGCTTATCTGTATGCCCTTCTATCACAATTTGAGAAAGATTTTTTCTTATCTCTGCATCTCCAAGTAAAACTTTCATGTATATTGGAATAAAGTGATTTAAAAACTCCTTTCCTTGACTTTTCAATTCTGACCTTCCACTTTCAAACAATACTTCAGATGGTAAACTAATACTTCCAGTATTTTCATCAATATTTATTTTTATATTCTCTTTAATCTTCTGGATAATCTTTATTCTTGTTTCATCCAACTCTTGTACTATTAATTTATACTGTATTCTCTCGCTATCAATCTCTTTTATCATTGATTTATACTGCGTTCTCTCATTTGAAAGACTTCTAATATTCAAATTAAATGACATTATTTGTGATAGAAAGAAAAATATAAATATTGCTAAAATAGCTGCCATCATATCTCCAATTGATATCCAATAATTCGTTTCTTCTGCATTTTTATGAATGCTCATCTATATTTTCCTCCTAACTTAAGATTTTTTATCTTCAAGTTTTGCTAATCCTTGTGATAAAGTTTCTCCAGTTCTTTCGAATCTAGTACTAATATCTTCCATTATTTTTGCTAATTCATTTATTTTAGTAATATTTTTCTCTAACACACTACTACTTAATTTGTTTATCTCTGCCAAGTTCTTTTTATTTTTCATAACTGATGTTAACTCTGAATCTACTAAGTCAACTATTGATTCCATTGTATTTCTTAAGTTTTTATTGAAATCACTATTTGATCTATTTGCAGATTTTACTTCTGTATTCAGTTCAACTATGTTATCAACATATTCTGCCAATTGTTGCATACTATTTTCAGTAATCTCTGCTAATTCAACTTTTATTCTATCCATTATCTCAACATAATCTTTTGAATAAATTTTATCAGCTATTACTTTTAATTCATTATTTATTGCCAATGATGTATCAATTATATTTTTATTTTTCTCTGCTAATGTATCATAGTTAGAAATATTAGATAACAACATTGCATTACTTCTTTCATATGCTACTAACAATTGCTCTTTTATTGCTTCTAACTTTTTAATAAAGTCATCTTGGAAAATTTTTGAGAAATCAGTCGATATAGCTTCTTTAAACACTAGTCTAATCTTATCAAACTCTGTCATGAATTTATTTTGAATGTTAAAGAATGTAGATGTTGCATTTCTAAGTTGTTCTGCGATAGCATCTGAAATCTCTCTACTATTTTCATTGATACCTGCTAATAATCTTCTGCTATCCTCTCCAAAACTTTTTGAGAACTCTAACGTATTTCTACTTGTCTCTTCTATCAATCTTTGATTTTCTGCCATCAATTGTTCTTGTCTCTTATCTGAAGCTATTATCATTTTTTCCAAGTTATCAAGTAGATTTTTGCTTTGTTCTTTTACATCTGATGATAACATCAATGTATTTTTTGCAGTTTCTTCTATTAATCTTTGATTTTCTGCTATCAGCTGTCCTTGTCGTTTATCTGATTCTGAGGCTACTTCTGATAATTTATCCAATAAATCTTTAGTTTGTTCTTTTACATTTTCAGACAATGTAGCTGTATTTCTTGATGTCTCTTCTATCAGTTTTTGATTTTCTGCCATCAATCTCTCTTGTCTTTCATCAGATGTCTCAATCATATCAGTTAGTTTATCAATCAATCCTTTGTTTTGCTCCTCTAAACTGTTAGAAAGAGAAAGTGTATTCTCTGCAGCTTCTCTCATTAATTTTTGATTTTCTGATATTAATTGTTCTTGCTTTTCATTCAATTTTTCTATAATTTCATTAAAATTATTCAAGATTTGTCTACTTTGCTCTTCTGCAGTCATCGTCATTGCTAATGAGTTGTCTGCTGCAATTTTTAACATCTCCTCTTGTCTTTCATCAGAAGCAAGTTTCATTTCCATTAACTTATCTAGTAACTCTCTATTTTGTAATTCCACACTTTCATTTGTTTTTATTGCATTTTTTATTGCTTCATCCAATAATTTTTGATTTTCTCCCATCAGCTGTTCTTGTCTTTTATCTGCTAATTCTGACAATATAACCAATCTTTCATTTAAATCTTCCAATAATGTTTTATTTTGTTGCTCCATATTCATTGATAACTCTAACGCATCTCTTGCTGTTTTCTCTAATAGTCTTTGATTTTCACTTATCAACTCACCTTGTGTTTTTCTCAATTCTACCATCATCTCTGCTAATTGCGTCATTAGATTTTGGTTTTGATTATCCACTGAGTTTGCTAAATTTGTACTTAATTCCAAATTACTTTTTACTGTTTCCTCTAATAATTTCTGATTTCCTTCTAACAACATTTGTTGTCTTTCTTCTGCATCATCCATCATTTTTGTTAATTGATTAAACAACTCTTTATTTTGCTCTCCAGTAACCTCATTAGTTCTTATTGCATTTTTTATTGTTTCATCTAACAGTTTTTGATTTTCTCCCAATAATTCACCTTGTGTTTTTCTCAGCTCTGCCATCATCTCCGCTAATTGCACTACCATATTTTGATTTTGATTATCTACAGAACTTGCTAAATTTGTACTTAACTCTAAATTACTTTTCACTGTCTCTTCTAATAACTTTTGATTTCCTTCCAATAATGCTTGTTGTCTTTCCTCTGCATCATTCATCATTTTCGTCATTTGTGTAAGTAACTCTTTATTTTTTTCTTCTGTACTTGCACTTGTTTTCACTATACTTTTTACTGTTTCATCCAACAGTTTTTGATTCTCTCCAAGTAGTTCACCTTGTGTTCTTCTCAACTCTGTCATCATCTCTGCTAACTGTGCCACCATATTTTGATTTTGGTTACCTACAGAACTTGCCAAATTTGAACTCAACTCTAAATTACTTTTTGTTGTTTCTTCTAATAATCTCCTATTTCCTTCCAGTAATGCTTGTTGTCTCTCTTCTGCTTCGCTCATCATTTTTGATAACTGATTAAACAGCTCTTTATTTTGCTCTTCAGTATTTTCACTTGCTTTCACTGCGTTTCTTATCACTTCATCCAATAACTCTTGGTTTCTTCCCATCAACTGCTCTTGTCTCTTGTCAGCTAATTCCGACAATGAAACTAATCTCTCGTTCAAATCTTTTAACAACATTTGATTCTGTTGTTCCATATTCGCTGATAATTCTAATGCATCTCTTGTTGATTTTTCTAGTAATTTCTGATTTTCTCCTAATAACTCTGCTTGTCTTTTCTCCGACAACTCTACCATTCTGTTTAATCCTTCTAGTAACTCTCTATTTTTACCTTCCATACTGCTCGTCATTAGGGCTGCATTTTTTGTTACTTCCTCTATTATTGAATTTTGTCTTTCACCTGAAAGCTCAACTACTGCTGCCAGTCTTTCATTTAATTCTTTCATCATATTTTGATTTTGATTTTCTAAATTTGATGTTAAGTTAGAAGTTAATTCATAATTATTTTTAGTCATCTCTTGAAGAAGAGCTTTATTCTCTGTTAAAATCTCTCTTTGTACCTCTTCAGCTTCCTTCATAGCTTTTGTCAACTGCAATACTACCTCTTTATTTTGAGATTCTAAACTTGAATTTAAAGCTGATGTATTCTTTGCTGTTTCCTCCATCAATCTATAATTTTCTTCTAGTAACTTCTCATGTCTCTTATCTGAACTTTCCATCACTTCAGCTAATCTATCCAATAAAAGTTTATTTTGTTCTTCCACTCCATCTGAAAATTTTGCTGTTTTCTCCACTACCTCTTTCATCAAATCTTTATTTTGATTTATAAAAGCTTCTTGTCCTTTACTTGAATTTTCCATTACTTCAGATATTTTATCTAATAAAAGTTTGTTTTGTTCTTCTACTCCATTTGAGAAATTCGCCGTTTTCTCTATCATCTCTCTCATTAAATCTTTGTTTTGATTCATGAAAAATTCCTGTCCTCTATTTGAGCTTTCCATTGCATCAGATATTCTATCTAGTAAAAGTTTGTTCTGTTCCTCTACTCCATTCGAGAACTTTGCTGTTTTCTCTATTATCTCTTTCATCAAATCTTTATTTTGATTTATAAAAGCTTCTTGCCCTTTATTTGAGCTTTCCATCATTCCTGATAACTCTTTTAGAATCACACTAGTTTGCTCATCTCTCTTTTGATTATTGTCTCCCAAAACTTTATCAATGTGAGTTATTTTTTCTGCGATACTCTCCAAACTGCTTTTACTTATCTCTGCCATATCTTTTATTGTATCACCGAAAGTCATCGCAAGAGTATCATAGATTTTATCATTTTTTCCATCCATATTTTCTATTCCAGTTTTTATTCTCTCAAGAGATTCTTCTAATAGGTTTCCTGCGAAAGTATATAATAACTCCTCTTTCAATCTAGATACTTTTCTCTGATAATCTGCTAAATAGAAGTTCAACAATACAGAATATAAGATTGAATAGAAAATACCGTAAAGACTTGTATAAAACGATGTTGTTACCCCTGATAAAAGCTGTGTCATCTTTTGACTAACCACTGTTTCACTCTGACCAAAGATACCTGTATCTCCTAGACCTCCTAAACCTATTACCAATCCTAAAAATGTTCCCAATATCCCCAAAGCAACGAAAACTTGCGATACATAATTTAACATTCTTAAGTTGATTCTTTCATAAATAAACGTCTCTTCATTTATGTAATCAGCCAACTCTACTGTTTGATAAAATTTTCCACCATCTTCAACTAAAGTTTTCCTATATTCGTTCCATGCTTTACATAAAATTGCATTTTTCCCTTTTAAATTCTCATCCAAAAGAGTTAAATCCGTTCTTATCGCTTCTCTATTTTGTTTTATGAAATTCGCTGTTTCCTCTATCTCTGGTAAATACTTTCTATCTTTACAAAATCTATAACCAAAAATAAGCAAATACGCTATTTGCATTCCTAAAAAGAATGTCAAGTTTAAAACATCATCTAATTTCAATTCATAAAAGAAGAATATTGGAACTATTCCTATAAGAAATAAAATCACATACTCTTTTTTCATAAAAGATACTTTTTCAGTTTTCTTCTTAGAATTCTTTTCATTTGAAACTTTTTCAACCTTTTCTTTTTCAACCCTATTCATATTCCCTACACTACACTCCTTGTCAATTTTATATGTTAATTTTTTACTTAAACACTTAAACTAAACCTTTGATTCTATTTATTTTAGCTATTAAAACAATGCTGAAACAGACTCATTATTTACTATTCTTTTTACTGCTTCTGCTAGTATTTCATCTACAGAAACAACTTTTATTTTGTCTATCTTTTTTCTTTCAGAAAGTTTAATTGAATCTGTTATTATAATCTCTTTTAAACAAGATTTTTCTAACCTTTCAATAGCTGGGTCAGAAAAAATACCGTGCGTACAACATGCATAAGCTTCTATTGCTCCCCTTTGCATTATAGCTTCCGCTCCATTTGTTATAGTTCCTGCTGTATCAATCATATCATCTATAAAAATTGCAATCTTTCCTTCTACTTCTCCTATCAAATTCATCACTTCTGACATATTTGGTTTTGGTCTTCTTTTATCAATTATAGCTATTTTACAATCTAGTTTTTCTGCCAATTTTCTAGCTCTTTTGACTCCTCCAATATCAGGAGATACCACTACTACTTTATCTCCAGCTAATCCCCTTTTTATAAAAGTTTCAGCTAATAAAGGCAACGCCTGCATATTATCCACTGGGATATCAAAAAATCCCTGTATTTGGTCAGCATGTAAATCAAGAGTCAAAACCCTAGTTGCCCCTGCTGTCGTTAAAAGATTAGCTACAAGTTTTGCTGTGATTGGCTCTCTCGGTCTAGATTTTCTATCCTGTCTAGCATAACCATAGTATGGAATAACCACATTTATTGATTTAGCTGATGCTCTTCTCAAGGCATCTATAAAAATCAGAAGCTCCATCAGATTTTCATTCACAGGCTCAGACGTTGACTGTATTACAAATATATCTCTTCCTCTTACAGTCTCATCAACACAAACATAAACCTCACCATCTTTAAATCTAACAATTTCTGCATCTCCTACTGTCGTTCCATATTTTTTAGCAATTTTTTTTGCTAATTCTACATTTGACGTTCCAGCAAATATCTTTACTCTTGGACTATCCATTTTTTTTACTTCCTCCAATTACTTTTTATAATCTGCTTGCCCCGTGCAACACCAAGTGCATTATCAGGCACATCTTTTGTTATAACTGAACCAGCTCCTATAATAGTATTTTCTCCTATATTTACTGGCGCCACTAATACTGTATCACCCCCAATAAACGCATTTTTTCCTATTATCGTTTTAAATTTGTTCTGTCCATCATAATTACAAGTTATAGTACCTGCCCCTATGTTTGTACCACTTCCAACTGTTGAATCTCCTAGATATGAAAGGTGTCCCGCTTTTACTCCCTCTTCTAGGATTGATTTTTTTATCTCAACAAAGTTTCCAATGTGCACATTCTCTTTCAAGTGTGATTTTGGTCTTAAGTGTGCAAAAGGACCAATGGTTACTTTGCTTTGAACTATACTCTCTTCTATCACAGAACTCTCAATTCTTACATCATCCGCTATGTACGAATCAATTATTCTCGTTCCACTCATCAAGTTACAATTTCTTCCAATCTTTGTTTTTCCTTGTAAAACAACATTCGGAGCTACTACTGTATCCTCTCCTATCACCACTTCATCATCTATATAAGTGTTATTTGAATCTATTAAAATGACTCCATTTTCCATATGTTTTTCATTTATTCTTTTCTTCAAAATATTATTTGCCCTTTCCAACTCAATTTTAGAGTTTATTCCAAGAACTTCATCCCTATCCTCTAAAACAAAGCTTTGAACTTTCTTTCCATCCTTTATACTGACAGATATCACATCGGTCAAATAATATTCACCCTTTTCATTTTTATTATCAATCTTAGAAAGTGCCTCGAAAAGCTCCTGAGATTCAAAACAATATATCCCAGCATTAATCTCTCTAATTTTTTTCTGTTCTTCCGTGGCCTCATTCTCTTCAACAATTCCAACAATCTCATTGTCTGATTTTAAGATTCTTCCATATCCAAAAGGATTTTCAAATATAGAGGTTAAAATCGTCGCTGTAGCCCCGCTTTTTTTATGAAATTGATACATCTCTCTCAATGTTTCTTTCCTTAATAAGGGCGTATCACCATATAAAACCATCACAGTTCCTCTAAAATCGCCTAAAAGAGATTTTGCTTGAATCACAGCATCTCCAGTTCCTAACTGTTTTTCTTGAATAACATATTTTATTTCTGTATCGGATATTGCTTCCAATACACTATCTTTTTTATGTCCTAAAACAACAATAGTTTCTTCTGAGCCAATCTTTTTGGATAACTCTATCACTCTCTGCAACATTGGTTTACCACAAACTTTATGCAAAACCTTAGGTAAAAAAGATTTCATTCTTGTTCCCTTTCCTGCAGCCAAAATCAGTGCTCGTAAACTCATATCTTATATCCCCTCCTGTCCATAATTATAGCATAGTTATTCAAAATTTTCTACTGCATTAATTTTTCATATGCTTCATTTATCTCTTTGAACTTTCTTTCGTGTAACTCTCTCACTTCTTCAGTCGCATTTGCATATCTATCTGGATGATGTTTTTTTGCCAACCCTCTATAAGCTTTTTTTATCTCCTCTTGTGTGGCAGATTCATTTATTCCCAGAATCTTATAATATCTACTCTTATCATCATATCCACTATAACGAAAACTCTGATTATTCTCATAACTATTTCCTTTAGATTGATAGTTCCATCTTCCATATTCATTATAATTTTGTTTTCTGAACATATCTTCAAAATCCCTGTGATTATAACGTCGATAATAAAACTTTGTTCCACTTACTTTATTTCTATTTTTAAAATAATATATTATCGCAATTATTAATATTAGAGGAAAGATTCGTATCAAAATTACTCCAAAAAATGAAACTACTAAAGAGAATGTAAATACCACAGGTAAAGCTGGCATTGTTTTCTCCACTCCCAAAAATATTGATATCATAAATCCGATAACTAAAGTTATGATAAAAGCAATTACTATTGTTATCATCTACTATCTCCTCACATTTTTTAAAATTTCATTAGGAATTATACCATAATTTTTAATTTTGTTTAACAATTTTTTTCATTCTTAATCATATTTTTATATGCTAATTTCAATACTTTCCCCTCTTACCATTTTAAAACCCTTTATCCCTAATAATCCTAACTCTATGACAGATTAAATTAAACTTGTTAAAAGCTTTATTAGTCCATTAAACTATATTAAAAAAATGCTATTTCAAACTATCCTTTGTAACTTAATTTTCTAAACATTGAATATAGAGTTTTGTAGAAATTTACTATGGTTATACAAAGACCTCTATCATAATTCTACTTTTTTTCTCTTTTTGCAAAGCTTGTAAATACAAACTTATCTGGTCTATGATGGGACTCCGTATACTCAAAAAATGTTCCATTTTCAAGATATGAAAAATTTTTTACGACAACCACATTATTAAAATCTTTTAAGTCAAGATATTCTATATCTTGTCTAGTTACCTTATTTACTGAAATAATTTTATGCGTTCCTTTAATTTTTAAAAACTTGATAGTTTCGATAAACTCATATATAGAATCATACGCCACTTTTTCAGAAAGCCCCTCCAAATATTTATAGAGGAAATAATTCTCATCTAATATAATTTTCTCACTATCAATCTCTCTTATCCTCACAATATGAAAAACTCTCTCCCCTATTTCAAAATTTGTCCTTTTATTCAAATCTTTATCAATAGTTATAATTTCAAATACAGGAACATAAGTTTTAAAATTTAAATGTTTTTTTAAAGATATCTCTTTGAAAGATTGATTGTCATTCAATTTAAAATCTATAGGAATTTTTTTCATCACAAAAACACCTTTTCCATGAACAGGAGTTAAAATTCCTTCATGTGAAAGTTTCTCAATAGCTTTCCTAACAGTATTTCTACTAACATTGAAAAGTTTTACAAATTCATTCTCAGAAGGAATTTTCTCCTCTGGTAAAAACTCCCTAGAATTAACTTTATTTCTAATATATTCGTAAATTTTAGTATATTTAATCACAAAAATCCTCCCACTTTAAAGAAAAAAGATATTGTTATTATAACAAAAAAATAACATTATACAAACTTGTTTAAACAAGTTATTGACAAACTTATGATTTAGTTATAAAATCTGTTTAATAAAAGGTCATTAAGTTTTTTTATAAAAGGAGGTAAACATAAATGGCATCACACGATAATATAAAAGCTATCTTAAAACAGATAGGAGGAAAAGAAAATTTGATTAGTGCAGCACATTGTGTTACCAGATTGAGAGTTGTTTTAAAAGATGAAAATTTGATTGATAAAGGGGGACTTGATAATAATCCCTTGGTTAAAGGTCATTTTTCTGCGGGGAATCAATTTCAAATTGTCATAGGAAATAAGGTTAAAGATGTATATAAAGAGTTTATTAAAATAGCTGAAATAAATGAAACTTCAAAAGATGAAATAAAAATACTTGCTAATCAACGAGTCGGTACATTTAAAAGAGGTATAGGAGCTTTCGCAGAGATATTTACACCACTACTTCCCGCAATTTTAGCCGGAGGACTTATTTTAGGAGCAAGAAATATAATTGGAGATATGTCCATTTTTGGAAACGGAACTCAAAAACTCATGGAAATCTATCCAATTCTTGCAACTTTACATAGTTTTTTATGGATTCTAGGAGAAGCTATATTTCATTTTCTTCCTGTTGGAGTAACATGGTCAACCGTAAAAAAATGTGGTGGAACAGAGATATTAGGAATAGTTTTAGGAATAACTTTGGTTTCTCCACAACTTATGAACGCATATAGTTTTTCAACTGCTTTACCAGAGTCCATTCCATTTTGGGATTTTGGAATAATAAATATCCAAAAAGTAGGATATCAAGCTCAAGTTATTCCAGCAATGTTAGCAGGGCTTACTTTAGTGGCTTTAGAAACATGGTTAAAAAAATTTTTTCCAGATATTTTAAAAATGATATTATTACCTTTTATTGTACTTTTTGTGACAGTTATTTTATCATACACAATTATTGGTCCAGTGTCGAGAGAGATTGGAAACTATATAGCAATGTTTTTCAATCTTCTTTTAATGGGGAACGGAGTTTTAAAAGTGTTTGGAAGCGTTCTATTTGGGGCTCTATATGCACCACTTGTTATAACTGGAGTCCATCATACATTTCTTGCAGTTGATTTACAATTAATCGGGAGTATAGGAGGTACAATGATTTGGCCCATGATAGCACTTAGCAACATAACTCAAGGGTCAGCAGCTATAGCAATAGCTTACATTTACAGAGATGATAGTAAAATTAAAGGTATCTCAGTTTCCTCAGCTTTATCAGCTTGGTTAGGAGTAACAGAACCAGCAATGTTTGGAGTAAATTTAAAATATATTTATCCATTTTACGGAGCTTTAATAGGCTCAGCTTTAAGTGCTATTTATTGTACATTATCGGGAGTATTGGCAAACTCAATTGGAATAGGAGGAGTTCCAGCATTTTTAGCAATAAATCCTAGATACTGGCTAAATTACATAATAGCAATGACTATAGCTTTTGTTACACCAATACTGGCAACATATATTTTGAATAAAACACTAAAAAAGGAAGGTAAATAAACGATGAAAAAAGATTGGTGGAAAGAAGCAGTTGTATATCAAATTTACACAAAAAGCTTTTATGATAGTAACGGAGATGGAATTGGAGACCTAAGAGGTATTTTAGCTAAGCTAGATTATCTGAAAAAATTAGGTATTGATGTTATCTGGTTAACTCCAATCTATGTTTCACCTATGAAAGATAATGGGTATGATATAGCAGATTACTATAATATAGACCCGTGTTTTGGAACAATGGAAGATTTCGAAGAGCTTTTAAAAGAGATTCATAAAAGAGATATGAAATTGATTATGGACCTAGTAATAAATCATACTTCAACGGAGCATTTCTGGTTTAAAGAAGCATTAAAAGGAGAAAATAATAGATACCACAACTATTATATTTGGAAAAATCCAAAAAATGGTAAAGAGCCTAATAATTGGAAATCAAAATTTGGTGGCTCGGCTTGGAACTATGTAGAACACTTAGATAAATATTATTTACATCTTTATGATATAACTCAAGCTGATTTAAATTGGGAAAATGAAGAGTTAAGAAAAGAGCTTTATCAAATGATAAGATTTTGGCTAGATAAAGGAATTGATGGGTTTAGATTGGATGTTATAAATGTAATCTCTAAAGACCAGAGATTTTTAGATGATTTAGGGGATACTGCTATATCTGATGGAAGAAAATTTTATACAGATGGACCCAGAATCCACGAATATTTAAAAGAACTTGCTAATGAAACATTTAACAGATATGAAGGAAGCTTAACTGTTGGGGAAATGTCGTCAACTACAATAGATAGCTGTATAAAATACACAAATCCACAAAATAAAGAGTTAACAATGGCTTTCAATTTTCATCATCTGAAAGTTGATTACCCAAAAGGTGAGAAATGGGCTTTAGGAAAACTGGATTTCTCTATGCTGAAAGATATATTTAATACCTGGCAAGAAGAGATGGAGAAAGGTAAAGGGTGGAGTGCTGTTTTTTGGTGTAATCATGACCAACCAAGAGTTATAAGTAGATTCGGAAATACTGATAAATATTATAAAGAATCCGGTAAAATGTTGGCTACTGCTATCCATTTACTTAGAGGAACTCCTTATATATATCAAGGGGAAGAGTTTGGAATGACAAATCCAAACTTTAATTCAATAGAAAAATATAAAGATGTTGAAAGTATAAATATGTTCCATATTTTGAAAGAAACTGGAAAAGATGAGGAAGAGATATATAAAATTTTAGCCCAAAAGTCTAGAGATAATAGTAGAACTCCAGTTCAATGGAATGATGAAAAAAATGCAGGATTCACAAATGGAACACCATGGATAGATATACCAAAAAATTACGAAGAAATAAATGTTGAAAAGGCTTTAAATGATAAAAACTCTATTTTTTATCACTATCAAAAATTAATAAATATCAGAAAAAAATACGATGTAATTTCAAGGGGAAATTATAAAGCAAAATACAAAGAAAATAAGGATATTTTTGCTTACATAAGAGAAAATGAGAAAGAAATTGTCTTAGTTTTAAATAACTTTTTTGAGAAAGAGTGTAAAATCGAAATTTTAAATGAATTAAAGAATAAAAAAGGTAAAATTTTAATCTCTAATTACAGTGATTTTAAAGTAGAACACAATTATATACACTTAAGACCATATGAATCTGTTGCTATAATATATGTAAAATAATATGAGTATAATAATAGAGTAATTTTCAATGAATTTTATATAAATAAGAGTCTCTCCTAATTATCGTAACTAGGAGAGATTCAACTAGTCTCCAGTAATCCTCAATATCTCTATAGTGCAATATTTGAGTTGTCAATGTTGTATCTTTTCCACCTAACACGGCACCAATAAGATTAGTTTTTTTCTTTAACAGTGATATCATTTTTTTCTTTCCCTATGATTGAACTTTGTTCTGTTACCCATTTTCCAACTCTTTTTTCTTCTCATCAATCATAGTTTTAATATCCATGTAGTACTTTTGTATAAGCTCTTTATCTTTCTTTTTTTCTTCTCTCCAAAAATTGGACATTTTTCTAAAATTCCAAATTTTAAACTGTTCTCCCTTACCATATTCGATGAGAATCCTTTGATAAGGAGTGAAAGCAAAGAAATACCAAACTGGTATTCTATAAGTATTAGGTAGAAATGGTTCTTTATATGGTATTAATTCGATATTTTCAATCTTTAAAACAGGAATAGTTTTTTGCTCAAAAACATGAGTATAAATCCCCCAAAAATAACAGATTCTCTCATAAATAAAGTTATTATCTTCAATATAACATCTCTCAGTAGAGTTATAGTAATTTAGCCCAATATAAAGTTTCAATGTTGTCATATATAGTAATCCTCCATGAATAGAAAGTATCACTATTGAAAATGGTTTTAGTATATTTCTTTCATTTATCATGGCAACTAATAGTTCAACTGTGCTTAACTCAAAGAAAAAAGAGTATATTAGTATTAATAGAAAAACAGTTAAAACAAAAGCTCCAAACCAATAGTCATGTTTAATCTCTATTTTTTTCATCTTTTGCCTCTTCCAACTCTTTCTTCTTCTCATCAATCATAGTTTTAATATCCATGTAGTACTTTTGTATAAGTTCCTTATCTCCTTTTTTTTCTTCCTGCCAAAAATTTGGAAGTTTCCTAAAATTCCAAATTTTAAATTGCTCTCCACTACTATATTCAATAAGAATTCTTTGAAAAGGTGTAAAAACATAAAAGCTCCAAGCCGGAGGAAAAAAGGTTCTAAGGTCTTTTCTCTTTTTATAAGGAAGCAGTTTAAGCTTTTGAATCTCTAAAATCGGAATAGTTTTTTGTTCAAAAGTATAAGAGTAAATCCCCCAAAAATAACAGATTCTCTCATAAATAAAGTTATCATCTTTGATATAACACATCTCAGTAGAGTTAAAATAATTTAGACCAATATAAAGTTTCCATATTGTATAGCAAAATAAATTCCAATAAAATAATAATACTATAAGGGGAATTCTGATATTCTTAAAAGATGGAATTTCTTTTAATAAGCCTTTTATTACTATAAATGTAGATTTAATAATTTCTAACTTAAAAAATGAAAGATATATTAATATTAGTAAAAAAATAATCAATACAAGAGTATCATATAAGTAATTATGCTTAATTTTTATTTTTTTCATAATTGACTCCTTTTGAGTATTCTTTTTTTAATTTCTTAGCTTCTTGTATATTTTTTATCACTGTTACAACTGTTTTAATTTCTTCTTTGTTTTTTGTAGCTTCTTTAAAGATTAGTTTTAGTATAGGATTATCATCTATATTGATTTCTTCAACCCATCTATATCCTAAACTACCAAAAGCACTAATATTAGGAGCTCCTATTGATGAACCTTGATTTATTGTTCCTTTATTATCCATAATCTCCATTTCAAAATTATATTTTATTATAAACGCTACCTCTGCTTTTATACCTCCATAAAATCCTTGAAAATCTTTTATTTTTGCTCCAGGTTTAGAATAAATCTTGGCATCTCTTTCAATTTTTTTTGTTGCACTTATCCCTAGCATGGGTTTTCCACCAAAAATGATTCCAAACTCCTCATTACCCTCAAATTCATTATAGATTATTCCTATCTCCCCTGTTACACCAGCAAAAGTACCAACAGCTTCTATGGGAACTGTGATAGCCTCATAATCCTCTTTCTGGTAATTAGGAATATCTCTTTGAATCTGCACTGCTTCCTCACCGATGGGGATATTTTCATATTTTTTTCTTAAATCAGACAATAATGTTTCATATTTCCCCTGAGTATCTACAGATTTTTTATTCTCTAGCTTTATTCTTGATTCAATATTTTTAGCTGTTTCCTCTGTCATATCATAATGATTCATATGTCCAAGTTCATGACCTAATATATTAGCAATATTT
The DNA here is from genome assembly GCA_949293295.1 of uncultured Cetobacterium sp. Lineage (GTDB taxonomy): Bacteria > Fusobacteriota > Fusobacteriia > Fusobacteriales > Fusobacteriaceae > Cetobacterium_A. The sequence goes on from CASFCG010000021.1 coordinate 23,627, forward strand.
TCTTTGTTTAAATCCTGCTTTGATATAAAGATTCGTTCTACACCATCAAATTTACCATCTACTGCCTGAGTTTTTTCTCCTATCATTATCACAGGAGCCGTACCTTTATAGCCTCTTTCATCTAAAAACTCTTTGACAACTTGATTCAGAACATTCCTTTTATCTATATCAGAAATATTTTTATCTCTCAATATTTCAGTGTATTCCTTTTTCCTTTTTAGATATTTATTAAGTAGATTTCCAAATCTATTTTCCTTGTAGGTATTAAATATTCCTCCCTCATTTGGAGATGTGATAGATGAAGATATATCAATTAATTTTTCAAGAGCTTCCGTCAATGTTTCTCTCTCAGAACTATTAAGTAAGTCAGTATGAAGATTTGCATCTAAATGAGTAGATTTATCTTTTGTTACTGTTTGGGCTTTTTCAATATCCGTGTTAAATCCTAAATCTGTTGAATCTTTTTGTTCTCCTTTTATGATAAAATCTGTATTTACAGCTGTTGAAATAGTGTTTTGCCGTTTATCCTTTTTATTGAATGCAACTGTTACTCCCGGTATTTTTAAATTACTACTTACACTTAGACCTCCGCCCTGTTTTTTGAAATGATTTTTGTCTTTGAAATTTTCTGTATATATGTCTTCTACTTTTACTAATAGTTTTTCATTTTCATTTAAAGAACCCATTATAGCTCCTTTATTCAAAAGCTCTTTCCCCTCTATTATTCCGCCATTTTTCGCCATAATTGTAGTTTGTTTTTCTACCCATTGTTTATCGCCTTTTGCTTTTTGATATCCTAAATTAACATCTCTAACAGCCCCGAATGAGTCAAACTTAATAGAGTTAGAGTGGTTTTGTTCTAAGGATTTCTTTTAATAATTTAATTGCTATTTGCTTTTTGTAATTTTTCTATTTCTTTAAATTCTCGCATATTTTTTAGTTCTTCTGGATAATCTTCAGCCCAACCGCTATACAATCTATCTCTAGAAGTACCCAGAAAATTATTATATTTTACAAGATGATATGTTTTTTTTATAAGAACTATCGGAATTTTTTTTCTTTTTCTTTGAATTTTACCATTTTCATCATAAATTTCAATTTCTCCCAAATCAATAATAACGTCGTTATATCTACTATACTCGAGCTTTACCGGAGCAGGATATATGTAATAAGGACCGTCATTTCCCATTACTTCGGATATATCCTCCTTAGGAACAATATATTCTTTATCTCCAATTATAAGTTTAATATCATCAAAAAAATGTATATACTGTCTTTGGGCAAATTGAGTTTTTCTGTCATAATCTTTATTAGTTACCTTTAGTGAAAAAAGTCTATTATAACTATAATCAAAATCTATTCCATATTTTTCTCGAAATAAATCTTCCATTTTATATATATCATTTCTTGAAATTCCCATTCTATCAATTTTCCCATCTTTGATTATCCCATATATTGTACTTGTATACACATATATTCCATAAGAAGGTCTTTCAAAAATACCAGAGCATCCAGTAAGAAGTAATAAGGTTAATAGTATAATAAAGTTAAATACTTTATTTTTCCTCATTTTTCTCCTCCTTTTTTGGCTGTAATTTGTCACTTATACTTTTATGCCAACCTTTTAAAGTTTCTTTTGTATCTTTTAG
>CASFCG010000022.1 GCA_949293295.1 uncultured Cetobacterium sp.
TAATAGAGTAGAGGTGGTAACAGATTATAATAAAATAGGGTTTGAGAATGATTATCTATTCATAGATAAATTAAAATATTGTGATAAAGACAGAACTTACTTGATAGAAGCATATTATAATGATGTGAAGCTTGGAGAGCTAAATCTTACGATTTCAAAGGACATTGCACTTGATATAGGAAATACCACAGTTAAAATGGATGCTAGGATAAAAACTAACTCTGTGGGAAATTGGATATTAGCTAATAAAGATGTTGGATATCAACCAACAGGTAATAATGCGAAAAACTATGATAAATTGATTAGAATGGAAGATAAGTTTATAAATTTGAATAATATAAGAATAGCAGCTCTGTTATCAATAGAGGGAAGACCATATCGGGAAGTAACTTTTACAAATTCAATTTTAGGACAGAAGTATAGAAGGTTTTTAGTTGGAAGTAATATTTGGGAAGGGGAAGCAGCGGCTCCATATGATTTTAATTTACAAGATATAGCATCTCATACTGTTGTTTCAATATCAAATGGGACAAATCCTCAATATCTGGAAAACAAATTTACACTTTTGGGAGATGATGAAAGAGCCTATAAAGGAAATTTTATAGAGGAGTTTGTCGGGGAAGAAGCTACAGTTTCAGAGGCTTTGATTGATTTTTCAAAAAGTAATGCTACTAGTGCTACTTGGGCTCCAAATTCAACTGGAGATTCAAATATAAGTGATATTAAAATGAACTTTACTTCAGGAGGAAAAGTATTTGATACGAGAAGTGCCATTAATTTGGGAGCTGGTTCAAGTGCTGATAAACTTGTTGTAAAAGATACTACAGGTTCACAACTCAAAAGTGTTGGTTTAACTAATGGAAAATTAAGAGCTGTACTTGATACGGGAGAGATATTTGAAATTGATAATGATGGAAATCTAACAGTTCAGAGAAGAGAAGAACCAGCAGAAGAGAGTTTTATATTAGAAACTTACTATCAAGATATTTTATTGGGGAAAATGACATTAACTCTGAAAAGAAAAGTTTCATTAAAAATAGAGGGCGATGATACCTTTGATTTCGGAAAGATACAGAGGAATAAAAATTACAAACTAAATGGAAAATTTACAATAAAGAATGAAAATAATGTAAACATAATAAAGATTGATATTCCAAAGAGTGCAAAGATGCTTCATGAAACAGAAACTTCAAATGAGATACCACTTACAATAAATAGTACAACACACAAGGTTGGAACTGATGTAGAGGCAACAATTGATTTAGAAGCAAGAACAGCACAAAATCAACTTCCAGGAAAATATAAGGGTGATATCATGATTACTGTAACCATAGATTAAGATAAATTAGAGGTAAAATTATGAAATGTATATTGATATTCCTACTAACTTTTTCTCTAGTTTCTGCTTTAGAGTTAAGTGAAAAAGATTTTAATGAGAGAGTAAAATTAAAAACTAGTAAAACAAAAGTGTATACTTTGACCAATAATTCAAAGTTATTAAAAGAGTATTATTTATCAACAGCAGAAAAAAATATTATTATATCTCCTAAAAGATTCATATTAAAACCTTTTGAAAAAGGAAAATTTAAAATAACAGTAACAGCTGAGAAAAAAGGAAAAAAAGAGTATTACTTAGAGATAAGTGAGATGATAAAAAGAAAACCAAAAGAAAATAGTGTCAATCTGAATAAACTATTCAGGATAAAACAAAGTTATATAGGAGAATAATTATTTTATTAAAGATAAAAAATAATCGCAGGGCTTTTCACTCTGCGATTATTTTTTTCAAAAGAAGTTTTATATTATAACTAATTCTCTAACACCATATTTTAATGCTAAATTTTTGAGTTTATTCATATATTCAGTGGGTGGAGTCGAAAGTTGATTTTGATATAACTCTCTAACACCATATTTTCTATATTTAATAAGCTTATATCTGATATTACTACCAGATATTATTTTTGAAACATTTTTTACAATCTCCTCATTATTTAGTAATTCTGGAACAACAACTGTCCTTACCTCAAATAGTTTCCCTAAATTTTTTAAAAAATGTAAATTTTCTACGACGCTCTTATTAGTAAAATTAGTTAAAAAGATATGTTCATCATCATTCCAAGCTTTAATATCTAACATAAAACTATCTGTAATCTCAATAAAATCCTTTAGTTTTTTATCTTGAAAATCTAATCCTCCATTAGTATCTACAAAACAGGTCAAATGTGGATAAACCTTTTTTACCTCTCTAAAAAGTTCTGTCAAAAAATCATATCTCAAACTACTTTCTCCACCACTAACCGTTATCCCTTTTATAAAATACTTAACTTTATCTATCTCATTAATTAAGTAGTCTACAGTTATCTCTTTAACTTTTGGTGAAGCACTATAAGGACAAATCTTTATACATCTATCACATTCAACACACTTTTTTTCGTACCAAGAAATAGATTTCTCACTACTAAATAAAGCACCTGTAGGACAGACCTTTAAGCAACTACCACAGTTATTACAAATATTTATAGTCTCTGGATTATGACAATATCTACAGTTAAAATTACAACCTTGAAAAAATATAGCCATTCTATTACCTGGACCATCAACGTTTGAAAACCTAATGATTTTATTTAAAATTGCCTTATTCATTTCTTAATTTTCTTTCTAGAGCTTTTGCATTATCTCTAGCCCCTTTACCTAATATTGTTGTATCTCTTAAAACAAGTTCTCCAGCATCTAATTTAGCCATTTCAGATTTTTTCACAAGATATCCTGTAACTCTAACAACATCGCAATTCGCACCATATAAAGAGTAAAATCTAAGATTATGTTTGAATGCTCCTTTTATTATATCCAAAATAGCATCAGGATTTGATTTATAAGTCTCATCAAATACAAATATATCTCCTATTCCACTTGGAAAATATTTATGATATGGAGCTGAAGCTACTATATGTTCAAACATCTCAGGCTCCTCTCCAACTGGAATTCTGCAACCAGGACTTTCATTTACATCAGTTTCTATCCCTACTTGTGAGTGTAATAGATGTTCGTTATTAAAAAAGCTACCTGCATAAGCACTCTTATGAGTTTTAACTATATCTTCTAATTTTTGGATTATTTCAATTCCTAGTTTATTAGCTCTCTCAGAGTAGCCAAAACGCTCATCTTTTTTTTCAGCTTTTAAAAGATTATTTACGCACTCTGCTAGTCCAACAACCCCAAATAATCCTGTAAATTTTTCTTTCTCTATTAATCCCTCTTTTACTAAAAAATTACTTTCATAAAATCCACTTTCTTCTATTATGAACCTAGAACGCTCATCTATGTAATTTAACATCTCTTTAGCAACATCTGGTAAAACCCTTTTTAAAAAATCTTCTTCCGAAGTCGCAAGCTCTGACAATCTTCCTAATCTAACCCTTACTAAAGTATTAGCTCCTCCACCTACTTTTAATCCATTGTAACAACTAACAATCCCATATTCCCCTTTAAAATCCTCTCTAAACATCTTATCATTAGCAAAACTCGGCTTCGCTGTAAGAAGAGCGGTTTTGATTGCTTCTATTGAGATTTTATCTGTTGTTTCATCAGAATATTTCAAAGTCAAATTTGGCGTAGGTAGTTCTAATTCTGCCATAACTTTTAAAATTATTCTTCCTGCTTTAGTATCTTTTGGACCTATATTTGCATGACAAAATGAATCAGTTATAGTTGAATCTATATGTTTTAAAAATATTTTTATAGCTCTATACGCTTCCTCTTCATCTTTTATATATGGTTCTAGTAGATAATCTATATTCCCTAAATAAACTGGCATTGTTGTTATTGACGGAACGTGCTTATAAAGTATTAAAAGATTATTAATGGCTTCCCAGATATCAGAAGCAACTTCAAGATTTAGAAATTTGCTTCCTTGTTTCATAAATAACTCGTAGTCTGGGACGATATATCGCGGTCTATAGGGAGCATTTCCTTCAAAAAGGTCGCAAATAATCCCCTCTTTCATATACTCTTTTAGTTTTTCACTTTTCGTTAAAACATCAACACTATTTTCTGCACATCTTGCTAATGAAACGACCTTTTGTTCAAAAGTCAATTTTTGAGTTTTTATAGTTTCTAAAACCATATCTATACCTCCTTACTTTTTACTTTATTATACACTATTTTTGTAAATAATAAAAGGGAGGCAACTCAAAAAATTAAAATAACTTCAATATCAATGGAGCTATTAAAATTGTTATTATTCCAGCTATAACAATTGATAAAGCACTCATAGCTCCCTCAACCTCTCCCATTTCCATCGCTTTCGTTGTTCCAACAGCATGGCTTGAAACTCCAATTCCTAACCCTTTGGCGATAGCATGTTCTATTTTTAAAAGTTTCATTATTGTAGATGCAAAAAGATTTCCAGTAATTCCTGTAACCACTATAGCAAATACCGTTATTGGTGGGTTTCCTCCTATAATTTTACTAAGTTCTATTCCAATTGGTGTTGTAATTGACTTTGGAATAAAAGACAACAATACCAATTCTTGTATATTTAATAATCTTCCTAAAATTATCACAGAACTTATCGCGGTTATAGACCCCACAACTGCTCCAATTATTATAATAGGAAAATATTTTTTTAAACTTTCCACCTCTTTATATAATGGAATGGCTAGACAAACAGTAGCAGGATTAATGAAAAAACCTATTATATCCCCACCTTTTGAATAATAATTTAAAGGGATATCAAATAATTTCATTATTAGCATTATAATTAAAATTGAAATTAACATTGGATTAAATATTGGTAAACGATATTTTTTGAATATTGCCTCACCTATTTTTAAACTTAATATTGTTATTATCATTCCAAAAAAAATATTATTAAAAAAAATCTCTTTCATTATTTTCTCCTTTTAATTAAAAAATCGACAGTCAGTGAGGTAACGGACATAGTTATCAACGTCGTTACAATTAATAAAAATAAAAGTTTAAAAAAATCTGATTTTAAAATTGGAATTACCTCTAATAGTTTTATACTTGGAGGAATAAAAGTGATTATCATATTTGCAATTAAAAACTCTCCTACTTCCTTTATACTTTTCAATCTAATAATCTTAAAATTTAATAATATAAAGAATAAAATCAATCCATTTACTGTTCCTGGAGTAGGAAGATTAAAAAATTCTGTCAAAAGAGTTCCTATATAATTAAGAAATAAAATAATAAGAAATTGATATAACATAAAAAACCTCCTTAAGTTTTAAAAAGAGTGTTCAACGAACACCCTTTAATTAATCTCTTTTTTTCATTTGTGGAAAAAGAATTACATCTCTGATAGATGAAGAACCTGTCAAAAGCATAACAGTTCTATCAATCCCAATTCCCAAACCTCCAGTAGGTGGTAAAGCATACTCAAGGGCTTCTATATAATCATCATCTATAACTGCTGTAGCCTCATCATTCCCTAATAGTGCCTCTTCAACTTGTGCTTCAAATCTTCCTCTTTGGTCTGCTGGGTCGTTTAGTTCTGAAAATGCATTAGCATATTCTCTAGCATCAATAAAAAGCTCAAATCTATCTGTAAATCTATTATCTTTTTCATTCCTTTTTGCCAATGGAGATATTTCTACAGGGTGCCCATATATAAATGTTGGTTGAACAATATGTTCTTCACACTTTTGTTCAAAAAATTCATTAATAATATGACCTACCGTTGTCATATGGTCGGCAATCTCTACATTATGTTGCTTTGCTAAGTTCTTAGCCTCTTCAACTGTCATCTCTCTCCAGAAATCAGCTCCAGTAATGTTCTTTATCATATCAACCATATGAATTCTATTAAATTTTGATAAATCAATCTCCTTTTCATTATAAATAATTTTTGTAGTCTTCAATACCTCTGTTGCTAAATATTGAAATAATTGTTCTGTCAAATCCATCATATCTTCATAATCTGCATAAGCTTGATAAAGCTCTATCATAGTAAATTCTGGATTATGTCTCGTTGAAATCCCTTCGTTTCTGAAATTTCTATTTATCTCATAAACTTTATCAAATCCACCAATTATCAATCTTTTTAAATATAACTCCGGAGCAATTCTTAAATACAATTCCATATCCAATGCGTTATGATGTGTTATAAATGGTTTTGCTGCTGCTCCGCCAACAATTGGATGCATCATTGGAGTCTCAACCTCTAAAAATCCTTTTTTATTTAAAAACTCTCTAATCCCATTTATAATCTTTACTCTTTTTATAAATGTTTCTTTTACCTCTCTATTCATAATCAAGTCTAAATATCTTTTTCTGTATCTTGTTTCAACATCTGTAAGCCCATGAAACTTTTCTGGTAGAGCTCTAACACTTTTAGATAAAAGTTCAAACTCCGCCACTCTCAAAGTTAATTCTCCTTTTTGAGTTACAAACAACTCCCCAGTAACTCCAATAATATCCCCAACATTCAGTTTTTTTAATACCTGAAACCTCTCTTCTCCTATCTTATCTTGTCTGATATACAACTGAATCTTTCCAGTTTGGTCCTCCAAATGAGCAAAAACAGCTTTTCCCTGTTCTCTAAATCCCATGATTCTTCCAGCTGTAATAAATTTTTTCCCCTCTTCTGGAGTTGAATTTAATAACTCCTCAATCATATTGACTTTATTATATCTCTTTCCAAAAGGATAAACTCCTAATTTTTCAATCTCCTTTATCTTTTCCCATTGCTCCAGCACAAGTTTTTCTTTTGCAATTCTGTCTGAATATCTCTCCATCTAAACATTACTCCTTTTCTTGATTTATATTTTTAATAAATATATACTACTTTTTCTTCCCCAAATACTTTTAGCATCAATCTCCTTAGCTTTATTTAAATATTCTCTAGCTTTATCCTTATTCTCTATAAAGTTATAAGATACACCTTGATAATAGTAAATTTCTGCCATATTTTCAGAAGTTAGATTTACTTTCTCAAAATTTTTAATTGCCAATTCATAATTTTTTAAATAAAAATAAGTTAAGCCCCTGTAGTAATTCACAGTCGAATTTTCAAAATTTTCTTGGTCTACTTTATTTAAAAAGATGATAGCTTCATTATAGCTTCTTCTTTTATAAGCCTCTATTCCTCTTTTTAAATCCGTTTCAGGAGTTGATGAGATCTCATTCTCCGTTTTAGTCATATTTTCTTCACTTCTATTATTTAAATTTAAGCTTTCCACATTTCTTTCAACCTCTTTAGACTGCTCCTCCGTTACATAGGATTTTGCTCCCACTAAGTCTCCATTTTTTAGAGCGATTTCTTCTAAATATTTACCTAACTTCTGGTCTTTTGTGTCCTGATAAACCTTATTTAAAAAACTAATCTCACTCGGTCTTAGAGAATCTAATTCCATTGCATATTTTACTATAGTATCATTTAATTTAGAATTTTTTCTATCATAGTCCAGATAATAATCATTTATACTAAAAAATCTAGAACTATTATTCATTTTTTCAATTCCTAATAATTTTACTTTTTCTTCTTCATTTAGCACATAATTATCTCTTAGATATTTAACTTTTTCATAGAAACGACCCTGACCTAACTTGGAACTGTTTAAAGATAATACCATAAATAATACATCTTTTTGTTTTTTACTTGTTGGAAAATAATACAAATAAAGTTGTGAACTTTTATCTAAGAGTTCAATATTCTTTGCATTAAAACTATCTAAAATAATGCTATATAACTCTTTCTCCTCAATTAAATGTTTTGCTATATTTTTTATCTTTATTGTAGCGACAGATTCTAAATCATTTAATAACTCAATTCTATATTCTCCTTGAAAAGAACTGCTAAAAGTCAGGCTTCCTCCATTCAACTCCAATAAAAAATCATCCTTTACAGGAGCCGATAAAACTCTAAAATTATTTGCTGAAATATCCTTTATTATCAATGTTTCAGTCATGTATACCTCGAAAGGTGTTTTTTTATTATTTAATTTTTTCTCTCTAATAACATCTAAAGCCTTTTCTTGTTTTAACAAGTCAGAAAGATAAATTACTCCTGAATCACTCAAATAAAAACGTTCCTGTTCCAGCTTTTCTGTCTCTTCTTCTATTTCATTCACATCATCCTCTTTAGAAACTTCTGTTATCTTCGATTCTGAATCAGCAGTAGTAGAACTTTCTGTTTGTCTTTTATTAAAAGATGCCAAATATTCCTTATAAGTTTCTTGTAAAGAAGTACAGTTTGCCAAAAGTAAACTCATCACTGAAATAATAAGTATTTTTTTCATAATAACATTATATCCCCCTTTTCTCAAAAATTCTGACTTTTAATCTATTCAACACTATTTCCTTATCATAAAGAGTGTAAGAAAATTCTACAGCTTCTTCACTATATTTATAACTCTCACACTCTATTAAAAATCTTTTATTCAAATAAGGATTCTTATATAAAAAATCTGTTTTCTCTCCCAGCTTTATAATAAGATGTGAAACTATTTCTCCGTTGCGGCTTATCTCTGTTTGTAGTGGAGAAGATTTTATAAATCCTTCCTCTTTATCCTTTTTATAAAAATAAACTCTTTCATCTTTATTCACTATCTTATTAGCTTTTATATGCTCTCTAATAATCTCTCCAAACTGGTCTCTTGTTTCAATTAAAATATCAACCATTTAAAATCCTTTCTAAAATACACTCTATTTGTGATATTTTGTATTTTTTAATATACTAAACCATCTATAAATCTGTTCTATCATTATTAAACGCATCAACTGATGTGGAAAAGTCATTTTTGAAAAACTTAACCTAAAATCAACTTTATTTTTCAACTCTTCGGAAACTCCATAAGAACCACCGATAATGAAATTTATTGTACTATTCCCTCTCAATAAAATCTCTTCAATAGTTGATGCCATCTCTTCAGAAGATAACATCTTCCCTTTTATATCCAAAAGAATATTATATCCCTTATTTCTTTCCAGATTATCCATAATTAAATTACTCTCTCTGACTATCGAAAGTTCTCTATTAAAATCATTTCCTTCCTCTTTTAACTCTAAAACTTTAAGCCTACAGAATGGTTTTAAACGTTTTGTAAACTCCAAAATTCCATCCGTTATGTATTTTTCTTTTATTCTCCCAATTACCACTAAATTTATATTCACTTTCTCTTAAATCCTTTCTCTATCTCATTTAGCCCTAATCTGAAGATTATCGGTCTTCCGTGTGGACAACTAAACTTTCCTATTCTATGCAACTGAGAAAGTAAACTTTCCATTTCAAATATATCAAGTTTCTGATTAGCTTTTATTGCTCCCCTACAAGAAAGAGAAATTATAAAACTCTCTATAACTTCATTTTTAGAATTTAATTTGTCAATTCCGCTTAGTATTTCAAAAAATATATTCTCAAATGAATCTTTAGTTTCAAAATTTGGAACTGCTCTAATTAAAAGTTCTGATTCACTGAACTCATCAATCTCAAATCCAAAATCCTGAAATAACGATATATTTTTCTTAAATAAGTCATATTGTTTTGGTATTACTGTTACTCTTATTGGAACAAGTAAGCTCTGAGAGATAATCTTTTTTCCTTCATATTCTTTTTTTAATTTCTCATATAATATTCTCTCATGAACAATATGTTGGTCGTATAAAAGAAGCTCTCCCTCTTCTTCAGTTATAATGTAAGAGTTTGAAAACTGTCCAATTATTTTTATTTTGCTAAATTTTTTTTCATCCCTATTTAGTATATCATAATTATTTTCAGATTTCAAAGGGGAAGATATATCTTTTTCTTTTTCATTTTTTTCTAATAACATTAACTCCACTTTTTCCGTCTTTAAAGGTGAATAGGAGTTTTTTTCTATGAAGTCTACCTTTTTATTTTTCTCTATTTGTTCATTTGATTTTATTTCGGAATCATTTTCAAAAAAACTTCTCTTTTCAAATTTTAATATTGATTCTCTTGTATCATTTTCCTTTGATTCCCGTACCTCAAAATCTTCAATCTCTTCCTCATTCTCATCTTTTAAACCAGTCATAGTAAAAGAGCTATTTTCTAGTAAAGATTTATTTATAATATTATAAACTTCGTGATATATTTGCTTCTCATTTGAAAACTTTATAATCTTCTTAGATGGATGAACATTTACATCTATTGAATCAGGTTCAACTTGTAGATTAATTATTACAAACGGATATTTCCCTTTCATCAGATAAGTATAATATGCATCAATAACAGCCTCTTCTACTACTTTTGCTTTTACTGGACGCCCATTAACAAATATAAACATATAATCTCTCGTTGCTCTATTTAAAGAGGGATTTCCTATATACCCTATTTCTGTTTTCTTTAGAGATTTTAAAATTTGAACTCCAAACACTTCTACAATAGTGTTTTCTAATCCATTTCCACTTGTACGTAAAACCTGTTTTTCATCGATATTTAAAGTTATAGAAACATCAGGATTAGCTAAACTCTCTTGTAAAACAATCTCTTTTATTCTTGCATTTTCCGTACTATCTTTTCTCAAAAATTTTAATCTAGCTGGTGTATTAAAAAATAACTCCGTTATTTTTATTTCTGTTCCTCCATTTCTTTGATTTTCCTTTAAACCTGTAATCTTACCCGCAGAAACATATATGCTATTTCCAATCTCACTTTTTTCTTGCTTAGATGATATATTCATCTTTGATACTGCTGAAATCGCCGCTAGAGCTTCACCTCTAAAACCATAACTTTTTAAGTTAAACAAGTCTTCTCTAGAAGATATCTTACTTGTCGCGTGCCTTTCTATACACAACAATAAATCCTCTTTTGACATTCCAACTCCATCATCAATAATTGTAATTGATTTGCCACCATTTTTTACATCTATTTTTATATATTTACTTTTAGCATCCAATGAATTTTCTAATAACTCTTTTACTAAACTTGCTGGATTTTCCACCACCTCACCAGCGGCAATCATATTAGATAGAGATTCATCTAAAATTTTTATTTTTCCCAAAATTTATTCCTCCATTCCTCATAAATCTATTTACCTTTACTCTCATATTTTTTTAATATTTTATCATAAATCTAGTCAAAATAAAAAATAAATTATTGTATTTCATATCTCTTGAAAATTTAAATAAAATTCACTATAATTATAGACAGTATTAGTACTTTAGTATTAATCTTATCTATGATTTTTTCTACCTCAGAAATAATCTTTTTCTTTAAATTTTATTTCAAAATTTGTTGATTTTATTAAATCTTTTTGATAAACTCTTTTCAGACAAAAAATTTCATTAGAAGGGGGGGATTGAAATGTTTAATAATAAAAACAAAATTGAACATAAAATTCTGCAGTTAGCAACATATGCTGGAAAGCTTGTCTTGACAAGTGGAGGAGAGATATATAGAGTTGAAAACACCATAAGTTATATTGGAAACCAATTTGGAGCAAAAATTGATTCTTTTGCAACTCTAACTTGTATCATTTCATCCATAAAAAGCTCTAATGGAGAAGTTTTTACAATGGTTGAAAGAATTAAATCTCGTTCTACAGATTTGAATAAAATAAATCAAGTTCAATCTCTTCTAGCTTCTATTAAAGATTATAGATTTGACGAATTGAAAAAAGAACTACAAAAAATTGAAAATGAGAAATCTCACTCTCTAAAATTAAATGTATTAGCCGGTGCAGTTGGGGCTAGTGCTTTCTCATTTTTGTTCAAGGGAGAAAAGAATGACTTTATTTCAGCTTTTATTTCGGGAGCATTAGTTATTATTTTAGATAGAGCCTTAAAAAAGCTTTCACTTAATAGTTTTTTTACTAATCTCATATTGGGTGGAGTTTGTGCTTTTATTTCTAATCTACTTTTCATAAATGGGTTAATCAAAAATCCAGCACTTAGTACAATCTCTTCACTAATGCTGTTAGTTCCTGGAGTTTCTTTCATTAACTCGATAAGAGATATCATAGATGGTGATTTGGTCGCTGGAACCTCCAGAATCACAGAGGTTTTTATGATTGGAACTGCGATTGCACTCGGAGCAGTATTTGCCACTAACTTTTTTACACGTTTTGGAGGTGCACTATGTTTTATATAGAGATTTTCTTTTCTTTCTTGGTAACCGTCGGATTTGCTATTCTTTTTAATGTACGTGGAAAGTTTATAATCTATTCTGGAGTTGGTGGTGCTATTAGTTGGTTTTTTTATCTCATTTTTAAAGAACAAGGATATCAAGTTTCAAGTTGCTATTTATTAGCTACATTAATTACATCCTTGTACTGTGAAATTGTAGCCAGAAAAATAAAGACAACCGTCCCAACTTTATTGATTGCTGCACTTATTCCTTTAGCTCCAGGAGGTGGAATTTATTACACTATGCTCCATCTTTTGAACAATCAATATAAACTTTCACTTTTAAAAGGAGCTGAAACTCTTGTCTTAGCTGGAGCTATGGCACTTGGTGTAATAATTGGAATGAGTTTTTCAAAAATCTTCTTCCGTTTGAAGAAAATTTAAACTTAAAAACTAAGAGAGTTGTCTAACTCTCTTTAAATTATTTAGGAGTGTATATATGGAAAACAAATATTTAAAATTAAAAGAAGAACCAATAAAAAAATTACTATTAGAATTTTCTTTACCTGCTATCTTAGGAATGCTAGTAAATGCCCTTTATAACATAGTTGATAGAATTTATATCGGAAATATACATGAAATTGGAAAAGCGGCTATTACTGGTGTTGGAGTAACTTTCCCTGTTATGATATTATCTCTTGCTTTTGCTCTTCTTATAGGACTTGGAGGTTCTACAAATATCTCTCTTTTTTTAGGAAAAGGAGATATCAAAAAATCTGAAAAATATTTAGGTAGTATGTGTTTACTTTCAATAATTGTAGGTATCATATTGAGTTTTTTGACAATCTATTTTATGAATAGTTATATTGAGATTTTGGGGGCTAGTCCTGACACAAAACAATTTGCGATGGAGTATTTAGAGATAGTAGCTTATGGATTTCCTATTTTCATTTTAGGTTATTCGTTAAATTCGGCTGTTCGTTCAGATGGAAATCCAAAAATAGCTATGATAACACTTTTACTAGGTGCTATAACTAATATTATATTAGACCCTATTTTAATATTTGGACTAAATCTAGGTGTAAAAGGAGCAGCGATTGCGACAATATCTTCACAATTTGTTTCTACTTTATGGACTTTCTTTTACTTTATCTCAAGATATAGCGGAATTAAACTTCATTTTAAAAATATTAAAACTGATTTCACTACTTTTAAATCTATTATAACAATTGGTACAGGTCCGTTTATACTTCAAATAGCTTCCAGCTTTATAACATTTTTATTTAATAGTACTTTTAAAGTTTTTGGAGGTGATATCCAGATTGGAGCTATGACTATTGTTAACTCTATAAATTCGATGATTTTGATGCCAATTTTTGGAATAAATCAAGGGCTTCAACCCATTTTAGGATTCAACTATGGAGCTAAGCACTATTCGAGGGTAAAAGAAGCGTTTTATCTTGCAATAAAAGGAGCTACAATAATATCTATTTTAGGTTTTACTTTAGTCCATATTGCATCTGTTCCAATTATAAGAATTTTCACTACTGACCCTGAGCTTCTATCAGCAACTAAGACTGGGATAAAATTGTTTACTTTAATGTTACCATTTATAGGATTTCAGTCTGTGGCTACGATATATTTCCAAGCAGTTGGAAAGCATCGAATGACTACATTTTTAAGTTTAATTAGACAGATTATTTTTTTAGTTCCATTGATTATCGGACTTTCTAGAGTTTGGGGGGCGATTGGAGTTTGGATTGCTGTTCCTTGTTCTGATTTTCTCTCCGTTATTGTTACAGCTATTCTAACCAAAAAAGAGATAAAGAATCTTAAAAAATTAGAATTAAAAAAAAATTAGGAGGATTAATGAAAAATATTGTTCTTGGAGTTACAGGTGGAATTGCTGCCTATAAATCTGCTAATATTGTTTCGCTACTAAGAAAAAAAGGATATGATGTTAAAGTTATAATGACTGAAAATGCTACAAAAATAATCACACCTCAAACTTTAGAAACACTGTCAAAAAATAGAGTTATAGTTGATATGTGGGAAAGAGAGCATCAGATTGAAGTTGAGCATATATCACTATCAGAATGGGCTGATTTAATATTGATTGCTCCCGCCACTTATAATATTGTAGGAAAGGTGGCAAATGGGATAGCTGATGATATGCTTTCAACTGTTATCTCTGCCTCGAAAAAACCTATTTATTTCGCTTTGGCTATGAATGTTAACATGTATGAAAATCCTATATTAAATGAAAATATACAAAAACTTAAAAATTTTGGTTATCATTTTATTGAGGCAGATGAAGGATTTTTAGCCTGCAATATAGAAGCTAAAGGGCGGTTAAGAGATGAAAAAGAGATTATTGAAATTATTGAAAAAAATTTGAATTATGAGTTCCCCCTAAAGGGTAAAAAAGTTTTAATTACAGCTGGAAGAACCGAAGAAGCCCTAGACCCTATCCGTTATTTTTCCAATCATTCAAGTGGAAAAATGGGATATTCTCTCGCTGAGGAAGCTATTGAACTGGGAGCAGAAGTAACTCTTATCTCTGGACCAACAAATCTTACTACTCCTAGAGGTATTTCTAAATTTATATCTGTAAAATCTGCCCAAGAGATGTTTCAAGAGGTAATGAAACATTATGAGTTTCAAGATATCGCCATCGCTTGTGCTGCTGTTGCTGATTACAGACCAAAACACTATTATAATGAAAAGATTAAGAAAAATGATGATGAATTGACCATTATTTTAGAAAGAAATCCAGATATATTGTTAAATATGGGAAAGAATAAAAAAAATCAAATTTTAATAGGTTTTGCAGCGGAAACTGAAAATCTTTTAGATAACGCTAAAAATAAACTTAAAAAGAAAAATTTAGATTTTATAGTTGCAAATAGTGCATATAATATGCAACAAGATAAAAACTTAATTCAAATAATTAAAAAAAATGGGGAAATCTTAAAATTTAATGAAGCAAAAAAAAGAATCGTGGCTAAGCAGATATTTAGCGAGATTATAAATGAAATAAACAAATAAAAAGCAGAGTAATACTCTGCTTTTTTCTTATATTTCTCCTATATGAGTTAAATAAAATACAAAAAAAATTACAAAAAATGTACGTTTAAAATGAAAGGATTATAGAGTATACTTTATTAAATAAAATTATTAAAGAGGTGTATATGTTTACAAGTCGTTCAACAAAAATTCTAAAATATCTATTAGTTCACAATAAAGCAACTTTAAAGGAGGTTTCAAAAAATTTTAAAGTGAGTGAAAGAACAATCAGATACGAAATAGAAAAAATAAATGAAGAATTAAAAGAAAAAAATAATGAAGAAATAGTTTTAATTAGGGGAGAATATTTAATTAAAAACAAAGAAAAAATACTAGAAATTTTAAATCAAAATAATACTTATATTCCTTCAGCTGGAGAAAGAGAGATATTTATTTTATTAAAAATATGTTTAACAAGAGAGATAAAACAATCCACTCTATCAGAGATATTAGATGTCAGTAAAAGTACAATAAAATCTCATTTGAGAGAAATAAGAAAAATCCTAAATGGCTACAATTTAAAATTAGAAATATTAGCAAGAAAGGGGTTAGTAATAGTTGGGAGTGAAGAGCAAATAAGACAATGTACATTAAAAGCCATTACGTTAGTAAAAAAAGAAAAAAGTAAATTTTTAGATGATGTACTAAAGAGATATTTAAATGAAATAGACCAAGCAGGAATAAAACTTTTTATAAATTATTGTCAAAAATTGATGGAAAAAATAATATCAGACGAAGCGTACGAAATTATATTAAAATATATAAGTTTAGTTATATATTTTAATAAATATGATAAAAAGATTAACAATATTAAAAATAGTAATTTTCTAAAAAATACAATGGAATATGGAGCTGTAATCCGTTCTAAAGCATTATTAGAAGGATTCTATGAAATGGAGTTTTCCGAAGATGAATATTTAAAAATAACAGATTATTTTTTGGGAAGCCACACCTATAATATATCCTACTCTTATTATGAAAACTGGGTCGAAATAGAGATTATTGTAAAAAATTTTATTGAAAAAATAAATAAAGAGTTGGAAGTTAATATCACCAACGATGAAACCTTAATTTTAGGCTTAATAAATCATATAAAACCAACAATATATAGAATAAAAAACGAAATAGAATTAGAAAATACTATATATGAAGAGGTAGTCGAAAGTTATCCTAAACTATTTACACTTGTAAAAAAAGGAGTAGAGGAATTAGAAAATTTTATAAATATAGAATTTACAAATGATGAAATAGCCTTTCTAACTATTCACTTCAAAGCGGCAATTGATAGGAATATAAAAACAAAAAAAGAAAAATTAAAAATTTTAATCGTATGTGGTTCTGGTTATGGAAGTTCAAAATTGTTGGCTCAACAAATAAAAGAACTCTACAGAGTTGAAATAGTAGATACAATTCCAAGATATTTATTAGAAAAAGTCGAAAGAAGAAAGGATATTGATTTAATATTAACGACAGTATCTTTGCAAGATTATAAAACTACCAAAGATATAATGAAAGTAAACTCCATCTTATCAAAAGAGGATATTCAAAACCTGGATAGTTATCCAATTCCAAGAGATAATAAGAAAATAGTTTTTTCACAACTTATTAAGGTCATAGAAGAAAATTCAATGATTAAAGTAGATGATAAACTACTAGAAGCATTAAAGAACTTTTTAGATACAAAATTAATAGATGATATTTGTCAGAAAAAAAGTACAATTTTTGACTTATTACCTGAAAATAGAATTATCCTGAAAGGTAAAGCTACTAACTGGGAAGATGCTATAAGAGAAGCTGGGGAATTATTGTTGAAAGATGAGTGTATTAATAAAGAATATATAGATGAAATGATAAAAATAGTAAGAGAGTTTGGTAGCTATATTTTATTTGTTCCTGGCGTAATTTTCCCTCATGCTAAAGTGAAGAGTAAAATTAAGAAAACTGGATTTTCATTAGTACTGTATAAGGATGGAATAGAATTTTTAGAAAATAATAAAATAAATATAGTTGTATGTTTCTCATCTAAAAATGGAAGAGAACATTTAGATGGACTAGTGAAAATGATTGAAAATTTTGAAGAAAATAATCTTCTAAAGAAAATACAAAGGTGTAAATCTTCAAAAGAGATTTTAAAATTAATCGGGAAATAAAAAGAATTGGGAGAAATAATTTCTAATTTTTTTGAAAAAATTAAAATCTTTTATTAAACAACAGAAAATAATACAATGAAATAAAATCTTATAAGGAGACTAAAAAAAATGTTAAAAGAAGAATTAAATGGAAACATAATGATAAAACAAAAAGTAGAAAATTGGCAAGAAGCAATAAGGGTTGCTTCAAAACCTTTGATAGAAAAAAATAGGATAAACGATGAGTATGTAGAAGCAATGATTGAAAATATAAGAAAATTTGGAGAATACATAATCATAGCTCCCAATATAGCCATGCCCCATTCAAGACCAGAAAACGGCGTAAATGAAAGCTGTGTTGCTCTTTTAAAACTTAATGAAAGTGTAAAATTTGATAGTGGGGAGGAAGTAAAACTATTTTTCATTTTAGGGGCAAAAGATAATAATTCACATATTAATATTTTAACTGAACTTATGAAGATTATTGATGACGATGAAAAGATAAAAAAAATAATGAACGCCACAACAATAAAAGAAATAAAAGATATAATTTAATAAAGGAGAGTATAAAATGATAAAAATTTTAACAGTGTGTGGAAATGGTATAGGTAGCAGTTTAATGTGTGCTATGAAAATTGATGAGATTTGTAAAGAGGAAGGAATTACAGCGGAAGTTGCTTCCTCAGACTTTAACTCTGTTTCTGGAAAACAAGCTGATTTAATTATAACAGTAAAGCAATTAGCAGAACAACTTTCAGGTTATAATGTAGCAGAGATTAGAAGTTACACAAATAAGAAAAAAATAAAAGAAGATGTACTAGGAAAGATAAAAGAATTGGCAAAATAATTTAATGAAGATGAAAAATTTTAAGGAGGAAAAATGGAGTTTTTTAAAATTATAGGAAATGATATTTTAACAAGTCCAGCTTTTTTGTTAGGAATTATATCATTAATTGGTTTGATAGCTTTGAAAAAACCTTTTAATAAATTAATAATAGGAACATTGAAACCAATACTCGGGTATATAATGTTAGGAGCAGGAGCAGACTTTATCACAAAAAATTTAGATCCATTGGGTAAAATGATAGAGCAAGGTTTTGGAATTACGGGAGTAGTACCAAATAATGAAGCTATAACTTCAATTGCACAAAATATATTGGGAAAAGAGACTATGTTTATCCTTGTTGCTGGTCTAGTAATTAATATAGTGATTGCAAGAGTGACAAAGTTTAAGTATATATTTTTAACTGGACATCATAGTTTCTTTATGGCATGTATGTTTTCAGCTGTATTATCAACTTCTGGAATAAAAGGAACAGCATTGATATTAATAGGTGGAATTTTGCTAGGAGCTTGGTCAGCAATTTCACCAAGTATAGGACAAAAATATACAGATTTAGTAACTGACGATGATGGAATTGCCATGGGACATTTTGGCTCTCTAGGATACTATTTAGCAGCATTCATAGGCGAAAAAGTGGGAAATAAAGAGGATAGTACAGAAGATATAGTTATACCAGAAAAAATTAACTTTCTAAGAGATAGTACAATTTCAACTGCAATAACTATGCTAGCATTCTATTTAATTGCAGCTATAGCAGCTGGTCCAGAGTATGTTATGAATAATTTATCTGGTGGAAAAAATTATATAGTATTTGCAGTGACAGCGGCATTGAGTTTTGCTGTAGGGGTAACAGTTGTATATAATGGAGTAAGAATGATATTATCAGAGTTAATTCCAGCTTTCCAAGGAGTATCACAAAAATTAATACCAAATGCGATAGCCGCAGTGGATTGTGCAGTATTTTTTACTTATGCACCAAATGCAGTATTAATCGGATTTATTTCTTCATTTATTGGTGGAGTTATAGGTATGATAATTTTAGGAGCTATGGGGGCAGTGCTGATAATACCTGGATTAGTTCCACATTTCTTCTGTGGAGCAACTGCAGGAATATATGGAAATGCTACTGGAGGAAAAAGAGGGGCTATAATTGGAGCATTTGTTAACGGTTTACTATTGGCATTTTTACCAGCAGCGTTGTTGCCAGTACTAGGAAATATAGGATTTCAAAACACAACTTTTGGAGACTTCGACTTTGGAGTTTTAGGAATATTAATAGGAAAAACTGTTGAGGGATTCGGAAAAATTGGAGTTTATGGAATAGTGGTGATATTCTTAGTAATATTATTAGTTCCAAACTTTATAAAAACAAAATCTCATGTTATAAATGCAAAAGATGAATATTAATTTGAGGTGTATAGAGGATGAAAAAGATTTTATGTGTTGGTCATTCAGCATATGATATTACATATCTTTTACCTAATTTTCCGATAGAAAATAAAAAATATAAAGCTCAAGAAAGAATAATGGTAAGTGGTGGTCCTGCTGGGAACGCCTCTTATCTTTTAGGAAAATATGGAGAAGAGGTATCATATATAACAAGATTAGGAAATGATGTTTATGGGAATGAGATATTGAATGATTTAAAAAGTGTTGGGGTAGACATCAAAAATATAGTAATAGAAGATGAATATGTTACTCCTTGTAGTATAATAATAGCCAATGGTAGTAATGGTTCGAGAACAATAATCAATTACAGAGAAGAAACGAAAGTTGAAAATATAGAGTTTAAATATGAGAGTTTACCTCAAATTTTACATTTTGATGGACATGAATTAGATTTAGCTCTAAAAGCAATAGAGTTGTTTCCGAATACTATAAAAGTTTTAGATGCTGGTACTTACAAGGAAGGAACTGTAGTTTTAGGAAAATTAGTTGATTATTTAGTATGTTCCGAAGATTTTGCCAAAGATTACTGTAAAATTGATAAAATTGAGGAAGATAATTTTTTAGATGTATTGTTGAAATTAAAAGAACTAAATAAAAAAACTGTAATAGTAACTCTAGGAGAAAGGGGTTCTATTTTAGAAGAAAATAGAAAAGTTAAAAAATTTAAGGCATTTAAAGCAAAAGCAATAGATACAACAGGAGCAGGAGATATTTTTCATGGAGCTTTTGTATATGGTTTAAGTAAAGGATTTTCAATAGAAGAGAATATAGAATTTGCTTCAGCTTGTGCCTCTTTATCGGTTGAAAAATTAGGTGGAAGAAACTCTATACCAGAGTTGTATGAAATTGATGAAAGAATAAAGAGAGGATAATATGAAAAAATATAATTTTAAAGAACTAGGACTTGAAAATACAAGAGAGATGTTTAGAAGAGCAAATGAAAATGGATATTCTATACCAGCTTTTAATTTCTGTAATATGGAACAGTTACAAGCTATATTAGATGCTTGTGTTGAGAGAGATAGTGATGTTATTTTACAAATATCAGCTAGTGCTAGAAAGTACATAGGAAGAGAATTACTTCCTCTTATGATAAAAGGAGCAATAGAAGAGATTAGAGCAAGAGGTTCAAAGATATCAGTTGCTCTTAATTTAGACCATGGAAAAGATTATGAGTTAATCAAAGATTGCTTGGATTACGGTTTTTCTTCTGTGATGATAGATGCTTCTAAATATGAGTTTGAAAAAAATATAGAAATAACAAAATCAATAGTTGAATTAGCTAAGGAATATGATGCTTCAGTTGAAGGTGAAATAGGAATAATAAGCGGAACAGAAGATGAACATACTGCAGATAAAACACATTTTACTAAACCAGAAGAAGCAACAGAATTTATAAAAAGAACAGGAGTGGACTCATTAGCTATTGCAATAGGAACTGCTCATGGAGCTCATAAATTCAAATCTGGTGAAGAGCCAAAATTGAGATTAGATATATTAGAGGAAATAAAAAATAATATAGGATTATATCCTATTCTTTTACATGGGTCTTCATCTGTACCACAAGATTTTATTAAGAAGTTTAAAGAATTTAGTGGAGAAGTAAAAGATGCTATAGGCATTCCAGATGAAGAATTAAAAAAAGCTTCTAAATCAATAGTAACTAAAATAAATGTTGATACTGATGGAAGATTAGTTTTTACAAGTTGTTTGAGAGAAAACTTATTCAAAAATCCAAAAGAAATGGATTTGAAAAAAATCTTGGAGTATCCGAGAGACGAAATGAAGAGATTTTATGCAGAGAAAATAACAAAAATATTCAAAAGAAAAGTATAAAATCTCTAAATTCCATAGAAACTTTAAATCTAATTTTGTTAATGAAAGATAAAATATATGTTTAATACAGAGATATCTTATAAGAGAAAATTGAAGTATAAAAAGAGTTAAATTTAGAAAAACTTCAAGAAACACAATTTTATTTATCTATTTATTGTAATAATAATTTTATACAAATGATTATTAAAGCTTCATCAAATAATCAACACGTAATTAGAAATAAACAAAAAGCCCTAATTATAATTAGGGCTTTTCTTCGCTCTTCCTGTCATAAATTATCAATTTACAGATTGTTGCATCTCTTGTAACTTTTCTGTAGCTTTCTCTGCCTTATAGGCTGCTATAACTTGTACTTCTACTTGACTCAATACAGCTTTTTTATAAGGAATTTGTTTCAAAACTTGATAAATTATAAATCTACCATCATCTTTTATAGATGAAACTTGATTCAACTTTGCAGCGAATAATCTATCTATTAATTTTTTATTATCTCCTGGTAATCCAAAAATTCCTCGTGCTTCTGTAATTTTCACATCTTTTTGAGAAAATTGTATATTAGGATTCTTATCTCTTAATTCACCAAAAGTTAATTTTCCACTTTGTAGCTCTTTTACCAAAGTAGCAACCTCTTCTGATTTCATATTTAAAGTCTCATCTGAAGGTTTAGGAGTGATTAAAATATGACTGGCTGTTACTGTTCCTGCCTTATCATCTTTCGACTGAACAAAAATGATATGCTCCCCAAATTGAGTTTTTACCACCTTTGGATATATCTTTCCAACCTCTCCACTAAATGCTGCTTCTTCAAACTCTTTAGCCATCATTCCTTTTTTAAATGCTCCTAAAGCTCCTCCATTACTAGCACTAGGACAATTTGAATATTTTTTTGCGTATTCAGCAAAATTCTCAACATTCACTTCTTTTAAAAGCTTATTTGCTTTCTCTTCAGCTAATTTAATATCTTTCTGACTTGGCATAACTCCAAACACAGCAATATTTGCTTCTACAGCTCTTTCAATATCATAAAAGCTTCTATTTTTATCGAAATACTCCTCTAACTCTTTATCCGTTGGATTTATTTCTGACTTTAATTTATCAAAAGCTTTCTCATTAGCAAACAACATTTGAAGCTCTAAAGGTAATGATGCATCAACCTCTATCCCTTGTTGCTGCTCAAGAAGCTTTAAAAATCTAATCTCTTTTTCAATCTCTTTTTTTGCAATTGTCTTTGCTTCATCTAAACTCTTCGAATCCAAATAACTCAATGTTACTATAATTCTCTCATCATACTCAACATTTGTTACATCTATACCCTCATAAGTAAACTCTATTTTTAAAAGATATGGCTTTAACTCTTTACTCACTGATGTCAATTCCATCCCTTTTCTTGCTTTCACTAACTCTAAAGCAAGCGTTTTAGCTGCCTTAACTGCTTTTAATCTCTGAATAATTTGTTCTTTTACTTCGTTATTTAAAGATTCCTCTTTAAAATAAATATATTTATTCTGGTTATAAAACTCTTCAACCTCACTATCAGTTACCACTTCATCAGAAGTAACTTTTCTTGTCAATTCATTTATTGTTAATCCCTCTTCTAACTCTTTTCTAAGAGTCCTTTCAGTATAACCTTGAGCCAATAAAGCTTGTTTGAATTTATCCTTACCTCCAAAATTAGCTTCTATTGCGGCTATTCTTTCTTTTGCCTGAGATTCTGTCGACCCAATCTTCATTTTCTTTGCGATATCAAGAAGCAACATCCTATCAATAAATTCGTTTAATGTAACAGTATTTAGTATCTGTGAATCTAAATTCTGAGCGGCTGTTCCTTTATAGGCTTGCTTGTACTCTGCTTCTGCTAAAGCCATTGCTCTTTGAACCGTATACATCGCAACTTTCTCTCCATTCAGTTTAAAAGCATACTGAGTTTTTTGAGCTCCTCCTCTAAAAGACATCACATATCCTGCAACCAAACTAATCAAAAAAAATAAAGTAATTAACCACACAATGGGTTTCATTTTTTTTCTAAGTCCTCTTAAAGACATCTCTTCTCTTCCTCCAATATTATTATTTTGTATCTAAATCATATTTTCTAATTTTTTCATACAGAGTTGTTCTACCAATTCCTAACATTTTAGACGTCTCTTGTTTATTCCATTTTGTTTTTTGAAGTGCCATAGCTACAACAACTTTTTCCACTTCATCCAAATCATAAATCTCTTTTTCTAATACGTTTTTCAACGGTCCTATTCCAACAACTGTCTTATTTTCTAATTTACTAGATTTCATTTTTAACTCAAGTGGAAGGTCTTCCACATCTATTAAAGTATTATCCTCTGAAAGAATCACAACCCTTTCAATTAGATTTTTAAGCTCCCTTAAATTCCCTGGATAATTATACCCGACCAAATATTTCATCGCCTCAGCAGATATTACTGGCGTTTTAACTTTTAACTCTTTAGCTATTTGACCTAAAAAATAATTTGCCAAAATTGGAATATCATCCTGACGCTCCTTTAAAGAAGGAACTTTTATTATGTTCGCTATCAATCTATGATATAAACTTTTCTTGAACATTCCTCTTTCAGTTTCTATTTTCAAATCTTTATTTGTTGATACTAAAAACCTAATATCTGTCTTTTTAGTTTTTGTGCTACCTATTCTTTTATATTCACCATATTCAATAACATTTAAAATTTTCATTTGCATTTTTAGACTCAATGATGATATCTCATCCAAAAATAAAGTTCCCCCATCAAGTTCTTCTAAAAGTCCTTTTCTAGAGACTACCGCCCCTTCAAAAGCTCCTCTCTCGTATCCAAATACTTCCCTTTCAAAAATCTCCTCAGGCAAAGTACTACATGATAATGGCTTATAAGCTTTTTTTCTTCTCTCACTTCTTTTATGTATCTCTTTTGCGATATGTTCTTTTCCTACTCCGTTCTCTCCAGTTATCAAGACCGTAGCATCTGTTTCAGCGATTTTATCAATCAGTTGTTTAACCTCTTTCATTCTCAAAGACTGAGTTACCAACTCTCTATCATCCTCATATTCAGCCAATTTTTCTTCTAGCTTCTTTTTCTCTTTTGAAATTTCCAAGCTATTTAGAACCGAATAAATGATTCTATTCAAATCCCTTTCTTCAATCGGCTTTAATAAATAATTGTATATTTTAGCCGCTCTCATCTCATAAATTATTTCATCATTCTCCTCATCAATCAATCCAATTATCGCAATCTCTTTTCCGATAGCTTCTATTTTCTTTTTGGCTTCCATAAAATTAAACCAAGTCAGATGTTGATCTAATAACACTATATCAAAATCACTTTCTCTTAACATATCCAAAGCATCCAACAAGTTGTTAAACATTATCACTTCATACGTTTCCGATAAAGATCTTTTTATTTGTTTTAATAGCTCTTTTTTTTCAGATACAACCAAAATCGATTTTCTCATCTTGTCCTCCTTATCTTTATTCTCGTATATATTGTATTATAATAAATATATCAGATTTTTTCAATATCTTTTTATTAATTTAAACTATAAAATTACAGTATGATTTAACAATATTCACATTAGAACACTTAATATACTTTTTTATCTGCCGTTTTAATATTTTATCAAATAAACTTCAAAATCTATAATTTAATAACTCTCTAACTCTAGTATGCTATAAACTACCTAATTTAGAATATCTAAGGTTAAAAGAAATAAACAATAAATATTTACAGTAAATACATATAAGATTTAGATTAGGAATTAACCATATAACTTAGTACTTAAATAGTTCATTGAAATAAATTTAAATTACTGATACCTATTCCTAAATCTACATATTCTATGTCAATTTTAAATCTAAAAAATTAAATTTTTAATTAACATTATATCTTTTCATATGATATAATTATTATATAATCAAATATTTTGGAGGTATAATATGTTAAGATATTTTCTTATAGTTGTTGGAATAACATCTTTAGCTCTTGGAATTATTGGAATTTTTTTACCTTTACTACCAACAACCCCTTTTTTATTATTAAGCCTTTTTTGTTTTAGTAAATCATCTGAAAGACTTCACTCTTTCATATTGGAAAATAAAGTCTTTGGTAAGTATATCCGTGATTATCAAGAAAAAAAAGGAATCACTTTAAAAAATAAATTAATCGCTTTATCAGTGCTATTTATAAGTATATCTTTTTCTATATTAAAACTTGATAATAGACATCTTCAAATTTTTCTTATATTTGTTTTTATAGGAGTTTCCTTTCATATAATAAAATTGAAAACACTCAAATAAGAAAATTTTATTCATGTTTCTAAGAAGAGATTCAAAAAAGCTGAACTTTTTATTGACTTTCGTGAGAATTTCTATCATAAAATTTTTCAAAAAACTCTAAAATTATTGAAAGAAAAAATAATATTATATAAATGCTCAATCAAAATCATTAAAAATATCTCGAAATAATAAAAATTTTTGATGTAAATTAATAAATATTATGAGAATTAAAGCTTTTATATATGAAAAGCTGTATCAAATAACTTCTCAAATAATTATAAAAAAGATTTAATTTATAAGAGTATATATAAATATACTAGAATAATTATTTATTGTTCTCAAGGATAGACAAAAAAGAGAAGCTATCACTTCTCTTATCTTTACTTTTTTTAATTTTATAAATAGTTACAAAATCCCTGATTTTATAATACTCAACTCCATGGAGCTTCAACATCTTAAAAATCATAAAACAATGGTGCCCCCAACAGGAATCGAACCCATAACCCTCTGATCCGAAGTCAGATGCTCTATCCAATTGAGCTATAGAGGCACTTTTTTTCTATTGTAACATATGTCATAAAAAATTCAAAGAATTTTTTTGTTCAATTATTTTCAATAATTACTCTATAAGGAAATATATAACTTTTACTTTATCTATCTTTCAATGTTTTCTTTACTACCTTGTATAAATCTTTCTCAAAAAAAGAGTGTTCTATTACAATATCACTTGTGGGAAATGTATGAGTTGGAGAACTATGCACAACTATCGGAATGTTAAAAGCAGAAGCTATATGTGTTATTCCAGTATCTACTGATACAACCACATCAGCTCTCTCTATTAAAGCACACAAATCTAATATCGAATCCTCATGCTCTATTTTTCTTATTTCTACTCCATCAATTAATGATAAATTACCTAAAATCTCTTTTTCTCTCTTCTTTGGAATACTTCTATCAATAGTAGATGCGTTTCCATTATAAAGTACCAAAGGCTTTTTTTTGCATAAATCTTGATATTTATTTCCATTTTTTAAGTAAATATCATATTTTTCAATACTTTCTGTTAATCCTGCCCCCACCCATGTATTATTTTCATACACTTTCAATCCGTTTTTAAAAAATGTATTTAATCCCAGTACTTTTAATACTTCTATTCCATCCTCCCTCATATGAGGTTGTCTTTTTATAATAATATCAATCAACTCACACTTTCTCTCTTTTTTCCTCTCAATCCCTATAATCTTTTTAGCTTTCAATAGATTCATTAAAACAAAATCTCTCAGATATGTTCCTCCAACAAGCTCTATAAAATAATCAAATTTCCCTCTGTATTTTAATCCTGTTTTTATATTCCTAAATATATCACTTGATTTTTTTCTATAACAATTATCAATAATAACCTCTTTTATATATGGATTTGTTTCTGCTAACTCCTTTGTTAGAACACTTCCTAAAATCGATATCTCATATCCAGCTAAAGCTAATCCTTTTATCATTGGTGTTTTTAAAATATAATTTCCTATTTTTTGACAATCTGCAATAAGAACTTTTTTTCCTTCAACTTTTAAATCTCTTTTTTTGTCAAAAATCAATCTACTTAAAAAATATGTTACTTCTTTTTTCATTATATTACTTCCTTACCTCTTATTTCTTTAATTTTAATCTTTTAGTGCTAATGGCATAACAATGTAAATATACTCCTCTTCAGCCATATTTTTTATTCGAACCGCACTATTTGCAGTTGTAAATTCTAAACTTATTGTTTCTAAAGCTCCAATCTGTACAAAATCAAGTAAAAACTTAACATTTAAAGAGATTTTAAATCTTTCTCCGTTAAAATCCACTTTAGCAATCTCCTGAGCCCTTGCCAACTCTCCTACTCCCTCGATTTTCAACTCATCATCATTTAAATGAAATATCGCACCATATTTTGATTCAGAGTTATTTTTTACAAAAATCTGAATTCTTTTCAACATCTTTTCAAACTCTATTTTATCCACTTTTAATTCTTTGTTATATCCACTAGCTTCTAAAATAGTTCTATAATTTGGAAACGGCAAATCTATAATTCTACTCACTATTGAAATATTTCCTAATTTAAAATATAATTGATTATTTTTTAAAGAAAATTCAATAATCTCTTCATTACCATTTCTCAAAAGTTTGGATATAGCATCAATAGTATTAACCGGTATACTAACATTAAACTCTAACTCATTTTCTGGATACTCTCGTTCAAGATATGTCAATCTATATGTATCCGTGGATATAAATTTAATTTTTTCTTTCTCAATCTCCATTTTTATACAATTTATTGACAAATTATCGCTCGATGAAGAAGCAGAAAATCTCACTTTATCAAAACAATCTGCTAAATCTAACTTTTTCATTTTAAATTTAAATTCGTCATCTTTTAATTTAGGTTCTGCTAGTTTTGGAAATTCATCAGCATTCATTGAAACAAACTCTGAAGATGAATCTGATGTTTCAATAATCAATGTATCATTTTTTATCTTCATAACAATGATATCATCTTTTATCTCTTTTAAATATTCCTCCACTAAATTATGTTGAAATACAGCTTTTCCTCCCTCTAATATCTCACATTCCATTTCAGTTGATATTGTCAACTCTAAGTTTGTTCCACAAAACCACAATTTATCTTCTATAGTTTCCAAATACACATATGATATTATCGGTCTTATTTTATTCTCGCTAATCGCTTTATTAACTATTTTTATTTTTTTTAAAAACTCAACCCTATCAACTTTTAAAATCATTGCTCTCTTCCTCCTACTTTAAAACTCGCCTTTTAAATCTCTTTTCATAAGCTCTTTAACCTTTTCTTTTGGATTAGCACCCTCATATATTATTTGATATATAGCTTTAACAATTGGCATATCTATTTCCAATTCTAACATCTTAAAATATACAGCTTTTACTGTTGGAACTCCCTCTGCAACCATCACCATTCCATTCAGTATATTCTCAATACTCTCTCCTTGCCCCAATTTTTCTCCAACATATCTATTCCTACTGTGTTTACTTGCACAAGTAACTATCAAATCTCCTATTCCTGTAAGTCCTGTAAAAGTTTTTTCATCTGCTCCTAATGCTTTTCCAAATCTAATCATCTCAGCTACTCCTCTTGTTATCATAGCAGCTTTAGCATTATCTCCATATCCCATTCCATCAATAATACCTGCTCCAATTGCCAAACAATTTTTCACTGCTGCACCAATCTCTGCTCCAACAATATCTTCACTCACATAAACTCTAAAATACTCTGCATTAAACAGCTCTTGAACTTTTTTAGCATTTTCTAATTCCCCAACTGCAACAATTGTTGTCGGTAACTTTTGTGCTACCTCCTCTGCATGAGTTGGACCAGATAAAACAACTATATTTTTATGATATTTTCCTTTTATTTCATCTTTCATTACTTCTGATAGACTCTCTCCAGTTTTTATTTCAATCCCTTTTGCTGTATTTATCAATATCATATTATCCTTTATTTTCTCTGATATTTTTGCAACTACCTCTCTTAGAGCTTGCGATGGAACTGAAAAAATAATAAACTCTGCTTCTTCCAAAACTTTATCCAAATCAGCTGATACTTTTAACGAATCAGGAAATTTTATATTTGGTAGTAGTTTTGTATTTTCTCTCTCACTATTTAATTTCTCAGCTATTTTTTCATCTCTCTCCCACATATTAACCTTATGATTTTTTTCAGCTAATACAATAGCTAAAGCTGTTCCCCAGCTTCCAGCTCCTAATACTGCAATCTTTTTCATTTTTACCTCCTTAAACTAAATTTGCTCTCTTCTCCTTTATAAATTCTAACAATATTTGATTTATGTCTCCAAATAACAAACATTCCTATTACAAAAGTAACTAAAATCATATTATTTTTTGTTTCTGGATAAGAAATTGACATAAAATATGTCAATATAGGTAATAAAGCAGAGCACACTATTGAACCTAAAGATATATATCTCGTTATTGTTACCACAACTATAAATATCGCCACTAATACTACCATCACTTTAGGCATTAAAAATAAAAATACACCCAAGCTTGTTGCAACCCCTTTTCCACCTTTAAACTTTAAAAATATTGACATACTATGTCCAATGATAGCGATTAATCCCATTCTAACCAACTCAATACCATTTGCTCCAAAATGACTAGCAATTAAAAGAGGTAAATAACCTTTTAAAACATCCATTAATAACACTAATATTCCATATTTTCTCCCTAAAACTCTATACGCATTTGTTGCTCCAGAGTTACAACTTCCGTACTCTCTTATATCTATCTTTTTAAATATTTTTCCTATCCACACTCCAGATGGAATAGCTCCAAACATATACGCTAAAATCATAAAATATAACTTTTCCATTTTATCCTCCTATTTTTGTCAATCTTCCAATAACCTCTATATGTGATGTTTGTGGAAACATATCTACAGGCTTGACTCTCTCTAATCTATATCCCAATTTTTCCAATATCTGCACATCACGAGCAAAAGTTGAAGGGTTACATGAGATATATACAATCTCTTTTATTCCAGTTTTAGAAATCTCTATCAATGTTTTTTCATCTATTCCTTTTCTTGGTGGGTCAAATATTATTGAATCAACACTCTCTTTTTTCATCAATTTTTCAATCTCTTTTGTAACATCTCCACATATAAACTCTATATTTTCTATTTGGTTCTCTTTAGCAGTTTTTTTACCATCTTCAATTGCAGACTTAACAATCTCGATGGAATAAACCTTATTTGCTCTATCCGAAAGCAACATTGCCAAAGTTCCTGTTCCCGAATAAGCATCCACTATATTTTTCTCTTCAATGTTATCAAACATATTTATTGCTTGACTATATAATCTCTCAATTTGAGATGTATTGATTTGAAAAAATGAGGTTGGAGATATGTTAAACTCAATTTTTCCTACTCTCTCTTTTATAGTTTTTTCACCAAATATCAACTGATTTTTATCTCCTATCGCTACATTTGTTTTTTTAGGGTTTAATGAAACATATATTGAAATAATCTCTACAATACTTTCTTTGAGATTTAACAATATTTTTCTTATTTTTTCTGGAACCTCTATAGCATTAATTATTAATACAACCATAGCTTGATTATAAGAGTTTGTTTTTATCATTATATGTCTTAGTATTCCCTTATGTTTTTTTTCATCATATACAGATACTCCATCTTGATTCAACAATTCTTTTAATCTTTTTATTATTCCATTTCCCAATTTAGAGTTCAGTATATTATTTTCTACTTCAAAGACATCATGAGTTTTTCTTTTAAAAAAACCTGTTATTATTTTCCCATTTTGAAAAGAAAAAGGTTCTACAATCTTATTTCTATAATTTTCAATAATAGGAGATTCTAATATTTCTTCAATCTCAACTTTTTTATTCTTTCCTATTCTTTCAATAACCTCTTTTACCATCAACTGTTTATACTTTAATTGTGCTCCATAGTTCATCATCCCAAAATCGCAACCTTCAAACTCTTCAAAACTTATTAAACCATCATTTTTTCTTTCACTACTTGGACGTATTATCTCGGTAATTATACCTCGAGCATAACTTTTTTTTACAGAGATAATTTTAATTTTCACTCTATCACCAGGTACAGACATAGGAACAAAAATAGCAAATTCATCATTATAATATCCTAATCCCTCTCCACCATACACAATCTTCTCAATATCTAGTTCTATTATATCATCTTTCTTTAAAACCATTCTATTCTCCTAAGTTATCATGATTTTTATCTATTCTGAAAAAGTTAATCTTCTCTGATATAATCATCCCCTGCTTCTCTTTCATCTCTTTCTCTATTTGGCTAAGGTCAGTTAACTTCTCTAACATTATTTTTTTTTCAATATTCTCTTTCTCTAAATTTTTCAAAACCTTATCAAGAGCTAAATTTTCTTTTTCAAGTTCAGATATATTCCTTATAAGAGTACCATAATACAACCAAACAGAAATTACTATCCCTATCATAGATATAATTTTTTTCATCCTTTCACTCCTATATCTTTTCTATAATTCGTAATTTTGCTGAATGAGCTCTATTATTAAATTTTAGTTCCTCCTCAGAAGACACAATCGGTTTTTTCGTTATGAGCTTCCCTCTAGCTACTTCATTACACATACATATTGGTAGCTCTTTCGGACATTTACAACCTATCGAAAGCTCTCTAAATATATTTTTTACTATTCTATCTTCTAAGGAGTGAAAAGTAATAATTGCAAGTCTTCCTCCACTTTTTAATGAATCAAAAGATTTTTTTATAGCTTTTTCTAGTACCTCCAACTCTCTATTGACCTCTATTCTTATTGCCTGAAACACTTTTTTTGCCGGATGTTTCTGACTTTTTGGAGGATATGATTTCTTTATTATTTCAACCAGTTCTCCTGTCGTTTCAATCTTTTTTTCTTCTCTTTTTTTTACAATGTTCCAAGCTATTTTTTTTGCAAATTTCTCTTCACCATACTCAAAAAATATCTCCCTCAGTTTCTCCTCTGAATATTCATTAACTATATCATAAGCTGTTATTTTTTGTTCTCTATTCATTCTCATATCAAGCTTAGCATCATATCTATAAGAAAAACCTCTTTCTGGGTCGTCTAACTGGGTTGATGAAACTCCTATATCCATAAGTATTCCATCCACTTTCTCCACTCCGATAGAATAAAGAACAACATCTATGTTTTCAAAATTACTCTTCATAACTTTCCACTTGTCAGAGTATTTTTGTAATCTTTTTTCAGCAAATTTTATAGCTTCATCATCTTGGTCTATTGATATTAATCTTCCATCTTTATCCAACCTTTGCAAAATCCCTTCAGAGTGTCCTCCTCCCCCCAAAGTACAATCAACATATATACCATTTCTATTTACTATTAAGTTATCCAGTGTCTCATAATACAATACCGGAATATGATATTCATTTTCCAACTCCTTCACAATCTCCTCCTATAAAAAATAGAGAAGTTTCCCTCTCTACTTTACTTCAGTATAAAATAGACAAAATAATTTTTCTAATAAAAGTCAGAACAAAATATAAGATTATTGGTGATAAATCTATATTTATATTTTTAATCGGTATAAGATTTCTAAATGGAGCTAACAGCGGTTCTGTCAACTGATATACTAAATCTACAAACTCATTTCTAGAGTATGGTGCAAACCACGAGATAATAACTCTGATTAAAATCAATATATTGATTACTGTAAATATAAAATCTATCAATTTATATAAACTCATCTCTTCCTCCTCTTAATTTTCGCCTAAAAAATAATGTTTAGCCTTTACGGAATACTCCCATCCTGACCAAACTGTCAAAATAACTGGAACCATGCTTAAATAAAAATATATCTCTTTCCACATCTTCATCGTATTTTCAGTTTTACCTATACCAAAAAACAACATAATCAATATTACTATCATTTGGGTCGTAGTCTTATACTTTCCTAACATCCCGGCTGGAATTACTTCTCCTTTAGCTGCGGCAATAGTTCTTATCCCACTTATTAAAAACTCTCTAGCAATAATAACTATTGACATCCAAGCTGGTATATAATCAAGTTTTACGAAAACAACCAAAGCAGATATCACCAGAATTTTATCAGCTAAAGGGTCAATTATTTTACCCAAATCAGTGATTAAATTGTATCTTCTAGCTATATAACCATCTAGCCAATCAGTAAATGACGCCATAACAAATATAGTAAACGCTATCAATCTATACAAAGAATTTCCGTTTGATTCTTGTAGGTAGAAAATAAATGGTACAGCTAACACTAACCTTATAAAAGTTAATTTATTTGGTAAATTCATTTATTTTCCCCCTTTACTCTTCATCTGAAACTATAGCCCCTATATAATCATAGTCGAAATTTTGTTCAATTCTCACTTTTACTATATCCCCTTGATTAGCCGTTCCGTCGATTGTAAGAACTTTTCCATCTATATCCAACGCTTGCCCTTTTGTTCTTCCCTCTAACATATATTCACTCTCGGTAGATATCCCATCAATTATCACATCAACAATTTTCCCCAACATCTCACGATTTTTCTTCTCTGCAATCTCTGTCTGTAAATTGACTAACTCTGTCCACCTTTTTTCTTTTATCTCTTCTGGTACTTGATTTTCTAATGAATACGCAACTGTTCCCTCTTCTCTCGAATATTTAAAAACTCCCACATAATCAAATTTAAACTCTTCTATAAAATTTTTTAACTCTTGAAACTCTTCCTCTGTTTCTCCTGGAAATCCAACTATCACTGTTGTTCTAATTGTAGCTTCTGGAATCTGCTTTCTCACTTTTTCTAAAATACCTCTTATGTATTGACCTGTTTTTGCTCTTCCCATATTTTGCAGAATCTTATCTGATATATGTTGAATAGGTATATCAAAATATTTGCAGATTTTATCCTCCGATTTTATAACCTCCAATAGCTCATCAGTTATTGAATTGGGAAACATATAATACAACCTTATCCATTCTATTTTCTCAACTTTTACTATCTCTTTCAGTAATTTAGCTAAAGCTTTTTCTTTGTATAAATCAATTCCATACTCCGTTGTTTCTTGTGCCAATATGTTTAACTCTTTTACTCCATTATCCGCTAGATTCTCTACCTCTTTTACGATATCTCCAATCTCTCTACTTCTTAACTCTCCTCTTAACGCTGGTATTATACAGTATGTACACTTTCTATTACACCCTTCTGATATTTTTAAATAAGCTGTATGAGGAAATGTTGTTAGAACTCTCTCTGTTGTAGAGGATGGTAAGAAATCAAAACTATCACACTTGACAACTCTCTTATTTTTCAGAATTTCATCAGCAATCATCTCTATCTTATCTATCTCTCCAGTTCCAATGACAGCATCAATCTCTGGTATCTCTTTTAACAGTTCATCAGCATATCTCTGAGCTAAACATCCAGCAACTACTATTTTCTTTAAGTTTCCTTTTTCTTTTTTTTCTGCTATCTCTAATATTGTTTGAATAGATTCAGCTTTGGCGTCTCCAATAAATCCACATGTATTTATCAAAATTATTTGAGCTTCATCCAAATTATTAGTTAATTCAAAACCTTTTCTTGCTACTAATATTCCAGTTAAATTTTCTGTATCAACCAGATTTTTACTACATCCTAAACTAATCAATCCCAATTTCATTTTATTCTCTCCATTAATTCAATACAGTGAAAATAACACAGTGAAAATCTCCCTGTGTTAAATCTAATCCATTACGAATTTTGTTGTTCCTGTAATATTTTTTTTCTACTTAAACTAATCTTTCCATTTTCAAGAGATATAACTTCTACTTCAAATGTATCTCCAATCTTCAACACATCCTCTACTTTCGCTACTCTCTCTAGAGATATCTCTGATACATGTAACAACCCCTCTTTTCCCGGTAAAATCTCCATAAATGCTCCAAACTTTGTAATACTTACAACCTTACCAAGATATCTTTCATTTAACTCAACATCTTTTACATAGTAATTAACCAACGAAATAGTTCTCTGTAAAGCTTCCATCCCTTTACAGAAAATAGTCACTTTTCCATCCTCTTCTATATCAACAGTTGCTCCAGTCTCATCAATAATACTCTTTATATTTTTTCCAGCTGGTCCTATTAACACAGCAATCTTATCTTTTGAAATCATCATCTGATGAATTCTTGGAACCTCTGATGATATCTCATTTGATCTCTCTATAGTGCTATTCATTACCTCTAATATTTCAAGTCTTGCTGTTAAGGCTTGATTTAAAGCTATTCTCATTATTTCCTCTGAAATTCCAGTAATTTTCATATCCATCTGTAAAGCTGTAATCCCTTTTTTCGTCCCTGCAACTTTAAAATCCATATCCCCTAAATGGTCTTCCAATCCCATTATATCTGTCAATACAACATATTCTTCATCTTTTTTTATCAATCCCATTGCTATTCCAGCAACATGCTCTCTTATTGGAACACCTGCTGCCATTAAGGAAAGAGAACCTCCACATATAGAAGCCTGTGAAGAGGAACCATTAGACTCCGTTATCTCTGAAACAACTCTGACCGTATATGGAAAATCCTCTTGTGAGGGCATCACATACTTCAAAGCTCTCTCAGCTAAAGAACCATGACCTAATTCTCTTCTTCCCGGTGCTCCCATTCTTCCACACTCTCCAACTGAATACGGCGGAAAATTATAATGTAAATAAAACTTTTTGTAATACTCCTCATCCAAGCCATCCACTAACTGTTCATCCTCTTTCGTTCCCAATGTTGTCGTCACTAGAGCTTGTGTTTCTCCTCTTGTGAATAATGCTGAACCGTGTACAATAGGTAAAACTCCAACTTCTGAACTCAAACTTCTTATCTCTGTTGTTTTTCTACCATCAACCCTATGTTTATGATAAAGTATAGCATCTCTCACAAGTTCTTTCATCAAATCATGATAATACTTTTTAAACTCCAACTCCACCTCTTCTGGCATCTCTTCCTCAGAATAGTGTATGTTTTTAAATTCCTCGATTAAAAGCTCTTCTAAACTATCCACCGCTTCTTGTCTTGCATGTTTTCCAGTTGTCAGGACAGCCTCATTCAATCTCTCTTTTCCATTATTATCAATAAAACTCTTTACCAACTCTAAAGGAAGTGGAGATGTAAATTCTATCTTTTCCTTTCCGGCTAATTTTCTAAATTCTAATTGAAACTCACAAATCTTTTTTATATTTGAATGAGCAAACATCATAGCCTTTAACATAGTTTCTTCATCAATCTCTTTTGCTCCAGCTTCAACCATATTTATTGCATTCATACTTCCTGCAACTGTCAAATCTAAATCACTTATCTCTAATTGTTTCGGCGTTGGATTTAATATGAACTCTCCATCTATCATACCAACAACAACCCCAGCAATTGGCTCTATAAATGGAATATCTGATATCATTAAAGCTAAAGATGACCCTATTATTCCCATAAAGTCCGGTGTAACCTCATTATCATATGATAACACTGTATTTACGATATGTACATCATAATTAAATCCCTCTGGAAACATTGGTCTTATTGGTCTATCTATCAATCTTGCTATCAATGTAGCATTTGTAGAGGGTCGTCCCTCTCTCTTATTGAATCCACCAGGAAACTTACCAGTAGCATAGTATTTCTCCACATAATCCACCGTCAATGGAAAAAAATCTACTCCTTCCCTTGGAGTTTTGCTTCTGTTTACTGTTGATAACACTGTAGTATTTCCACATTTAAGTATCACAGCCCCATTTGATTGACGTGCTATCTTTCCAGTTGTAGCAGTTATAATTCTTCCATTCAGTTCTAAACTTAAACTTTTCTCTTCAAACATATTTTCCTCCTAACTAAAGTTTTTGAGGATAAATACTGCAAATAATAAGGGATTAGAACTAAGACACAAATCTTAACTTTAATCTCTTACTACTTACTCTATATTCACCCTCATCCCACGTTTTAAGTATACCATTTTTAATATTAAAAAGCAATTTCTTATTTCTAATTAAATCGTACGTTTTTTTGTACGCTATTTAATTGTTTTCTAAATTTTTCCTTTTCTTTCTTCGCTATTACTATTTTTTTTATCCATTTGCTCTAATAATTTTAATAGAGTTTCAACATTTGGGCAAGATATCCCCCTTTTTTATTTTTGCCTTAAAATGCTCACACCAATCACACACCGTTATAATAAAGCTCATCACAAAACAAATCAATTTCATCATTCCAGCTTATTCCATAAAATCTAGCTATTACTGCCATTTTTAATATTTTCTTTTTTTATTTGTGTATGTTTGTTATAACTTTAAAATTATAATAAACCAAGAGAAATTATTTTTTAACTTATTTGTTGAGATTCCATACTTTTCATTATATTTTAGACAAAGTTTCTCTTTCATTTTTACAGAAGAAATACAATATTAAAAAATTTTTTCTTGCAAAAATAAAAAAATATGTTATAATGACATTGTCAAGTTGATAGATTTGACATTATACTCAAATTTTCCAAGGCCTACTAAAATAAGGTTTTGGACCGGAATCGCTCACTTATGTGAGCTTTTTTTTATAACTGTTATTTATGAGGTAAATTATGAGTTGGAGAATTGTTTATGTAACACAATGCGAAAGATTATCTCTCTATCTGGATAATCTGTTAATTGTAAAAGATAATGTCGAATATAAGATTCCACTTAAAGATATTGGAACAATTGTAGTGGAAGATTATAAAGCCACATTCACTATGAAAATTTTGAATAAATTTATAGAGCATAATATTCTTTTAATAACATGCGATGAAAAGCACAATCCATATGGGGTAATAAACTCCTTAGGACATCACAGCAGACAATATAAAATTGTCTCTAATCAAATAAAATGGAAAGATTTTGAAAAAGATATTTTATGGAAAGAGATTGTAAAAAATAAACTTCGAAATCAACTAAAAATAATGAAACTGCTTGACTGCAATGAAAAATTGTTGGATAAAATAAAACAATATATTGAAACAGTTGAAGTTGGAGATGCAACAAACCGTGAGGGGATAGGAGCTGGAGTTTATTTCAGGGCAATTTATGGAGATGAATTTAAAAGAAAAGTAAATATCTCTGTTCAAAATAGTGCTTTAAATTATGGGTACGCTGTTTTAACTTCTAAAGTGGCAAAAATTATTGCTGGAAAAGGACTTTTAAACTATATAGGAATACACCATAAGAATGAATACAATCGGTTTAATCTAGCATGTGATGTGGTGGAGGTTTTTAGACCGATTGTTGACTATTATGTTGCAAAACACTTAAAAGAGGCGAGTTACTTTGCTAAAGAGGATAGAATAGAGCTACTAAATCTAATGAATTCTAAAATTTTATACCAAGGTAGAAAAGAGTTTTTAACCAATTGTATCGAAAAATATGTAGAAGCAATTATCAACTATTTTGAAAATGGAGAGGAGATTGAAAGCAAAATTCCGACATTAGAGGGGTTGGAATTTTATGAGTTATAAATTTATGAGATTACTAATTATGTTTGATTTACCAATGGACAACAATCAAGAAAAAAGGGAATACAGAATATTCAGAAAATTCCTGATAGAAAATGGATTTTTAATGTTACAATATTCCGTATATGTGAGAATCTGTACTAATCAAACTATGGCAAATCTATATTTAAAGAAAATAAATAATAATCTTCCAACCGATGGAAATGTTAGAGGACTTATTATAACTGAAAAACAATATGAAAAAATGAAGTTATTTTTAGGAAATAAATCTAAAAATGAGTCTATCATTACAGACAAAAGATTAATTATATTTTGAGGTGAGTATGTATAGTATAAATGATATTTCTCAAGAAACAACTTTATTACTTAAAAAAGCTAACTATATATCTATAATTGATGATAACAATATCTACTCCAAAGAGTTATTAATCAACATTTATAATTATTTTTCCGAACAAGATAAAAAAATCATTATTTTAAACTACTTAACTGGAGAAAAAGAGCAACTTTCATCTAAATATCCAATTTTAATTTCAGATTATGAAATTGAATCAGATATAGCACTTGGAACTAAAACACTTCTATACAAGAGATTATTGTCTTTTTTTAAGGAAAAATTTCCTATAGAGCCTACATTTTCAACCTTAAATCTCTTGATTGATGACTTTTTAGAGGAGGAAGCTTTCAAAACGCTAAAAAAAGAGTTAACAATCCATTCAGATATCTCTTTAAAATTTAAATTTAATGAGTTTACCCCAAATGATTTAATAAAAAAAATGGAGATTAATTGTATTGTCGGCGATGAAGAGAAAAAGTTTTATGATATCCCATATCTTGAACGTCTAAAATTTAAACTATCTCTTCACACTACACTTGAAAATAGTTTGAATAGAGAGTTTATCTATCTTTTTTATTATCCTGAAAGACTTCTGTCGACAGCAGATATAAAGGAGTTAAAAAGATTTCTAAATAATCTGATTAAAAATAATGGAGTTGTCATAGTTACAACTACTTCTAAACATCTATTAGGCGACAGTTTAGATGAAATAAATATTATTCAAAATAAAAAACTTTTAAATTTTCAAAAAAGTTATGAGTTAGAAAAATCTTATTTAATGAGCTATCCCGAAATTAAAGAGTGGAACTTCATCGGGGAGAGGCTGCTTTATCTGGTAAAAAACTATCTTCTTGAAAATATACATGATATAAAAATTACTAATAAATCAAAAAATGATATAGATGAAATCTTTCTGAAATCATATGAGGATATCTTTATACTAGTCTTTTATCTCGAAAAGATAGGTTTAAATTACAAACTAGATTTAGATTACAATGATTCCTGTGTTTTTTCTAATTATATAAAGAAAAATTTTTACTTTAAAAATTATTGAAATAATTTGAAAATTTCACAACAAAAAAGAGTAGAACTCTATCTACTCTTTTTCAATCTACTCCCCAACGTAGTTCTGTTTTATCCTAAACAGCTTATTCACATTCACACTATTCTCTTTCGCTTTCTTTTTTATTAGCTCCTTTATCTC
>CASFCG010000023.1 GCA_949293295.1 uncultured Cetobacterium sp.
AAATGGAGAGGCTTTAAATAGTTTTATTAATATAGCAAATTGGCAGAGGCAAGGAGTTGAATATTTTGTTGAACCATTAATAGCAATAGTGAAGAGGAGTATTTTTATAAAAGAAAGTTATCTTTTAATGGAGTATTATGAAAATAAAGGGATTAGAACGAAGAAAGATATAGATGAAATTATAGAAATAATAAAGAAATTACATAAAAAAGGAATATATCATGGGGATTTGAATACATCGAACTTTTTAAAAACTGAAAAGGGGATAAAAATTATTGATACTCAAGCTAAAAGAGAAAAAATATGGTGGTTTAAGAGAGCTTATGATATATTGACTTTAAAAAATGACCTTTTGGTAATAGAATGTGGATATAATGTAGATGAAAACTATAGAGTACCAAGAGGAGTGGGATATCTATTTGCGTATAGTCTAAAAAATATAAAAAAAATAGGTTGGATAAGAAAGATTAGAGGGATAAAAGTCAAATTAAGAGAAAAAGGGTGGAGAATTTGATGTTTAGAAGATGCAAAAAAATATATATTCAAGAGAGTATAAATTTATATCTAGTAAGAGGAGTATTGAAATTGTTTAAAGGGAGATTTGCTCCTAAAAAAGATAAAATATTAATAAAAAGTTGTGATGGTCTAGGGGATATTTTAATAAGAAGTAAACTTATGAGTTTGATTGAAAATAAATATGGAAAAGAGAATATAACTGTTTTGGTAAAAGATAATTATGTGCCATTAGGAAATTTTTTAGGATATAATACAATAGGATATTCTCGAAAAGAAAGAAAAAATTGTTTTTCAAGATTGAAGAAGATGTATATACTTAATAAAATGAGGTTCTCAAAATATATTAATTTGGAATTTTCAAATGATACAGTAGTTGGAAATCTTTTTGCTCCTGAGAGAATTGGAATGATAGATGAGGATTGGAAAGCTAAAAGGAATAATAAATATTATACAAGAGGATTTAAATTATTTGGAGACTATATTCTATCACAAGTAGCAATTATGGGAAGAGAGATTTTGAACATGGAGATAAAAGAGGAAGACTTAATACCGGATTTAAGAAAAAAGTTTAAAATTGAAGAAAAGGATATTGTAGTAGCAGTTGGTTCAACTGAGAGAAATAAAGTTTGTTCTCCACTACTAATGGCAAAGTTTTTACAAGTAATAATTGAAAGATATCCTGAAAAAGATATAATCTTGGTGGGAAATGGAGAATTGCAATACAGATATGCAGAAAGGTTAAAGGAGATTATAAAATTCGATAGAATGCAGAATTTAGTCGATAAAATATCTTTAGAAGAAGTTTTTAAGATGGTAGCAAAAAGTTTTTTATTTATTGGGTTTGATTCTGGACTATATAATCTTTGTTTTACTTTAAAGAAAAGGGGAATAATCTTATTTAGAAAAGAAGGTGTGCCATATTATCATAATACCCCATATTTGAAGATATTGACACCTAAAAAGATTAGGAAAGATGTTATTGATAAGGAGTATCCAAACTATGAAATAAATAGTATTGAAGAGAATGATTTTAGAAAAGCTTTAGAAGAGGTTAAAAATGAAGAAAAACTTAGTAATTAGGAGCGGAAGTTTACGAATGGGAGGACTCGAAAGAGTATTGATTGAAGTAGTACAAAATTTAGATTTAGAAAGATATAATCTCTCGTTAATAATAGAGGATGATGCAGGGAAAGAGAACATTTTTTTAGGTGATATCCCTAAAGAAGTGGATGTATATTTTATAAAGCCGCAAGAGATGTATAATAGAACTGACTATTATAGGAAGAGAAAGAAAAATTTTTTTGATAAAATCATGTACAATTACTATATGTTTAAAGAGCATAGATTTGTTTTACCTAAAACGCTTCAAATACTAAAAAAGATAGAGGAAAAATATG
Source organism: uncultured Cetobacterium sp. (assembly GCA_949293295.1). Lineage (GTDB taxonomy): Bacteria > Fusobacteriota > Fusobacteriia > Fusobacteriales > Fusobacteriaceae > Cetobacterium_A. Next base: position 1,914 of record CASFCG010000023.1, read on the forward strand.
GAGAGATAGATTGTTTTATAGATTATGATTGGGGAGCCAGAAGATATGTGGAAAAATTGAATCTGAAAAAGAGCATAGTATGGCTACATAATTCTATTCCTAACCTTTTGAAGAAAAAAAGTAAAATAAAAAGATTTGGTAAAAATTTAAAAAAATATGATGTAATTGTTGCTATTTGTGATGAGATGAAAGCTGAACTAGAAGAGATTTATCCATATCTAAAAGGAAAAGTTAAAAGAGTTTATAATCCATTTAATTTTAAAAGAATTCTCAATTTAAGTGAGGATGAAAATGAACTTACTTTAGAAGATAAAAAGTTATTAAAAGATAATTATATTATAGCAATATCGAGATTGGATACAGTTCAAAAAGATTATGATACTTTAATTAAGGGATTTAAGAAAGCACTAGATTTAGGAATTAAAGAGAAATTGTATATAGTTGGGGATGGTCCAAATAGGAAAGAGATAGAGGAACTGATTAAAAAAAATGAAGTAGAAGATAGGGTAATTTTACTTGGAAAGAGAAAAAATCCCTATGTGTGGTTAAAAAGAGCAAAACTTTTTGTACACAGTTCTAAATATGAGGGATTTGGATTAGTGCTGGTAGAGGCAATGATATGCGGGAAAATGGTAGTTTCTTCGGAGTGTCCGACGGGTCCAAAAGAGATTTTGAAAAATGGAGAGTGTGGTAATTTATATGAAGTTGGAAATGTTGAAGAATTGGCTTTACTTCTCGATAAAAATTTAAAAAATAAAGAAAATTTAGAGAGTTTTTATGAGGAAATAAAGAGAAGGATTAATGAATTTAGAGTAGAAGTTGTAATAGATGAATACTATAAAGTAATAGAAAAAGAGTAAATACAGGAGTGGAAATAATGTTAGCTAGAGAGAAATTTAGAAAGTTTGAGGAGATATGCCTTTATATTTACGCTGTCTTATTATTTATAAATGATGAGACTATAAAATTTGGAGCAATACTTTTACTTGTGATATTGATTTTAAGAAAAGTATTGTATAAAGAGGGATTAGAGTGTGGAGATGAGAGGCTAAAAAAATTACTAATATTCCTTGTTATAGGTGGAACAATTTGGAATTTTTTCGGTGGAATGGACTATAAACCAGCGAGAAATTATTTAAAATTAATGAGATATATGCCGATAATTTTTTATGTCTATCCATTGATGAAAAAAGATAAAAATATAATATACAAGTTTTTAATCTCAGCTATAATTGGATATTTTGCACTCTTCGTTAAGATATTTCAACAATATAGTGTTGATTTTGATAGGGCAACAGGATTTGAAAGTATCAATATGTCTGGACTTTATGGGGCAATTGTTTCCTGCGTTACAATGGGGTTATTCCTAGGAGAAAAAAATTTTTATAAAAAGGTATTTTACCTGATTATTTCATTAAGTGGAATTTTTATAACAATAGCTACAAAAGGAAGAGGACCGCTATTGAGTATTGTATTAGTAGTTATTTTTTTGATGATAGTATTTCTTTTTTATATGAAAATAAATTTAAGAGAAATTGGAAAAAATATATGTGCACTTTTTATTTTGCTCTTTTTATTTTATAAAATAATACCAGAAGAGGATTTAAAGAGATTTACAACTACTTTTAATACAGAAAAAACTGTAGAAAATGCATCTAATGGTCTGAGAATAGAGATGTGGAAAAATGCTCTTTGGAGGATAAAGAAAAATCCATTTTTTGGCTCGGGAACAAAGTATGATAAAGAAAAATTATTTAAACAATATGTTGATAATATGCCTGAGGAAAATGAGGTTCAAAAACACTATAAAAGAGCGTTAAGAAGATTTGACGATGCTCATTCAATGTATCTTAATGCGATTGTAGATAATGGGACATTTGTAATAGTTTTATTTTTAGTATGGTTTTATGCACCATTTTTAGCTTTAAAATATGTAAAAGACTCTGAGAATAAAGTATTAATAGTTTCATTACTCGGAGGGATGGTCTCGTATGAGATACAGGGGTTGTTTTGGCCAATTTGGCGAAATGCACAACAAGCTATATTTTGGGTATTATTTACTTTTATATTAAGTTTAATTTTGATAGAGAAAAAAGAGTTAAAATCAATAGATTTTTAGATGAGTTCATCGGAAGATAAAAAGGATAATGTAAAGTTAGGGCAAGAGGGGATTTATGATAAAGATTGAAAGATTGAAAGTTATTAGTGATAAGGATATTGATGAAATACTCGCGACGTGGGAGTCAGCTGTGAGGGCTACTCACGATTTCTTAAGTGAAAAAGATATAATTTCAATAAAACCTCAGGTTGAAGAGGGGCTAAAATATGTTGAGAATCTGTTATGTGCAAGAGATGAGAACAACGTTATAAAAGCTTTTATAGGAGTAGATAATTTTAAAATTGAGATGTTATTTGTGAACAATGATAGTAGGGGTAAGGGGATAGGAAAAAAACTTGTGAAACACGTATTGGAAAAATTAAAAGTAAGATATGTGGATGTAAATGAACAGAATCCAGAAGCTTTTGGATTTTATAAACATCTTGGTTTTCAAGTATTTGAAAGGTCAGAATTTGATGAACAAGGGAATCCATTTCCTATACTTCATATGAAAAGGTAAATTTCATCATTTTAAGGAGTTTTTTGAAAATAATTATACTATCGAATTTTTGATATTTTATTTATTAATTTTTGACAGTAAAATTATATTGTGAATATTTTACAAAGTAATAGTTTATTTGCCTAGACCGCGTATATTTGTTTACGAAGTTTTCGATAGAATTATATTACTGAAATGAGAGCTAATTCATAGAAAATTGGTAATTTTTACCTATTGAGGTAAAAAAATCTGTGGAGAAGATGAGATAAAATTAATAAAAAGGTTGGAATTTAGAATTTTTATAATATTAGAAATAAAATATTGAGATTTACCCTTGCATTATTTATAATGTAAGGGCATTTTTATAGAATAAATTTAATGAGGATAAAATTTTAAAGGAGTAGAAAATGAAAAAAATACAAAGAACGAGTTTTAGTGTAGTAGAAAACAGTATTGAAAAGATGAAAGAGATATTCCCAGAAGCATTTATAGAAGGAAAATTAGACTTTGAAATATTGAAGCAATTATTAGGAGAGTATATAGAGGGGGATAAAGAGAGGTACTCATTTACTTGGAAAGGAAAAACAAAAGCGAGAAAGATGGCGCAAGATATGACTAATACTACATTGAGACCAGAACAAAATGTTCGAAAGACTACACACACACACACACACATAACATCTATATAGAGGGAGAGAATTTAGAAGTATTAAAACTTTTGCAAAAATCTTATCACTCAAAGATAAAAATGATATATATAGACCCGCCATATAATACCGGAAATGATTTTATTTATAGGGATAATTTTAGAAATAATTTGCAAAACTATTTTGAAATAACAGGTCAATCGGGTAGAGATGGACAGAAATTGAGTACAAACTCAGATTCAAGTGGAAGATATCATTCTGATTGGTTAAATATGATGTATCCAAGATTAAAATTGGCAAGAAATCTACTAATGGATGATGGAGTTATATTTATTTCAATAGATGATAATGAGTTAACTAATTTAAGGAAGATTTGTGATGAGATTTTTGGAGAAGATAATTTTATAGAGCTCTTTTTGTGGAATAAAGGACAGGGAAGTTCATTATCTAGATTTACCAGGTCTGATTATGAGTATATTCTTTGTTATGGCAAAAGTAAAAACCGAATTATGTATAAATTTAAAGCGAAGAAAACAGATGAGATGCAAGATAGTTCATTGTTAAATAATAGTAATAGATATTCAGAGTTGATTTTTCCTGCTAAAACTATAAATTTTGTAAAAAATAAATCAGGAGTTATTAAAAGTTTTAAAGAAAATGATTTAGAGTTGATAAATGATATATTTATAGAAAACTATTTTAATAAAAATGAAGTAAGAATTAAGGCTAAGTTTAAGTGGTCGCAAAAATATTTGGATGATAACTTAAATAAAGGTACAACTATTATATCAAAAACTGATAATTTACGGCTTAGATATATAAAGAAAAAAGAGGAAGATATAATAGTTCCGACAAAATCAATCACAGAGAAGAACGAGGTTGGATTTAATTTGAGTGCTTCTTCAGAGTTAAAAAAATTATTAGGAAAAGATATTTTCTCTTATCCAAAGCCAGTTTCACTATTGAAGTATATTATAGATATGGTTTGTGATAGGAATGATATAATTCTAGATTTTTTTTCGGGTTCAGCGACAACAGCTCATGCAGTAATGCAATTAAATGCAGAGGATGGAGGAGAGAGAAAATATATAATGATACAGGTACCAGAATTGTGTGATGAGAAATCAGAAGCTTATAAAGCAGGATATAGAAATATATGTGAGATAGGAAAAGAGAGAATAAGGAAAGCTGGAATAAAGATAAGGGAGGATGAAAGTTTATTAATAGAAAATAGGAAAAAGTTGGATATAGATTTTAAAGTATTTAGGTTAGATAGTTCAAATATAAAGGAATGGGATAATGAAACAAAAAATTTAAAACAGAGTTTATTTGAAATACAAGAGAGTATAAAAGAGGATAGAACAGAATTGGATTTAATTTATGAGATAATACTGAAGTATGGATTAGAGCTTGATGAAAAAATAGAAAAAAAGGGAGAGATTTATTTGATTAAAAGTGGAAGATTATTGATAAATTTAGATAAAAATTTGGATATGAAAATGGTAAATCAGATGTGTGAGGAGTGTAAGAGATTGATGGATAGGGAGGAAGAAAAGAAAATTAGTGTGATATTGAGAGATAGCTCATTTAAAAATGATACAGATAAAACAAATATAATAAAAAAATTTGAACAAATGGGAATAAAAGAGATAAAAACTATATAAAAATTGACACAGATATTAGGTATTTTAGCCCTAATTTATTAGGAAAAATATCGTAGAAAAAAAGATAAGAACTTATGACAAAGTAACAAATTTCCCAAAATCTATTGAATAAAAAAACTTTTAATGTTATAATTTGTTATAAATATTAAATTTTTTCGTGTCAGGAGAGACAAAAATGCAAGAATATGTATTTCTAAAAGGAAAAAAGGATAGATTAGTTGTTCAATTAGAAGAGACTGTAGAGTTTGAAGTTTTGAGAGAGCAATTTATTTCAAAAATAAAAAAAGCTGAGTCTTTTATTGGAGATAATCCAATTGCAATTGAATTTTCAAAACGTAAACTTTCTGAAGTTGAAGAAGAGATGTTGTTGAATGATATTCAGGTCAATACAAACATTAAAGTTGTACTCTTAATAGCAGATAATCAGATTTTTAAGGAGCTTCCTATGGCGATGGAACTGCTACAGAAAGTAGATAAAAAAGAGAATGAAGTAAAGAATGAACCTATTTTATCCAAAGAGTTTCCGACTAAGTTACATAAGGGAACAATCAGATCTGGAAGTGTTTTAGAGTTTAATGGAAATGTGGTTATACTCGGAGATGTTAATCCTGGAGCTATTATAAAGGCAACAGGGAGTATAGTTGTTTTAGGGTATTTAAATGGAAGTGCACACATTGAAACTGAAGAAGCTACTCATTTTGTAGGGGCTCTCTCTTTGAACCCTATTCAGATTAAGATAGGAAGTGTTATAGCTAAAAATCCATCTAAAGATATATTAGATGCGAATAAAATAAGAAAAGATTTAGATTTTGAAGTAGCTTATTTAAATGCTGGGAAAATATATGTAGAGCAATTTACAAAGAGCACATTAGAAAAAATTATTAAATAGTAATGGAGGAGTTATGGGTAAAGTTATAGTTATTACTTCTGGGAAAGGTGGAGTTGGAAAAACTACGTCAAGTGCTAATATAGGGGCAGCGTTAGCTAAGTTAGATAAGAAAGTTTTATTAATTGATACTGATATTGGTCTTAGAAATTTGGATGTTGTTATCGGTCTTGAGAATAGAATAGTATTCGATATTATTGATGTTGTAGAAAAAAAATGTAAGCCTAAACAAGCTATAATTAAAGACAAAAGAAACGAGAATTTACATCTTTTACCTGCAGCACAGTCAAGAGATAAGGATGCTTTAACACCAGAACAAATGAAAAATTTGATTGAATCCCTAAAAAAAGATTATGATTTTATTTTAGTAGATTGTCCAGCAGGTATCGAACAAGGATTTAAAAATGCTATTGCGGCAGCGGATGAAGCATATATTGTTACTACTCCAGAGATTTCAGCAGTTAGAGATGCTGATAGGATTATTGGACTTTTAGAAGCTAATGAGATTGAAAATACTAGGTTAATCATAAATAGATTAAGAGTTGAGATGGTAAAAGATGGAAACATGCTTAGTGTTGAGGATGTAACAGATATTCTAGGTGTAAAAGTTATTGGGATTGTTCCAGATGATGAAAATATTGTTATATCAACAAATAAAGGAGAGCCCCTGACTTATAAAGGAGATTCATTAGCTGCAAGAGCGTATATTAATATAGCTAATAGAACTTTAGGACAGGAAGTAGAGTTTTTAAATCTTGAGTCAAAAACTGGAATTTTCGGAAAATTGAAAGATATATTCAAGAAGTAGTGGAGTGGAGGTAATATGGGTTTATTTAGTTTTTTTAGTAAGGAAAAGTCCGGAACAGTGGCAAAAAATAGATTAAAGTTAGTATTGATACATGACCGAACATTGCTTTCTCCTGAAAAAATGGAAAAATTAAAGAATGAATTGATAGATGTCATTTCTAGATATTTAGAAGTTGACAAGGAAACTCTTAATATCGAGATTTCACCAGATGGAGAAACAGGAAGACAAACAGCATTAATAGCAAATATTCCGATAAAAACGAAAAAAGAGATGTAGATTAAAAAAAGACGAGATTATTTCACATATTACAAGTGTAATGATTTTGTCTTATTTTTATTATTGTAATTTTATTAAGTAGGCATAACTAAAAAAAATGGATATATTGAAATGAAGTATAGAAAATTATATAAAATATTATGAATTTTTCAGATTAAAAAATTAAAAAGCTGAGTTATCTTGAGAAAGAACCGAATATAAAAAATGAGAGTAAGTATTTAAAAAAGGACAGGAACTTTAAAAACTGACTGTATAGTAGTAGAAAATCGAGTTAATAAGGGATGAATGTATAAAATAATTTTTAAATTTTCTTTACAATTATATTATAATATGATATTCTTTATCTAGATAATGATTATTATTAATGTGATAAGTTTTTTTATTTAAATTTATGTTCTAAATAAAAACAAAAATTGAAAGGGATGAAATGAAGTTACGTGTTATAAAAATTTTAAATAATAATGCCTTTATATCAAAAGATGAAAATAATAAAGAGATTATTGTTATGGAAAAGGGAATAGCCTTTCAAAAGAAAAGTAATGAAGAAGTAGAAGTTGGAAAGAAGGCTAGAATTTTTTCAAGTGATGAAAGTCAAATAAATGAAAAATTAAAAAATATAATTTTAAATATCCCTGAAAACTATTTAGATATAACAGAAAGAATTATAGAGATGTTAAGAAATAAGTATAACAAAAAATTGCATAATATAATTTATGTCTCTTTGACTGAGCATATACATGGAGCGGTGGAGAGGTATAAAAATGGGATAGAGATAGAGAATCCATTATTAAACGAGATAAAGCATCTTTACAGGGAGGAGTATGATGTTGCTCTTGATGGATTAAAGATAATAGAGGAAAAATTAGGTATAAAGTTCAAAAAGGATGAGGCAGGATATATTGCGACCCATATAATCAATGCTCAACTTGATGGAACTATAAATAATACTACTGAAATAACAAGGATTGTGCAAAAAATTCTTAATATTATAGAGTTTAATATGCTTATAGATATAAATAAAGATAGCATTTCATATGATAGAGTTGTTACACATTTAAAATTTCTTTCATTAAGAGTATTAAATAATACGGTTAATGATGAAGATGAGGAGTTATTTGAAATTTTTATAAAAAAATATCCTCAAGCGTATGAGTGTGTAACTATAATTTGTAAGTATTTTGAGAAAGAATATAATTATTTTTTGACAAATGCTGAACAGTTATATTTAATAATTTATATTCAAAGACTATATAAAGAAGCGAAAAATAACAAATAAGCAATATAGACGAAAGTCATATTAAATATATTTGGATTGTAACTGTATTGTGAATGGCCACACATATACAGGCAAAACCTTTGAAAATAGATTTTTTGGAGGTAAATATATGAATTATATTGAGTTAGCAAACAAGATTTTGGAGAAGGTTGGTGGAGCTGAAAATATAAATGATGTAGTTCATTGCATGACAAGATTACGTTTTGATTTAAAAGATTTTTCATTTCTTGATGATGAAGGTTTAAAAAGAACGAAAGGAATAGTAGGAACAATTAAAAAATCAGGACAATATCAAGTTATAATAGGAAACGAAGTAGCCTATGTTTATAGAGAAATTTGTAAGTCAGGGAATTTTACTATGAAAAAAGATAGTAAAATAAAAGTTAAGAAAAAACAGGGAATAATTCCAACTCTTATGGACACAATTTCGTCTATAATGGCTCCTGTAATTCCGGCAATAATAGGAGCGGCGATGTTAAAGGTGCTGCTTACTATTTTGACTATGTCAAACCTCATAGATGTAACTGGAGAAACTTATGCTATATTGAATGTAATAGGGGATGGGGCTTTTTTCTTTATGCCCGTTCTTATAGCTATGTCAGCAGCAAATAAATTCAATACAAATCCTTATTATGCTGTCAGCATTGCATTAGTTATATTACACCCAGGATTTATAAAGATTATGGATACGGCAAAGGCGAGTGGAGAGAGTATACATTTTTTGAATATAATACCAATCGTTACAAACAATTATTCATACTCTGTGATTCCCATTATTTTAGGAGTGTGGGTATTATCTTATGTGGAACCGTTGATAGATAAAATAACGCCTAATATTACTAAAAACTTTTTAAAACCATTACTGATTTTATTAGTGATTATGCCTGTTACAATGATTATTTTAGGACCATTAGGAGCAATTTTAGGAGAACTGCTTTCTAAAGTAATATATAAGTTCTATAACACTTTTGGATTTGTTGCTGTAGGAATTATAGGAGGTATCTATCCTTTTATAGTTATGTCAGGAATGCACCATGCTTTTACACCAATTAAATTAGGAGTTTTAGCAACGGTGGGATATGAAGCTTTTATTTGTATAGGAGAGTTAGCAGCCAACTTGGCTCAGGGAGGAGCTGCTTTGGCAGTGGCTGTAAAAAGTAAAAACAAAGATTTTAAACAAATAGCTGGGTCTTCTGCTTTTTCGGCAATAGTGGCTGGAATTACAGAACCAGCATTGTATGGAGTCAATGTTAGACTAAAAAGACCTATGATAGGTGCTTGTTGTGGAGCAGTGGTTGGGGGACTTTTTGGTGGATTTATGCAAATGAAATGTTTTGGCGTGGCAACACCGTCTTTTGTAACAATAGTTCAGTATATCGAAGCGGGAAGAAGTTCGAGTATTATTATTGCTTTAGTGACTATACTGATTGCTGTGTTGGTTTCTTTCATTATAACATATATAATTGGATTTGAGGATGTAGTGTATGAAGATGAGGAAGAAAAAATTTTAGAGCGTGCTGAAATATTAGATAAAAAAACTTTATAAATAGAGGTGTGAGTTATGTATAAATTTCCAAAAAATTTTCTATGGGGAAGTGCTTCTGCTGCTTATCAAATAGAGGGAGCACATGATGTAGATGGAAAAGGTGTTTCTAACTTGGATGAGTTTGTAAAGATTCCAGGAAAAACTTTTAAGGGGACAACCGGAGATATAGCTGTTGACCACTACCATCGTTATAAAGAGGATATTGCGTTAATGGCGGAGCAGGGTTTAAAAACCTATAGATTTTCAATAGCATGGACAAGAATTTTTCCCAATGGAAGAGGGGAAATTAATCAGAAGGGAGTGGAATTCTATCAAAACATAATTGATGAATGTTTGAAATATGGGATTGAACCTATGGTAACAATTTTTCATTGGGATTTACCACAAGCTCTGGTAAAGGAGTATGGAGGATTTGAGAGTATTCAGATAGTAGATGATTTTGTAAATTATGCGACGACTTTATTTAAGGTTTTTGGAAAAAGTGTAAAATATTGGATAACATTAAATGAGCAAAATATATTTACGTCATTAGGATGGCTTACAGCTCAACATCCACCTGGAAAATTTGATGACCAAAAGATGTTTTATCAAGTGAATCATTACGCTTTTTTAGCTCACGCAAAAACTGTATTAGCTTATCGAAAATTGGGATTTACAGGAAAGATTGGAGCAAGTTTTGCTTACACTCCAAGTTATGCTATAGATTGTAATCCAATGAATGCTCTTTCAAAGATAAATTATGATGATTTGAAAAATTATTGGTGGCTTGACGTGTACGCGTATGGAGAGTATCCAAGAGCAGCAATGAGATACTTAGAGAAAAGGGAAATAGCTCCTATGGTAACTAATGAAGAAAAAGAGATATTGAAACTGGCAGCTAAAGAGATTGATTTTATGGGAGTTAACTATTATCAAAGTTGCGTATGTGAATATAACCCACTAGATGGAGTAACTCCATATGGTACAATGAATACAACTGGAAAAAAAGGTTCAGGACAAATAGTGGGAATTCCAGGAGTATATAAAAATCCAGCAAATAGATTTTTGAAGACAACAGATTGGGATTGGACAATTGACCCTATGGGTTTAACATATCTGTGTAGAGAAATTACAAGTAGATACAGGCTTCCAATAATAATATCTGAAAATGGATTGGGAGCTTTTGACAAATTAGAAGATGATAAGTCTATCCATGATATTTATAGAATTGAATATATAAAAGAACATTTAAAGGCTTTAGCTAAAGCTATTGACGAAGGATGTGAAGTAATTGCTTATTGTACTTGGTCCTTTACTGATTTATTGAGTTGGTTGAATGGATATCAAAAAAGATATGGATTTGTTTATGTGGATAGGGATGAAGAGTCTGGTAGCTTAGGTAGATATAAGAAAGATAGTTTTTATTGGTATCAGGAAGTTATAAAAACTAATGGAAAATCTTTAAATAAATAGTTTTGAAGTTGAACTTTATATTAATAGCTTTCTATGATAAAATTAAACTCATGGGAAGCTATTTTTATATAGAAAAAATACGAGAGTATATATCTATACTCTCACTAGTTTAGTTTCTGTAAAGCTTCATATATCACATTTTTTCTATTAACAAAATCATAGGATTCATATTGATTGAAGTAAGGAGTTTTCTACACATCTTTATTATTGATATCATATAGCTCTACATCTGCATTTAATTTATAGATAACATCCTTTCTTTCAACAAATATCTCAACTTTATCTCTTAGATTTTTTTCGTTTTTTATTCTTTCGAGTAACTCTTTTGAAGGATTAATTGCACGAGGATACCCTACTAAACTCAACATACTATAGTCCCCATTTGTATCTCCATAAGCGTAACTTTTTGATAAATCTATATCATATTTTTTGCAAAAATTTTCAATAGCTTTCATTTTATTTCTTGAATCCCACATTGGTGAGATTTCGCCTGAAAGCTTTTCATTTTCAACGTGATAAACAGAGCCACAAAAATCATCAGCTCCCCATTTTTTTGCCATTCTTGATACTAAAAAATCTGGACTTCCAGAGATAAAAATGACCTTATCTCCTCTTTTTTTATGCCATCTAATCATATCTCGTGTAAATTTATAGACTCTATCTCCTTCTAGTTCTAAAACTTGGTCTGCTATGAAATCATTATATTTTACAGAGAGTCCTTTTATTGCTTCAACATATGTTGTTGTTATATTTTCTAAATATTTATCATAATCACCTATTCTATTATCCCATTGTTTAAAAGCTTCCTTGACTTTTAGCTCATATTCTTCTCTAGTCAGAAGCTCATATTTTATTAACTTTTTAAAATGTTCGGTCAATAAAGAGTTTCGATAGATTGTTCCATCTATGTCAAAAAAAGCTACTCTCACATTAATCATCTCCTAAATATTTTTTACTATTTCAACTATCCATTTACAAAGGCAATCTCCTGCTTCATTTGCAGTTTTAACAACGTCCTGATGTGAGTGAGGCTTTACTGCGATTCCTGTTGCCATATTTGTGACACAAGATATTCCTAATGTCTCTATTCCTAAATAATTTGAAACTGTTGTCTCTGGAACGGTTGACATTCCAACAGCATCAGCTCCAATAATTTCCATCATTTTAATTTCAGCAGCTGTTTCATAAGTTGGACCTGTTGTTCCTAAATACACTCCTTTTTTATAGCTTATTTTCATTTTGGAGGCTATTTTTTCAGCTAGAGAAATTAAATTTTTACTGTAAACCTCTGTCATATCTGGAAATCTTTTTCCAAATCTTTCATCATTTTTTCCAATTAAAGGATTTGTTCCAAACATATTTATATGGTCCGTTATTATCATTAATTCTCCAGCTGAAAAATCTTTGTTTATTCCTCCAGCAGCATTAGTTACAATCAGTTTCTCAATTCCCAACATTTTAAAAACATATTCAGGATAAGTGACCTCTTTCATCGTATATCCTTCGTAAAAATGAAATCTTCCTTTCATAGCAAGAACTTCAACTCCCGCAATTTTCCCAAATACAAGTTCTCCTGCATGTCCCTCAACTGTCGAGATTGGAAAATTTGGAATATCACCATATGGTATGCTCTTTTTATCCTCAATAAAATCAACTAATCCTCCCAAACCAGAACCTAATATTATTGCTATTTTAGGTTTAGTATTTACCTTAGATTCTAAAAAATTGATAGTCTCCATTACTTTTTTAAACATGACATTCCACCTCTTAATAAATTATTTTTATCTCTCTTATAATATCTTTAAACAACTCCTCAAATTTCCTTTCCAATCTTTTATTTAGTTCTCGTTCAATAAGCCTATTTTCATTATAATCTTTTTTATCAGTCTCTTTTTTTAATGTGTAATCTTCTCGAACGCTAAATCTTTTCTTTCTTAGAATTTGAGAGGTCTTGTTGTCAAATATGAAATAACTCCCTATAACCTCAAATCTTCTTTTTTCAAATTGAAATTTCTTTCCATCATTTTCTTTAATATTATTGCTGTAAGGATAGTGTTCAATTCGGTCTATTTCTATTTTTATTATTACATCAGTTTGTGAATTAATATAGGAACCGTCAAAGTTGCAAAATCCATTTCTGTAGCCTCGAATATTCCGAATAGCTCTATCTATAGGATTATCTAGAAAAGTAAAATAAAAATTATTTTTTAATAAAACAGAGATATTGATAACTAATTCTCTTTCTACGCGTTCCTCCAACTTTTTAATTTCTGAATTATTATTGTTTCTTTTAAAAATTTCATACCACCTTTTAAGTTCATCTCTGTTATACTCTTCTATAGTTTTTGAATAAAAAGTTATTTTAAGAATCTTATAGAAATTTTCATCATTATACATAAATTTTTTGTCTTTTTCAATCTTTAATCTTTTTTTTATCTCTTCCGGAAAATTCTCGTAAATATTTTCTAAAAGATTTAAAATCTCGTATTTTTCAACAGTTGATAAAGTAGTGTTTTCTTTTTTAATCTCATTGATGTAATTTTTCTGTGCATATTCATATTGTTTTTTAAAATTGATTATTCCAAACTCTGAAGAAGGGTCTTTTTTTAATCCTTCTTTAACATTATTTAAACTTTCTATACTGACCCCGCTTTCAAGAAAAAGTTTTTCGGCATTGTTTATTTTATATTGAGCAATTTTTCTATCAAAAAATGTACAGTTTGTAAAAGATAAAATTAAGATAGTTATTATAATTAGTTTAATAAAAATCAACTCCTTTACATAAAAAGGAGGAATTATTCCTCCCTTGACTGTTTAAAATATCTCTAGAACTTTTTTATCTAATTTTTCTTTTTCTCTTCTTAATTCTGCCATTAAATTATCTATAATTGCTTGACAACTCATTCTTTCTTTAACCAGTCCTGCAACTTGACCAGACATAACACTTCCATTTTCAACATCTCCATCTACAACAGCAAGTTTTAATTTTCCTTTTCCTAACTCCTCAATCTCTTCTTTGGAAGCTCCTTTTGTTTCCATTTCTAGGATAGTTTTAGAAAATTTATTACTTAAAACTCTCACAGGATGTCCGGTATAATTCCCAGTCGTTACAGTTGACCTATCTTTTGCTTTAATAACAAGTTCTTTATAATTATCATGAACTTCACATTCATCAGCAACAATAAAAATTGTTCCAGCTTGAATAGCCTCTCCTCCTAAAGATAAAGCAGCTAAAAATTGTTCACCTGAAGCCACACCACCTGCAACGATTACAGGTATAGAAACCTCTCTAGCCACTTGAGTAGCTAAAGCCATTGTTGTAATCTCTCCAATATGTCCACCAGCTTCCATTCCTTCAGCAATTACAGCATCAGCTCCTATTTTTTCCATTCTTTTCGCCAGTGCAACTGATGGAATAACAGGAATTACTTTTATTCCAGCAGCTTTTAGTTTTTCCATATATATACCTGGATTACCTGCTCCAGTTGTTACAACTTTTACTCCCTCTTCAATACAGATATCCACCTGTTCTGCGACACTTTCCATCATAAGCATTAGATTCACACCAAATGGATTTGAAGTTATAGCTTTAGCTTTTCTTATCTCTTCTCTTAAAACTTCTGGAGGCATTCCTCCACCAGCAATAATCCCTAGTCCACCAGCTTTTGACACATGACCAGCAAGATTACCATTTGATATCCAAGCCATTGCACCTTGTATGATAGGATATTTTATTCCAAGTAGTTCACATACTCTATTTTTTTTCATCTGTATCTCTCCTCTCAAAAATCAAATTTTATGTTTTAAAGTTTTTCTTAACTCTAGAAATTTTTCCAGCTGTTCAATTGAGCTATTAATTATTAACTCTTCTGGATAATCAACACTCTCTATCAGTTTGATAGCTTTATCAAACACTCCAATTTGCCCAGAATAATGAGAATCCGTTCCCAGTGATATATAACATCCTTTTTTCTTTGCCAATTCCAAAAGTATTTTACAATTTTTTTCAGAACCAATTCTTGTTTTTCCATTTAATGAAGTATTATTGACTTCTAAAGCTATATTCTGTTGTTTTGCTACTTCAACTACTTTTTCGTAATCTATTGGAAATATAGGATTTCCTAAATGTACAATTATATCAGCTTTTTGTTTTTTCATTAAATTTATCACAGCATTTGTATTTTTTTCACGAATACCTATCTCCCCATATCTGTCTATTGCATGGAAACCAGCCAAAACGATATCTAGTTTATGACATATTTTATCACTTACATCTATATCTCCATTCTCGTTCAATATATTAGCTTCTACTCCTTTTAAGACTCTGACATCCTCTATTATTTCAGGTAATATTACCATATTTGAAAGATGCCACCAATGTGGAGTATCTTGTAATTCTGGACCATGATTTGTTATTGCAATAACTTTCATTCCCTTTTTTGATGCGGCTCTTACATTTTCTTCTAAAGTACTAAATGCATGTGGATTAACATTAGTATGAACATGTAAATCAATTTTATATTCTTTCATCTCTATCCTCCTATTATTAACGAATAGGTTAAATTCGTTATAATTCCCGAAACAACTCCTCCGATAGTATGACTTAAAACTGCTTTTCCTGTTAATTTTTTACATCCCAGTGAATCCATCATTGCAACATGTGTACTAAGATAACCACTCCAAGTCATTCCCATAGCAGTAAATACAGCTATATCTTTGGATGTAATAAGATTATTTTCAATAAATCTAGGTATAAGCCCAAGTGCGGCACCAACAGCTCCTAGTGAAGTAATAGGGAAAGCCAAAGCTTCTGAGCTACTAAAACCAAATAAAGGCTTCAAGATAAATTCCAATTTTTTTCCAAAATATGGCAAAATAGCTATTCCCTCATAAGCTGTTCCAGTATAACCGTTACTACCTGAACCATTAGTTAGAAGTAAAACAACGCTACATATTATTAAAACGCCAGGAATTATTTCTAATCCCATTTGAACACCATTTCTTCCACCTTCAAGTAGAGCTTCTAATAATCGCTCCATAATATTTCCTTCTCTAATCTCTCTATATTTTAAAATATTTTCTGTGGAATCAATCTCTTCAACTTTATCTATATCTTCCTTAAACGCTTTTTTTGAAAAAAACAGCATCAAATTTACACTGACAATACTTCCAATAAAAGCTCCAAAATTACCCAAAATAACTGGAAATATGAGATTTGTATTCATAGCTGCACTTTGTGAAATCATAAAAGTCGAAACTATAAAACCCATTCCAAAAGAGGTTCCTAAATTTGTAAGGGCTGGAAGTTGAAAAGCTCTAAAATATCTCTTAAATCCGTTATTAGAGGCTAAGGCTAAGATAGCTGGATTGTCTGAAATATAAGTCGTAAGAATTCCTAAAGCAGCAGCACCTGGTAATCTATAAAGTGGTTTCATTAAGGGAGATAAAATTTTATTTAAAATAGATATAACTCCAAATTCTGAAAGAATAGAAGCAAATGCACCTGCAACAACAGCCATTCCCATAATGAAGAATACCGTATTTAGTAAGAGGTCATGGGCTGTTTTTATCAAGGTATTAACAAGATTTATACCTCCCATCTTCTTTGATAAAAGATACAGAATAATGGTAATAAAAAAAATAGTAAAAATTCCTTCTAGGGATACAGCTTTTTTTAATTTTTTATTATCTTTCATAAAATCTTTCACTCCTCTATGTAGTATAACAATTTTTTATGATAATAGCAAGTAAATATCAAAGATAACAAATAAAAAGAGAGATAAGAAAAACTCTTATCATCTCTAAAAAAAATTGTGGCTTTCTACCATTTTAGCCCCTTTTATTTTCATTTCATCAATTGCTTTTTTTTCATCATCCTCATTGAGGTTTACAGCTTTGCAACAATCAATTATTACGTCAACTTCATATCCAAGACTTAAGGCATCTAAAACAGTATATTTTACACAATAATCAGTTGCCAATCCAACAATATAAATTTTTTCAATCTTTTCATGTTCTAGATAGGTTCTTAAATCAGTTTCCATTTTTCTTTCATTGTCAAAAAAACCGCTATAGGAATCAATCTTTTCATCTGTACCTTTATATATGATTTTATCTATAGTTAAAATTAAATCAGGATGAAGTTTTGCACCATATGTATTTTGCACACAATGAGGAGGCCAGTAGCCTTCTTTGCTTTGTGAATTATTTTTAATAAAATAACTATGGTTTTCCGGATGCCAATCCATAGTGGCTATTATTTTTTTCCCCTCTGAGATAAATTTATTGATAAGTTTGTTTATAGAAGAAA
Organism: uncultured Cetobacterium sp.; assembly: GCA_949293295.1. Classification (GTDB taxonomy): domain Bacteria; phylum Fusobacteriota; class Fusobacteriia; order Fusobacteriales; family Fusobacteriaceae; genus Cetobacterium_A. The sequence continues at coordinate 19,376 of CASFCG010000023.1, forward strand.
CAATAGTATCTGCATCTTTTATTTCCAAACTTCCATTTTTACAAAAATCTCTCTGAAGGTCAACAATAATCAGTGCTTCCATTTTCTATCAACTATGAATTTTGCTCTACTTGAACATATTCTAATGATTCACCATTATTAGTTTTTAATGTTAATTTTTTATTTTTAATCTCATAGTTTGTAACTGTTACTAATTTATCAAAATACTCTCTCTCTGCGTTCATTTGAGGAATTGGACCAGCCATCATAGTAGCTCCCATTTTATCAAATTTTATGTTATTTCCATCAATTGTGTATTTACCAAAGTAGTTATTTACCCCAGAAAAACCAGAATAGTTATTCTCATCAAAGCCAATCGTAATATTTTGTTTTTCGTTATTTTTAACCATTATAAATTCTTTTCCTAATAATTGATTATCTGTCTTTTCCACAGTGGAACATCCTCCTAAAACTAATGTTGTAAAAAGAACACCTAATGCAATCTTTTTCATTTTATCCTCCTTAATATTTAAAATTCATTCATAAGTGATTACTAATTAATGCATAAGTTAATATATAGGGCAAATGACAAAAACACAATTAACTCTTTTAGAAATTGTATCATATAGTTGCTATATTATCAATATGTTCAATGAAAATTAAGAAAATTTATTTAAATAAGTATTGACTGAGAGAAAAAATATGAATGGAAAATCATTAAGTCTAAGTAATGAGACTTAGCAAAGGTAAAGCATATTGGAGTTTTTAAGAGTAGTAATTTATAGTTGTTTTTAAGATTTTAATTTTTAATAGAAAAGGAAATTTGAAGTTATTTGAAAAAATTTATTAATTATAAACCTAAACTGAGTATTTTTCTTTTTATTTTTTTATGGTATACTTAACAATAGGATTATATTTAATTAAGAATTTTTAAGATACATCTTGAATATAAATAATAGGAGGAAAAGATATGGAATTGATAAAATCATATGAAGAAACATATGGATTGTTGGAGAGATTTATACAGGATGAGAGAGAAAGAAAGGTAACTGAAAAAGTTGCAAAAGAGTTAGCAACTATATTTTTAAATGGTGGTAAAGTTTTGATATGTGGAAATGGAGGCAGTAACTGTGATGCTCTTCATTTTGCGGAGGAGTTTACAGGAAGATTTAGAGGGGATAGGAGAGCTTTACCAGCCATTGCTATTTCAGATTCTTCGCATGTAACATGTGTTGGAAATGATTATGGTTTTGATTATATTTTTTCAAGAGGTGTTGAAGCTTTTGGGAAAACAGGTGATATGTTTATAGGGTTGTCTACAAGCGGAAATTCAGAAAATGTCATAAAAGCTGTAGAGATTGCAAAAAAAAATGGGTTAAAAACATGTGTTTTACTTGGAAAAGATGGAGGAAAATTAAAGGGAATGTGTGATTATGAGTTCATAATTCCAGCCAAAACATCTGATAGAGTTCAGGAGATACATATGATGATACTTCATATAATCATTGAGGGTGTCGAAAGATTGATGTTCCCAGAAAATTATTAAATTATAAATTTAGGATATTGAAAAATGTTATGGAAAGGAAGAGTCTATGTTAAAAAAGTTTTTTATCTATTTGATGTTAGCAGTTTCAATTTATTCAAATCAAGTAGAAAAAACAGCTTATATTGCTACTTTTAATGTATTGAGATTAGGAAAAAATCAGAAAGATTATAAAAGATTAGCAAAAGCTATTGCACCATTTGATATTGTAGGATTAGTAGAAGTTATGGATAGAAAAGGGCTTCATAGATTGTTATCAGAATTGCAGAAGTTCGATAAGACTAAATGGGAATATGTAATATCTCCTTATCCAGTGGGAACAGAGGAGTACAAAGAGTATTATGCTTATATATTTAAGAAAGATAGAGTTAAGCATCTGAAAGATGAAGGGTTTTATCCAGAGAAAAAAAATGAGTTTATAAGAGAGCCATATGGAGCAACTTTCAAGATAGATAATTTTGATTTTACTTTTGTTTTAATTCATTCAATATATGGGAAATCGATAGCTCAAAGGGAAGCGGAAGCGAGAAAAATAATAGAGGTGTATAATTATTTTCAGAATCTTTCAGAAGAGGAAAATGATATTTTGATAGCAGGAGATTTTAATCTGTCTGCTACTTCGCCTGCATTCAGTAATTTATTAAAACATAAGGACCAAATTATCTATGCAGTAGACCCAAAAATTAAAACTACAATAGGAACGAAAGGTCCAGCAAATTCATACGATAATATATTTTTATCAAAATTATATACTCAGGAGTTTACAGGAGAGAGCGGAGCTTTAGATATCACTGAGGGAGATTTTATAAAGACAAGAAAAGAGGTTTCAGACCATATTCCAGTATTTATAAAAGTTAACACAGAGAAAGATGATGATTAGAATGAGAGCAATTTTATTTCTAAATGGAGAGTTTCCGAAAAAAAAAGAGTTTTATGAAGAGTTAAATATTGATGAAAATAATCTATTTTGTGCTGATGGAGGAGCTCGAAAGGCTTTGGAGTTAAATTTAGTACCTCGAGAGGTTTGGGGAGATTTTGATTCTTTGGATACAGATGAAATAGAGGAGTTAAGAAAAAAAAAGGTTGTTTTAAAAAGCTTTAATAAAGATAAAGATTTTACAGATTCTGAGCTGTTGATTGATTATTTGGATAAGAGTAAATATACTGAAATTTTAGTTGTTGGAGGAACTGGAAAAAGGATAGACCATTTTTTGACCAATATAAACTTAATTTTTAAATATCCACAATTAAAGTTTATAACAGAAAAAGAGACTATATTTTTTGTGAAGAAAAAAGAGGTCATAGAGGACGAAAAAGGCTCAATAATCTCTTTTATTCCTTTTTCAGATGAAGTGATTGATTTAACATTGAAAGGTTTTAAATACTCACTGGAAAAATTTTTGCTAAAAAGGGGAGAAGCACTTTGTATGAGTAATATTTTGATTGAGGAAAGAGCTATAGTTGAATATACCTCTGGAAAGTTGCTTGGAATAATAACTCGAGATAAATAGATTAATGGAGGCTATAAACTTAGTAGTTTTTAGATACTAGTTTATAGCCTCTCTTTTTACAAAGATAAAAAAATTATTTAATGATTTGTTTTTTTATTTTTTCTGTTTTTAAATTTTATGGGAGGAAGAAAAAAAGCTAAGGAGATTTTTAATCTCTTTAGCTAATTTTAGATTTTGGAAATATTCAATTTAAAATGCATTACTTCTACTTAAATTTGTATTCAAAACCAACTTTGTAAATAGGTGCAAAATTGTGCTTCACATGGTTTTGTCTATCACGTTGTCTGTCTCTAAATTCTATGTGCTCTGCACCAATTCCTAGTAGTAGATTCAACTGATTTTTTTCATACTCATAAACTGTAATATTATTTAGAAACTCAATACTTCCCCAAGACCTCAATTTATCTAGATTAAAAATGGCAGCCTTAGTATTTAATTCTATTCTATATTTTGGTAAAAGTTCATAGCTTAGATTCAATCCAACTTGAGCACTTGTCCATCTGAATTTTCTTGCACCTGATATTTTATTACTAGCTGAATATTTATATGCAAAATCAGTCATAATTATATCAAGAGTAGGAGCGACAGAAAACTTTTCTGTTTCAAAAATTTCATAACCAAATCCTATTCTATAATTAATATACTCATGCTTAGTATCCATTGTTGTTCCCTTAGGGAAAAAGAAATTATGAGAAGTTAAGTCATATCCAATTTGATTAGAACCTTTAAAGCTTTTATATTCTAGTCCGAAATTGATAAAAAAATCCTCCCATTTTATTGTTGCTCTGAAATCTGGATAATTTATATTATCTATTCCCAAATCTGAGAACTCTGGTTTTTCCACAGTTGTACTTCCAAATTGTCCACCTCTTGGAATTTGCACAAAACCCTCTATATTTCCAAAGTAGTGCATGTATCGGAAACTATATTCTTTTGGAGCTGTAAAAAGAGGTGCTCCATAAATAGTTTGTCCAATTAATAAACATAAAGCAATTTTTCCAAATTTTTTCAATATTTTATCTCCTTTCTTTTTTGGATTTCCTCAGTATGATATACTATTTTAATATCTTTGTCAAACTAATTTTTATTAAATAACTTTTCTAAAATAACTGAGACAAAAAAAGCAATTACGGTTGGTATAAGCCAACTAAACTCCGCACTACTAAAAAAAGGAATAAAATTCAAATCAATCTTTAGACCTTGTAGGATACTAAATAAAAGAGTTACCCAAACAACTATGTTGAATATAAAACGACTTTTTACACCAAAAATATTTAGAAAAATCAATACAATAGTTAAAGGATATAGTATCACAAGAATAGGAATTGAATATTTTATCAAAGCATCCAATCCAATAATAGAGATTACTCCTGAAAATATAGATATAAAAATAGCTAATCCTTTATAAGAGATATTTAAAAGTTTTGAAAACCAATCACTTGCAAGGGCAACCAATCCGACAGATGTAGTTAAACAAGCTACTGCAACACAGATTCCAAAAGCCAATTTTCCTACGGAACCTAAAGTTTTTTCCGCAAGTGCCAGAGTAATTTGAGCTGTACTTAAATTTGTTTCACTACTAATCTGAGCTCCTAGATAAATCAAACTGATGTATATACAAGCAAGTCCGACTGCAGCAATGACCCCAGCATTAGCTAAATAAAATTTTTGTTTTTTACTTTCAGTAATCCCTTTTTCCTTTAATCCTTTAATAATTATAACTCCAAAAAGAACGGAAGCTAGAGCATCCATTGTTTGATAACCACTTAAAAAACCATATGAAAACGCGGATATTTTTAACTCTGTAGATATTGGTGTTCCAAGATTTGATACGAATCCTATAATACTGATTAAAAATAGAATTATGAGAATAATAGGAGTTAGAAATTTTCCTAATATATCAGTAATAATCGTTTTGTTAATTACCAAAAACAACGTTAATGAGAAAAAGATAATAGCTGTGATGATAGCTAAAATATTTTTATCTAACGTTGGAAAAAGTGGAAGAACCCCCATTTCAAAAGTTGTAGAACCAGTTCTAGGAATTGCTAAAAGTGGTCCAATAACTAAGATTAAGACTGTGGAATAAAGCTTATTAAAAAGTGGAGATACTTTATTTGCGAAATCGTCTAAATTTCCAATCTTTGTGAAAGCTAAAATTCCCAACAGAGGTAAACCAATACCTGTCAAGAAAAATCCGATACTTGCTGAGAACCACTGATTTCCAACTGCGACTCCTAAAGTTGGTGGAAAAATTAAATTACCTGCTCCGAAAAACATAGAGAATAGAGCAAATCCTAATATTATAATATCTTTTTTTAGTTTCATAATAGTGTTCCTCCTGATTTTATTATTAGGAATAATTTTAACAAAGTTATGAGAAAAAATCAAGAAAAAATATTAAAAATAAAGTATATATATATTAAAAATATAGTACTTATTTAAAATTAAATGATTTTGTGTTATACTATGAACATCTTTAAGGGGGTGAACTTATTATGCTAAATATAAATAAAAATCTAGAAAAAATTGAAATTTCAATCATAAGGAAGATGAACCAATTTTGTTCCTCTTACCAAGGGAGAAAAAATTTAATTAATTTAACGGTTGGTGAACCAGATTTAAAGCAGCCTGAGGAGATTTTGAACGGAGTAATTGAAATAATAAAAACAAAACCTTTGGGATATCCTCCAATCGGTGGTATTTTAGAATTGAAACAAAAAATAATAGAGTTCTACAAAAATAAATATGATGTGACTCTTACAAAGGATGAGATTATAATAACTGTTGGTACTACAGAGGGACTTTCAACAGCTTTAAAGACAGTTATTTTACCGGGAGATGAAGTTCTTTTACCACTTCCAGCGTATCCGGGATATGAACCAATAGTGATTTTAAATGAAGGAATTCCAATTAAAATAGATACATCTGACAATAATTTTGAGTTAGATGTGGAGATGCTTAAGAGATATATAACACCAAAAACAAAAGCAATTGTGTTGAATTATCCTATAAATCCAACAGGAGGCGTAATCTCTCAAAAAAATAGAGATGATATTTTAAAATTTGCAAAAGAGAATAATATCTATATTTTGAGTGATGAGGTTTATAGTGAATTAACTTTTGACGGTAATCATGTTGGATTTCTAGATGATAGATATAGAGAAAATGTAATCGTTGTAGATGGACTTTCTAAATCACACTCTCTTACAGGATGGAGAGTTGGATATTTAATAGCTTCTGAAAAATTAACTAGAGAGATGATAAAGGTTCATCAGTATACAGTAACTGCTAGTTCAATAGTCTCTCAGTATGCGGCTCTAGTAGCTTTTAATAAGAGTATGAATACTACGGTTTTACATAGAGAGATTTATAAGAAAAGAGCTGAAATAATATATTCTAAGCTATTGAAAAACGGAATAAAAGCATTAAAACCAAGTGGAGGAATATATATATTCTTTAGTATAAAGGAGTTTACAAATCTATCCTCTTTGGAGTTTGCTTATAAACTTTTGGATACTGAAGGGGTGGCATTAGTTCCAGGAACTGCCTTTGGAATTGAAGGATATGTGAGAATATCCCTAGTAAAAGAGATTGAGGTGTTAGAAGAGGCAATTGATAGAGTTATAGAGTTTTTAAGAACGCATTCATCTGAATAAAATCATTATATCGAAGTTAAAGAAAGTAAATATCAGCGTTGTTGAGAGATAATTTGGAAGTATTAAAAGTAGTAGATAAGTTGTGAAGTCATTAGATGAGACAGTTGATTTCTGAAAAAAACTCAAATTATTACAAAATAATTTTAACCTGACGGACAAGAAGTCGCCTACCTCTATAGGTGGCGAGATGAATTGCCCTATTGTTTTTTGGAAAACAAAGTTATATACTATAATTAGTAGATATATAAAATAGGGGATAGATTAATAAAACGACTAAAAGCATATAAATTTAGAATTTATCCAAATGAAGAACAAAAGATATTTTTTAGTAAAACTTTTGCTTATGTTCGTCTTGCTTACAATCTTATTTAAAGCAGATGAAGAAAGCAAAGGAAAGATAAAATATGCAACTCCTGCAAAACATAAAAAAGAGTATGAATTTCTAAAAGAAGTTGATAGATAGTAGAGGTATCCGAAGAGTAAATATGTATCTTTTTACAGTAAAAAAGAGCTGAGTAAAACTATTACTCAGCTTTTTATATTTACAGATATCTCAATTTTATATATATTCCAGCTACAATTAAAGTTTGAATAGCTATTAATGCCCCGAATTTTAAAAATTTTATGAAATCAATCTTACATCCTGACTTTCCAGCTACTCCAACAGCTACAACATTTGTTGCAGAACCTAAAATTGATATGTTTCCACCTAGACAAGAACCGAAAGATAATGCCCACCAAAATGCATCGGCATTTACTCCTTTAAACGTAGGTGCCATTACGTTTATAATTTTAGAAACTGTTGCAGCATTTGCAACATTTCCTATGATAGATGTAAAAAATGCTGATATAGTCATAATAGAATATGTGGCAAAACCAAAATCACCTTTGGTTAAAGAAATCATTTTATCACCAATAATATCTATTACATTTATTTTTTCAATACCTAATACCATCATAAATAGTCCTATAAAGAAGAATAGTGTATCCCATTCGACGTGTTTGAATATATCAGCCGGTTTTCTTTTGGATATTATTACAAGAACTATAGCCCCTGTTAGAGATATTATTGCTAAACCTTTATTTATGAAGTTATTTAAAATAAAACCAGCAATGACTAAAATAAAAATTATTCCAGCTTGTTTTAATAATTTTTTATCTTTTAAGCTTCTAGCGGGATTCATTTCCATAATTCTGGCTTTAAGTTCGGTTGAAACTTTAAAATCTTTACCATATATAAAATAAACATTTAACAAAAGAACTATTATCGCTAAAACAGCAACAGGAGAGGTGTTAAATAGAAAATCGTTAAATCCTAAGCCACTTTCATGTCCAATGATTAACTGTGTTGGGTCTCCTATTAAAGTGGCTGTTCCACCAATATTTGCCGCCATTATCTCTGTAATTACAAATGGAAACGGATTTAATTTTAGTTCTCCAGCGAGAAGGATAGATATAGGCGCCATCAATAAAATAGTTGTGACATTATCTAGAAAAGCAGAGCATAGTGCTGTTACTATTGACAAAAATACAATTAATAAAAAAGGTTCTCCTCTAACAAATTTAGCCAAAGTAATTGCAAACCACTGAAAAACACCTGTTTCTGATATTAAATGAACAATAATCATCATTCCAATCAGTAGAAATAGAATTTCTAGTCTACTTGCAATAGCTTCTTCCAAAGCCTCTTTTTCAGTAAAAATTCCAGCAACTGCCATAGCTAAGCCACCTATCATAGTTGCCCAAGCCCCAGGAATTTTTTCAGTTATAATACAGTAAAAAACAGCTATAAAAACCACTAATCCAAATATTAAATTGAACATTTTATTTCACTTCCCTTTATTTTCGTATATCATATAACTATATATGTAAAATTTTCCTAATAATATCTGTTCTTAAAATAACTCCTAAATACCTATTGTTATCAATAACATAGATTCTTGTGATACCTTTTGTCATAAAAAGATAGGAGATTTCCATTAAAGAAGCCTCTTTATCAACAGTTATAACACCTTCTTTTCTGTATAATTCTTTAATTGTAGTTATTTTTTCATTAACAAGATAGTTTTCAAAAGGCTCTCCAACTGTCATAAAATTTAAATCATTCAAAATAGTAGTATATTTTGGCATTCCGAACGAAATTAACTCTCTTTCTGTTATCTCACCTAAAAAATTCATTTTGTCGTCAACGACTGGGACTCCACTTACCTTTTCCATGATAATTCTTTTTGCTACATCTTCTAGTGTATTATCCACAGTTACAGGTTTTGGTAATGTTGTCATTAAATCCTCAGCTGTAATATTCTTATCAATTTCAATATTAGCTTCTTCTAAAGTTTTTATAACTTGATGAGGGTTTTTCTCAGATATTATTCGTTCTAAAACCTTATTATTTTTTAAAGCTAATTTCGAAATACCAGACATTATTTTTAAGATTTTTTTACTTTTTAGAACATCAGAAATTACAAGAATAACTATTTTTATTTCCTCTTCCTGATTTGTTAAAGTTTTAGTTTTTACAGGCTTCTCAGGAAATCCAATAGCGACAAGTATATCATCAAAGTATTCCATTCTTGCATGAGGAATAGCTACCCCATAACCTAAGTAAGTTGAAGCTTCCTCTTCTCTTTTCAACACATACTTTTTAATTAATGCTTCTTCACTTTTAAAGTGATGATTATGTTCAGCAATCTTTGTTATTAGGTCTTCTGCCAATTCGCTGATATTATTCCCTTTTAAATTTGAAATAATCATTTTTTCTGATAAGTAACTTGATAATTTCATAAAAACCTCCAATATTTGATTTAGCTAGCTCTTTCCATAGCTTTTAGTTGATTTATAACAATAAAAACTATTTTTATGAAAATAACTGCTATAAAGAAAACTGCCAAATATGTTTCAACACATCCAATAAAATACCAGAAATTTCCCCTGTTAACATCTATTTTTCCAATATAACTTGAATATCTTAACATAGCTGTTGAACCGATCGCTAATGGGAATGTAAAGGATGCATAAACAGGTGTAAACTTAAGTCTCATAATTTTAAACATAGAGATGTACACCAAGCAGGTCATAAAAAGTCCTAATGGAAATAAAAATCCAACAATAGCTGAGTTTGGTTCAGAGAATGCTACTAAATATCCAGCCAGACATAGATTAGGAGGAGCAGCCATTATTGCAAAAGTAGGAAGTCTTGCATCATCAATTTTTTCTACGAAGATAATTCTATATAACATCAGAGGTAGCATAACAATATAAAATGCAAAACCAATATAGAAAAGTAGCTGTGCTAAATAATCCATTTGCATAACTGGAGATGTAACTGAAGCAACAACAATTCCGATAGGAGGAACAAACCAACTAGGAACCATATGGCGCATATCCCAAGCCTTAAATCTATGATAGATGAAAGATATTGCAAAGATAGTATGAATAAATATACAAAGTAACCATAATCCTCTTCCAAAAGCGGGAGAAAAGCTATACAGTACAACTGAGAAATTCATCAAAGCCATATCTAAAGTTGGGATAAAGCTTCCAAGTGTGGGATGTGCCAACTCCTCTCTAAAAACTTCAAAGTGAAACAAGTTTTTTAAAATGATAGGAATTAAAAGTAATAATGAAATAAAGTTTCCTATATATGTAACTGTTGGTGATGTTATTATTGCAAGAGCACCAGTAACTCCAGAAACACCAAGAGCCAGGCCTGTTAATGCTACTGGTAATGTTCTGAAATAGTTTTTAAATTTTTTCATTGGAATCCTCCTTTTAAATCATAATACGCCCATAAATTAGTGTATCATTTTTTTTAAAATATTACTAGCACTTTTTGAATTTTAATTCAAAAAATGAAAAAAAGAATTGTAAATTAAAGGCTTAATAAAATATTACTAAAAAGAGAATATAAAATTTAAGTTAACACATACGAAATGTTTATTTAGAGTATACCCCAAATAGACAGTTTTTGTTAAGCACTTATTTTTTTAGAATAGTTCGATTTGATATTGTCCTAAGAGTTAAAATTTTGACACTAATTTTTTTATTTAGAATTGTTTTTATAGTGGACTTTCTTCAGAATAGAATGAAATTTTCAAAATGACGTTATTATTAGAATTGAAAAAAGTTGTTGAATAAAAAAAGAAATGTGTTATAATATGAAAAAAGAAAATAAAGCTTGTATAATAGTTGTAATCTGGTCAATGAGTTTCTACCTACTTACCGTAAATAAGTAGACTACAAGGTTTTTAAAATATGATTTTTTCATATTCTTTAAGATTCTTGTAGGAAATTATTTTAAATAATTTCCTTTTTTTTGTAGTTACAAAATGACCGGATATCGGGAGGAATCTTGAAGATAAAATTAAAAATTATAATGAGTTACATTAGTTATAATAGATATAGAGAAAAAGAAAAAATAAAAAATAGAAGCAGATTGATATAGGGATAGGAACGCCCTGTGTTAATCTGCTTTTTTTATACCTTAGGAGGAAAAAATGAAGATAGGAATAATAATGGGAAGTAAAAGTGATTTACCAGTAATGAGAGAAGCTGAAATAGTTTTAAAGGAGTTGAAAATAGATTATGAAATAAAGATAGTTTCAGCTCATAGAACACCAAAAAGAATGTATACATATGCACTTGAAGCAAAAGGAAGAGGGATAGGTATTATTATAGCAGGAGCAGGTGGAGCAGCACATCTTCCAGGGATGGTAGCAAGTTTAACAACTTTACCAGTAATAGGAGTACCTATTCAGTCAAAATCTTTAAAAGGCTTGGATTCATTACTTTCAATAGTTCAAATGCCCAATGGAATACCAGTGGCAACAGTTGCTATAAATGCAGCAAAAAACGCAGCTCTTTTAGCAGTTAGAATACTTTCAATCTATGACGAGGAGATTAATATTAGATTGGAAGAATATGTAGAAAAGATGGAAAAATCAGTGAAAGAAGAGGTAGAGGATGAGTAAAAATATTGGAATATTTGGAGGAGGGCAACTTGGAAAATTTTTATGTGAAGCTTTAAAAAAGAGAGGTTTAAATTCAATAATATACGATACAAATGAAGATATTTGTGCTAAAGAGGGTGCTACTAAAGTTTTTATAGGAGATTTTTTTAATGAGGGGCTTTTAGAAAGATTTTCTGAAGAGATAGATATAGGGAGTTATGAATTTGAAAATATTCCATATAACTCAATTGAAAAAGTAAAAGAAAAAACAGAATTTCCACAAGGTTCCAAAATTTTATACTTAAGTCAAAATAGGTTAAGAGAAAAAAGTAAAGTAAAAGAGATGGGGATAAAAGTTCCAAGTTTTATAAAAATAGATAATGAGAAAAATTTGAAAGGTCAAATAAAAGATTTTGGATTACCTTGTATTTTAAAAACAGCATCTGGTGGTTATGATGGAAAAGGGCAATGGGTAATAGAAGAAGAAAAGGATATTCCTGAAAATTTAGATTTGAATGCAGAGTATATTTTAGAAGAAAAAATAAAGTTTGAAAAAGAGCTTTCTTGTATGGTTATAAGGAATAAACAGGGAGAGATAATAACCTTTCCACTAGCTGAGAATATTCATGAACATGGAATTTTAAAAATAAGTATAATGCCAGCTCAAATAGATAATAAAGTAATGAATTTAGGAAGAGAATTGGCTATAAAAATAGCAAAGAATTTAGAATTAATTGGACCATTAGCAATAGAGTTTTTTTTAAAGGATGGAGAGTTATATTTTAATGAGATGGCTCCAAGACCTCATAATAGTTTCCATTCTACCTTAGATGCTTTTGAGGAATCACAATTTGACCTACATATTAAAAGTATTTTAGGGGAAAAACTAGTAGAACCTAAATTTTTAAAACCAGTTGTAATGCTGAATATTTTAGGTGAAGATAGAGAAAAAGTTGTAAATGAAACTAGTGATAAATTAAAAAAAATATATATTTATGGGAAAAAAGAATGGAAAAAAGCTAGAAAAATGGGACATATAAATTTTTTTGGTAAAGATATAGGCGAGCTTATAAACATGGCTAAAAAATTTTAAAGGAGGAAATCAGTGAAAAGATTTTTTGTAAAAAAGAGAGATAAGTTTCAAGTAGAGAGTTTAAGTTTAAAAAATGACCTGAGAGATAGTTTGAAAGAGGATGGGATAGAAGAAATATCCCTTTATAACGTTTATGATATCTTTAATACAACAGAAGAGGAAAATGAGATATTAAAGAGTAGTATTTTATCAGAAGTAGTAACTGATGAGGTCTTTGAAAAAGTAGATTTAGAGGGGAAGAAATATATTTCTATAGAGCTTCAACCAGGGCAATATGACCAAAGAGCAGATTCAGCAAAGCAGTGTTTGATGTTATTTAGTAAAAATGATAAGGCAGAGATAAAATGTGCAACATTAATAGTTTTTCACGGAGAAGTGAAAAATATTGAAAAAATAAAAGAGTATTTAATAAATCCTATTGAAAAAAGAGAAAAAGATTTTTCAAAATATGAGTTAGAGGAAGAGCTAAAAATTGAACCAGTAGAAAAAATAAATGGATTTATATGTAAAAATTCTAGTGAGCTTGAAAAACTTTTAAAAGAATTAGAGTTAGCAATGGATTTAGAAAATTTAAAATATATTCAAGAGTATTTTAAAAATACAGAGAAAAGAGACCCTACAATAACAGAGATAAGAGTATTTGATACTTATTGGTCAGACCATTGTAGACACACAACTTTTGAGACTTATTTGAGAAATATAGAGATAAAAAGTGAAAAATTCCATGAAGAGTTACAAAACTCCTTTGAAAAATATTTGAAGATTAAAGAAAAATTGGGAGATAAAAAAGAGATAACTTTAATGAATTTGGCAACTTGTGTAGGAAAATATTTTAAAAAAATAGGAAAACTAGAGGATTTAGAGATTTCTGATGAAATAAATGCTTGTAGTATAGAGATAGATGTTGATGTAAATGGAAAAATTGAAAAGTGGCTACTGATGTTTAAAAATGAGACTCACAATCATCCTACAGAGATTGAGCCCTATGGCGGGGCAAGTACATGTCTAGGTGGAGCAATAAGAGACCCATTATCAGGAAGAGCATATGTGTATCAAGCTATGAGAATAACAGGAGCAGGAGATATAACTGAAAAAATTGAAGATACTCTAGAAAAAAAGCTTCCTCAAAAGAAAATTTCAAAAGAGGCGGCTTTAGGATATTCATCATATGGAAATCAGATAGGACTTTCAACAACTTTTGTAAAAGAGATTTTTGATGAAGGTTATAAAGCTAAAAGAATGGAAGTAGGAGTAGTTATAGGAGCTGCTAAAAAAGAAAATGTAAGAAGAGAAAAACCTATTCCAGGAGATGTAATAATTCTTTTAGGTGGAAGAACTGGAAGAGATGGAATAGGTGGTGCAACTGGTTCATCTAAAGAACATACAGAGGAATCAATAGTAAAGTGTGCAGCAGAAGTACAAAAAGGAAATGCAGTTATAGAAAGGAAAATACAAAGACTATTTAGAAATCCAGCTGTTACAAAACTTATAAAAAAATCAAATGATTTTGGTGCAGGTGGAGTAAGTGTAGCTATAGGAGAGCTAGCAGAGGGAATAGAGGTAAATTTAGATAAAATAAAAACTAAATATAGTGGATTAAATGGAACAGATTTAGCAATTTCAGAATCACAGGAAAGAATGGCTGTGGTAGTTGATAAAAAAGATGTTGAGAGATTTTTGAAATATTCAGAAGAGGAAAATCTAGAAGCAACAGTAGTGGCAGAGGTAACAGATAATAAAAGATTAATCCTTAAATATAAAGGGGAAAATATAGTTGATATCTCTAAAGAGTTTTTAGATAGTAACGGAGTAATGGGAATACAAGATGTTCAAATAAAAGATAGTCATGAGTTAAATCCTTTTGAAGTAAAAAAAGAGCTAACAAAAGAAAATATTCTAAACACCTTAAAAGATTTAAATGTGTGCTCACAAAGAGGAATGGTAGAGATGTTTGACTCTAGTATAGGTAGAAGTACAGTGCTTATGCCATATGGTGGAAAATATCAACTAACAGAGATTGAAGCAGGAGTTCAAAAACTACCTGTAGATGGGATTACAGACAGTTGTTCAATACTATCTTATGGATATAATCCACAAATATTTAGATATTCTCCATATTTAGGAGCACAGTATGCAGTGATAGAATCTTTAGCAAAAATAGTTGCAACAGGTGGAGATTATAAAAAAGTTAGATTAACTTTCCAAGAGTATTTTGAAAAATTAGGAAATAATAGTGAAAAATGGGGAAAAGTTTTAGGGGCATTATTAGGAGCATTAGAAGCACAACTTCACTTTGATACACCAGCAATAGGTGGAAAAGATAGTATGAGTGGAACTTATAATAATTTAAATGTCCCTCCAACACTTATATCTTTTGCTATAACAACAGAAAAAACGAAAAATATAATTTCTCCAGAGTTTAAAGAGGGTGGAAATAAAATCTATTTAGTAAAAAGTAGTAGATTAGAAAAAAATATCCCTAATTATCAAGAGATAAAATCAAATTTTGAAAAGATAAGAGAAGAGATTATAAAGGGGAATATCCTTTCTGCTTTAACTATAAAATTTGGTGGAATAGTAGAGGCAATTTTTAAAATGAGTTTTGGAAATAAAATAGGAGCTTTAGTAAAAACTGATGAAAATCTATTTAGTATAGCCCCTGGAAGCTTTATAGTTGAAACTAAGGAAAACTTGGACTTTGGGATTTTATTAGGAGAAACCACTAAAGAATCAAAAGTAAGTATAAATGAAGTGGAAGTAGGGATATCAGAAGCTGTAAAAAGTTGGGAGAGCACTCTTGAAAAAATATATCCATATACTGGAGAAAACAAAGGTGAAATAACAGAAAAAACTTGTGAAAAGAAAGTTGTAAAAAAAGCAAAATATTTAGTAGAAAAGCCAAAGGTATTAATTGTTGTTTTTCCAGGAAGTAATTGTGAGTATGATAGTAAAAAAGCTTTTGAAAAAGCTGGAGCAGAGGTAGAGATATTTGTATTTAATAATTTAAATAATGAAAAAATAGAGGAAAGTATAGAAAAAATCAGTGAAAAAATAAGAACTTCACAAATTTTTATGATACCAGGTGGATTCAGTGCTGGGGATGAACCTGATGGTTCTGGAAAATTTATAGCTAATATCCTACAAAGTGAGAAGATAAAAGAGGCTATTGAAAAGCTTTTAGAGAGAGATGGATTGATTTTAGGGATTTGCAATGGATTTCAAGCACTTATAAAATCAGGATTACTTCCATATGGAAAGATAGGAGCAGTATCAAAAAATTCCCCAACATTATTTAGAAATAATATAAATAGACATATATCAAGAGTTGTAAATACGAAGATAGTCTCTACTAATTCTCCGTGGTTGACTTCCTTTGAAGTGGGAGAGATACATAGTATTCCAGTTTCTCATGGAGAGGGAAAAATCGTTATAGATGAAAAAGAAGCTAGAGAACTATTTGAAAATGGGCAGATAATAACTCAGTATTGTGACATAGATGGAAATGTAACAATGAATGAAAAAGTAAATTTAAATGGTTCTTATTACAATATAGAGGGTATGATTTCAAAATGTGGAAGAATTCTTGGAAAAATGGGACATTCAGAAAGATATGAAGTGGGGCTTTTGAAAAATATTTTTGGAAATAAAGAACAGGACATATTTAAAAATGGAGTAGAGTATTTCAAAAAATAAAGGAGTGATTGGAATGAATAGAAAGGAACTATATGAGGGAAAAGCAAAAAAGATATATCAAGGGGATAAAGATGATGAAGTTATAATCTATTACAAAGATGATGCAACAGCATTTAATAATCTAAAAAAGGGAAAAATTCAAAATAAAGGAGTCTTAAATAATCAAATAACAACTTTAATATATGAATATTTAATGAAAAATGGAGTAAAAACCCACTATATACAGAGTCTTTCAGATAGAGAGCAACTTTGTAAAAAAGTAGAGATAATATCTTTAGAAGTGATTACAAGGAATGTTATTGCAGGGTCAGCATCAAAACTTTTAGGAATAGAAGAGGGAAAAGAGTTGAAAACTCCTATATTTGAAATATGTTACAAAAAAGATGAGTTGGGAGACCCTATGATAAATAATACCCATGCAATAGCTCTTGGGATTGCAACTGAAGAAGAGTTGAAAAAAATCTATGAAGAAACTAAAAAAATAAATGAACTATTAAAATCATTTTTTGATAAAGCTGGAATAAATTTAATTGATTTTAAAATAGAGTTTGGAAAAGATAGTGATGGGAATATTATCTTGGCAGATGAAATATCCCCAGATTGTTGTAGACTTTGGGATAAAAATACAAATATAAAAATGGATAAAGACAGATTTAGAAGAGATTTAGGAAATGTGGAAGAAGCTTATATTGAAGTCTTAAGAAGATTAACAAAAGTGGAGGACTAATGCTTAAAGATATATTTGATAGAAAATTAAACGAGGAATGTGGAGTATTTGGAGTATTTAATTTAAAAGAAGCAACAATGTTGACCTATTATGGAATTCACTCTTTACAACATAGAGGACAAGAGGGAGCAGGAATAGCAGCTGTAATAGATGGAAAAATAAAGGTAGAAAAGGGGGAAGGACTTGTAACAGAGGTCTTTTCTCCAGAAAGTTTGACAAAAATAGAGAGTAAAATGGCAATAGGTCATGTAAGATATTCAACTGCAGGCGGGGGAGGAATAGAAAATGTACAGCCTATTTTTGTAAGATGCCATCAAGGGGATTTTGCTATTGTTCATAATGGAAATATAGTTAATGCAAATGAATTAAAAATAGAGCTTGAATCAGAGGGAAGTATATTTTCAACAACTTCTGATACTGAGATATTAGGTCATCTAATCCAAAAAGAAAAGGGAAGTTTTGAAGAGAGAATAAAAAAAGCTTTATTAAGATTAGAGGGAGCTTTTTCTTTCATGATTTTAACAAAGGATACTCTATATGTAATGAGAGATAAAAATGGATTTAGACCATTGTCTTTGGGGAAATTAGGAGAGGGTTATATTGTAAGTTCAGAGACATCAGCATTTGACAATATAGGAGCTGAATACATAAGAGATATAAAACCAGGAGAGATTTTAAAAATATCTAAAAATGGATTGGAAGAAAGTAACTATACAGAAAAAGTAAATAACAGAATGTGTGCCATGGAGTATATCTATTTTTCTAGACCAGATAGTCAAGTAGAAGGATTAAATGTCCATCAGTGCAGAAAAAAATGTGGTGAGATTTTAGCAAGAGAAGCTTTAGTTGATGCAGATATAGTTATAGGAGTTCCAGATTCTTCACTCTCTTCAGCTATGGGATTTGCGGAATATTCAAAAATACCTTATGAAATGGGACTTATAAAGAATAGATATATTGGAAGAACATTTATAAAGCCCAGCCAAGAGCAAAGAGAAAGAGGGGTAAAGATGAAGCTCTCAGTTTTAAAAAGTGTCATTTCAAATAAAAGAGTTATTTTAGTAGATGACTCAATTGTGAGAGGAACGACTTCAAAATATATAGTAAAGTTATTAAAAGATGCGGGAGCTAAGGAAGTACATATGAGAATAGCTTCTCCTCCAATAATAAGTCCATGTTTTTACGGTGTAGATACCTCGACATATAATGAGTTAATTAGTGCTAAATTAACAGTTGAAGAGGTAAGAAAAGAGATTGGAGCAACAAGTTTAGCTTTTTTATCTATGGATGGATTAGAAGAAGCTATTGGAAAAAAACTATGCACAGCATGTTTTACAGGGAAATATCCGACAGAGATATTTAGTATGGATAAGATGATAAAAAACAGGAGGAAATAGAGTGAGCAGAAAATATGAAGAAGCAGGAGTAAGCTTAGAGGCGGGATATGATTCAGTAAGAAGAATAAAAAAACATGTTGAAAGAACTAAGATAAAAGGGTGTATGGGGAATATAGGTGGATTTGGAGGGATGTTTGATTTATCTCAATATAATATTAAAAATCCAGTATTAGTTAGTGGAACAGATGGAGTAGGAACAAAATTAAAAATAGCTATAGATATGGATAAACACCATACAATAGGGCAGGATGTTGTTGCTATGTGTGTAAACGATATAATAGTCCAAGGGGCTAAACCCTTATATTTTTTAGATTATATTGCTGTTGGGAAAAATAGACCTGAGCATATAGAACAAATAGTAAAAGGAGTAGCAGATGGTTGTGAACTAGGAGAGTGTGCTTTAATAGGAGGAGAGACAGCTGAAATGCCTGGTATGTACAGAGATAAAGATTATGATATAGCGGGATTTGCAGTGGGAGTAGTAGAAAAAGAGGAGTTAATTACAGGAAAAGAGATAACTGATGGGGATATTATTGTAGGAATAGCTTCTAGTGGAGTACATTCAAATGGATTTTCTTTAGTTAGAAAAATAGTTAAGGATAGTGAGTTAGATTTAAATAAAATCTATTTTGGTGATAAAACTCTAGGAGAGGTACTTTTAGAGCCAACTAGAATTTACACTAAAATAGTTAGAAAAGTATTGGAAAATCTTAAGGTAAAAGGGATGGTTCACATAACTGGGGGTGGATTTTATGAAAATATACCTAGAGTAATACCAGAAAAATTAGGAGTTGAATTGGATTTGTCAAATTATATAGTACCTGAAATATTCAATTTTTTAGGAGAAAAGGGAAAAATTTCTAAAAAAGAGATGTGTAATGTATTTAATCTGGGAATAGGATATATTTTTATAGTAAATAGGGAAAAATTAGAAGATTTGGAAAGAGTATTAAAGGAAATCGGAGAAAAATATCATATTATTGGAAAAGTAGTTAAAGGAGAAGGACTAAAAATAAAATGGTAAAGGTAGCTGTTTTTGCTTCAGGAAATGGAAGTAATTTTGAAAACTTAGTTAAAAAAAAGAGAGAGGGATTATTAAAAGGGGATATAGTGCTTTTAATAGTAGATAAAAAAGAGGCTTATGCACTAAAAAGAGCTAAAAAATTAGGGATAGAATCAGTTTTTATAGACCCAAAAAGTTTTTTGTCAAAAGAGGAGTATGAAAAAGAGATAATAGCAACTTTAAAGAAAAAAGATATAGATTTTATAGCATTAGCTGGGTATATGAGAATTGTAGGAGAAACACTATTAAAAGAGTATGAGGGAAGAATTGTAAATATTCATCCATCATATTTGCCTGAATTAAAGGGAAAAGATAGTATAAAAAGAGCTTTTGAAACAAAAAAAGATTTTACAGGAGTAACTATTCATTTTGTTGATAGAGGGGTAGATACTGGAAAAATTATTTATCAAGAAAAATTAGTAATTGATAAAAAATGGACTTTAGAGGAGTTAGAGAAAAAAATCCATGAACTGGAATATGAAATCTATCCTAAAGGATTAAATTTGATTTTTGATAAGGAGAGTTATTAAAGTATGAAAAAAAGAGCATTGGTAAGTGTATCTGAGACGATGGGATTGGAAAAATTTTGTGAAAAATTAATCAAACTAGGATATGAAATAGTAGCTACAGATGGAACAGGGAGATATTTAGAAAAGTTTGGGATAAAAAATATAAAAATATCTGAAATTACTGGATTTCCAGAGATTTTAGATGGAAGAGTAAAAACACTGCATCCTAAAATTTATGGGGGGATATTATCGGTAAGAGAAAATGAAAAACATTTGAAAGAGGTAGAGGAAAACAGTATAGATTTTATAGATATAGTTGTAGTAAATTTATATCCATTTAAAGATGTTCTTTTAAAAGGAGAAGAGGAAAAAGTTATTATTGAGAATATAGATATTGGTGGTCCTAGTCTAATAAGAGCAAGTGCAAAAAACTTTGAATATATAACAGTTTTAGTTGACCCAAAAGATTATGATAGAGTTATAAAAGAGCTAGAAGAGAATGGAAAAACAAACAGAGAATTGAGAAAAGAATTAGCAGGAAAGGCTTTTAGACATACAGCTGCATATGATTGTCTAATAGGAGATTATTTCACTAAGGAATTATTTCCAGAGAGTTTAAATTTAACTTTTGAAAAGGTAAGTGAACTAAGATATGGAGAAAACTCTCATCAAAAAGCAGCCTTTTACAAAGAGATTAAATCAGGGTATTCTTTAGTTGAGGCAAAACAGCTTCATGGAAAGGAGTTGTCATATAATAATATTCAAGATACCAATGCAGTCATAGAGATTTTAAAAGAGTTTAAAGAACCTACAGTAGTAGCAGTAAAACATATGAATCCGTGTGGAGTAGGAAGTGCAGATACTATATATGAAGCGTGGAAAAAAGCTTATGAAGCAGATTCAGTTTCAATTTTTGGTGGAATTGTTGGGCTAAATGAAAAAGTAACAGAAAAAATAGCAGAAGAGATGTCTAAAATATTTTTAGAGGTTATAATTGCTCCGGAATATGAAAAGAAAGCTTTAGAGATACTAACTCAGAAGAAAAATGTAAGGATAATGAAAATGGATATGTCTAAAAAAGTGGAAAATAAATTAAAATACACTAGTATTTTAGATGGTTTGTTAGTCCAAGAACGTGACGAAAAAGAGTTAGAGGAATTAAATCAAGTTACTAAAAGAGAGGTTTCAGAAAAAGAGTTAGAAGATTTGAAATTTGCATGGAAAGTTGTAAAACATGTAAAATCTAATGCTATAGTTATAGCAAAAGATAAAAAAACAGTTGGGATAGGAGCGGGACAGATGAATAGAGTTGGTTCTGCTAAAATTGCATTGGAACAAGGGAAAGAATTATGTAGTGGAGCTGTAATGGCATCAGATGCTTTTTTTCCAATGAATGATACAGTTATAGAAGCTGCGAAATATGGGATAAAAGCTATAATCCAACCAGGGGGTTCAATAAAAGATAAAGATTCAATAGAAGCTTGTGATGAAAATGATATAGCCATGATTTTTACTAAAATTAGACATTTTAAGCATTAAAATTGGAGGTAAAATGAAAATATTAGTTATTGGAAGAGGCGGAAGAGAACATGCTATAGTTCATTCTGTATCTAAAAGTTCAAAAGTAAAAGAGGTATTTGTAGCTCCTGGAAATATAGGGATGAGAAAATTAGCTACATTAGTTGATATAAATGAGACAGAGTTAGAAAAATTAGCAGAATTTGCAGAAAAAGAAAAAATTGATTTAACAATAGTAGGCCCAGAGGTGCCATTATCTTTAGGAGTTGTTGATATTTTTGAGGGAAAAGGAGTGAAAATATTTGGACCAACTAAAGAAGCTGCTAAAATAGAAACAAGTAAAGAGTTTGCAAAAGAACTTATGAAAAAATATAAAGTTCCAACTGCAAAATACAAATCATTTAATAATTTTGAGAATAGTTATAACTATGTAAAAACACAAAGTTTTCCTTGTGTTATAAAAGAGGATGGTCTTAGAGCTGGAAAGGGAGTTACAATAGTATACTCTTTGGAAGAAGCAGAGATTCTTTTAAAGGAATTATTTGAAGTAGAAAATAAGGTAGTTATAGAGGATTTTTTAGAAGGTTTTGAATTTTCTATGATTGCTATGGTAAATGAAGATATAGTAATACCTCTAGAGTTAGCACAGGACCATAAAAGAGCCTATGATGATGATAAAGGACCAAATACTGGTGGGATGGGATGTTATTCCCCTCTTAATAAAGTGGATAAAGAAACAGAAAAGGAAGCTTTAGAGAAGGTGTTTTTTCCTATGGTGAATGGAATGAAAAAAGATGGAATACCATTTAAAGGGTTTTTATTTGCTGGATTAATGAAAACTATTGAGGGAGTTAAGGTTATAGAGTTTAATGCAAGATTAGGAGACCCAGAAACACAAGTTATTTTACCAAGATTACAAAGTGATTTTGTGGAAGTTATACTAGAACTTTTAGATAAAAAAGAGAGGAAATTAAAATGGGATGAGAGAACAACAATTGGAGTTGTAATGGCTGGAAAAGATTATCCTAATAATAGAAGTGTAGGGGCTAAAATAGAGATAGATGAAAGTATTAATTCTATACTATATCATATGGGAACAAAAATTGAAAATGGAAAATTAGTGACAAATGGTGGAAGAGTTTTAACTGTTGTTTCTTTCGGGGAAACTCTAGAAAAGGCACAGAAAAATGTGTATAATGAGGTAAATAAAATCTCTTGTAAAGAGCTTATGTTTAGAAAAGATATAGGAAATAAAGGGGTGTAAATTTGATGAATGGAAAAATTTTAAAGGAAGCAATAACTTTTGATGATGTATTATTAGTACCAGCAAAATCAGATGTATTACCACATGAGGTTAGTTTAAAAACAAAATTAACAAAAGATATAGAGTTAAATGTTCCAATAATAAGTGCTGCAATGGACACTGTAACGGAGTCAGATTTAGCTATTGCAATAGCTAGAGAGGGTGGAATAGGCTTTATTCATAAAAATATGAGCATAGAGGAGCAAGCAGCAGAAGTAGACAGAGTAAAAAGAAATGAAAGTGGAATGATAAGAAATCCAATAACTTTGACAAAAGAGTCTACAGTTGAAGTGGCACAAGAAATAATGAAAAGGTATAAAATATCAGGGCTTCCAGTTGTAGAAAAGGATGGCTCATTGTTAGGAATTGTGACAAATAGAGATTTAAAATATAGAACTAATAAAAATCAATTAGTAAGTGAGATAATGACTAAAGAAAACTTAGTAACAGCTCCAGTTGGAATAACTTTAGATGAAGCAAAAGAGATATTGTTAGAAAAAAGAATAGAGAAACTACCAATAGTAGATGAAAATAAGAAATTAAAAGGATTAATTACTATTAAAGATATAGATAATATGGTAGAGTATCCAAATGCTTGTAAGGATTCTCATGGAAGACTTAGAGTTGGTGGGGCAGTAGGAGTAGCAGAGGATACTTTAGAAAGAGTAGAAGCTTTAGTAAAAGCAGGCGTTGATATAATAACTGTTGATTCTGCCCATGGTCATTCAAAAGGAGTAATAGAACAAATAAGGAAAATAAGAGAAAAATTTCCAGAATTAAATATAGTAGGAGGGAATATTGTAACAGCACAAGCAGCTAAAGAATTAGTAGAAGCAGGGGCAAATGCTGTAAAAGTAGGAATAGGACCAGGGTCTATCTGTACTACAAGAGTTATTGCAGGGGTAGGAGTTCCTCAACTTACAGCAATAAATGATGTATATCAGGTATGTAAAGAGATGGGAATACCTGTTATTGCCGATGGTGGAATAAAAATGTCTGGAGATATTGTAAAGGCATTGGCTTCTGGAGCAGATTGTGTAATGCTAGGAGGAATTTTAGCAGGAACAGAAGAAGCCCCTGGAGAAGAGGTAATTTATGAGGGAAGAAAATATAAGGTATATGTAGGAATGGGGTCAATTGCAGCGATGAAAAGAGGCTCAAAAGACCGTTATTTTCAAAAAGATAATAACAATAATAAATTGGTTCCAGAGGGAATAGAAGGAAGAGTATCATACAAAGGTAGATTAAAAGATGTTATATTTCAATTGTGTGGGGGAATAAGAGCTGGGATGGGATATTGTGGAACTGGAACAATAGAACTTTTAAAAGCAAATGGAAAATTTGTAAAAATTACAGGAGCAGGATTAAAAGAGAGTCATCCACACGATATAATAATAACTAAAGAAGCACCTAATTATACAAAATAACGCATATATGCGTTATTTTTATTTAAAGTAAAATACTAGATTATACAAAAAATATTGTTGAAAATTAAAATAGTTATTGAAAATGATACAGAAGAGTGGAAGTGCATAGAAAAATCTTGGACAAAAAATATTCATCAAAGAGAGGAGTTATAGAGAGAAAATAAGCAGAAAAAATTAAAGGGAAAATAGTAATGGTGTAAAAAAAGAAATTAAACGTAAAAAGTAATGATAGTATTTATGAATATAAAGACAGGAGAAAGATTAGGAAATTGTGTTGTGTAATCAATAGAGAAAGAAAAGAATTAGTAAAAGGTTAAAGTAGAAAAAATAGTTATCCAAGAGGGATATTGAAAGAAAATAGAAAATAAAAGTAAATGATGAAAAATAAATGATAAAAAAGCAAATAGTTAGTAGTATAAAAAAAATAAATAAAAAATAAAAAAATAGTTGACATAAAATAAAAGTTGTGATAATATATCCTTTGTCAGCGAAAAGCTGAAAAGGACATTAGCAATAGAATAGAGAGAAAGTTATGCAAGTCAGAAATGACAGACCAATA
>CASFCG010000024.1 GCA_949293295.1 uncultured Cetobacterium sp.
TCCTTACGCGTTACTCACCCGTCCGCCATCTTCCATTCCGAAGAACTTCCAATCGACTTGCATGTGTTAAGCATTCTGTCAGCGTTCATCCTGAGCCAGGATCAAACTCTTCATTCTTTATCTTTCACTCTTTCGAGTTTCTTTTTCCACCTTTATTGGTCTGTCATTTCTGACTTGCATAACTTTCTCTCTATTCTATTGCTAATGTCCTTTTCAGCTTTTCGCTGACAAAAGATATATTATCACAACTTTTATTTTATGTCAACTATTTTTTTATTTTTTATTTATTTTTTTTATACTACTAACTATTTGCTTTTTTATCATTTATTTTTCATCATTTACTTCTAAAAACTTTCTTTTCACTAACTTTTTTTCTATTCCTCAACTACAGGTATTCTCTTTTATCAAACAACACTTAGACTATACTTTTACTATCTCTTCACAACCAAATATTTTCTTCCTTTGTTTCATATTACATTGTTGATTTTTTTATCCCATCTTTAAAAAAATATCCATAATTGATAACTATCAACTATGGATAAAATCTCTTATGTTTAAGTATAAATATTCTCTATATTTCTCGATACTTTGTCAATGACAGAATCTACTATGAATACTCTTCAAAACAATTATTTCTCTACTTGTATTTATCTTTGAATTTTCTTAAATGAGATTATATCGTAATACTCATAGTTTAAATGTTTTTATTTCACTTTGTATCAAAAATTCATCGATATTAATAAGCAATTACCAAACATTATGTGCATGTGAATTAATCCCAGATGAAGTGGAATAATACTTGGCATCTATCGGTTCCCCTTTATGCACTATTATTAAACTCTTTGTCGCCTTTACAGCTTTAGAAGCTACTTCATTCTCATCTAAATTATTATACACTTGACTTTGAGCACTATCCAATATATGGAATCCCATATATCCATATCTATTTTTCAAAATATCTTTCACGGCATAAGTTCTAGCCGCAATAGCTTGAACCTTAAGAGCCTCTAATCCGAAAGAAACTGGCATTTCACTCGGAACAACCTGAAGCAGATAATCCTCTATATCCACCTCATTTATCAAAACTAAATTACTACTATTTTTCGTTAATTTTACCTCAAATTTTCCTCTATAAACCGGATATTTAGATTTTTTTATATTTCTTCTTATATTTGTCAATCCAATCATTCCCTTGGATTCAATCTCAACTAATTGTTTAGTCTTTACCCTACTTTTTCCATTACATATAACCTCTATTTGTTTATTATTGACTCTAAATTCTATCTTACTATCTGGAGGTAAATTTATTTTTCCAACACTAGTTTTTATTGAAAATCCCTTTGCTGAATACATTTTTATTATTTTATGTTCTATTCGAGAAAAGTTATCTGTCATTATTCCCACTCTAACTTTTCCGTTTATTCCTTTTATTCTATTTAAATTTTTTAAATCTGTGTTTTTATAATATCTCTTTATTACTCTTGCATAACTATAATTCTTATTTTTTGTCAAATCACTAACGGACCACTGAGGAATTCCAACTCCGTGCCCAAATCCACCACCGTAAATTGTATAATTTCCTCCAGATTTTTCTAAAGCTATAAAGGCTGAAGGTAATAGCTGCGGATTTATCATCTGTGGATTTTTAGTATATCTCGCACTAGAACTATTTACACCATACAGCTTCACATCTGAACCTATATTTTTACTAGCACTAAGTACATATCTTATATTTGCTTCTTTTACCACTAAATATGACTCCTTACTAGTCTTTATCAATAATTTTATTGCTATCCCTGATTTCCCTCTTTGAACTATTCTGACATCTAGTAACTCTCCGAAAGAACTTTTTGAAAATGGTTTTTTTATCCACTTTCCTCGTTGATAGGTCAATACCTCATTCGGTCTTCTTTCTGAAAGACTTTTCAAATGATTTTCCAACAAATACTTTAATTTTACTTTTGAGTATGTAACTTTCCATCTCCAATAAGGTGAATTATCCCCGTATCCTTTTATTTTCAAATCCTTATAAAACCTCAAAAATTCATTTTCACTATATCTTCTAAATGGAACTCTATTTTTTTCCAAATCATTAACCAATCCCAAATAGGATATCTCTTTTGATATTGGATAACTGTCCTTTGCATAACTTCCATATAAATCTACCCTTGTACTACCCGTCTTGATTTCACTTCTATTCACTCTACTAAGGCTCTCGCAAGAGTTTAAAAAAAATAACATTATAAACAACTTAATACCTATTTTTATGTATTTTTTCATTCTAATTCTATTCCTCTCTTTGCTATATACTCTCTAACTTTTTTCAGCTCCTCCTCTGTATCAACCCCTATAATTTCATGTTCAGTTTCTAAAACTTTTATTTTATAGCCATTCTCTAATACTCTAAGTTGTTCCAAAACCTCTGAACTCTCTAAGGGTGTCGACTCCATCTTCGAATATTCCAATACAAACTCTCGACTATACCCATAAACCCCCACATGTTTAAAATACATCCCCTTATTTTCAACCCTCGGATAAGGAATTACACTTCTTGAGAAGTAAAGTGCATAATCATTCTTATCAGTTACAACCTTTACGAAATTTGGATTTTTTATATCCTCTTCTTTTCTCAATCTGTGTTTCAAAGTTGCCATCTTTATTTCTGGTTCAGCTATAAAACTATTTATCAAACTATTTATCATATCAGGTTCTATAAGAGGCTCATCCCCTTGTATATTTATTATATAATCATAGTCAACATAGTGTTGGCACACCTCTGCTATCCTACTTGTACCATTTGGATGCTCCTCACTTGTCAATATTACTTCTCCCCCAAAAGATTTTACTTTATCATAAATCTCTCTTGAATCGGTAGCAACAACTAAGCTATCTAACTTTGATTTTTTTGCTCTCTTATACACCCATTCTATCATAGAATAACCACATATATCACTTAATATCTTTTTTTCTAGTCTTGTTGATTTATATCTAGCTGGTATAACTCCTAAAAATTTCATCTTCTAACCTCCACTACTTTACTTTGTACAACAATCGTATTATACCTAAATATTTTATGAAAAAAAAGTATTTTCTTAAAACTAATTTGAAATCTAAGTTGAATTGCCTATTTATATTTGCTATAATGATGTCATAATTATATTTAATAAAATTTAATACATCCCCCCAGTTTTATAATTAATTACCTAGTTATGTTTTTATTAAAGAATATATTAGGTTAAGGTAAGCAAACTGTTATCTTGTAAAATATTCACAGTATAGTTTTGTTGTGTTGCAAAACATAAAAGCATTGATAAACAAAATGCTAGATTACTATGTAAAATCAGGCTAGGGACTAGCCGTAGAGCTTGGTAAATATAGCTAGGTTGCTAGTTACTTTCCAAGAAGCTCACACTTCTTTGAGTAGTGAGTAGTTCACTATATACTAAAGTAAAAGGAGTTAAAAATGCCTAAATTCTATTTTGTTAGACATGGGGAAACCGTTTGGAATACTAAAGGGATTTTTCAAGGTCGTTCCAACTCTAATTTAACAGAAAAAGGAATTCAACAAGCAGTTTTGCTTGCTAATAGGCTCGAAAATGTTCCATTTCACAAAATATACTCATCTCCACAAAAAAGGTCTATTGAAACAGCTAAATTACTCCGTAAAGGTAAGGATTTAGAAATAAATATAATAGATGAATTTCAAGAGATTTCTATGGGGCTAGTTGAAGGAATCACTAGAGAGGAGTTTCAAAAGAGATATCCACAGGAGTTCAATGACTTTTGGAACAATTCAAAGGACTATAATCCTATAGCTTACAATGGTGAGACATACTTTGCTCTTTTGGAGCGAGTAAAAAATGGTCTAAATAAACTCATTGAGGAGAATAGTAGTGATGATATCCTAGTTGTAACTCATGGAATAACCTTGAAAGCTATTTTTAACCTGATTAATAACTTTGATATTGAAAATTTTTCAAATCAACCTACACCTGAAAATACAAGTGTAACAACTGTACTGTATGAAAATGATAAACTTTCTATTCTTGAGTTTTCGGATGTATCTCATTTAAAATTGGGTTCTAGATAATAATATGTAATTTTTAAAATTTTGGTTTGGGAGGATTTTGGGTGATTAAATTAAAAAAATATGAAAAATTTTATTTGGATGATGGTTTTCATATAATAAGAAAGGGGAGAGTGCTCGTTAAAGATATCTTACCTAATGGTAAAATCATTACAAATGAGACTATATTGAAAGAGGGAGAGATAATTGGAAATTTTTTCGAACTATTAGATTTAGATAACGATGGTTTAATATTAGACATTGGAATTGAAATGGAAACATTGGAGGAGACAGTTTTAGAACCGTTCTCATTTTCAAAAAAAGATTTGGAGGCAAATCCTATTTTAAAAAAGGTTATATTCCAACTTATAAAAAAAATAGCTGTAAAACTTCTTTATCAACTTTATAACAAGAAAGGATATTTACTTACCGTTTTAAAGTTTTTAGCAGACTCAGAAGGAAAAATAATAAAAAAAGATATTAGGTATGAGAATATCAATATAAGTAAGAGTCAATTTTATCATCTTTTTTCAATTCTAAAAAAAGAAGAGTTTTTTAAAGAATCTAACGGGATAATTGCTTTAGATTTAGATAAAATTGAAACCTTTCTGGTTGAAGAATATGATGATTTTTAAGTTTGCTAAAAAGTTAGCTATTGAGTGTTGGAGCCGGCACTGTCCTAGATACTTTGACTATGAAATATCTTTCTAAAAAATATTTCTTATTGGGGATAAAATAGCTCATGAAAAAGTGTTCTACAATAATTTTTATTTAGGTAAAAGAGGGTAGAAAGACTTAATTCCACCCTCTTATTTTTAACTAATATCACTTATATTTTTTTATTTTCAAATTATATCTCAAGTTAATTTCGCCATCTGTACTACTAGACTTTTATCTTGTAACTCCAATTTCAGACAAGATATTTTCTGTCGAAAAACTATCTCACTATTCAGTGTTCTCCTAAAAATAAAAACTACTCTATTATTAATTTTTTTTTATAAATAAACAGCCCTCCCAGGTAATATAATAGCATTTGAAAGATTCTACTCATACCTATTCCCAATAAAAAAGTTATTAACCTCATCACTCCTTAAATAGACTGATTGTAATATAAAACCTTCTGTAAGAATACTTTCCTATTTTTTCCTTAATTTAACTTTATTGTCTTCTTCTAATATTCTATGAATATGAAGAGTCAAATACAACTCCTCATGCTTCAGAACCTCTACACGATATCTCTTTTTTATAAAAATACCTATCTTTTTCACACAATAATATTCTCTATAACAGGTTTCAAAAATATTATCAAAAATAATATCATTCATCTCACTATCTTGTGAATAACTTATTATTCTTTGAGCAAATCTTTTTAAATGAGATATAAATCTTATATATGACGTACTCTCTTCATCAAACGTTATATTAAATGTGTATTTTACTATATCTAATATTCCTTTCAATATACTATTTATCTTCTGATTTTTTATACTATTAGGATTATCCTGTTGAGCATTTATAAAATGAAGAGCTATATTACTGGCTTCATCTATTGGAAATTTTATCCCTGTTCTCTCTTCAATAATTTTACACCCATAAACTCCTATCTCAAATTCATCTGGATTAAATATTTTTAAATTGTCTGTATAAAAATTTTGAATATCTATTCCCTTTTTTATTCTTTTCATCACATAGGATATATGGTCTGTAAGCCCTAAATAGATATGTTCCATTAGTTTCATATTATATTTTTCAATAGCATATTTTATAATCTGTTCTACTATTTCAAAATATTCAATATCTATTTCAGATGCTACTTGTATAATATTTTTAGAAACTTCTCTATCTTTTAAAACAAAAACTTTTTCTATATCTTCAGTTTTTAATTCATATCCAACTGATTTATTATACCCAATACCCTTTCCCATTAAAATCAGTTCTTCTCCTAGAGTATTCTCAGCAAGAATTAAAGAGTTATTTAATATTTTTTTCACTTGCATATTAATCTAACCTCTTTTAACTTATAATTCTTCTCCATTAGTTTTTATTACATTTTGATACCAATAAAAACTATCCTTTTTTATACGTCTTAACTCTTTTACATCAAAATCATCTCTATCTACATAAATAAATCCATATCTTTTCTTAAATCCTTGATGAGAACTTAGCAAATCCATAAAGGACCAAGGACAATATCCAAATAGTTCAACTCCATCCTCTATAGATAATCTACAAGCCTCAATATGCTCCCTTAAGTAGTCTATTCTATAGTTATCATGAATTTTTCCATCTTCTGTTAAAGTATCAGCAGTTCCAAATCCATTTTCTGTTACTATTAATGGTAAACGATACTTTTGATAATAGTTATTTAAAACTATACGCAATCCAGAAGGGTCAATCTGTGCTCCATATTCACTAGCTTTTAAATTATGATTTTTTAAGTGCTTAAAATAACCATATTGATTAAAATCAACCTCATTCATTATAGCTTCTCTCTCTCCTATTGAGTGTGCTTCATCAACCGGAAGATACTCTACACAAAGAGTTCTATAATAATTTACAGCTATATAATCTATCTTAGCTCCTTTCAAAATATCCTTATCCTCTTCTTCCATTTTTGGTACTATTCCACGCTCTTTTAAATAACGCATATAGTATCCTGGATATTCTCCATAAATATGCATATCTAAAGCGTATTCAGTTTTAAAATAATCATTCATTTTAGCTGCCCATACATCTTCTGGTTTATTCGTTGCTGGATATGAACAAGTGGAAGAGACTGCTGGTCCTATCTTTCCATCTTTTACTATCTTATGAAAACTTTTTACAGCCAAAGCATGAGCTAAAAACATGTGATAATCCATTTGAGCTCTCATTCTATCAGCTTCTAATTTATCATGAGTATTTATATTCACTCTCTCATCCACTCTTACCATAAGATTTTGTTCATTATGAACCTGCCAATATTTTACTCTATCTCCAAAAGTTTCAAAACATATCTTAGCATAACACTCAAAAGCATATATACTATCTCTACTTTCCCAACCATTATACTTTTCTACCAAAGAATATGGTAAATCAAAATGGTATAAGGTTATCATAGGAGTAATTCCATTTTCTAAAAGACAATTTATTACATTATTATAAAACTCTACTCCTTTTGGATTTATTTCTCCATCTCCATCTGGAATTATTCTTGCCCAAGATATGGAAAATCTATATACTTTCATCCCCAACTCTTTCATTAATGCTATATCATTTTTCCAATTATGATAAAAATCACTCGCTATCTTCGAGTCTGCTTGTTTATGAGAACGCTTAAAAGAGTTGAAATCTGCTACTGTTTTTCCTTTTCCATCCTCATTCCATCCCCCCTCTATTTGGAAAGCAGAAGATGAAGCTCCCCATAAAAACTCTTTTGGAAATTCTATTTTTTTTCTATCCATAACTCCTCCTACATATGCTCATTAACTGTTTTTTATTGCTATTACATTTTCATCAATACTTACTTTTTTCCCAGCTAATCCAACTATTTGTGAATAATCATCGCTATTACTTACTATGACTGGTGTTATCACATCATACCCCATTTCTTTTATCTTCTCAATATCAAAACTTATTAATTTAGTACCTTTTTTCACTTCCATCTCCTCTTCTACATATTTTTTAAAATATTTTCCTTGTAAATTTACTGTATCGACACCAATATGAATTATAAGTTCTACGCCACTTTTTAATGTTAAACCAATAGCATGTAAAGTAGGATATATAGATGTTATTATACAATCTTCTGGAGCCACTACTTCTCCCTTTTCTGGAATTATTCCTATACCTTTTCCCAACGCTCCAGATGAAAATACTTGGTCAGATACTTGTGATAATGGAATTACCAATCCTTCTATAGGTGCCGGTATTAAAATATCCGCTTTTTCCTCCACATTCTCTTTATTCAATTCATTCTTTTTCTCTGACTTTTCTTCTAGGTCTTCAAATCCTAATATAAAAGTCATAATTGCTGCACCAAAAAAAGCTACACCTATCCCTATTAAATAGAACATAAATCTCTTTAAACCAAAAGCTGCATATGTAGCTAAAGTAAGAACTCCATTATTTGCAAAAGCATCTCCATAAACCCCTCCAGCTCCCATTATAGCTCCTCCAATCGCTCCACAAATAACAGCATATATCATAGGCTTTTTTAAACGTAAATTACAACCATAAATAGCTGGTTCTGTTATTCCACAAAGTACAGCAGACAGACTTGCAGAAGCAGATACAGCTTTTAAATCCTTATTTCTACTTTTTAACATAACTCCTAAAGCAGCTCCGCCCTGTGAAAAATTAGCAGCTCCAGCAAAAGCTAATAGATTTTGATGTCCATATAATGCTACATCATTTATTCCTATCGGAAGTAAAGCTCTATGTGCTCCAAAGATAACAAATATACACCACATTCCTCCTATAAATCCACCACATAAAATAGGACTCAAACTCATCATTCCTTTGTATGTAAAACTTATAATATCACCGATATAAATTCCTACGGGTCCAAAAAATATAAAAGTAGCTGGTACCATAATGAGTAATGAAAAACCTGGAACCAATATAATTTTTAATACTTCTGGTATTACTTTCTCCAAAAACTTCTGTACATATGATAAAATAAATATTCCTATTATGATGGGAATTACAGATGAAGTATAACTTGCCTTTGTAATCTTCATTCCAAACATTATTACTTCATTTGCTCCAGTCATTAATGCTACAATACTAGGATAACACATGGTTCCTCCTAAAGCCATAGCCACAAATTCATTTGCCTTAAAAACCTTGGCACTTGTATATGCCAAAATAATCGGCATAAAGTAGAATATTGCATCTGTTGAAGCCAAAATTATATTGTATGTGTCATTAGTAGTAATATCTCCCCCCTTATTTGCTACTATTATTTTAGCCATTGTCAAAACTCCCTTTAAAAGTCCTGAAGCTGCTATAGCTGGAACCATTGGCGTAAATATAGTAGATATAGCTATCAAAACTCTATTCCAAATATTTCCCTCCTTTTCTTGAGTCTCTTTTAAACTCATCTCAACATTTACCATGGTTATCAACTCATCATAAACCTTTGTTACCTTTGCTCCTATAACAACTTGAAATTGTCCTCCACTTTCAACAACAGATATTACTCCTTCAAGTTGTTCTATTTTTTTCTTATCTGCTTTTCTATTATCTTTTAAAACAAACCTAAGTCTTGTGAAACAATGGGATAAACTTTTTATATTCTCCTCTCCTCCGACAGCCTCTAAAATATCCTCAGCTATAATTTTATAGTCCAATTAAAAAACCTCCTTTTAAAATTTTTTAACAAAAAAAGACCAAGTGAAAAATTCTGAATAAAAAACTCAAAATTAATCAAGCTTGGTCTTGCCTGCATTACCAGTAACACGCCGTTATTATCTTCGTGTTTATGCTATCATATTTATCCAAAAATTACAAGTATTTTTTAAATTAAAATACTCCCTGATTAAATCAATTTCTTTTACCATTTATTATAGTGAACTTTACTCATATCCATATCTTTTTCTTCATAAGGGGGTTTCTCCTCTGCTGGATAACCTAGAGATATCATATTTCCAATGTGTATATTTTCTGGTATTCCTAAAATATCTCTAATGTTATCATGACAAGCTTTTCCATTTAAATCAAATTTTCCTTTCGTTTGTAACCAACACGTACCTAACCCTAATTGATGAGCTTTCAATTGAATTATTGTACTAGCTATACTCGCATCATCCTCTCCAGTGGGATATTCATGCCATGCAACTACTATTATCAACGGAGCACTTTCTGCAAATTGAGCTCCACTCTCTTTAGAATGAGCTAATTTTCTTATTTTCTCTGCATCATCAACTACAATAAACTCGTACGGTCGTCCATTTCTACCACTAGGTGATACAACAGCGGTTCTCATTAACTCATCAATAATCTCTTTTTCTACTCTCCTATTTTGATATTTTCTGATACTCCTTCTCGATAAAAAATTCATATTTTACCTCCTTCATATCATTTTAAAATAAATTATAATATCTCTTCTATTCTCAACTGCCTCTGATTATAATTCTCAAAATTTGAAAAAGCAACCCCCAGTAATCTGACCTCTGACTCAATTAAAAAACCGTTTAATATCTCTTCTAACATCTCTTTTAAAGCGGTTTTATCATTTGTAAAAATAGCTCTAGTTTTTGATTTTGTGAACATCTCTCCATTTTTTAATTTTATTTTTACCGAAATAGTTTTTACCAAATAATTACTTTCTAAAACTTTTTTATATCCCTTATCAAAAATTAGATTCAACTCCCGTTCAATCTCTAGTATTGAATTTAATGCTATTCTATAACTGTTTTCATTACTTATAGAGTGTGTTATCTTATTAAACTCTACCTCCCTAAAGTCTATACCTCTCGAGTAACTGTATAAAAGTTCTCCTCTTGAATTTCCATATCTTCCAACTAAAGTTTTAAGTGGATAATTCAAAATATCTTTCACTTTTACAATGTTTCTCTTATTTAAAAGCTTTTTAAGCTCTTTCCCAACTCCGGGAAGAATTCCTATATCTTTTTCCATTATATAACTTTGAAACTCTTTTTCACTGTGGAATATATGCTGTCCCCCGGGTTTATTTATATCACTCGCTATTTTAGCAATCAACTTGTTTGGTCCAATTCCAACAGAACATGTAAGTCCGGTACACTCAAATATTCTTTTTCTAAATAGATGTGCAAAACTCTCTTTTGATGAAAATCTTTTAATTATCTCTGTTATATCCAAAAATCCCTCATCTAAGGCTATAAACTCTACTTTATCCGTTATCTTTAAAATTAAATTTTGGATATTTTCACTTTCTCTTCTATACTTATCCTTATTAACAGGAACAACAATGAGCCTAGGGCATCGCCGTTTAGCTTCTGATGTACTCATCGCTGAACGTATACCATATTTCCTGGCTACATAATTCGCAGTTGTAACTACTCCCCCTGCAACGACTAAAGGTTTTCCAGCATATTTACGATTATCCCTCATCTCGATAGAAGCATAAAAACAGTCCATGTCATAGTGTAAGATAACTCTTCTCATCTTTTTTTCCTTTCTGCAAAAAAAGGGGCTAATGCCCCTTTATAACTTTAAAATTTAAATTACATAGCTTTTACTTCTTTAGCAATTGGTCCTTTTTCTCCTTCTTCAACTACAAAAGTAACTTGTTGTCCTTCTTCCAGTGTTTTAAATCCTTCTGCTACGATTCCTGAAAAATGAACAAAATAATCTTTTCCCCCTTCACAAGTTACAAATCCAAATCCTTTGTCCTTATTAAACCATTTTACCGTTCCTCTTAACATATAAACCTCCATAAACATATATTCAAGTTCCATTAGGCACTCTCATAACGCTATTATACACTTTTTTTTATTAATTTGCAATATATTTATAATTGTTATTATTAAAATCTCTCATTTTCCTTAGATATCAATACTTTTTATTACTTTATTATGTTTATTATAGATTCATGTTTATACTCTAAATTGTGAACAGCATTTATATATCTTATTGTTTTACTCTTTCCCCTAATTAAAAGAGTTTGAGTTCTAGCGATATTTCCTTTTCTTCTTACTCCCTCCAGCAAATCACCAGTTGTAATTCCTGTGGCAGAAAAAATAATCTCATCATCTTTTACAAGGTCATCTAGTTTCAAAACATCCCCAACTCTCAATCCCATAGCCTCACATCTACTTTTTTCAAAAGCAGATATTTTATCATTTTCCAAAGAAACTCCTTTTACTTCACTTCTAAGTTTTAATCTAGCTTGCATATCTCCACCCATAGCTCTAATAACAGCTGCTGAAATAACTCCCTCCGGAGCTCCTCCTATTCCATACAAAACATCCACTTCAGAGTCTACAATTGATGTTAAAATAGACCCTGCTACATCTCCATCCGGAAGTGCAAAAACTTTTATTCCTATCTCTTGTAAATCTTTTATTATTTTTGTGTGTCGTGGTTTGTCCAATATCATAATTGTCAACTCTTGTAATGATTTATTAAGTGCTTTTGCTACATTTTTTATATTTTCAATCAACGGTTTCTCCAAATCAATTACGCCCTTTGCTCCTGAATTAACCACTAATTTTTCCATATACATATCCGGAGCTCTCAAGAAACTCCCTTTATTCCCAACAGCTAATACAGCAATTGCATTAGCCTGTCCCTGTGCTGTCATCCTTGTTCCTTCAACCGGGTCAACTGCGATATCTACTTCCGTGAAATTCTCACTTTCCCCCTCCTTTAAACCAACTTTTTCTCCAATATATAACATGGGAGCTTCATCTATCTCTCCCTCTCCTATTACTATTTCTCCCTTAATTTTCAATTCATTTAACATTATTCTCATAGCATCTACCGCTGCTTTATCTGCTAACTCTTTATCCCCTCTCCCAATCCATTTTGAAGCTGCCAATGCTGCTGCCTCCGTAACTCTCGCAAACTCTAATGCCAACTCTCTTTTCATTTCTTCCTCCTACGTGTTTTTCTCCTCAACTACTCTATATAATTTTTCTCCCGTTAAAATCATCTGTAACCGCTCTCTAGCAATCTTTTCCCTATAAAACGGCATTTTTATATTTTTTATATCATTTTCACATATAGAGATACTCTCTTTCAATTTTTCTATTCTTTCTTTTTTTTCTTCTCTTTCTATTTTTAATCTATCTATTTTCAAGAGTGATTTAACTATATTTTTTCCTACAAATCCAATATGTATTAAGACTACAATAATAAATATCTTTTTCATTATCCTCTTTCAACCTCTTTTTTTAGTAGTTGAAGTTTTTTACTCACCATTCTTTTAGCCACTGGAGATAACCTATCTACAAACAACACACCCTCTAAATGGTCATACTCATGTTGAAACGCTCTTGCTAAAAACTCTTCAGCTTCCTCTATAATCTCCTCGCCTTTCTCATTTAAATATTTTATTTTTACTCTTGAGGCTCTTTTCACTGATTTAAATACACCTGGAATACTCAAACATCCCTCTTCATTTATCTCAATCTCATCTGACAGTTCTAAAATTTCAGGATTTATAACTTTTCTTATTTTATTATCTCCAACATCTATCACAAACATTCTCTTATTTATTCCAACCTGTGGAGCTGCCAACCCAACTCCCTTTATCTTCTGCATTGTTTCAACCATATTATCCAATATCTGTAACACTTCAACATCTATTTTCTCAACTCTCTCCGCTTTCTCTCTTAAACAACTATTTCCATATGTTTTTATATCATATATCATCTCTCTCTCCTTTCATCTAAATCAAATTTGTCGGTTCAACATCTATCACAACTCTGTATTTTCTATTTTTCATTTCCTTATATGCTTTCAATAGTCTCTCTTTGTAATTATTTATCTTCTCCCTTTCGCCTTTTACAAATATATTATATCTATAACGTCCTTTCACTCTATAAACCATAGCCCTCATAGGTCCATAGATTTCAATCTCCTCATCTTTTATCCTTTTGTGAAACTCTATTGCAAACTCCTCTAGTCCTTTTTCTTCACTAGATGATATTCCAATATTTATTATTCTTGAAAAAGGTGGATAAAATAGCTCCTCTCTTTTTTTTATCTCCTTTTCATAAAAACTCACATAACTATTCTCTTGTATCTTTTCTATAACATGATTCTCGGGCTGATAAGTTTGAATTATCACCTCTCCACTTTTTTCTCCTCTTCCAGCTCTTCCCGCTACTTGAGTGATGAGCTGATAGGTTCTTTCTCCTGTTCTAAAATCTGGAATTCCCATCAAAGTATCTGCATTTATAACTCCTACTAAAGTAACATCTGGAAAATGTAGCCCTCTCGATATCATCTGTGTTCCAATCATAATATCATACTTCTTATTTAAAAAATCAAAATACATCCTCTCATAAAAATCCTTCTCTTTTGCAACCTCTCCATCTACTCTTATTATATTGACTGGAAATATCTTCTTTAATTCCTCCTCTATTCGCTCAACTCCCTGACCTCCAAACTCTAACTCATTACTACCACAATTTGAACAACTTCCACTAAACAGTTTTCCTATTCCACAGTAATTACATTTTAATCTATTCACTCCAGCATAATAACTTAAACTTATCGAACAATGCTCACACTCCTCTATAAATCCACATTTTTTACACTGAATAACTGTTGAATATCCTTTCCTATTTAAAAGTAGAATCACTTGTTCTTTTTTTAACAATCTATCCCTTATCTTTTTCAATAATAGCTCACTAAAAAAATTATTCTGCTCTCTCTTCATATCAACAATTTTAATCTCTGGAAGTTTTGCACTTCTATATCTATTTTCAAGCTCCAACAGTTCAAACAGACCTTTTTTTGCATAATAATAGCTTTCAATTGACGGAGTAGCTGAACCTAATACCACTTTTGCTCCCTCTAATTCCGCTCTTTTTAGTGCGACATATTTAGCATGATATCTCGGAGATGTATCCTGTTTATAACTATTCTCATGCTCCTCATCAATTATTATATATCCTAAATTTTTAACTGGTGCAAATATAGCAGACCTAACTCCTAATATAATCCTTTTTTGTCCACTATATATGTTGTACCACTCTCTAGCTCTCTCTAAATTTGACAAGCGACTATGTAAAATAGCTACTTCATCTCCAAACTCATCTTTGAATCTTTTTACCATTTGAGGAGTCAATGATATTTCTGGAACCAAAAATATTGCCCCTTTTCCTTTCTCTAAACCATCCCTTATCAAATGGATATATATCTCTGTTTTTCCGGACCCTGTCACTCCTCTCAAAAGAAAATATCTTTTTTTAGAATCTATAATTTTTTGTTTTATTCTCTCCTGTTCATCATTTAAAACTGTAGGGGTTCGTATACTCTTATCTTTAACATCATATGTTAATTCCTGTGTATCTTTCTCTTTTAATCTTCTGATAAGAAAAATCCTCTCTTCCTTTAAAAGAGTTTCAATCTCTTTTTTATCAAATCTTTTCTCAATACTATCCCTAGAAAACTCGCTTCTTTCTAAAAAATATCTCTCCAGCTCTATGGGCAAATCCAACTCTCTGTTTATAGTGTACTTTTTATCCTTTTCCACCAAAAAGATATCTTTCAAATACTCTTTTACTTTCTCTTTTCCAAAGATTTTATTCAATGTCGCTTTTGTTACCCATTGTTTCTGGAGCATATAACTTAGTATTGAACTATCTTCCTTACTTAATTCGGAACTTTTAAAATTAATCACATATTTATCAACATATTTTATTTTTAATCCTTTTGGAATCGCGGTTGTGTATATCTGGTCAAAACCAACCATATAATACTCTTTAATCCATAACAACATTTTTATATAACTCTTAGAAAAACTAATCTCATTATCTAAAATCTCTTCAATTTCTAAAACATTATAATTGTAGCTTTTTCCAATCTCCTCCTCTATAACCACTCCAACTCTTTTTTTATTCTGAAAAGAGACTTTCACTTGAGTTCCTATCTTTATCTCCTGCACACTTGAATAGGTAAAAAAATCTACTGTATTCTCTACATAAATACTATAATACCTCATTTCATCCCTCTCTTAACTCAATTTTTATCTCTTTCACACCTGTTAAACTTGTTCCTGCCTCTGGAAACTGTTTTATTACAACACCAACCCCTTTTATTTTTATATCAATATCTGTTTTCTTAAATAGCTCTATTACTTCTTTGGCTGTCATTCCTTTTATATCTGGCATTATTTCAACTTTTGAGTTCCTAAGCGTCAATATATTTTTAAAATTTTTATTTCGGGTATTCACTGTTATATTTTTTATATCCTGAGAATAAATATTTTTTAATTTTGTTATTCTTCTTATTATTCGCCCTAGTACCGGTGCAGCTGCACTTCCACCATATTTTTCTGTTTGTTTCTCACTTTGAGGTTTAAAAAACATTGCCAACATCACATATTGTGGATTTTCAACCGGAAAGAAAACAATCGCCGATGAAAGATATTCATTCTTTACATATCTTCCATTCTCACTATATTGAGCTGTTCCAGTTTTTCCACCGACTCTATATCCTTCAACTTGAGCTTTTTTTACTGTTCCATCCAATACCGCTAACTCCATCATTTTCTTCATTTTTTCAGAAGTTTTTTCACTCAAAACTCTTCTCTCAACTTTTGGCGTATTTCTTCTAATTACGATACCATCTTTATCCACTATTTTCTCAACTAAATAAGGTTTATAAATATATCCACCATTTATTACTGCTGAAAAGGCAGTTAAAATCTGAATAGGTGTTACTGCAATTCCTTGACCAAAAGCCATATTACTTTTTTTCAATCCATTCCACTTATTTGGTGGAACATATCTTGATTTCTGTTCATATGGAAAATCAACTCCTGTTTTTTCATATAATCCATATTTTTTTAGCCAATCATCAAACTCCACATCTGAAAAATTTTCTGATATCAACACCATTCCCACGTTACTTGACCTCTTTAATATATCTACTACACTCAATTCTCCTTTTAAAC
Source organism: uncultured Cetobacterium sp. (assembly GCA_949293295.1). Taxonomy (GTDB): domain Bacteria; phylum Fusobacteriota; class Fusobacteriia; order Fusobacteriales; family Fusobacteriaceae; genus Cetobacterium_A. Next base: position 16,662 of record CASFCG010000024.1, read on the forward strand.
TCTTACTTCCTTCACTTATTGTGTAGCCATATTTTTCATATTTTCCCTCTCCTATGTCAAATACAGTCTCTGGAGTTGCTTTCTGACTCTCTAAAGCTGCCGCAACAATCATTGGCTTAAATATAGAGCCTGGCTCTAATAGAGATTGAAATATTGGATTGGTCATATTTTTCTTATTTTTTTGATAAAAAGAGGTTGCCAAAATTCTACCACTGTTTGGGTCCATTATTATTCCATATGCCTCCTCCGATTTTGTAACCTCAAACTGCTTTTTCATCTCAGAGTTAAATATATATGATAAATCACTATCCAGAGTCAAATATAAATCATTTCCATCTAAATTAATCTTTGTATCTATATCAGCAGTTGGAAGTACCATTTTTAAACCTCTTACAATTGGAACACGCATAGATTTTTTTAAACCTTTTAAATATTTTTCATAATACAATTCAAGTCCAAAAATACCCTCTTTCTCATCTTTATCTTTAAAACCTATATTTCCAACAATCGGACCATATACACTAGAATCATAATATTTTCTATTTTTTATCTCTTCCAAACGTATAATCCCTTGATAAGTTAAACTATATTTTTTCATTAACTTAACCACATTTTCTTTTTCTCTGACAGTTATCTCATTTAATCTTCTATACCTTTTATTATTTTTTGCCAAATCCTTAATCTTTTTCAAAACCTCTTTCTTATTCCCTTTTATATAGTTATTCTCTAGCATCTCATATAAAAATAACTTTCCTTCAGGAAACTCCATAAGAGCTTTAGGGTCTATAACTATGCTATAACTATCTATATTATAGGCTAACTCCTTTTCTGTAGCATCATAAATCTTTCCTCTACTTCCATTCTTCTTTATCTCTATGTTTGACTGTCGTTGAATAGCTATTCTATATCTTTCAGAATTAAAAATCTGAAGCTGCAAAATTCTGAAAAGAGATATCAAAAAAAGTAATAATACTATATCTAAAACTATATAACTTCTCAAATCAAAATTATTTGTTGGTTTTACTCTTTTCCATTTAAAAAAAAGATATAAACTATATCCAAATATCATAAGAAAAAATAACGAATATAAATACTTTTTACATATTGTAAATACAATCAATAATGTAATCTCTAGTATTAATATTAATACTTTTGTTGTTTTTGCCAATTTTCCACCCCTAAAATCTTTTTATAAATATTATATCAAATATTTTAAAAATAATGTATAATATATCTAAAAAATTTTAAGTGAGGAATTATAATGAAAAAGTTATTTTTATTCTTTCTTCTCTTTTCTTTTGCTTATGCTGAAAAGATAGGAGTTGTTGACTTTGAAAAAATTTTCAATACATACAATAAAGCTGTTCAACTTAATGATGACTTTATTAAAAATAAAAAAATTTATGAAAAAAATATAAAAAATTTAGAGGAAAAATACTCACTCAAAAAAAAGCAAGCCTCTTCTACCATAAAATCTAAGAAAAAACTAGAGCTAAGACTTAAAGAACTTGATAAAGAGTTTCAAAAAAATCTTAAGAACTCCCAAGCTGAGTTTTATCCAAAATATCAAACTCAATTTTATCTTGTAATTCTCGAAGTTGAAGCTAGCTCTATCCTTTTTGCAGAACAAAATGGTTATGATTATATATTTGATAAAAAATCTTTAGTTCACGGTGGAAATGATATTACCGATTCAATCCTGAGTTTTATGAGTTTTAGTGAAGATTTTGAACTGAAAGACCCTCTTCTTTTGAACCAATAAAATAGCTAATATATAGACAAAGATTGATTTTAAAAATCAATCTTTTTAATTTTATCTAACAATCTCTATATCAAATTCAGCATTGTATCATTATTTTTTAGTATCTTATAATTTTTCAAATAAAAACACGTTGTATAAAAAAAGTGTCTATTTAAAATCTAAATAGACACCACAAATATAAAGCTCAATTAATCAATTTTTACTTGAAAATATACCGTTCCTGTTACTGAACCCACGAACTGCTCCATGGCTGGTTCTGATTGTTCCTGTGTCATTGTTTGAGCCTCTGAATATGCTGAGTCACTAGTAGTTCCTAATTCTAATACTCCTCTTGTTTCATGACGTGCATTAACTTTATTTGGGAATCTTAAAATTCTTCTCTCTCCATTAAATATTGCTTCTATCTCTCCCCATGCATTAATATCAGGAGCTGCTCCATCCACTCCTCCATACGCTGTTGTTGCTATCTCTGCCAATCTAGTTTTTGAAATAAATGCTGTCATCGGATATACCATTGTTGTTTTTCCTAGTGTTATTACGTCTGCTGTATGAGATGTATAAGATTCGTCAAAACCAGTTGCCAAAAAAGATACATTATCTGTATCCGTTAGTTCTCCTAATGCTCCGTTCATTACTCTTTTTACATATATTTTGTCTGGTGTTCCCACAAATGTATTTTTAGATTCATCACGAGTTAATACTAAACTTGGTAAAACTAATGTATCTTGTGCATCACTCAAATCTCCAGTAGCTGAGGCAAAAACCACATATTTTACTACAGGAACATCAGTCATTAATGTTGCCTCTACTTGAATCTTTCCAAGCTGCCCTGTCTGAAATACATTTGTGTTCTCCGTTGGTGTAACTTCTAAGTCAACATTTGCTGCTAACGACATAGACGATAACGCTAATAACCCTAATAAAAATTTTTTCATAATACAATCCTCCTAAAACTTTTAAAAACAATTTATTCTATAAAAAGTTAAAACTTTTAATAGCTAAACCCTCTAACTACATTTTTTTATTTTTAAATTTTTCTTTTTAAAACTGATTTTTAACTGAATAAAAAAATAATTTTTTTAATCTCTAGCTTTTTTCTTATTTTTGATTTTCATAAAAAAATAAAATTTATATTAAAAACTCTCCAATGCCCAACCACCAAGGCAGTTGGGACTTTTTAAATTATGAAAAAGTTTTGTTTGGCTTACTTAAAATCTATTCATTTTTATCTATATAAATCATACAAATCCAGTAATATTAAACACTAAAATAAAAAAGTGTCTATCTGGGGTATACCTCAAATAGACACAAAAAATAAAAAAGAAAGCAAAAATTTAGTGAACTAAACTTTTGCTTTTTATTCAGATTTTATTCTTTTTATACATAAAAATTTTTAAATTTTTTCAAATTTTTGTGTCTAAATAGAGTATACCCTAAATGGACACTAAAATTAGTTTATCATAAATTTTTAATTTTTATTCTTTTTTAAGACTTGTTTCTCCATATCTTTTCTATGTGGAAGGCTTGCTCTTTCTTGATACACTTTTTTCTTTAGGTTATCTCGTATTTTTAGAGTATTATCTTGTATTTTATCAAATCCAAAAAACACACTTCCTTTTACATTTTCTTTAGCTCTATTATATTTTATTTGATTTATAATCTCATTTGGATTTCTCCAATTTTTGGTCGTTCCTATTTTATACATACCATGCCCTACATATAAATCAACTTTCGTTCCTTCAACCTCTTTCGCCCACCAATCAACTAAAATATCATATTGTGCCACTTTCAACTTAAAATCCCAATATATCTGAGGAACTATATAGTCTATCCAGCCATTTTTTATCCATTTTCTTGTATCAGCATATAAATCATCATAATTTTCAATTCCAGCTTTTGTATCTGAACCTGTCGGGTCGGAACTTTTATTTCTCCATACACCAAATGGGCTTATACCATATCTAATCTCCGGTTTCACCCTTTTTATTTTTAGATTGAGGTTCTTTACAAAATCATCGGTATTCTTTCTTCTCCAATCCTCTAATCTCATTCCTTTTCCATATTTTTTATAACTTTTTTTGTCATCAAAAGGAATCTTTTTCCCTTTTTTATTTTTTATTGGATATGGATAAAAATAATCATCCATATGTATTGCATCAATATCATAATTTTTTACAACTTCAACAATTAAATTCTCTATAAATCTTCTTGCAAAAGGATTTCCAGGGTCATAATAATAACGCTCATTATACTCTACTATCCAATCTGGATTCTCCAAAACCACATGATTTTCTGGAATTATCTCTTTTGGCTTTAATGTAATTCTATAAGGATTGAACCACGCATGGAACTCTATCCCTCTCTTATGAGCTTCCTCTATAAAAAACTCTAAAGGGTCATATTTTGGAGGTTTTCCATTTTCTCCAATGAGATATTTTGACCAAGGCTCAATTCCAATTTTTTTGTAAATCCTATCAGCTGTAGGTCGTATCTGCATAATAATCGCATTCATATTTAAGGATTTTATCTCATCCAATATATCTATAATCTCAGCTTTTTGCTCTTTATCTGTCAACCCTGGTTTCGACGGCCAATTTATATTATCAACACTTGCTATCCAAACACCTCTAAACTCCACTTTCTCTTCATCCGAATATATAGATAAAAATATCAACAAAAATATAGTAATAATCTTAACTATCTTTTTCATTAATTACCCCTCAATCCTAAATTTTCCATTTAAATTTTCTTTTAAGGTTGCCACAAATACTCTCTTTTTAGACATAATAACTGGAATTATGTACTCCTCTTTCTTTGAGGTCAAAATCCTTAAAATCAACTGTAATTTTCCTTTTTTTCCGACCACACCCTCTTTTAATTGACAACTTTCAATGTCAGAAAATTTTATTATAACTTTTTGATATTTTAATAACTGCTCTTTTAAATCTAGAACTATCCTATATGAAAGAACTGTCTTTATATGCTTTAACCCTAAAAATAGTAATCCAACTCCTAATAAAATATAGATAGGATTATACTGTTTCCTATAACCTATATATATTTGTAACATTCCCAGTAAAATAAGCGGTATCCCAGTTCCCAACCACATAACCAATCTTCTAACTTCAATTCCATAGCTTTGATATTGTTTTTCATTTGCCTTTGTTTTTTCTATACTTTTTAAAAAATCTTCAAAAAAAAACATTTTACCTCCCAAATCTTTCCCTCTCTTTCCAAAAAAAGAGAGAGTCTCTTCTCTCTCTAATTGTAAACTACTCCTCTACACTAGAAGATGTTCCATATTTTTCAATTAACTCTCTATTCTCTTCTTTTTCTCTCTCCGTCTCCAATTTCCTCGCTGAAAGTTTTACTCTCTTTTTCTCATTGTCAATCTCTATGATTTCAGCTCTCACTATATCACCAATTTTAAACTGCTCAGTTATATTTTTTATAGTTGTTTTTGACAATAACTGAACTGGGATAAATCCATCCACTCCTATTTCTAACCCCACAAATACACCAAAACTTTGGATATTTTTTATAGGTTTCTCAACGACATCGCCAACTTTATACATATTTGTCACTTTTTCCCAAGGAGACTCGGTTAAAACTTTTATACTTCCTTTTATTTTTTGTGATGCAACATCCAATTCTATTACCTTAAATTCAACTTGTTCACCCTTTGAATACTTTGCATTTCCAACCCACGCAAAATCTGAATTATGAATAAAACAATCCACTTCCTCTTCTATCTGCACAAATATTCCAAATGGCTTTACCTCAACGACATTTCCTTTCAGGATATTTCCAACTCTAAATCTCTCTTCAGCATCACTCCAAGGATTTTTACTTAACTCTCTTATACTCAATTTTAATTTTCTTTCCTCTGGTCTTAACTCTGTAATAACAACTTTTATCTCATCTCCAACTTTTACCATTGAATTTATATTTATTTTTTTAGCAGTCCAACTAAAATCTGAGATATGAATTAACCCTTCAACACCTGGTATTAATTCCACTATTGCTCCAAATCTCTCTATTTTTAAAACTTTAACACTAATCTCATCCCCAACTTTCTTAGTTTCAGCAATAATCTCCCATGGATTTTTAGTTAATGCCTTTATAGAAAGCTTAATATTTCTTTTTTCCTCACTAATTTCGATAATTTTTGCCTCAATCTGCTCTCCAACTCTATATTTTTCAGAAAGATTACCTATTTTCTTCCAATCCACCTCTGAAATATGGATAAACCCTCTTATCCCATCAATTTTCACAGTCAATCCAAAATCTAAAATCTCAGTTATAGTCGCTGTTACAACATCTCCAACCGAGTATTTTGATAACTTCGCAAGCTCCTCTCCTAAAACAACCTCTTTTCTTGATAAAAGAATTTTTCTTCCTCTTCTTTCCTCTTTTATTTCTTTAACAATTAAATCTACTTCTTTTCCAACTATCTCTTCATCTCTTGTTTCTGCTAAAGAGTTAGGTAAAAATCCTTGATAAAGTCCTAAAATTTCAACTATATATCCGCCATTTATTTTATTTATAACCTTTCCAGTAACTACTTTTTTTTCTTCAAAAGCTTTGTTCAGCTCCTCCAACCCTTTTTCTTCATCAACTTTCCTTTTAGAAGCAATCAATATTTCATCATCATCCTCTTCTATTTTTGCTAAAATAATTACTTCAACTTGTTCTCCAACGTTAAACTCTTTTAACTCTTCTGTTCTAACTCTAATTGATTTCGGCTCCCCTACAACCTCTAAATAACTATAATTTCTATCCTTTCCTATTATAGTCCCTACAACCTTTCTTCTTAAGGATTGATTCTCTTGTTCTGGCATATATTGGTTTAGTAAAGCTTCAAACTCTTCATACTTCTCATTATACATTTAAATTCCACCTCATTATTTTATTTTCGATTTTTTTTATTGTTTCCTCTGGTGTTGACGCCCCAGCTGTTAATCCTATTTTCATATATCTCTTTAAAATTGATATATCCAATTCCTCCTCATTTTGAATCAAGATAGAGTTTGGATTCTCAGTTTTAGCAACTTCAAGCAGTTTTTTACTATTAGAGCTTTTAAAATCTCCAATCACTATCACTAAATCTGTCTTTCTGGCGAGATTTCTCGTTGCTTCCTGACGTTCACTAGTAGCTCCACATATCCTATCAAAAATTTTAAAATTTGAATAGTTTTTTTCTAAATATTCTTTAATTTCTATAAATTTTTTTTTATTCAAAGTTGTTTGTGTTAGCACACTATAACTTTTCTCTCTATCAAACTCAAATAATTTCAATTCGTCCAAATCTCTAAAAACTACCACTTTTTTTCCAAACGAGATTATTCCCTTTACTTCTGGATGATTTTTATCCCCTATAAAAACAATCTCATTATTTTGTTTCTCCTGTTCAACTAACAACTCTTTTATTCTATTAACAAAAATACAACTAGCATCATATATTTTTATATTTTTCTCTTCCAATCTATTCATTATCTCTTTTGTCGTTCCATGAGCTCTGATAACAACTGTATCTCCAGATTTTAAACTATCTTTTCCCATTAAAATATCATTTTCATCTATAATTTCAAAGCCTATCTGCTCCATCTCGTTTATTACATCCTTATTATGCACCAACATTCCCAGTATATATTTTTTTCCACTCTCTTCCATTGCCAATTTATAACATAACTCAATGGCTTTTTTTACACCAAAGCAAAATCCCATTTTCTCGGCTCTTAATATCTCCATTGATTACTCCTCATTAAATTTTTTTACCTCTACCAAATCAACTAATTCTGCTATCATATCATCCTCATCAACACCATCACACTCTAAAATAAGAGTTCTTCCCTGTTCTGCTGCCAACAACATCAATCCCATTATACTTTTACCATTTATAACCTCATCCTCATAAATTATATTTATATCCGCATCATATTTGCTGGCAGTTTCTACAAATAGTGATGATGGTCTTGCATGTAATCCAGCTTTATTTTTTATTGTTACTTCTACTCTTCTCATCTGTTTCTCCCTTCTATTCTTTCCAGATAACTATTCAATATATCTTTTATCTCTTTTGGATTTATAGCCTTAAACATATCTCGCTTCACTTGTTCCAATTCATTAATTTTTATTTTTCTTATTAAATTTTTTACTCTTGGAATATATACAGGGGACATACTTAAATCACGAACTCCCAGTGCTAAAAGTGCTATGACTCCTAATTCCTCTCCTGCTATCTCCCCACAAACAGAAACTTTTTTTCCTTTTTTTCTTCCTGCCTTAACAACCTTATAAATTGCTCTAAAAACAGATGGGTCATAACAATCATATATCTTTTTACCTATTGAGCTATATCTGTCTGTTGCTAACATATACTGTGTTAAATCATTTGTTCCAACTGAAAAAAAGTCCACATAATCCGCAAAAACCTCAGCCAAAACCACATTTGACGGAACCTCAACCATCATACCAATCTCTATATCATTCTTAAACTCTTTATTCTCATTTTTCAGCTCTCTTTTACATAACTCTATAATCTCTCGTGCTTCCAATATCTCATCTATTGTCGTTACCATAGGATACATAATCTTTATATTATTATCACAACTTGCTCTCAATATTGCTTTTAACTGTGTTTTAAAAATATCTAAATTCTCCAGAGTAAATCTTATTCCTCTACACCCAAGAGAAGGATTCTCCTCAATTTTCATATCACAATACGGAAGCTTTTTATCCGCTCCTATATCTAATGTCCTTATTAAAATTGGTTTATCCTTTCCAACTTCCATAGCTATCCTCTCGTATAACTCCTTTTGAAATTCCTCTTTCGGAAAATCCTCGGCTTCCATATAAATAAGTTCTGTCCTTAAAAGTCCTATTCCTGCTGGACTTTTTCTCTCCAACTGCTCCTTATCATATCGACTTCCTAAATTCAAAAATAGATTTACACTCTCTCCATCTAAAGTAATAGCTTCTTTTAAGTTTGCTTCCTCTATCTCTTTTAATTTCAAAAAATAACTTCTCTCTTTTCTCTTGTACTCCTCTATATCTATCTGAGTTGGATTTATCACCGCTTTCCCATAAACAGAGGTTGTATCAAGGATTATCTGCTCCCCCCACTCCAGCTTTAATAGATTATCTCCTCCCATTAAAGTAGGAATTTCAAGAGTTTTAGCTAATATTGCTATATGTGATGTTTCCCCTGCATATTCCATTATAATTCCCTTTAATCTAACTCCAGCATAATGCAACTTTAAAAGCTCTGATGGGAACAGCTCCTCTGTAATTAAAATTTTATCATTTAATTCTAAATTTACACTCTCTTTATCCAGTAATTTTTTTATAACTCTTTCACTTATATCTTTTATATCTAAAGCTCTCTGCTTATAAATCGGGTCCTCTATCCTTTCAAACATCTCTATATATCTATTTGAAACCTCTTGTACAACAGCTTCTGCATTTATTTTTTTGTCTTTTATACATTTTTTTATATCAGATAGATATTGAGGGTCTTCCAATAACATTATATGAACAGTCAAAATTTGTAATTCACTTTCACTTACCTTATTTTTTAAGCTATCCTTTAATCCTTTTATATCCTCTTTAGAGCTATTAATAGCATTTAGGACTCTCTCAATCTCATCCGGAATTCTCTCTATCTCTATGGTACAAACCTCAACAGATAAGTTCTTTTTTCTCTCAACAAAGGGTGTCCCTAAAACTATCCCTGAAAATATACTTTTTCCTTCTACTATCCCCATTCTCTTCACCTCTTGAAGATTTATCTATCCCCTAGATTATATCTTAATTTTCACTATTTTTCAATCTCAAAAATTGTACTGCACTCAAAATTTTAGTCATCCAAGAAGGTAAAATTAAAGTCATTTTTAAGTTTTTTACTTATATTTACTTATGGTATAATATATTAAATTATATCGTATTTCATCATATAGTCAATTAATGATAAATATTGATTAAATTTTTACAAACTTTAAGCTATGATAATAAAATTTAAAGCAAGAGATAATCTCTCTTGCTTTACTCTTAAATTAGGATATCTATCACTAAATTATTCTTAAGTCTATTTATCTCTATAATAAGACACACATTGAACTATTTTTCATATATCTCCATCTATTACGATTACAATCATCAATTCATCTACTCCAATACATTGAAAGGTCTCCTGATAACCTTTCTGGCTTTCCAATTCCGTCATAACCGTTTCTGTCTATGCTTTAATCATTAAAATCTACCTTATGTACCGTTCCTCTTGTTGCCTCCATTTGAGCAATCTTGCCATATTAACAGGGCTATAAAAGAGGTCAGTTTCAGTGGTAATCTCGAAAGGTATTCTTTTTTCTCTCACTACTGTTTTTGCAAATACACAAAAAGCTGTAGTCATACTCATCCCAATATCAGAACAAAAGGCATCAAATTGTTTTTTTAATTCTTCATCTATACGAATATTTATACTTGTTTGAGCCATGTTGTAACCTCCTTTTTAAATTTATATATATTTTGACAATTTTTATCTATTTCCTAATACTATCTGAGTAGCTTTCTCTTTTTTATTCGCATAAATAACTACATCTCTTATTACTAACTTTTGAATAGCAGAAATTAAGGTTTCCATATATTCAAAGTCTGGTTTATTCTGCTTTCCTGGTAACCTTATATTTAATATATCTGCATCTTTAGCATAAAAATTTCTACCATAATTAAACTGCCCATTATATGATGTTTTGTGAATCGCTGTTGTTACAAAAATCGCTGCCATCATAGGTAATTTTTCAGTATGAACCACTGCAATATGGTCATCTCCTCCATAGTCATAATTCCTATATTTTGCTGAACCAAACATATCTATTGTAACAGTATTTTTTTTAAATATTTCTACTTTATTACCAATAAAAGCTGATATTCCTTCATTAGTTTCTCCTGCGGTAACAAAAGGTAGGGTTCCTTCTATCCTATCTGCACTCTTTAATCTTTTACCTCTTGTCGCTTTTCCAAATAGCTCTTTTAGATTATAACTACTCCATACGACCTTATGATAATTAGATATTGCTTCTTTTTCAGCTTCAGTCAGCTCATAATCTTTCAAGCCTGTAATAGTCAAGTAAGCTTCCAGCTCGGCAACATGACGAGCTTCCAGCTCGGCAACGAAAGATTCCATAAATTTGAAATCTATTTCTCCGTTTTTTGTTGGGAGTTTAATTTCTAGTGAATTAATCATTTTTACATCAGACCCTATCCCCCAACTAAAATTTCTTAAAGTAAAGTTACAAATAGCAACAATAAAAGTCGCCACATCTTCATTGAAATTATCAATTCTTGGCTTTAAAACTTTCACTTTATTTCCTGTAAAGTATTTTTCTTTCTGATAAAATACAGTAAATGTATCTTGAGCAAAAGTCAGTGTATTTTCACTATTCAAAAATTCTTCATTTTCTTTAATATATCCTCTTATTCCATTATCTTGGGTTTTTCTGACAATATAAGGATATGTATCTTTAAATTTTGTATCAAAAATTTCTATATTATTTGCATGAAATATTTTTTTTGATGACAATACCTCAAATAAATCCCCTATTCTAAACTCTCCCCACTCAACTTTACTTAGTTTCTCATTGAGTGAGGAATCTACTTTCCCATTTTCTCATCAACACTATTTGAACTCTTTAGAAGATTTGACACCTCCCAAGCTAGATAGTCTGACACTGTTTTCTTAAAATCTTCAAGGGTTGGGGTTGTATCTATTGGAGCTGACTGATTCCAATCTGCACCATTTTTAGGGTCTATTGTCCCCTCATAATACTCTTTCTCTGTAAAAATATTTAGTTTTCTTCTTCCAAAACGTACCAATTCAACTAGCTCTTGATATCTCTCCTTAGCTCTATCTGTATCTCTTAGATTGTTACTTGCTTTTTTTCTATTACTTCTTGTATATCCATCATTTGAAAAATCAATAAACTTTACTGTGTCATCCTTGTGATGAGGCTTTCCAACCTCAAATACATATATATTTGTCTGAACACTTGATTTCCCTATAAACAAATCTATTGGCATCTTTATACTTGCTATTAGTTTGTTCTTTTCTAATATTTTTTTATTGTATTCCGTGGCTTTCCCTGAACCAGCTGAATTTTGAATAATTATCGCTGCATGTCCTGTTTTCATCATAGATAGTGCCTTTTGCACAAATACCATTCCATTTCCACTAGCTGAATATGGAGGATTTAGTATAAAAGCATCTGCTGGGAATTCTTGATTTGTATTTCCAAAGCCATATTTCCCATTATACTCTAATGAGTCAGCATTGATAATATTTGAACTTCCATCTCCCATTAGTATCATATTTAGTATTGCTAACATATATACCCCTGGTAATACCTCTAATCCTAATAGTTGATTTGCTTTTATCTCTAAGGTTTTTTGTTGTACCTCTTCAGTTGTATCTAGATTTGCTTTTGCATCTATTATCATCTCATTCATAGCTGCAACTAATAGTCCCGCTGACCCTGTAGCAAAGTCCCACACATACGAGTTCATATCCACTCTAGCTAGCTTTACTAAAAGTGTAGCTACATATGAAGGTGTAAGAACCACATCATTTAATTTATCCTGAGAAAATCCAAGCCATGAGTACATCTCATTAAAAAGTTTTCCTGTAAAATCTGTAGTTAGCCCTATCTTATAATATATTCCTAAATCATCCACTATTTTAGAAAATACCCTTTTCAGTTGACTTTCTCCATCTTTTGGAGTGTTTATATTATCCGTCATCAGAGTATTTGCTAAGGTTCTTTCTATCAGCTCCCTCTTATCTGTTGGTATCTTTTTCTCAATTAAAAAAGATTTTATTTTTCTAAGAATGATATCTCCATCTTTATTTCCATTCTCTACCGATGATTCTAAATCATTTTTTTCTAATGGTTTAACTTTTCCTGGAATACCTAATGTTGCTATAATTGAAGCTGCCACTAGATAGACTCTATCATTTTCTCCCAAGCCTTTCTCATCTCTATATATATCATTATTTAGTTTTACTAGACTCGCTTCTATCTCCTTTTCTCTTTTTTCCTTTATCTCTTCCAACTCTTTAGGAGACAAAGAAAGCTCTTTTACCTTTTCTATAAATCCATCAAAATTCTCTTTTTTCAAAAAGGAAAGGTCTTTATAGCTTCCTACCTCTTGTCCTACTCCCAAGTTACCCTTTGATACATAGTAGACTCCTATTGAATGGCTTAACTCTCCACTTTCATCTTTATATCCTGTAACCCCTATTGATATTATATCTGTGTAGCTTGTATAGTGCAGTATTGCATTTGCATAGTGTACAGCTCCATTTACTGCATAATCTTTTATATTGTTATAGTTTGGCTCTCCATTAGCTTTTCTATTGTCAACCTGTTTATTACTGTCTAGCTTTACCAACTTATCCTTATACCCTTTATACTCTATAAGAATAGGATAATAATTTAGATTTTTATCTTGAAGCAATAGTTTAGCATCTGGACGATTTCCTCCACGTCCACCGCTTTTTGATTTATACTCATCTAGTGCTTTGTCTATCTCACTATTTAAACTTTCTTGCTCTAATTTATAGTCTAATCCATAACTTTTTAACCATCCATTTACCAAATCAGCTATATTCGGCTCTACTGATTGTACTTTTGCCACTTTTCTCCTCCCAAGTCGTATTTTTTATTAGTATCATAACATATTTCAACCTCAATTCATAGTTTTTAAATTTTTCATCAATAAAAAAACCGTACAAACTATTGTTTGTACGGCAAATAAGCTACTATACTAATTCAATGATTGCTAACTCTGCTGAATCTCCTTTTCTAACTGTTGTTTTTATTATTCTTGTATATCCACCATTTCTTTCAGCATATTTTGGTGCTAAATCATTAAATATTTTTGCAACCGCTTCCTCACTTCTTAAGAAAGCAAACGCTCTTCTTCTATCAGCCAAATTCCCTTTTTTTCCAAGAGTTATCATTCTTTCAGCAAACTTTCTAAGCTCTTTTGCTCTAGTCACTGTTGTTTCTATTCTATCTGCTAAAATCAGAGAGATAGTTAAATTTTTTAACATAGCTTTTCTGTGGTCAGCTCTTCTCCCTAACTTTCTATACGATTTATTGTGATTCATTAGTCAGCTTTCCTCCTTACTGATTATTCTATTTCTCCATTTCCTTCAAGTTCAAACCCTAGTTCTCTCATTTTGTCCAAAATCTCTTCTAATGATTTTCTTCCAAGATTTTTTATTTTTAACAACTCATTCATTGACATTTTAGCAAGTTGTCCAACTTCGTCAATTCCTGCTTTTTTCAGACAATTAGATGACCTAACTGTCAAATCTAGCTCCTCTATTCTAGTACTCATAACATCATCATTTTTAGGAGCTGAACTATCTAAGACCTCTTCCTCTTTATCTAAATCTGTTCTTAAATGTTCCATTCTATTTCCAATATCTAAAAGTGGGTCAATATGATATCTTAACAATTCAACTGCATATGAAACTGCATTCCTTATATCTACACTTCCATCAGTTTCTATATTTAAAGTTAATTTATCAAAATCTGTCATTCTTCCAACCATTGTATCTTGAACAGAATATGAAACCTTTCTAATAGGTGTATATATAGCATCAATAGCCATAAAATCTACTGCCCAATCTTTCTTTTCAATATCCTCAGAAACTACAAACCCCTCTCCAGTATCGACAATAAACTCCATATTAATCTCTTTCTTAGTCGTTATTGTACAAATTACTTGTTCAGGATTTACTATCTCAAGTCCAATATCTGGAATAATATCAGCTGCCGTAACCGTCTTTGGTCCTTTTACGGAAAGAGTCATCTTTCTCTCACCAGCTGTATCAGCCTTGATAACAACCTCTTTGATATTTAATATAATCTCAGTTACAGACTCTTTCACTCCCTCTATAACTGAAAATTCACTAAGTACTCCGTCTATTCTAACTCCTTTTATAGCCGCTCCAGGAATAGATGAAAGAAGTACTCTTCTTAAAGCATTCCCTATTGTATGCCCATATCCTCTATACAGAGGTTCTATTATATACTGTCCTGAATACTCATTTGTTTTATTCTCAGTAATATTTATCCCTTTAGCGTGTTTTTCTATTTTTAACATCTAATCAACTCCTATTAAAAGGATTTATTATCTAGAGTAGAACTCAACTATTAACGCTTCATCTAAATCAAAATCCAAGTCATCTTTAGTTGGATTTTGTAAAACCTTTCCTGCAAAGTTAGCTTTATCCAACTCCAACCATGCTGGTACTGTTTTTTCCTCAATAGCTGTTTTTATTAACTCAATATTTTTTGAGTTCTCAATTACAGATACAACATCTCCAGCTTTTACTCTATAAGAAGCAATATTTACTCTTCTTCCATTTACAGCAATATGTCCATGAGACACAACTTGTCTCGCTTGTCTTCTTGTTTTAGCAAATCCTAATCTGTATACTACATTTTCTAATCTTCTTTCTAAATATTGGATTAAGTTTAACCCTGTAACTCCATCTTTTCTCGAAGCTTCATCATAAAGTTTTCTGAATTGTTTCTCCATCACATTATATATAAATTTAGCTTTTTGCTTTTCATTTAACTGAATTGCATACTCTGTAGGCTTCTTATTAGCGTTAGGTCTAGGTCCTCTATTTGAAGACTTGTTTACTCCCAAAACAACTGGATCAATTCCAAGAGCTCTACATTTCTTTAAAACAGGTTGTCTATTTCTTGCCATCTCTTTATTGTTCCTCCTTACACTATTAATAAATTTCTACGATAATGAGCTATTATATTACACTCTTCTTCTTTTTGGTGGTCTACAACCATTGTGTGGAACTGGTGTTACGTCAGTTATTTTTGTAACTTCTAATCCAGCCGCTTGTAAAGACCTAATACAAGCTTCTCTACCTGAACCAGGACCTTTTACTTTAACCTCTACTTTTTTCATTCCATTTTCCATTGCAATTTGAGCTGCTTGTTCAGCTGCAATTTGAGCCGCAAATGGAGTTCCTTTCTTAGTTCCTTTAAATCCTGATGTTCCTCCAGATTTCCAACTTACAACTCTCCCTTCAACATCTGTAATTGCTACGATTGTGTTATTGAAAGTTGAATGTATATGAGCTACTCCGTTAGGAATATTTTTCAATTTCTTCTTTACTTTAGCTACTTTCTTCTTAGCCAATTTAAGCTACCTCCTTACGATAAAATACACCTTTTTTACTTTCCTAAAATCAGCGTGAACCCCTCCCACTTAAAACTTTTAAAGTAGGAGCTTCCTTCTTGGGAAGTAGTTGCTTTTGTTAGTCAACTATATTTACCAAGCTATCCCCGTAGTCCCTACGGTTCTTTATACTTCTTTAGTCCGTTTCTCTTATTTCTTAGACTTTCAACCAATTATATCACTTTATTTTCTAAAAGCGACCTCTTGCACATTAGGTTAAAAACTATTTTTTAATTGGTTTTTTTGGACCTTTTCTAGTTCTTGCATTTGTCTTAGACTTTTGTCCTCTTACAGGTAGATTCATTTTATGTCTTGACCCTCTATAACATCTGATATCCATCAATCTTTTTATTGCAAGTCTAACCTCTTTTCTTAGGTCTCCCTCAACTTTAATTGTCTCAACAATAGCTCTTATTCTATTTAACTCCTCTTCAGTTAAATCTTTTACTCTAGTGTCAAAATTTACTCCTGCTTCTGTCAATACTTTTTGTGAAGTTGGTTTTCCAATTCCATAAACATAAGTCAAAGCTATTTCAACTCTTTTGTTTCTTGGAATATCTACTCCTGCGATTCTAGCCAAAATACTTCCTCCTATCTCGAAAATTTTTTATATATCCGTCAGTATAATAACTGACTAACACTTTCCTCGGTATGCCTCTTACGAGAACCAGCTCTACAGCTTAACATACCTTTACAGTACTTCCAATGTCAGTACTAATCAATCTAAAGCTACCTAAAAACTATCCTTGCACTTGTTTGTGTTTTGGATTTTCACAGATTACTCTGATTTTTCCATGTCTTTTGATAACTTTACATTTGTCACAAATAGGCTTAATTGATACTCTTACTTTCACTTAGTTACCTCCTCTCGTGAACTCTTAAATCTTACTTCTTTCTGTATACTATTCTCCCTCTTGATAAATCATAAGGTGAGATTTGTACCGTTACCTTATCTCCAGGCAAAATTTTAATATAATTCATTCTCATTTTCCCAGATATGTGCCCCAATATTACATGTCCGTTCTCTAACTCAACTCTGAACATAGCATTAGGCAGTGCTTCCAGTATCGTCCCTTCTAACTCAATAACATCCTTCTTCGACATTCTACCTCCTATCGAACAGAAACTCATAATATTCTATCATCTTTTTTCTCAAAAGTCTATATTATTTTATTATTTTTACTATATTTTTTAATCAATCTCTGTCAAAATCACTGGTTTCCCATTGATAATCGCTACCGTATGTTCAAAATGTGCTGAACGACGCCCATCCTTTGTAACAACAGTCCAACCATCATTTTTTATATTTACTTTATAACTCCCCGCATTCACCATTGGCTCCAAAGCTAAAACCATCCCATTTTCAATCTTTAGTCCTCTTCCTTTTCTACCAAAATTCGGCAGACAAGGTTCTTCATGCATAGCTTTTCCAACTCCATGTCCAGCAAAATCTCTTACAACTGTAAATCCATTTGATTCTACATAACTTTGAATCGCGTTTCCAACATCTCCCAATCTATTTCCAACAACCATATGTTCAATACCTATCTGTCGAGCTCTTTCTGTTACTTCTAAAAGTCTTTGACTCTCTTCATCTATTTGACCTACGGGATAAGTAATTGCTGCATCTCCATAAAAACCATTCATTCTTGCCACAACATCAATACTTACAATATCTCCTTCTCGTAAAACCTTATCTTCTCTCGGAATTCCATGTACAACCTCTTCGTTTACAGATATACAAGATCCAGCTGGATACGGATTCAACGGACCTCCAACACCAATTGTAGCTGGTTCTGCTCCATTATCTCTAAGATATTTTTCAATTATGTCATTCAACTCTTTCGTTGAAATTCCAGGTTTTATATATTGGGGTAAAACATCTTTATATAGTTTTGCTATTAGTTTACAAGGCTTTTTTATCTCCTCTATCTCTTCTAAACTTTTCAATATAGCCATAGTTTCCCTCTCTTCTCTAGCCTAAAATCTCAAAAATTTTCTTAGTTATTTCTGAAATCTCTGCAGTTCCATCTACCTCACTCATAATTCCTTTTCCTTTATAAAAATTAAAAAGTGGTGCTGTTTGCTCATGATATGCTATCAATCTTTTTTCAACAGTTTCCTTATTATCATCTTTTCTCATAATCAGTTCTCCACCACAATAATCACAAATTCCATCAACTTTAGGTGGATTATTGATAACATGGAAAGAGGCTCCGCACTTAGAACACACTCTTCTTCCTATAATTCTTCCTACAATCAGTTCATCTGGAACATTTAGTGATATCACTCTATCTAAATTCATATTTAACTCTTTCAATAACTGCTCTAATGCTTCCGCTTGTGCTAAAGTTCTTGGAAAACCATCTAGAATAAACCCTTTTTTACAATCACTCTCTTTCAATCTATCCCTTATTATTCCAATCATTGTAGAATCTGGAACCAATTTTCCTTCATCCATATATTTTTTAGCTTCTATCCCCATTGCTGTTCCCTGACTTATTGCTTCCCTTAAAATATCTCCTGTGGATATTTGTGGAATTCCGTACCTGTCTATTATATATTTCGCCTGTGTTCCCTTTCCTGCTCCAGGAGCTCCAAATAACATTATATTCATAACTTTATCCCCTTTCAATCTAATATAAAAAGCACGACAACCATAGCCGTGCTAAGATTTTATAAAAATCCTTTATACTCTCTCATTACAAGATGGGCATCTATCTGTTGAACAGTATCTAAGGCAACACCTACCACAATTATTATTCCTGTTCCACCGAAAAACATAGGTAAACCAAAAGCTTTAAACAACACCATTGGTGCTATCGCTATAAGTGCTAAAAATATAGCTCCTCCCCATGTTATCCTAGTTACAACATCTTCTAAGTATTTTGCAGTATCAGCACCAGGTCTAATACTTGGGATTGTTCCACCACCTTGCTTTAAATTTTCTGCTACTTTCTCTGGGTCAAACATTATCGAAGTATAGAAAAATGAAAAGAATATAATCACAACAGCATATAGTATCAAATATACAGGATGCTGATCATTAAATATTCTCGAAAGCAATACCTTGTATTTAAATGTACTCGGAAGAGCATTTGCAATCAACGAAGGAACCATCATCACTACTGAAGCAAATATTACAGGCATTACTCCTGAACTATTCAACTTTAATGGAATATACGAGTTTTGACCAGCACTATTCCCTGTAAAACCTCTTCCCACATAGTGAACTGGAATTTTTCTTTGTCCTAATTGAAATACAACTATTCCAGCTATTGTTAAAACAGCAGCAACTCCTACCAATGCTAAAACAGGGATAAGAAATTTACTTCCTTTCATATCTTGAATCGTTTGTATTACAGCTGTCGGTGCTCCTGAAATTACATTTAAAAATATCAGTAAAGAGACTCCATTCCCTATTCCCTTTATTGATATCTGCTCACCAACCCACATTAAAAAAACTGTCCCAGCAGTTAAAGTAGTAATTGTTGTTAAAAAAAATGCAGTTCCTGGCATCAGAACCAATCCTACTGATTCTAACCAAGTACACACTCCAAGACCTTGTATAACTGCAATCACTATTGTTAAATATCTAGTCCACTGAGTTATCTTGTCTCTTCCAGACTCTCCCTCTTTCTGAATCTCTTCAATTTTCGGGATAATTACAGCCAACAAACTAAAAACTATCGAAGCATTAATATAAGGCACAATCCCCAGTGCGAAAATTGAAACCCTCTTAAAAGCTCCCCCTGAGAACATATTGATATATCCCAACAAATCACTCTGTCTTGTCATCTGCTCTAGCCTGTCAATGTCTACACCAGGAGCAGGGATATATGTCCCTACCCTAGCAACTAGAAACATTAATAGGGTGAAGATAATTCTATTTCTCAACTCTGGAACTTTAAACACTCCTCTAAGTTTCATATTAAATTTTTCAATTAAACTCAAAGCTCTTCACCTCACATCTAACAACTAAAGTTATTTGTTGTTTTTTGCTACATCAGCAAACGTTCTTATCTCTATAATCTCTACAGAACCACCTTTAGCTTCAATTGCAGCTTTTGCAGACGCTGAAACTTTATGAGCTTTTACTGAAACTTTTTTCTCTAATTCTCCATTTCCTAATACTTTAATTCCAGAAAGAAGTTTTTTAATAACTCCAGTCTCTTTCAATAACTCTGGCGTTACCAATGTTCCATCTTCAAATCTATTTAAATCTGACAAATTAATTATTGCAAAATCTTTTCTGAAGACTGCATTAGAGAACCCTCTTTTTGGAGTTCTTCTATATAAAGGCATTTGTCCACCTTCAAAATAAGGTTTTACTCCTCCACCAGCTCTTGATTTTTGTCCGTTGCTTCCTTTTCCAGCAGTTTTACCTAATCCAGAAGACTCTCCTCTTCCAACTCTTTTTCTTGCTTTTCTTGGCACAGAAGGCTTTAACTCATTTAATTTCATTATTACACCTCCTCTACCTTTATTAAGTAAGAAATTTGAGCAATTTTTCCCATTAATTCTGGAGTTACATTATGCTCTCTAACATCATTCATCTTCTTAAGCCCTAGCGACTTTGCAGTAGCTATATGGTTAGGCTTTCTTCCGATTATGCTTTTTACAAGCTCTATTCTAAGCTTTGCCATTTTCTTTACCTCCTAGCTTAAGATATCCTTTACTTCTTTTCCTCTTAAAGCTGCAATCTCCTCAGCAGTTCTCAATGCTGCCAACCCTTCGATTGTAGCTCTAGCTACATTGTGTTTATTTCTTGAACCTTTAACTTTTGTTAAGATATTGTGAACTCCTACTAGCTCCAATATCTCTCTACAAGAAGAACCAGCAATTACTCCAGTACCTTCATAAGCTGGTGCCATCCATACAGACGTAGCTCCCCATTTTCCTACTATTTCGTGAGGAATAGTTCTTCCTTTTAAAGAAACTTTTATCATATTCTTTTTAGCAGAAGCAACAGCTTTTCTGATTGCATCAGGTACACCATTTGCTTTCCCTAGTCCTATTCCTACATTTCCTTCAGCATCTCCAACAGCAGCTAAAACTGAGAAAGAGATTGTTCTTCCTCCTTTAGTTGTCTTAGAAACTCTAGAAATTTTCAATAATTTCTCTTGAAATTGTTTTTCCTCTTTAACTAACTTAGACAAGTGAAATCCTCCTCTCTACAAGAATTAGAATTTTAGTCCTGCTTCTCTTGCAGCTTCTGCAAGTGCAGCAATTCTTCCAGTATATTTATATCCAGATCTGTCAAATACAATAACAGATATATTTTTTGCTAACGCTCTTTCAGCAATTTTCTTACCTACAAGTTTAGCTGATTCGATGTTTCCACCGTGTTTTACATCCCCTTTTAACTCTTTATCAACCGTAGATGCAGAAACTAATGTAACTGCATTTACATCATCAATCAATTGAGCAAAGATGTTGTTGTTTGATCTATATATAGAAAGTCTTGGTCTCTCAGCTGTACCAGAAATTTTATTTCTGATAGATAAGTGCTTTCTTCTTCTAATAGCTTGTCTATTAACTTTCTTAAACAACTTTCTAACCTCCTTATTCTCAAAGTCACCAATCACTACTTAGCTATTTTATGACTTTTTACCTTCTTTTCTTCTGATTACTTCATCAGCATATTTAACTCCTTTTCCTTTATAAGGCTCTGGAGCTCTTTTTGCTCTAATATCTGCAGCAACTTGACCTACTACATCTTTTTCTATTCCATCAATATAGATAGTTGTATTTTTTTCAACAGTCATTTTTATCCCTGGAACTGCTTCAATAATAACTGGATGAGAATACCCTAACGCCATCTCCAATCCACCATTTTTCTCTGATGCTCTATAACCAACCCCAACTAAATTAAGAGTTTTTCTAAAACCTTCAGAAACTCCAACTACCATATTGTTAATTAAAGCTCTTGTTGTTCCATGAATAGCTCTTACAGCTGGTAAATCATTAGGTCTTGCAACTTTAATCTCATTATTTTCTATATCAATTTTTAACTCTTCATTAAATTTTTTTGTTAAAGTACCTTTAGGACCTTTTACAGTAACTACATTCCCTGCAGCTAATGTAACTTCTACCCCAGCAGGTACCACTATGATCTTCTTACCTACTCTTGACATCTGGCTACCTCCTAGTTTTTACCAAACGAACGCAAGAACTTCGCCACCAACGTTCTCTTTTCTAGCTACTCTATCTGTCACTATTCCTTTAGAAGTTGAAACGATAGCGATTCCTAAACCAGACAGCACTCTTGGCATATCTTCAACTGAAGAATAAATTCTTCTTCCTGGTTTAGATATTCTTTTGATTCCTTTGATTACTCTTTCTTTTCCAACATACTTTAAATATACTCTTATATTTTTCTTATTTCCATCTGTTATTATTTTATAGTTAGAAATATATCCCTCTTCCTTTAAAATCTCTACAATTCTTTCTTTTATTTTAGAGTGAGGAATATCTGTTTTTTCATGCATTACTGCATTTGCATTTCTAACTCTTGTTAACATATCTGCAATTGGATCTGTTAAAAACATCTATTAAATCCTCCTTTCATCAATTACCAAGATGATTTCTTTACTCCTGGAATAAGTCCAGCTCCAGCTAATTGTCTAAACTTAACTCTTGAAATTCCAAACTCTCTCATATATCCTCTTGGTCTTCCATCTAACTGACATCTATTTTTCTTTCTAACTGCCGAAGAGTTTTTAGGTAGTTTATTTAACTCGAATACAGCTTCCATATCCCCTTTTTTTACTCTTTCTTTCAGTTCAGCTCTTTTTTCAGCATATTTGTCACATAGAGCTGCTCTCTTAACATCTCTAGCAATCATTGACTTTTTAGCCATTTATTCTTAACCTCCTCACTATTACTTTTTGAAAGGCATTCCAAACGCCTTAAGTAAAGCTCTTCCTTCTTCATCTGTTCTAGCTGAAGATACTATAGTGATAGACATTCCTAAAAGCTTGTCAACTTTATCAAACTCAATTTCAGGGAAAACTAATTGGTCTCTTAATCCTAAAGAATAGTTTCCTCTTCCATCGAATGAATCCGCTGGAACTCCTTCGAAGTCTCTTACTCTTGGAAGAACTACATTTACTAATCTATCTAGAAAATCGTACATTCTTTCTTTTCTTAAAGTAACTTTTGTACCGATTGGCATTCCTTCTCTTAACTTAAATCCAGCTTCTGACTTTTTCGCTCTTCTTACAACTGGCTTCTGTCCTGTGATTATTGCTAAATCATTCATAGCAGCATCTATTAATTTAGAGTTTTGAGTCGCCTCTCCTACTCCCATATTAACAACGATTCTGTCTAGCTTTGGACACTCCATAACGTTAGATAACCCTAACTCTTTCATCAAATTAGGAACTATCGTTTCGTTATACAATTTATGATATCTAGAAACGTATTTAGACACTTACGTTCTCCTCCTCTCTTATAAAGTTTCTCCTGATACTTTTGAGTATCTTACTTTCTTTCCATCCACAAACTTATATCCAACTCTTGTCGGTTTTCCAGCTTTCTCATCAAACAACATCACTTTTGATGAGAACATTGGAGCTGGAGCTTGTACAACTCCACCTTGTGGGTTTATTTGCGATGGCTTTGTATGTTTCGTTACCATATTTATATTCTCAACTACAATTTTTCCTCTTTTAGGGAAAACTTTTAAAACTTTTCCAGTCTTTCCTTTATCTTTTCCAGAAATCACATAAACCATATCTCCAGTTTTTACATGAAGTGATTTTGGAACGAATTTAATTTTAGGTTTAGCCACGATAATTAGCCTCCTTTCTTAATTATATTACTTCTGGAGCTAATGATACTATCTTCATAAAATCTTTAGCTCTTAATTCTCTCGCAACTGGTCCAAATATTCTCGTTGCTCTTGGTTCATTGTTATTATTTAAAACAACCCCTGCATTATCATCAAACTTAATATATGAACCATCTTCTCTTCTTAACTCTTTTCTTGTTCTAACAATAACTGCTTTCACTACGTCCCCTTTTTTAACGTTTCCACCAGGTATTGCTTCTTTAACTGATGCCACAACAATGTCACCGATTTTTCCGAATCTTCTCCTTGAACCTCCAAGTACTCTAATAACCATAAGTTTTTTAGCACCTGAATTATCAGCAACATTAAGGATAGTTTGTTGTTGTACCATTAAATTATCCTCCTCTCTCAATAATTTGGATTATTATTATCTTGCTTTCTCTATAATTTCAACCAATCTCCATCTCTTATCTCTTGATAATGGTCTAGTTTCCATAATTCTTACTTTATCCCCAATATGAGCTTCATTGTTCTCATCATGAGCTTTAAATTTTGTAGTCTTTTTTACTCTTTTTTTATAGATTGGATGTAACACCATTGTTTCGATTGCAACAACTATTGTTTTTTGCATTTTATCAGAAACAACAATTCCTTCTCTAACCTTTCTTTCGTTTCTCAAGACATTGACCTCCTCTTCTTAAGATCTATATATTTCCATTAATTATCTTTCATTCAATATAGTATTGATTCTTGCTATCTCTCTTCTTACTTGTCTAATCTTAGCAGTGTTAGTTACTTGCCCTAATGAAAGTTGAAACTTTAAGTTGAAAAGTTCTTCCTTAAGCTCTTTACACTTTACTACTAAGTCTTCAGTAGATATTTCTCTTATTTCCTTAGCTCTCATTAGTTTTCACCACCATTCTCTCTTTTTACTACTTTACATCTAATAGGTAATTTCATCGAAGCTTTTCTTAAAGCTGCTAAAGCTTTCTCTTCAGTAACACCAGAAACTTCAAACATTATTCTTCCTGGTTTCACTACTGCTACCCAACCTTCTACGTTACCTTTACCTTTACCCATTCTCACTCCAGCTGGTCTAGCAGTGATTGGTTTATCAGGGAATATTCTTATAAAAGTCTTCCCTTCTCTTCTGAATGTTCTATTTATTCCAATTCTACAAGACTCAATCTGTCTATTTGTTATCCAAGCTGGCTCTAGGGCTTGTAATCCATAATCTCCAAAAGCAACAGTGTTCCCTCTTTGAGCTGTTCCTTTCATTCTTCCTCTAAACATTTTTCTATGTTTTGTTCTTTTAGGCATTAACATGATTACGCTTCCCCTCCTTCCTTCTTAGTTGGAAGTACTTCTCCATTAAAAATCCACACTTTAATTCCAAGAGCTCCATAAGTTGTATGAGCTGTTGCTGTTGCATAATCAATATCCGCTCTTAATGTGTGTAAAGGTACTTTCCCTTCCACTGACCACTCAGCTCTTGCAATCTCTGCTCCATTCAATCTTCCAGAAACCATAACTTTGATTCCTTTAGCTCCAGCTTTCATAGCTCTCATCATAGCCTGACTAACCGCTCTTTTATATGCTACCCTTTTTTCAATAGAAGTAGCTATATTTTCTGCAACTAGTACCGCATCTTTATTAAACTCTTTTACTTCTTGAACTTTTACAGTTACTTTTTTACCAGTTTTAGCTTCAATCTTAGCTCTCAAAGCCTCAATTTCTGCTCCTTTTCTTCCAATAATAATTCCTGCTTTAGCTGTATGAATTAAAACTACAACATGCATTGGAGAAGTTCTTTCAATCTTTACTTTTGAAATTCCCGCGTGGTAGTAGTTTTTCTTTATCATCTCTCTGATCATTGTATCTTCATGAAAGAACTTTACGTATTCTTTTTTATCTGCATACCAGATAGAATCCCAAGTTCTTGTAATTCCAAGTCTCAGTCCTCTAGGGTCTACTTTTTGTCCCACAGTCTTACCTCCTTACTTACTTTCAGACACTGCTACAATAATATGTGCTGTTGGTTTTCTTATAATATCTGCTCTTCCCATCGCTCTTGGCATTACCCTTTTAAGAGCTGGTCCATCATTTATCATTATAGTTGACACTACTAAATTTTCTTCATTCATATTGAAATTATTAGTTGCATTAGCAATTGCTGATGCTAAAGTTTTCTTTATAAATCTAGCAGCTTTTTTGTTAGTAAATTCTAATATATCTAAGGCTTCTAAAGCTGATTTTCCTCTCACTAAGTCAGCTACTAATCTAGCTTTTCTTGGAGATAATCTCACGTATCTAGTTATTGCTCTAGCTTCCACTAGTCCGACCTCCTTTATTACATTATTTGTAATCTATAATTTAATCTTATTTCTTTTTCTTTTTCTTATCTACACCATGACCATAGTAAGTTCTTGTTGGAGCAAACTCACCTAATTTATGTCCAACCATTTGCTCTGTTACATGAACTGGTATATGTTTTTTACCATTGTAAACACCAAATGTTAATCCAATAAAGTTAGGGAAAATTGTTGATCTTCTTGACCAAGTTTTGATAACTGCTTTCATATTATCTGCAGCCACTGCTTCCTCAACTTTTTTCATTAAATGGTGGTCACAAAAAGGTCCTTTCTTTAATGATCTAGCCATTACCTATTGCCTCCTCTTAAAAAAATTACTTTTCGTTTCTTCTTCTTACGATAAATTTATCAGAAGTTTTTCTTCCTCTTGTTTTAACACCATGAGCTGGTTTTCCCCAAGGAGTCATAGGAGATTTTCTTCCAACAGGACATTTTCCTTCTCCTCCACCATGTGGGTGATCACAAGGGTTCATTACAGAACCTCTTACATGAGGTCTTCTTCCTTTATGTCTATTTCTACCAGCTTTACCAACCGATACCAGATTATGCTCTGAATTTCCTACCTCTCCAATAGTTGCCATACATTCTCCATGTATCAATCTTAACTCTCCAGATGGTAGTTGTACGTGGCAATAAGTTCCATCTTTAGCAACCAATCTTGCAGCAGTTCCTGCAGATCTAACCAACTGTCCACCTTTTCCTCTTTGTAACTCAACATTGTGGATTTGTGCTCCAACTGGCATATCTTTTAATTTAAGAGCATTTCCTGGTTTAATATCAGCATTTGCCCCTGCCATCACGATATCCCCTTTTTTCAATCCTTTAGGAGCTAGAATATATCTTTTCTCTCCATCAACATAAAATAGTAACGCAATGTTAGCAGTTCTATTTGGGTCATATTCTAATGTTACTACTTTTGCTGGTATATCCAATTTATTTCTTTTGAAATCAATTATTCTATAAAGTCTTTTATGACCTTTGTCTCTATTTCTACAAGTT
The DNA here is from genome assembly GCA_949293295.1 of uncultured Cetobacterium sp. GTDB lineage: Bacteria > Fusobacteriota > Fusobacteriia > Fusobacteriales > Fusobacteriaceae > Cetobacterium_A. Next base: position 43,861 of record CASFCG010000024.1, read on the forward strand.
CTATGTCCATAATTATCTCTACCATAAGCAGATTTTAATGGTGTAGTTAAAGACTTTTCAGGTCTAACTTTATCTAACTCTTCATTAACTAGTCTAGACATATGTCTAGTTCCGTTAGTTATAGCATTTAACTTTTTAATTGCCATCTTCTTTTTCCTCCAATTGACCTATATTTATCTTTAGCTTTCTTTAAAATTAGAATTCAAATATATTTCTGCTTCCTTCAGCTAATTTAACAATAGCTTTTTTCTTAGCTTGAGTTTTATACAGTTTCATTCCATGTCTTTTTGTAACTGGTTTTATATTCATAGTTGCCACTGATTCAACTTTTACGTTAAATATAGTCTCAACCGCTTTTCTTATCTCAATCTTATTCGCTTTTGGATTTACTTCGAACGTGTATTTATTGTATTCTCTTCTTAATAACTCACTTTTCTCAGTAATTACAGGTTTTTTTATGATATCATAAGCTGTCATTATGCAAGCACCTCCTCGATTGTAGCCAATGCTTCTTTAGTAACTATAACCTTCTCTTGCTTTAATAACCAATAGATTCCAATCTCATTTGGTTGTAAAACAACAGCATTTTCCAAATTTCTTGCCGACAAATATAATTTGTAATCAGCATCTGTTGCTAAATCATTTACTATAAACAGTTGCTTTGTTTTCGCTTCTAAAGCATTTGTCAAAGCGATTATTGTTTTAGTTTTTGGTGTCTCAATAGTTCCATCCAAAACCAACACCTCTCCAGCCGCTACTTTAGCTGAAAGTGCTGACCTCAACGCCAAACTTCTAACCTTTTTATTTACTTTTTTCTCATAACTTCTTGGTTGTGGTCCGAAAGTAACTCCTCCACCAACCATATGTGGAGCTCTTATTGAACCTTGTCTAGCTCTTCCTGTTCCTTTTTGTTTGAAAGGTTTTCTTCCTCCACCTCTAACCATAGCTCTAGTCTTAGTAGCTGCAGTCCCTTGTCTAGCAGCTGCTAATTCTGCAGTTAGCACTTCATGTAAAACTACTTTATTCGGTTCAATTCCAAATATAGAATCTTTAACTTCAATAGTTCCAGTTTGCTTTCCTGCTAAATCATATATGTTTAAAACTGCCATTATTTTCCTCCTTTCACCCTACTATTATTATTTTTTCACAGCCGGCTTAACAACGATATATCCGTTTTTAGGTCCTGGCACTGCACCTTTGATTAATAGTAAGTTATTCTCTGCATCAACCTTAACAACTTTTAAGTTTTGAACTGTTACAGTTGTATTTCCGTATCTTCCTGCCATTCTCTTATTTTTTAAAACTTTTCCAGGCCAAGATGACATACCGATAGAACCTCCAAGTCTATGGTTTCTAGAAACCCCGTGAGACGCTCTATTTCCACCAAAATTATGTCTTTTCATTACTCCGGCTGTTCCTTTACCTTTTGAAGTTCCAGTAATATCTACGAATTCTACACCTGCCAAAGTATCAACTTTAATCTCTTGTCCAAGTTCGATTCCTTCTACTGAATCAACCTTTAATTCCTTAACAAATCTTAAAGGTTTAACTCCAGCTTTGTTAAAGATTCCCATTAATGGCTTTGTAGTATTTTTCTCTTTTTTCTCATCAAATCCTAATTGTAACGCTGTATACCCGTCATTTTCTATAGTCTTTTTTTGAAGAACAAAGTTAGGTCCAGCTTCAATTACTGTAACTGGAACAAGCTTTCCATCTTCAAAGATTTGAGTCATTCCAATTTTTTTTGCTAAAATTCCTGACATTTTTAACCTCCATCAAATAATATATTGGTTGACAACTTGTCCTCGTGGTTCTACCACTTTTTTATAGAGCCAACTTGTATTATTCTGTAAGATAATTCAATTACTAAACTAAATTACCCGAAAATCGGCTACTCTAAATCAATTACGCTTGCTTTATTTCTATTCCAACACCAGCTGGTAAATTAACTGCTGTTAGAGAAGCAATCGTTTTAGGGTTTGAGTTTTTAATCTCAACCATTCTTCTGTGAACTCTCATCTCAAATTGTTCTCTTGAGTCCTTATTAACGTGTACTGACCTTAATACAGTATACTTTTTAATTCTTGTAGGTAGTGGCATTGGTCCTGCAATCTCCGCTCCAGACCTTTTTGCAACCTCCACTATCTTCTTAGCAGATTGATCTAATAAAGTATGATCATATGCTTTTAAGTAAATTCTTAACTTGTTAGAAGTCATCTTACCTCTCGCACCTCCTTAAAAGTTTCGATTAAAAGAATAAAATTCTTTTTACACTTTTATAAGTATAACATATTTTTTTTAATTTGCAAATTATTTTTTAGGATAATTCATTTAATTTAAAGTATATTATCTCTATATTTTTTCAGTTTTTATATATTTTAAACAGCCACTATCTGGAACTATCCTATTGTTTTTAGCGAACAATTTTTATCAACAACTTTGGAAACTGAATATATGGGAGATTTAAACTTCACTTATAAAGTATTCTTGATGTAATTTAGATGTAAAAATATTAAAAAATTTGGACTAAAAACTTGTTATAGAGTTTAGATAAATATAGCTAGATTATTGACCACTTCTCCAGAGATTTCCACTCTTTAAAGTGTTGAATAGTTCACAATTAATCCTTTCTATCCCCATACTTATCTACTTTTATAAAATTCCTTTATTGTTTTTTATAATTAAAATATAATCTCACTAAAAAACTTTCAAAATAGATAAGTAAACTATTATTTCATATAATTTTGCTGCACTGGCATTATAAAATGCAACTTAACTAATTTACCTTAAAAAATCTTCCATCCTTATTATAGGGATAATCTACAACATAAAATTAATTCAACAGCTTATCTCTTACCTCATTTTATCTTTGAACAAAAAAAATAAAGAGGTGTCTACCTCTTTTAAACCTCAATACTTTTCAATGGCGGGAGTGACGAGTCTCGAACTCGCGACCTCATGCGTGACAGGCATGCGCTCTAACCAACTGAGCTACACCCCCAAAAAATTATGGTGGAAACAACTGGACTTGAACCAGTGACCCCCTGCTTGTAAGGCAGGTGCTCTCCCAACTGAGCTATGCTTCCTCACCACGAAAATTAGTGTATCATAATTTTATTTTTTTTGCAACTATTTTTTTATTAGTTATTTATAAAAATAAATAGATTACTCTTTAAATCTAATAAAGTTAATAATTTTTATTAATTAAAGTTGAAATATAATTATTTCTTTCGTTAATATCTCCTTTTTTATTTTCTCAGTGTATATCTTTTAAAGTTATTTCATGACCTAATATAACAAAATTATCAAGATAAACAATGAAAATGAGGTTGAAAATTTACTTGATAGATAGTTAATTAGTGAAAAATTTTGTATAACATTTTTATTATAGAGATATTTATTTTATTTTTGCAGTTGTGAAATATAAATCTTGCATTTTAACTACTTTGACATTAGAATGATATTAAAAATGTAGGGAGGGAGATTTATGGAAGAGATTAGTATAAGTGAGATTAAGAACAGATGTGAGAGATATATCAGTAATCAAAAAATCATTGTTTCTGGTTTTTGTGATTATGGCAATTTAGGACGTAAAAGTAAAAACATCAGATATTATCAATATGTACAACTTATCTCTTTTGACGGAGATGAAAAGATAAGTGTCTTAGATGATGATAAGTCGCTTTTAGATGGTGTTTTTTATAAATTAGAAGTTGCGGTTTATTTTAAAAAACATTCAAATGAAATAGCTTTAAAGAAAATAAAAATTCTTGAGGAGGATAAAAATAATTTAATTTATAATCATGAACACTTTTCTGTATTGAAAAATAGATTGAAAAAGGGAACAATAAATATTAATGAGTACTTAAGTCTATTATTTGAAAATAATAAAATAATAAAGATAGGGATGGTAACACCAAAAGAATCTGTTGCAATAAATGATATTATGAATTCCTTATCCAACAGTAATAATAACTTGAAGATTGAGATATTAAAAGAACATATTATCACTATTGAAAATTTTTTGTCTTCTACTCGATTTGATGAAGCTAAAATTGATTTTTGGTTGATAACAAGAGGAGGAGGGGATTTATCTTTATTCAATTCTTACAATATGATAAAAAAAATATCTGAGTTAAAAAAACCTGTAGTAACAGCTTTAGGTCATTCTACAGATTATACATTAACTGATTTTATGGCTGATAGAGTCTTTTCAACACCGACTTCTATTGCAGAATACTTGAATAGTTTTTTTAGAAAAGAAGAGAGTAGGAATGAAGAAATGAAAAAATTAGAACAAAAACTTTTCGAACAAAGTAAAAAAATGAGAACATTAATGATACAGATGAATGACCAAGAGAAAGAGTTAGAAAAATATAAAACAGAGGAGAATCATTTAAATAAAATAATAAGAATATTAAACACAGAATCCTCAATTAAGAATAATTCTATATCTCCAAGTATAAAAAAATTTATATATATTGTCATTGTCTTGAATATTGTCAGTATTATTATCAACATTGTAAACGTTTTTTCTAAAATAGGGTTAATTAACAAATAATTTTTATTTTAGATTTTTAGTATAAACCAAATTTTAAAATAATTGTATTTAATACGAGCTATTCACTGTTTATAGAAGTGAATCTAGGTTAAATTTGAAAGTCAACTTTGATATTATATGGATTTTTTTAATTTTTTCAATCTATTTTGAGCAAGTATAAACAGTATTATTCCAGAAAGGGTATCCGATATAGGAAAAGCATACCAAACGCCAGTTTCTTTAAATAAATAACCCAATAAATACAAAAGAGGAATATTAAGAACTAAAATTCTAATAATAAAGAAATAAGTTGCAATTTTATTCTCTTTTATGGATTGAAAAAGATTGTTAGAAGCCAGAAATACAGCTGTAAATGGCATTAAAAAAAGATTTTGCTTCATAGCATGAGAAGTAAATTTTATGAGTTCAAAATCATTTTTTACAAAGCAGGATACTATCTCATCTGTAAAAAGAAACATTCCTAACACAGACAATGTAGATAGTGAAAAAACAATTGAAAGTTGAAGATTAAAACTGTCATAAACTCTTTTAAAGTTTTTAGCTCCAAAGTTATATGAGATGATGGCAGCTGTTCCAAGATTAAATCCTTGTAGACTGTTGTTCATAACAGCTCTGCAGATTGAAATAATTCCGATAGCGGCTGTCGCAATATCTCCTCCATATATACCTGCCTGTCTATTTGTAATAGTGATTACAGAGGCTTGAAGTAGTTGATTGAAAAATCTAGGACTTCCAATTTTCATAATCTCTTTTAAAATATCAACTTTAAAAGTAAGAGATTCTCTTGAAAAAGATAGAATCTCAGATTTAAGAAAATAGATGATAATAAGAAATGCAGAGAAAGCTGTTGCAATCAATGTAGCTAATCCAGCTCCAGCAATACCATAGTTCCACTTCATAATGAATAGATAATCCAAAATAACGTTTAAAATAGCTGTTAAAATATTAATAAATGTTGAAAAAAAGAGATTTCCCATTCCTCTGATAGTGGAACTTTGACCCAAAATTAGTTGAAATAATCCCATTGGAATTAGGAATTTAGTGTATTCTAAAGCAGGAGCAAAATTTGATGAAGTAGCACCAAAGAGTTTTAGAAGTGGAATATTAAAGAGATATAGGAAACCAGTCAAAAAAAGTCCAATTAAGAACAACCAAAAGAAGCCGGTTGTTAAAAATATTCCAGCCTCATTTTTTCTATTCTCTCCGAGTTTAATACCAACAAGGATTGAAATACCAGAAAAAAGAAATGTAAAACTATTTATAAGCATAGTGTAAGGGAAAACAATTGCAATAGCAGACATTCCATCTCTTCCAGCAACTTGCCCGATAAAAAGTCGGTCAGTTAGAACGCAAATCATACCGATAATTGAAGCAAGAGATGAAGGAAGACTAAATTTTAAAATTGTTGTTAAAACGCTTCCTTTTTCAAATTTAAAACTTAGTGTTTCCATATCTTCCCTCCCAAACTAAACTAAATAATAAACAGAAAAATAATTAAAAATACTCCCAGATAAAACGAAGAGATGCCAAATCCCATGTGAAAATTTTAGTTTTTTCATTAAATAAAAGATTGTTCCAACAGAATAACTTATTCCACTAAAGATTAAAAGTTTTAAAGAAAAATTAGGAATTAAAACAACTAAATCTTTATAAACAAGTATAATCATCCATCCCATGAAAAGGTAGATTAAAGTAGATAGAACTTTAAATCTACCTGCATAAAATATTTTGAAAAAAATTCCCAGTAGTGTCATTCCCCATTGAACAAAAAAGAAAATCCATTTTGTATTACCTTCAAAAACTCCAAGAAGATAAGGAGTGTATGAACCAGCAATTAAAATATATATAGCTGAGTGGTCTAGGATTTTAAAAATTTTTTTTACTTTAGGATTAAATACAATATGGTAGGTTCCAGACATAGTATAAAGTAAAATCAACGATATTGTAAAAATAATTGAACCGACAAAATAACCAGTGTTTTCAGTTCGATAGGAATGAACAAGCAAAGCTCCATTTCCAATTAGTGCTAAAATAACTCCTAAATAGTGAGTCATAGAGTTAATCCACTCTTCTAATTTTATAATAGACCGCATAAAAACCTCCTTATCTATTTTTTGTGAAATCAAGAATAATTTTATCAAATTTTGGAATAAGTTGTCTAATTTTTACATTTGCTGATTGAAGTAATTTTTTAGAGGCTATTGTTGATTCATTTTCATGATATTTATCTGATAGGTAGACTATCTCTCTTATTCCACTTTGGATTATACTTTTAGCACATTCATTACATGGAAAGAGGTCAACATATATAGTGCATCCATGTAAAGATTTCGTACTATTTAGGATTGCGTTTAGTTCAGCATGACAAACATAAGCATATTTACTATTCAAAAAATCTCCATCTCTATTCCAAGGAAACTCATCATCGGAGCAACCATTAGGAAATCCATTATATCCGACGCCAACTATTTTTTTATCTTGGTTAACTATACAAGCTCCCACTTGTGTACCTGGGTCCTTACTTCTTTTTGATGAAAGAACCGCAATTCCCATAAAATACTCATCCCAATCAATAAAATCAATTCGTTTATTCATCATTCTCCTCCATTAAAATTAAAAATTATATTTTGTAAATAAAGGTCAGCAAGAGCGATAGCTGTTGCACATTCAATGATAACTGGAACTCTTAAAATAAAAGCAGTGTCATGTCGTCCATCTATTTTTAAGTCTTCAATTTTATCTGTATCAAAGTTAAAAGTATGTTGTTTTTTTAAAATACTAGAAGTTGGTTTTACTGCTACTTTAAAAAATATCTCATTTCCATTGGAGATTCCACCATTAATTCCACCACTGTTATTGGTTCTGGTAACACCTTTAGAGTTTATTATACAATCATTAAATTGACTTCCTAAGAGTTTTGTTCCTTCGAATCCTGCTCCAAATTCAATTCCTTTGATACCTGGAATAGAAAAAATTATTGATGATATACAGGACTCTATTGAATTGAAAAAAGGTTCACCGATACCAACAGGAAAGTTTTTTATCTTTGTTGTAATTATTCCACCTAGCGAATCTCCTTTTTGCTTTATTTCAAGAATATAAGAATCCAATCTTTTTTCAAAGTCTTGTTTATTTAAATCGCCAATTCTATCAATTTCAGAGGTAATAGAAACAGAGGACAGAATTTTTTTTGCTATAACTCCAGCGGCTATTAGACCAAGAGTAACTCTTCCTGAAAAATGTCCTCCTCCTCTGATATCATTATAGCCTTTATATTTTATGGTAGCTGTAAAATCTGCATGTCCCGGTCTTGGATGGATTTTAAAGCTTGAATACATTTTTGAATCAATATTTTTGTTTTCAAAGAATATATTGACTGGAGCTCCAGTTGTAAAATTATTGTAAATTCCAGATAAAAATATTGGTGTGTCTGTTTCAACTCTAGGAGTAGTTCCGAATTGATTTGGTTTTCTCTTAGAAAGGTCATCAAAAAAATCTTGAATAGATATTGAAATACCTGCGGGAATTCCATCAATTATTACACCAACGCCCTTTCCATGAGACTCTCCATAGATTTGGACTCTGAAACATCTACCATATGTATTCATAAAAAAACCTCCAGAATTTTATAATCACTATTTTCATGATTATATCACAAAAAATATTTTTTTTAAATGATATTAGATTTAAAAACTAAATATTTTGATTATAAAAATAATTGACAGATAAAATTTTATGTGATAATATAACAAAAAAGATAAAGGGGAGGCTGTTTATGATAGCAATAGTAGGTGGGTTAAAAAGAGGAGAGAGGGAATATATGGAACTTTTAAAATCATATAACTTAAAAGGAAAAGTATATAACACTCATTGTCCAAATTTTTGTAAAAAGATTAAAAATTGTGAAATGTGTATAATTTTTACTAATCTAGTGAGTCATAATCTGTTAAATAGTTGTAATAAAGTTTGCAAAAATCAAAATATACCAATCATTCACTTAACAAATAATAGTATATCAAAATTAAAAGAGAATTTAGATAGGATATATGGTTAATATGTTAAAAGTTTAAACAATTTTATTCCTAAAAAGGAATACAAAATAGTTTTTTATGTTACAATCATGACAATGTCCATTTAGGATATACTTCAAATAGACACAAAAAAAAGAGCGAAAAAAATTTTTTTGGAATACATAAAGAACATTTTTCGCTCATAATTCATACAAACAGAATGCTTATTTTTTTAGATGGCTAGTTTTTAGTTAGTCTATTTAGGGTATACCCTAAATAGACACTTTTCACTCCGATTCTCAGTATTTTTAGGGAGTTGAAGTAAAAGACTTCCGTAAAAGTTCTGAAGATTTGAGACTTATACGAAAATATGGACTTATACGGAGAGATAAATTGATTTTGCCCCTATGTATCCTAATTAAATACATACTTAAACCTATTTAAGAGCTATGCTGTTAATTTTTTAGCAGCGTAGCTAGAAAAGTAGATTTGATAGATTAAGGTATAGAAAATGAATAAGTTTTAAAGTAATAAACATACGAAAATAATCAAAATCTATTCAATTGTAATTAATCAGGGGTAAATAATTAGGTATTTTGGCTTTCAATGGGAACGTGGGGATATAATGTGATTTTAAGAAGATAGAGAAATGAAGAGGAAAGAGAGCAAAAGCGGTTTAGAACCGCTTTTAATATTTTATAAGCAGATCTGATAGAGGATATAATAAATTTTTAACGTTGCATATATTTTTATTTTATTATATAATATCAAATTATAAAATGATTTTAATGATTTATAGGAGAAGAAGTGAATGAGATATAAATCAGAAGATATTGATTTATTGTTAAGTGAATTATCAATAGAGAAAGTTGTGGGGGAGTTTATTACTTTAAAAAGAGCAGGAGCTAACTATAAGGGGCTTTGTCCTTTTCATCAGGATAATTCTCCCTCTTTTGTTGTGAGCCCAAGTAAAAATATTTGTAAATGTTTTGTCTGTGGAGCTGGTGGAAATCCAATAACTTTCTATTCAGAGTATAAAAAGATTAGTTTCGGTGAAGCTGTAGAAGAATTGGCATCTAAGTATGGTATTTCAATAGGAAAGGTTTTGTCTCACCGAAAAAATGAGGAAAATAATGTTTTTTATGAGATAATGGAGGAGGCTCATAAATTTTATAAGGAAGAGATATTTAAATATGGTGCTTTTGAAGCTTTAGAATATCTTTCAAAAAGAAAGATAGACTCCAAACTTATCACTGATAATCAGATTGGTTATGCGCCAAACGATTGGTCGTCCTTATATGATTATCTGATTTTAAAGGGTTTTTCTAAAGAAAATATATTGAAATTAGGGCTTGCTAAAGAAAGTGAAAATGGTGTATACGATAGTTTTAGAAATAGAGTTATTTTTCCAATATATTCGATTTCAAATAAAGTTATAGGATTTGGAGGAAGAACATTAGAGGATAGAAAAGATATTCCGAAATATATAAATTCATCAGAAAATCCTATTTTTACAAAAGGAAAGAATCTATACGGATTCACTGATAGAGGAGCGAATATTAGAAAAAAGAATTATTCCATTCTTATGGAAGGATATATGGATGTTTTATCTGCTCATTCTTACGGGTTTGATGTGGCTTTGGCTCCGTTAGGAACGGCGTTAACAGAGGCACAAGCTACTCTTTTAAAAAATTATACAAACAACGTTATAATTGCTTTTGATATGGATGAAGCAGGGCAGAGAGCGACTGAACGTGCTATTATGATGTTAAAAAAGGCAGGTTTTAATATTAGAGTTCTGCAATTTAAAGATGCAAAAGACCCAGATGAATATTTAAAAAAATATGGAAAAGAAGCATTTCTAAAGGTTGTTAAGGAATCTTTAGAAGCATTTGAATTTCTTTATAACAGATATTCAGCAGAATATGAGTTAGATAACTATATGTCAAAACAAAATTTTATAAATAGATTTAAAGAGTTTTTTCATTGTGTTGAGGCGGAATTAGAAAAAACGTTGTATATCGAGAAGCTTTCAAAAACTTTAGAGATTGATGTAACGATTTTGAGTGATATTCTTATAAAAAATAATAAGAAAATTTATCATAATTATGAGTCTAATAAAGTAAAGAGCAATGAGAATGAGTCCAGAAATTTTGAAGTTGAAAGAGCAACTTTAGCGTTGGTACTGACCGAACCAGATTATTATGTTTTTTTTAGAGAGAAAAATTTTAAAACAAAACTTATAAGAAAGGTTTTCTATTTTATGAGTCAATTTGAAAATATAAGTTCCTTAGCTAGAGATGAATTTTTAAAGTTGATTTTGGGACAAAAGATATTGGAGGAGGATGAAGAGAAGCAGTTGATTGGTATCTATTCAGCTTCTATAACTGATTTTATAAATAAGTTGATATTACAAAAGGAGTTACAAAATATCTTTGAATCTTGGTTTAGATTGGAATTAAAGGAAGAGATGAAGCATCGAAAGAGTTTTATGCAACACATAGAGTTAAAAAAAATAGAAGACCAACTAAAATATATTGAGAACTTTGAAGATTTAGATAGATTATATAAAAATTTTGTAAAGATGTCTTTGATGAATTAAGAATAAAGTTTGAGGAGGCTTCAAAATAATGAAGGAGTTTATTAAAAATGAGAAAGTGATGACTTTGCTGAGGCAGGCAATGGAAGATAAAGTTGTTACATATGAGGAGATTAATGAGAAATTAGCTTCTGATTTTCCACCTGAAAAAGTGGATTTTTTGATAAGTGGAATGATAGAACAAGGGATAGAGATTCTTACAAGACAAGAACTAAATAAGAGAAAAAGAGATGAGAAAAAAGGGATTGTAAAAAAAGCATCATCGGATTATGAAGAGGAGGATGAGGAAGAGGACGAAATAGCAATTGATTATAATGTTGAGTTTGACTTTAATCCAGATGATGTAGAAGAGATAAGTGAAGAGGAATTAATAAACGAGAATTTTTTTAATATAACTGGAGACATGGAGGTTGACGAACCTATAAAAATGTATTTGAGAGAGATAGGTCAAATTCCTCTTCTTACTCATGAGCAGGAGTTAGAGTACGCGAAAGCGACTTTTGAAGGGGATGAGTTCGCTCAACAACAACTGATTGAAGCTAACTTGAGATTAGTTGTAAGTATTGCGAAAAAGCATACAAATAGAGGATTAAAGCTACTTGACTTAATACAAGAGGGAAATATCGGTTTGATGAAAGCTGTGGAAAAGTTCGAGTATACAAAGGGATATAAATTTTCAACATATGCGACATGGTGGATAAGACAAGCTATCACGAGGGCAATAGCAGACCAAGGAAGAACAATACGGATACCTGTACATATGATAGAGACTATAAATAAGATAAAAAAAGAAGCAAGAATATATCTTCAAGAGACTGGAAAAGATGCTACACCTGAGATTCTAGCGGAGAGACTAAATATGGAAGTTGAAAAGATTAAGAGTATTCAGGAGATGAATCAAGACCCAATATCTTTAGAAACTCCAGTGGGAAATGAAGAGGATAGTGAACTAGGTGATTTTGTTGAAGATAATAAGATGTTAAATCCATATGAGTTGACTAATAGAACATTGTTGAAAGAGCAATTAAGTGAGGTTTTAAAAACTTTGAGTAGTAGAGAGGAACAGGTTTTAAAGTTCAGGTATGGGTTGGATGATGGAACGCCTAAAACGTTGGAAGAAGTAGGAAAAATATTTAAAGTTACACGTGAAAGAATAAGACAGATTGAAGTAAAGGCGTTGAGAAAATTACGTCATCCAAGTAGAAGAAAAAAATTAGAGGATTTTAAATCATAAAATAGGGAGCACACTCTGCTCCCTGTTTTGTCAGGAGAGATTAAATAATGAAAATAGAGGATTTTGAGAGCAAGATTTTTGAAAATGGAATATCTGATGAAGAGCTAAAAGAATTGATTTTATTGGATAAAAAATTAGAGAGAAGAAAGATTGATTTGAGAGTAGAAGAGAAAATTGAATTAAATAATTATTCAACAGAAAATATCTCCGATTATTTAGAAGCGAATTTGAATATTGTTGAAATGGAAAATAATATAATCGGTAGATATTTTTCCAAAATTGTTGAGATAGCTTTTGATTATTATATCTCAGGAGTTGACTTTTTTGATTTGATACAGGAGGGAACAATTGCGTTAATTGAAAGAGCAGATGATGATTTGAGTGAAAATGTAAGTGAACTTTTGATTAGAATAAATATGTTATTGTTCATAAGAAATAAGGTAGAGAATGAAAAAAATATGTATTTAAGTTATTTGGAGGAAAATAGGGATGAGATTGTAAAATCGCTTTTAAAAAATAAACATATCGAAATACAAGAAGCTGAAAATCTGGTAAATGAAAAGATAAGAAGATTGAAAAATTTAAAATTAGAATTTCTTTCGAAAAAGATATCAAAATTGGAGGAAACAGTTTTAAAATTTTATTATGGAGTCGGAGTAGAAAAGCGATATTCAATTTTTGAAATTGAAGATGAATTGGGATTGGAAAGAGGAGAAGGAGAAGAGGTTTTTAAAAACGCCCTTGTAAAACTTTCGCTAATAGGAGGAAAAACTGTTTTACTATGAAAATAAAAGAGATTTTAAAATTTTTAGATGAAAAGTATCCGAAATTTATAGCCGAAGATTGGGATAATGTAGGCTTTTTAATTGGGAATAGAGAGGAAGAGTTAAATGCAGTATTATTAGCATTAGACCTTACAGAAAATGTAATAGATGAAGCTATAGCAAAAGGAGTTAATCTGATAATAACACATCATCCACTAATTTTTAAACCGATGAAATCTATAACGTCCGATAATATTTTAGGAAGAAAAATTTTGAAACTTATTCAAAATAAAATATCAGTCTATTCGCTTCATACAAATATAGATTTGATAAAAAATGGATTAAATGATTATATAGGGAAACTTATATTTCCAGCAGAAGATGATGTAAAAATTTTGATTGATGAGAAAAAAGAACTTGAATTTGGATTAGGAAGACTGTATAATTTGAAGAGTAGAATTTCTGTTGGACAGTTGATAGAGAGTCTTAAAAGGACTCTTTCCATAAAAAAAATGAGTTTTATTGGGGAAGATAAAGAAATGATGCTTAAAAAGATTGCTATTATCAATGGAGCAGGTTCTTCATATTGGAGAAAAGCCAAAGAGAAAGGTGCAGATATTTTGATAACCGGGGATGTTAAGTATCATGAGGCTTTAGAAGCGAAAGAAGAGAGGTTTGTGATACTAGATATTGGACATTATGAGAGTGAAATAGGGTTTATAGAACTTCTAGAAAGTATGTTAAAGGAACAATTTAAGATAAGAGTAGAAAAGATTAGAGAAAAAGGAATATTTGAAATAGTATAGGAGAAATTACAAATTATGTTGAAAAAGATATTTATAATTATATTGGCTTCGACCTCTCTATTTGCAGATATAAAAGATGAGAGGAATGTGTTTTCAGGAGATTCTAAAATTAAATTAGAAAAAATAATAGATGAGATAGAAAAGGAAACAAATTGTAAAATATATCTTACAACGCTTTTATCTGAACAAGAACCAGAGAAAAGAATAAGAAAGCGAACTATGTTTATAAACATAATAAAAGCAAAAGATGAGAAGCAATTGAAAATACAACTTAGAATATCTCGAGATTTAAATAATGATGAGATTTCAAGGGAGTTTTCAGCACTTTTAAGAGAGATGGGAGATATAGTAGGGAGCGGTGATGAATTAGAAGTAACGGAAGAATTACTAACTAAGGTAAGGAATATTTTGAAAACAAAACTACAACCTGTTGTTGTAGAAAAAGTAGTAAAAGTAAAAGAGGATAGAAGCGGAGCAACTACAGTTACTTTTAGAAAGATAAGAGATGTATTGGCTATCTTTTTGGCGGTAGCGATTTTGTTGATTTCGCTTGTACCAATTGTTTTGAGAAACTGTAGATTTATAGTCTTAGCATTTAAACAGACAAAGAGTGTAAAGAAAACATTTGAACTATTTTGTGCTAAATTTTGGACTAAGTTTAAGAGATAAATTAAAAATAGGTATTAGGGTTAATCGCTTGTATTAATGACAAGAGGAAAGTCCGGGCTCCACAGAGCAAAAGGGTAGCTAACGGCTACTAAAGGAAACTTTAAGGAAAGTGCCACAGAAAATAAACCGCTACATTGTTGTAGTAAGGGTGAAAAGGTAGTGTAAGAGACTACCAGTTTTTTAGGAGACTAAAAAAGCTAGGTAAACCCCCTTTGGAGCAAGACTAAGTTAGAGAAGTAAGGAGTTGCTCGCTCTTTCTCAGGGTAGGTCGCTAGATGTTATAAGTGATTATAATACTAGATAAATGATTAACAAATACAGAACCCGGCTTATTTAATGCCTATTTTTAAAATACTAGAGATTAGAAGGAATGCTTGTTAAAGTTAAGGAGATTTATATGAGAAGAATAATTCTTTTTGCATGTGTGGGAATGTTTATGACAGCTTGCACTTCATTGCAATCACACAAGAGTATTGAATTGCCACAGGCTAAGAAAATAAACTTAGAAACATCAAAAGTTAAAGAAAAAAAAGCTGTTTTTATTCCAGAAATTGATATAATAAATCCAAATCTAAATTTTGGAGTTAGTAATAAACCGAAAAATAAGGATATAAAAATTGATGACAAGACAATAGTAGATATAAACAAAAAGATAGTTAAAAATCATCTGGCGTATGTAGAAAAGTCTGAGCAACCATTTACAGGGACGTTTGTGTTGAAAATTGGAAACCATTTACAATATACCGAACAATACAATAAAGGAAAGTTAAATGGACAGAAGATATGGTATTCTGAATCTGGAGAGATAGGAATGATTGAGGAGTATAAAGATGGTGTACTGGATGGAAATAAGAGTAGTTATTACAGAGAAAATGGAAAAATAAAATCTGTAATTCCATATGTTGCCGGAGAGCTATCTGGTAAGATGATTTCATACACTTCAACTGGAAAAATAATTTCTCAAGAGTTATTTGTAGATGGAAGTGGAGAATGGAAGACTTACTGGGATAATGAACTTTTGAAAGAGGAAGGGACAATGAAGTCTGGTAGAAAGGATGGAATTTGGAAAAATTATAATAGAGAGGGGAAACTAGAGAAAGTAACTAATTATAAATTTGGAAAAATTGTAAAAAGAGAATGGCTATAGGAAAGAGATAGGAGATTCTATCTCTTTTTTACAATATAAATATCTTCTGTATAGATTGTTTATTGGTAATTGTAGTAGAAAATTTAATTTAAATATTTATTTTCTAAAACAAATATGTTAAAATAGTTGCGTTGCTAATAATAAATAACAGGAGGTTGAATTGGAAAGAAAAGATATCAAAATTGTTGACATTAAAAAAAGTTTTGATGGTGTAGAGGTTTTAAAAGATATTAATCTTCACATTAAAGCTGGAGAGTTTTTCTCTATATTAGGACCATCAGGATGTGGTAAAACCACCCTTTTGCGAATGATTGCTGGATTTATAACTCCAGATAGTGGAGCAATCTATCTAGGAGATGAAAATATAGTGGAGTTAGCTCCAAATCAGAGAAATGTTAATACGATTTTTCAAAAATATGCTTTATTTCCACATTTAAGTGTGTATGAGAATATAGCTTTTCCGTTGAGATTAAAAAAAATTGCACCTGAAATAATTGATAAAGAAGTTAGAAAGTTTGTTGAATTGGTGGATTTGAAAGAGCATATTTATAAGAAACCTTCTCAACTTTCAGGAGGGCAACAACAGCGTGTTTCAATCGCAAGAGCTTTAATAAATAAACCTGGAGTACTTCTTTTAGATGAGCCATTATCAGCTTTAGACGCAAAATTGAGACAAAATTTATTGATTGAATTAGATAATATTCATGAAGAGGTTGGAATTACATTTGTTTTTATAACTCATGACCAGCAGGAAGCCTTGTCAATCTCTGATAGAATAGCTGTAATGAATAAGGGACAAATTTTGCAAGTTGGTACTCCTGCAGAGGTTTATGAAGCTCCAGCTGATACTTTTGTTGCTGATTTTATTGGAGAAAATAATTTTTTCGAAGGAAGAGTTATAGAGATTTTTGATGAGATATATGCTAGAATTTCTACATCAGAGCTTGGAACACTTGTCTGTGAAATGGATAAATCTGTCAATGTTGGAGATTATATTAGAGTTTCAATTCGACCTGAAAAAATTAGAGTATCTAAACAGAAACCACAGAATCTATCCAAAAAACACAATGTTCTAGAAGTATATGTTGATGAACTGATTTATTCAGGTTTTCAAACTAAATATTTTGTGTGGATTGATGGAAAAAAGGAGTTATTGTTTAAAGCTTTTAGACAACATGCAGTATATTTTGATGAGGATGATAATGATACAATTCATTGGAATGAAAATGCATATATTTCGTGGCATGCAGATGATAGTTTCTTAATTGAGGTGATAAATCAATGAGAAAAAAATCATCAGGTATTTTCTATAGTTTACCTCTAACATTATGGCTAACTATTTTTTTTCTAATTCCGATGCTTATAGTTACAGGATATTCATTTTTGACAAAGGGAACGTATGGTGGAGTTCAACTGCCTCTTACATTAAAAAATTTTTCTGTATTTATGGAACCAATATTTTTAAAGATAGTTTTGAGAACTTTATATATTTCGATATTGGTAACTTTCTTTACAGTTTTACTAGCTGTTCCTACAGCTTATTATATAGCTCGTTCAGTGTATAAGAAAGAACTTTTAATACTGGTAATAATTCCGTTTTGGACAAATTTTTTGATTAGAGTGTATGCTTGGATATCTATATTGGGAAATAATGGGAGTTTCAATAGTATTCTTATGAAACTTGGAATTATTTCTGAACCACTAAAGTTTTTATACAATTCAGGAGCTGTGATTTTAATAACGGTTTATACTAGTTTGCCGTTTGCTATTTTACCCTTATATTCTGTTATTGAAAAGTTTGATTTTTCATTAGTTGAAGCAGCAAGAGATTTAGGAGCTACAAATTCACAAGCTTTTAGAAAAGTATTTTTGCCAAATATTAAGAATGGGATTATAACCTCAATACTTTTCACATTTATTCCAGCTATGGGCTCATATGCTATTCCCAAGTTAGTTGGAGGTACAAAAGCTACAATGCTTGGAAATGTTATAGCACAATATTTAACTGTTACTAGAAACTGGCCACTGGCTTCTGCTATTTCTACCGTATTGATTGTAATTACATCTGTGGTACTTTTAATCTTCGTATACATTGAAAGAAAAAAGGAGGTAGAAGATGATGAATAGGAGACGAACCTCTTTTTTTATATTCATATTATCTATGTTATTTTTCTATCTGCCGTTGTTTATTTTGATAATAAACTCTTTTAATGCTGGAAGAGGAGCAGTTTGGCAGGGGTTTTCACTGAAATGGTATAGAGAACTTTTTCTATATTCAGATAATATATGGAGTTCTTTTAAATATAGCTTGATTATTGGAGTGATATCAAGTGTTACATCTACTTTTATTGGCACATTTGGTGGAATAGGGATTCACTGGTATAATTTTAAATATAAAAATTACTTAAAAATAATATCATTTTTACCGTTGGTTATTCCAGATATTATACTTGGAGTTTCTCTATTAATAATGTTTGCAACAGTAAAACTACAGTTGGGATTAATGAGTATTTTTATTGCTCATACAACTTTTAATATTCCATTTGTACTATTTATTATATTATCAAGATTAAACGAGTTTGATTATTCGATTGTAGAGGCGTCTTTTGACCTTGGAGCGAATGAGATTCAAACCTTAAAAAAAGTTGTTTTACCCATGTTAATGCCGGCAATTATCTCTGGTTTTCTACTTTCATTAACTCTTTCGTTTGATGATTTTGTTACAACTTTCTTTGTTGCTGGTCCCGGCTCTTCGACACTTCCACTTAGAATTAATTCGATGATAAGATTGGGAGTTTCGCCTGTTGTAAACGCTTTATCAACATTGTTAATTGTATTTTCAGTGGTTTTAACACTTTCAACTAAAAAATTACAGAGATATTTTGTTAAATGAGGAGGTATCTATGAAAAAAATAATTAAATTACTGTTTATGATTGCATTAGGTATGGGATTTTTTACGGCATGTTCATCTAGTGATGCTACACAACCGAACAATAACGATATTAGGGTAACTTTTGTTACAACTCAAGGGGAGATAAATTTTTATTTGTACCCTGATGCGGCACCTTTATCTGTAGTGAATTTTATAAATCTTGCAAAAAGAGGTTTTTATACAGATAATAAATTTCACAGAGCAATTGACAACTATATTGTACAGGGAGGAGACCCAACAGGAAAGGGAGATGGTGGACCTGGTTACTCTATTCCAGACGAGTTTGTTGATTGGCTAAATTTTTATCAACCTGGAATGTTAGCGATGGCTAATACCGGAGCTCCTAATAGTTCTGGCTCTCAATTCTTTTTTACATTATATCCAGCAGACCAATTAAACTATAAATATACTATAATTGGAGAGGTTGTAAGTGATAATGATTTTAATAATATCAGAAAATTAGAAGTTGGAGATATGATTAAAGAGATAAAATTTAGAGGAAAAGTGAGTCAATTATTATCAGAACATAAAGAGCAAATTGAAGAATGGAATAAAATATTGGATGAAAAATTTCCTAATTTAAAAAAGTATCCGATAAATTAATTATATAAACAAAAAAGAGGTTGTTATTATTTGTAACCTCTTTTTTTATCAAATTTGAAATGTAATATTATTGTAAAATAATAAGGGAGTTGAAGGAAAGAGATAAAGAATTATTTCAGCTGGTTTTGAATACCGTCTATTATTTATATTTTTTGTTTAAAGCTTTTATAATTGCAAATGTTTCTAAATCTACAACCCCATCTATCTTTTCAGGTCTAAAATGCATTTGAAAGGCAGAAACTACCTTTTTACTATTCCAATCCCATTCATTTGTTGTATTTATATCATAGCCGTATTTTTTCAACTCTTTTTTTATATCACTAACTGTATAGAGTGAAAAAATCTCTTCCTTATAGAATGAGTCAAAATCCTTTTCATCAAACCAAGCACCGACCTTAAAGTTATCATATAAAAATTTCCAGGGAAAACGAGCTCCAGGGTCCATTTTTCGCGTAGGTGCGATATCAGAATGTCCCAAAACATACTTAGGATTTATATTATATTTATTTGTCAAATACACTAATAAACTACCAACTTTTAGTATTTGTTCTTTTTCGAAAGGTTCGAAAAGTTCTGGTTTTAAAGTAATATTTGGAACCTCTTTTTTTACTGGTAAACTTTCCCCTTGCTTTAACAAAGTAATGGAACTTATATTTGGAATCTCTTTTAATTCAGGATAGAAGTAATTTTTAAAATCTGTAATTTTATTAAATTTAGCGATATCAATTAATTTATGCTCTACCTCGTTTGGGTCTGTTTCAACATACCCCATATTGGAAATCTCTATACCTATTGAATTATCATTTAAATTTTTAAAACCTGCAAAAGAACTTACACCAGCATGCCATGAACGTTGATAATCAGAAACCAAAGAGAGAATAGGTTTTCTCTTATCTTTTAAGACAAGGTAATGGGCACTAACATTATTTTGAGTAAGAGCTCTCAAGGAACGTTCGTCATCTAGAGCTGTATAATGTAAAATAATAAATCTTATTCTATCATTAAAAGAGTGTGAAGAATAATCTGAACTTATTTTATAATTAACTGATGAACAAGAGTAGAGTAATAAAGCTAAAATTGTGATATAAAAAGCTTTTTTCATAAGAATTATCCTTTCAAATTTAAAAAATTTTAAGATAGTAAAATCTACTTAGAAATAAGTATAAACTATACTTTCTTTAATGTCAAGAAATAGAGCATACAGAACTACTAATTCTTCTAATAAAATAGTTATTGACAAAAGTAGTATTTAATGATACCATTGTAGTGTTGCGGGAATAGCTCAGTTGGTAGAGCGTCAGCCTTCCAAGCTGAATGTCGCGAGTTCGACCCTCGTTTCCCGCTCCATGTTAAAAAGCCGCTTTAGCTCATCTGGTAGAGCAACTGACTTGTAATCAGTAGGTGATTGGTTCGACTCCGATAAGCGGCACCAGCTTATGTATTGGCACAAGAGTGCTTTTTTTTATATCTATTTCTTAAGAGGAGTTACAATGAAAAAAATATTTATTCTATTTTTTATTCCTTTTATTTTTGCGTGTTCTACTCCCTCAGGAAAATCCCGTTATGATGATACTAGGATAGTAGAGATAAAAAAATTTTACCGTGAATGGAAAGGAGTACCTTATAAATTTGGAGGAACTAGTAAATCTGGAATTGATTGTTCAGCATTGATGCAAATACTATACAGGGAAAGATTTGGGGTTGATATACCTCGAACAACTTCTGAACAGGTAAAAGTTGGTAGAAAAGTTAGCTCATTGAGACTTTTACAACCGGGTGATTTAGTATTTTTTAAAACAGGAAATCGAAGAAGTGATTGGCATGTCGGAGTTTATATAATAGATAATACGTTTATGCATGCTTCATCAAGTAAAGGTGTTATGGTTTCGACAATTGATGCACTTTATTGGAAAAAGTATTTTTGGCAAGGAAGAAGAGTTATAAAAATTTAATATAAATTCATATAAACTACCAATATGGGGTAGTGTCTCTACAATTGACCGTAAATCAATTTCTATGAAAAACGTGAGAAGGAAAAATCTATTTCTGTTTTTTGTGGAATAGGTTTTTCTTTTTATATATTTTAGGAGGTATTTATGAAAAAAGAGAGTATTATTATTCTTGATTTTGGTTCACAGTATAATCAACTTATTGCAAGAAGAGTTAGAGAAATGGGAGTATTTGCCGAGGTGGTTCCATTTTTTGAGCCATTGGAAAAAATATTAGCACGGAATCCTAAAGGAATTATTCTTTCTGGTGGACCTGCCTCTGTGTATTTAGATGGTTCTCCTACAGTTGACAAAAAGATTTATGAACAAGGAATTCCAATATTAGGAATATGTTATGGAATGCAACTAACAACTCAACTACTTGGTGGCAAAGTTGAAAGAGCGGATAAACAGGAGTTTGGAAAGGCTAAGCTGATAATAGATGATACAAGTTCACTTTTATTCAAAGATATTCCAGAGGAAAACCAGGTTTGGATGAGCCATGGAGACCATGTTACAGTTTTACCAAATGGATTCAAACAGATTGCCCATACTGACTCTTGTATTGCTGCAAGTGCCAATATTGATAAGAAAATCTATTGTATACAATATCATGCAGAGGTTACTCACTCGGAATATGGAACGAAAATGCTAGAAAATTTTGTATTTGAGATTTCAAAATGTAAAAAAAATTGGACGATGGGAAATTATATAGATGAAACTATAGAAGAAATAAAGAAAAAAGTTGGAGATAGAAAAGTTTTATTGGGATTATCTGGTGGTGTTGATTCGTCGGTTGCAGCTGCATTAATTCATAAAGCCATAGGAGAGCAGTTGACTTGTATTTTTGTCGATACAGGGCTTTTAAGGAAAAATGAGGCTAAAAATGTTATGGAGATTTATGGAAAAAATTTTAATATGAATATAAAGTGTGTTAATGCAGAAGAGAGATTTTTAAGTAAATTAGCTGGAATTACTGACCCTGAAGCCAAAAGAAAGATAATAGGAAAAGAATTTATTGAGGTTTTTAATGAAGAGGCTTCGAAGTTGAAAGATGTTCATTTTTTAGCTCAAGGAACAATTTATCCCGATGTAATTGAATCTCAATCAGTAAAAGGACCATCGGTAACAATAAAATCACATCATAACGTGGGAGGATTGCCTGATGATATGAAGTTTGAACTCTTAGAGCCTTTAAGAGAGTTGTTTAAAGATGAAGTTAGAGCTGTGGGAAGAGAGCTAGGAATTCCGGACTATATGGTAGATAGACATCCTTTTCCTGGTCCAGGTCTGGGAATTAGAATTTTAGGAGAAGTTACAAAGGAAAAGGCAGATATTTTGAGAGAAGCTGATAATATATTTATTGAAGAGTTGAGAAAAGCTAATCTTTACCAAAAAGTTAGCCAAGCATTTGTTGTTCTTCTCCCAGTAAAATCTGTTGGAGTTATGGGAGACGAAAGAACATATGAATATACCGCTGTACTTCGTTCAGCAGATACCATTGATTTTATGACTGCAACTTGGTCGAGATTACCTTATGAATTTTTAGATAGAGTTTCAAATAGAATAATTAATGAAGTGAAAGGAATTAATAGATTGACTTATGATATCTCATCTAAACCGCCTGCTACAATAGAGTGGGAGTAGGTGTAATTATTCAGAAAGGTTATAATTTATAATATTTTACAGAATACTATATTAAAGTCAGGCTATAAATATAAAGAAGAATATTGTAGTGAACCTATTTTCTTAGATACTGTTATTTATTGGTTAATAAGGATTGACTCCTATAGAATATAAGAGTCAATCTTTTTAATTTTACTTTAATTTTCTTAATTATTATTATTTTAAATCTTCAATATTTCTATAACTGTTTTCTTGTCCATAAAATATTTCTTATTTCATTATTTCAAAGAAATATTCTTATATTACTCTAAAGCATTCTTTAATTTATTTAGAATAGAAACTACGTAAGTACTTACACTTAATACCTTCATTACTAATTAATATAGTAATCGTTAATGCTTTTAACGTTAATTTATTAGTTAGAAATAATCCGGTATTCTTATCAGATTAATAGAAAATAAAAATCCAAATTCTCTTTAGTATTAATTCGTAATTTAAAAATATTTGTTTTTCACAATTAGCCTTTCTAAGTTTTTTATTTGATTTATACATGCAATCATCCTCTTATTTTAGTTATGATATTATTTTATCATAATCAAGCTATCTGACCTGTAGGATAGTTTGACATATCAAGTTCCAATTCATTTGGAGTTTTTATTCTGTTCCTGACTATGAGAAATATCAAGAGAGATAGAGGAGTGAATATCGTTGAAAATATAAATATTGATGGAGGAACTTTAGTTATTGAACTAGAAATAACCTTTAAAAGTTTATCTTAAAACTTAAAGTTACTTTTACAATATTCATTATATTTTTTCTATGGACAATTAAGAATTTTTTATTTTTCAATTTTTTTTATATTTTTGCACTCTGGATAACCTGTACAAGCCAGAAATTTTCCCCATCTTCCTTTTCCGACCTTAAAAGGTTTTCCACATTTTTCACATTTTCCAGCCTTTTTCAAGATTTTTTCCTCTTCTTTTTTTATTTCATTTAAAATAGATTTTAATTTAATAACTCCATTATCAATCTTAATTTGATTGTTTAATAACATTTTTTTTACTTCTGTAGGTAAAGAAATTCTTTCGTTATCCTCTTTAAAATTTTCACTTTCTAAATAACTTCCGAAACGTCCATTTTTTAACAAAAACTTAGCTCCCTTGTCCGATATAACATCTGTTAACTGTCCCTTTTTCGTTTCAAGTTGCTTCTCTAGAAATTTTTTAACATTGATTTTTCCTTTTTTTATTTCTTCTAAAGATATGTCCATATTTTTTAGAGATATTTTTTCAGAACAGTTTTCATCTTGACAAGCTAAGTATTTACCAAAACGCCCATTTTTCATTATCATATAGCCTTTTCCACAGCTACATTTTACATCTGATAATACAACTTGATTGGCAATCTCTTCCACTTTTGTTTTATATTTCTTTAAATCCTCTGTTAATTTTGAATAGAAGTTGTTTAATATTTCTAACCAATCTTTCTCTCCCTCTTCAATTAAATCCAAATTATTTTCCATATCAGCAGTAAATTTTATATTCATTATATCCTTGAAGTTTTTCTCTAATATTATTTTGACCTCATATCCCAGTTCAGTAGGAACAAAAGATTTTCCATTCAACGTTACATATTCTCTTTTTTTCAATGTTTCAATAATAGAGGCGTATGTTGAAGGTC
This sequence comes from uncultured Cetobacterium sp., assembly GCA_949293295.1. GTDB lineage: Bacteria > Fusobacteriota > Fusobacteriia > Fusobacteriales > Fusobacteriaceae > Cetobacterium_A. Next base: position 68,481 of record CASFCG010000024.1, read on the forward strand.
GTCCTATTCCATCTGCTTCTAACTTTTTTACTAGAGATGATTCTGTTAATCTAGCAGGAGGTTTTGTCCAATCCTCTTTAATTTTAAGAGTATTTAAAACTTTTCTCTCTCCTTCTTTAATCTCCGGAAAATCTCCTAAAGCCAGCTCATCTTCATCTTTAAAAACTTTATAATATCCATCAAATAATATTTTGTTTAAAGTTCCTCTAAACTGATATTTATCATGTTCTAGAATTATTTCAAATTGCTCATACTCCATTGAAGCTAGTTGTGATATTAAAAATCTTTCCCATATCAATCTGTAGAGCTTAAATTGGTCTGAAGTTAAGCTATTTTTTATCTTTTCTGGTTCTAAATAGATATCTGTTGGTCTTATTGCTTCGTGAGCATCTTGAATCTTTTCCTCTTTTTTCTTTCTAGTAGTTTTATTTTTCCCTAGATATTTTTCTCCATAATTTTCTAAAACAAAATCTTTTGTCATGCTCTTAGCTTCATCCGATATTCTTGTTGAATCTGTTCTCATATAAGTAATTAATCCTTTATGTGCTCCTAGTATTTCAATCCCTTCGTATAATCCTTGGGCAATAGACATTGTTTTAGAAGCGGAGAAGCCTAGGTATGATGAAGCTAATTGTTGTAAAGTACTCGTTTTTAAAGGAAGAGGTGGATTTTTAGATTTTTTAGATATTTTTGAACTAATGACATTATATTCTTTCTTTTCAGTCAATTTTATATCTTTCACTGTATTTTCATCTGTAATTCGTTCAAATCTTTTATTATCAACCTTGTATAGCTCCAATAAAAGCTTCTCATCTCCAAACTCTCCATTTATACTCCAATATTTTTCAGGTTTGAAGTTATTTATTTTGTCTTCCAAATCACAAATTAGTTTTAAAGCGACAGATTGAACTCTTCCTGCACTTGTATTTGACGAGATTGTTTTCCAAAGTAAAGGGCTAATCTCATACCCTACTAATCTATCTAGGATACGTCTAGCTTGTTGAGCATTAACTCTATTTATATCGATTTTTCTTGGGGACGAAATTGCCTCTTTTATTGCTGTTTTTGTAATCTCATTAAACTCTATCCTAGTGGAAGCATTTTCATCAAGCTTTAATGTTTGAGCTATATGCCACGCAATAGCTTCTCCCTCTCTATCAGGGTCTGAAGCTAAGTAAATTTTATCTGCTTTTTTAGATAGTTCTTTTAATTTTTTTATAATATCTCCCTTTCCTCTAATAGTTGAATAACTTGGAGAAAAATTATTTTTTATATCAACCCCGATTTTACTTTTTGGTAAATCTCTAACATGCCCAAAAGATGCTGTGACCTGAAAGTTTTTTCCTAACATCTTTTCAATTGTTTTAGCTTTGGCTGGGGATTCTACAATAACTAAATTTTTCTTTGCCATCCTTAAATCACCCCTATATTATTTATCAATTTTCCATTAGATTATATTTAAATTTTATAAAAAAATCAACCATAATATAATTAAGTTTTTATATAACTAAAAAAATTATTAATCTTAGTAATAAACTATGTTAAAATAACTTTGTAGATAAAATTTTACTAGGAGGAGAGATGATAAATCTGTTTACACCGTTGAAAATAAAGAATAAAGTCCTAAAAAATAGAGTTGTTTTACCACCTCTTGTACGTTTTTCATTGATTGAGAAGGATGGATATGTTACAGAGAGATTAATAGAGTGGTATAGAGAGATTGCTGAAAATGGTGTCGGAATGATTATTGTGGAGGCAACTTGTGTGGATAAAAATGGAAAATTAAGAGATAATCAACTTGGGATATGGGACGATAGTTTTATAGATGGCTTATCAAAGATAGCTGATATCGGAAAAAAATACAATATTCCCATTCTTTTACAGATTCATCATTATGGATTTAAGGAGAAGATATCAGAAGTAAAGACAGAGGTTTTAGATAAAATTTTAAATCAGTTTATTGTCGCTATTGAGCGAGCCAAAAAAGCAGGATTTGATGGAGTGGAACTCCACGGGGCTCATACCTATTTATTATCTCAACTTGCTTCACGAATTTGGAATAATAGAGTTGATAAATATGGTGGAAGTTTTCAAAAAAGGATGTATTTTGTAACAGAGTTGATTGAACAAACAAGAGATTTATTTGATAATGATTTTATTTTGGGATATAGAATGGGAGGAAATGAACCCTTATTAAAGGATGGGATAGAGGTTGCTAAATATTTAGAAAAACTTGGGATAGATCTCCTCCATGTTTCATTTGGTGTTCCAGATCCCGAGAAAAAACAAGAGGTAAAAATTGACCTTCCTCAAAATTTTGAATTTGATTGGGTTGTTTATTTAGGAGTGGAGATAAAAAAACACGTGAATCTTCCCGTTATTGGTGTTAGAAATATAAAAACTGAATCTCAAGCAAGTAAATTGATTGAAAGTCAGATGCTAGATTTAGTTGCAATTGGAAGAGCAATGATTTCACGTCCTAATTGGATGAAATATGCCAAAAAAGATTATTTAAAAAGAACTGGAAAGTTGGTTAAATAAATGAAGATGAATAGTTTAGATATATTTTGTGAAGTGATAGATAATTTCGGAGATATTGGTGTTGCATATAGAATAGCAAAAGAGTTTAAAAAGCTTTATGGGGACAGCTTAAAAATTAGAGTATTTTTAAATAGGGTTGAGGAGTTTACTAAAATTAACAATAAAGCTCAGAACCTTTCGTATCAGAGAATAGATGATATTGAGTATATTGAGTTTGAGTATTTAATTAAAAATATGTGTACTTTTTTTACTGCAGATGTTATAATAGAGGCGTTTGGATGTAATATTCCATATGAATACTTAGAAAAGGCAAAGATAAATTCAAAATTACTCATAAATTTGGAGTATCTTTCTGGGGAAAGTTGGGTAGATGAGGTTCATCTATTGCCATCTCCATTGGGAGATTGTAAGTTGAAAAAGTATTTTTATATGCCTGGGTTTTCAAAAAAATCAGGTGGAGTTATTATAGATTCTTTATATTTAGAGAGAAAGATAAGTTCCGTGAGTAAAAAAGAGGAGATATTAAACAGATATATTCCAAATTTTAAAAAGGATGAAATGGTTAGAATTGGGACGCTTTTCAGTTATGTTAAGAATTTTGAGCCACTTTTCCAAGCTTTGGAAAAGAGAAAAGAGAAACATTATCTGCTTGTATTAGGAGAAAAATCCATAAGTAGTGTAAAAGCTATTTTGAAAACAAAGAGTTATTTAAATGTAGAAGTTATATTAATGCCCTTTTTAACTCAAGAACAGTACGAAGAGTTGATTAGTATAGTTGACTATAATTTTGTACGTGGTGAAGACTCCTTTGTACGAGCTCTCTTAAGCGGAAAACCTTTTATTTGGAATGTATATTTACAGAATGAAAGAGCTCATATGGATAAATTAAATGGTTTCATTAACTGTTATGAAAGAATAGTGTCAAATGTTAACAACGAAGCATTCGAAATACATTCAAAGCTGCTAAGAGATTATAATTTTAGAGAGTATGATAATTTAGATGTTGGTAATGAAAGATATGATGATTTTTTTGAAAATTTTGAATCAATTAAAAAGATATCTTTTGAATTTTCCAGCTATTTAATAAAAAATTGTAATCTTATAGATAAATTAAATAGTTTTATTTTAAAATTTTTAGGAGGTAAGTTATGAAATTAGCTCAAGAGTTAAGAGCAGGAAGTACAGTGAAAATTGGAAACGAGCCGTATGTAATTTTAAAGGCGGAATATAATAAATCTGGAAGAAATGCAGCGGTTATGAAGTACAAAATGAAAAATCTATTAAATGGGAATATTTCTGATGCTATCTACAAAGCTGATGATAAAATGGATGATATCAGACTTGATAAGATAAAAGCTATTTACTCGTATCAAGATGGTGAGTTTTATGTTTTTTCTAATCCAGAGACTTGGGAACAGATTGAATTAAAAGAGGAGGATTTGGGAGACGCATTAAACTATCTAGAGGAAGAAATGGAACTGGAGGTTGTTTATTATGAGTCTACACCAGTTGCAGTGGAGCTTCCTACTTTTGTGGAAAGACAGATAACTTATACAGAACCAGGATTGAGAGGGGATACTTCTGGAAAAGTAATGAAACCGGCAAAAATTAATACTGGATTTGAGATTCAAGTTCCTTTATTCGTTGAACAAGATGAGTGGATTAAAATTGATACTAGAACGAATGAATATGTTGAAAGAATAAAAAAATAAGAGAGTTACTCAGGTTTATAACCTGAGTTTTTTTGAGACTTATGACATATATGGGTATTGGTTTTTGAGAGAATTTCTTCTTGTTCTTTTTGTGAAAAAATAGTATAATACAATGCTATAATTTTAAATGTAGAAGGTGTTCAAGTGAGTGATTTTAATAGGTTTCAATTAGATGATAAGTTAATAAACTCTTTATTAAGGAGTGGAATAAAAAAAGCAACTGAAGTTCAAGAAAAAGTTATCCCATATGTTTTAGAAAAAAAAGATTTGATTGTTCAAAGTCCAACAGGTAGTGGAAAAACACTAGCTTATCTTCTCCCAATTCTGCAAGATTATGAGAAACAAAATGATAATACTCAAACTTTGATTTTAGCTCCTACACGAGAGTTGGTTTTGCAGATTGAAAATGAGATTGATAAGATAGTCGCAGAATTCCATAAAATTTCTATATATGGGGGGCGTGAAATCAGTAGTCAAATAACTAAACTCAAAGCAAAACCTAGAGTTATAATAGCTACAACAGGTAGAATGATGGATATTATAAAAAAAGGAGAGATTGAGTTATCAAATATAAGGAGAGTTATTCTAGATGAGGCTGACCAGATGATTGATATGGGGTTCAGAGAGGATATTGAATTTATATTTTCCAAGCTCAGTAAGAAAAAAAATACATTGTGTTTTTCTGCTACAATTAATGTTCAAACAAAAAAGTTACTGTATAGAATTACAGATAATCCTATTTTTATAAAGGTTGATAAAAATAGTAATCCTTTGGAAAATATAGAACAGTTCTATTTTGAGACAACGGATAGAAGAAAAATAGATTATTTATCCTCGTTGCTAAATGAATTAAATCCGTTTTTAGCTATTATATTTTGTCGTACGAAAGCAAGAGTGGATAAATTAGAGAATAATCTTTCTCTACGTGGTTTTTCATGTCAAAAAATACATAGCGATATCCCCCAAGTTAAGAGAGAAAAAATTATAAAATCTTTTAGAAATTTAGAATTTCAATTTTTAGTTGCAACAGATATAGTTTCAAGAGGACTTGATGTCCTAGGTGTTACACATATATTTAATTATGATTCTCCAGAGGATATTGGGACCTATATTCACAGAATAGGAAGAACAGGAAGAGCTGAGGAAAAGGGATATTCTTATCTTTTTGTAACTGATAAGAATCAGTTATTTTTTCAGGAATTGTGTAAAAATAATGATATAAAAAAGCTTGAGTTGGAATATATTCCAGATGTGAAGTCGACTTTGATTCTTCCAGAAAAAAAATATAGTAAGAAAGTAAATACCAAAACTAAAAATATTGAAAAAATGAAAAATAGATATAGAAAGTGAGGGAGTTTTTTGGAGCGATTAAAACAACAAATGAATTTTCTGACTGAGATTGATAAAGTAAAAGATGTTTTTAGGCAATCTTTGGTTGTTAATGGAAAAAGAAATGAGAATGATGCAGAACATAGTTGGCATATGTGTATGGTTGCTATTATTTTAAAAGAGTATTTTATCAAGGAGCTTGATTTAGAAAAATCTTTAAAACTTATGTTGATTCATGACTTAGTAGAGATTTATGCGGGAGACACTCCAGCTTTTGGAGAGGAACGATTGGATAAGTATGAAGCTGAGTTGAGAGCAGCAAAAACAGTTTTTTCATTACTTCCAGAGGAGCAAGCAAAGGAGTATCTTGATTTTTGGTTAGAATTTGAAGAGTGTCAAACAAATGAGGCTATATATGCTAATATTTGCGATAGATTTCAGGGAAGTATGCAAAATTTTACTTCAAACGGACATACATGGAGAAAATTTAATCCATCCTCTTCGAAAGTTTTGGAGCGTTTGGAACTGGTAAAAAAATATACTCCTGTCTTATATGAGGAGTGTTTGTATCCAGAGATAAAAAAATATATTGATAAAGGAATAATAAAAAATAGTTAGGAGGATAATATGAAATTATATTTAACCAATAAGGAGACGGCGGAAGAGATAGTTACTTTAGGTGAAAATAAAAGTCATTATACTTTTTCTAAAACCTTTATACTTGGAGTTATGGGAGGAATTTTTATAGCTCTTTCATCCTTAGGGAATTTAATTGCTGGTTTCTCTATTGGCGGAGGAATGGGAAAATTTATAGGTTCTGTCGTTTTTCCAACGGGGCTTATGTTGGTGGTATTAGTTGGAGGTTCTTTATTTACAGGGGATGCTCTTGGAAGTTTAGCGGTATCTAAGGGAAAAGTTGAAGTTAAAACTTATATAAGAAATTTGCTGGCTGTTTGGATTGGAAATTTAATTGGTTCCATATTTTTAGCAGTTGTAACTTATTTAGCTGGAAATTTTTCAGATTCAAATTTTTCACAATATGTTATTAATGTCGCAGTTCATAAAGTTCATTTAAACTTTCTTACTGCTGTAGCCAGTGGTTTTTTATGTAATATTCTTGTAGCTTTAGCTGTATGGTTTTCACTTGCTTCTAAGCAGTTATCAGGAAAAATTTTAGCTATTTGGTTCCCAATTATGCTATTTATACTTAGTGGATTTCAACATATTGTAGCGAATATGTATTATGTAAGTATTGGAAAAATACTTTTTACGTCAGCTTATTCGTTCTCTGAAATAGCTATTCATTTTTTAGCAGTTACGATAGGAAATTTTTTATCTGGAGGTATTTTTCTTCCTTTGATTTATAAAAAATTGTATTTGAAATAGTTAAAGCTAAAATAAAAAAGATTTTGAAGAGGAGATTAAAATTTTATTTTACTAAGTTTATATATCTTTAATTTTTTAGATTGATTTTTTTAAAATATTATGATATGATTAAGGTGAAATTTTTAACATAGTGTAGGAAGAGTGGGAGGGTCCCACTCTTTCTTTATACTACTTTAAGATAGAAAAGAGGTGAATAAAATGTTGAAACTAGATAAAAAAGAGATGGAAGAGACTCTAAAAAAAGTGGAAGAGATAGTTATTCCGGCCGCTGAAAAGAGAGGACTGGATATTGTAGATGTTGAATATGTTCAAGAGGGAGGATATTTATATTTGCGTGTATTTATAGAGAAACAAGATGCAGATATAACATTAGAGGATTGTGGTAACTTAAGTGGAGATATTGATGAAGCTGTAGATAGATTAATACCACATAAATTCTTTTTAGAAGTTTCATCTCCTGGTGTTGAGCGTCCATTAAAAAAAGAGGCTGATTATATTAGATTTAATGGCGAAAAAATAAGAGTTATGCTTAAGCATAAAATTAATGATAAAAGAACTTATGAAGGAGTTTTACAGAGATTTGAGGATAATAAAATATATTTAAGAGTGGATGCAGATGAGATAGAGATACCTTTTAATGAGATAAAAAAAGCCAATATAGTTTTTGATTTTACAGATTTTTAAAAGAGGAGGAAGAAATGAAAAATAGAGATGGAAAAGCTTTTTTAGAAGCATTAGAGCAACTTGAAAAAGAAAAAGGAATTAATAAAGAAAGCATGTTAGAAGCTGTAGAACAGGCTATGCTTGCTGCGTATAAAAAACACTATGGGGATGAAGAGAGTGTAGAAGTTGTAATCAATCGAGCAACCGGAGAGGTTAAGATTTTTGAAATAAAAAAAGTTGTGGCGGATAAGGACCTTTATGACGCTGCTTTAGAAATATCTTTAGAGGATGCTATTGAGAGTGGATACAAAAAAGCTAAAATAGGAGATATGGTAAAGTTAGAAGTAAATTGTGAGGAATTTAGAAGAAATGCAATTCAAAATGGAAAGCAGATTGTTATTCAGAAAGTTAGAGAGGCTGAAAGACAGTATATTTATGATAGATTTAAGGCTAGAGAACATGATATTATAAATGGTATAATAAGAAGAATTGATGAAAGAAAAAATGTTTATATAGAGTTTGATGGGATAGAAACTATTCTTCCAGTGGTGGAGCAATCATATTCTGATATATATAGAGTTGGAGAGAGAATAAAAGTTTATGTGGCAGAGGTCGAAAAAACAAATAAATTTCCTAAAATAGTTATTTCAAGAAAAAATGATGGATTACTTAGAAAACTATTTGAATTGGAGATTCCGGAGATTTCAAGCGGTATGATAGAGATAAAATCTGTAGCTAGAGAGGCAGGGTCAAGGGCAAAAGTTGCTGTTTATTCTCCAGATGAAAATATAGATACTGTTGGGGCATGTATTGGTCAGAAAGGTCTAAGAATAAAAAATATAGTAGATGAGTTGAATGGAGAAAAGATTGATATTGTTGTGTGGAAAGAGAATATGGAGGAGTTTGTATCAGCAGTGCTTAGTCCCGCTAAAGTAGAGAGAGTTGAAATATTAGAGGATAATGAAACAGCTAGGGTTTTTGTGGATAATTCACAGCTTTCATTAGCAATTGGTAAAAATGGACAAAATGCTAGACTTGCGGCTAAGTTAACGGGAATCAGAGTTGATATTAAAACTTTGGACGAGATGAAAGAGATTGCAGATGAGATAGAGGAATAGTATGACAGAAAGAACATGTATTGTATGTAGAGAAAAAAGAGAGAAAAAAGAGTTATTTAGGATAGCAAAACTTGATGAGAGTAGATATAGATTTGATAAAAAGCAGATAGCACAGACAAGGGCAGTTTATATTTGTAAAACACATGAGTGTATAAAAAGAGTCTCTAAAAATAGGAAAATAAATCTTCCAACTGAAGATTTAATTTCAATGTTAAATATGTTAAAAACTGAGAATAAAAACTATTTAAAAATATTGAAAGCAATGAAAGGTTCTGAGTTTTTGACATTTGGAATTAATTTAGTTATAAATGAGATTGAGCATACACACTTTTTAATTCTCGCTGAAGATATAAGTGAAAAAAACGATAAAAAAATAATAACTTTAGCTAAAGAAAGAGGGATTCCATATGTTCACTATGGAATGAAAAAAGAGTTAGGAGAGATATTTAATAAGAGTGAAATTAATGTAGTTGCCGTAACAAATAAAAAGATTGCTAAAGGAATGATTGAATAAAAATACAGGGAGGTCAGGAAGTATGAAAAAAAATATAGATTTTAATGAGATAGATGACTATATGGAAGAAGAAAAAGGAAAAAAATTAAAAAAGAACACTAAGAAAAAAAGTTTCGCTTTAGATGAAGGAGTGAATGAGGAAGGAAAGAATAGAAAAAAGAAAAAAGGAAGAAGAGCGGACTTTGTTGTAAAGAAAGTGGAGCAAGGTTCTGAGGTTATAGAAGAAGATGGAATGAAAATGATAAAAATAAGAGGTGAGATAACTCTCGGAGAGTTTGCAGATAAACTTGGAATAGGAAGTTCAGAACTTATAAAAAAACTGTTTTTAAAAGGGCAGATGTTAACAATAAATAGCGTGATTCCTTTCGAGTTAGCTGAAGAGTTAGCTGTTGATTATGATGCTTTGATTGAGCAAGAGGAAGAGATTGAACTAAACTTCGGAGATAAATTTGCACTGGAGATAGAGGATAAGGAATATGAGTTAGTAGGAAGAGCTCCAGTTATAACTATAATGGGGCATGTTGACCATGGGAAAACATCTTTATTGGACGCTATAAGAACAACTTCAGTTGCTTTAGGAGAGGCTGGAGGGATAACTCAGAAAATAGGGGCTTATCAGATAACAAAGGGAGATAAAAAAATAACTTTTGTGGACACTCCAGGGCATGAGGCTTTCACAGATATGAGAGCGAGAGGGGCACAAGTAACGGATATTGCGATTCTTGTGGTAGCAGCAGATGACGGTGTTATGCCACAGACAATAGAGGCATTATCACACGCAAAAGCGGCGAAAGTTCCTATTATTGTCGCAATCAACAAGATAGATAAACCGGAAGCCAATCCTATGAGAGTAAAACAGGAGTTAATGGAGCATGGAGTTGTATCTGTTGAATGGGGAGGAGATACTGAGTTTGTAGAGGTATCAGCAAAAGCTAAAATGAATCTAGATTCTTTATTAGACACAATACTTATAACAGCGGAGATTTTAGAGTTGAAAGCAAACTTTAAGAAAAGAGCAAAAGGGGTTGTGTTGGAGTCCAGGTTAGACCCTAAAGTTGGACCGATAGCTGATGTTCTTATTCAAGAGGGAACTTTAAAGGTAGGAGAGGTTATAGTAGCTGGAGAGTCAATGGGAAAAGTTAGAGCAATGATAAATGACAATGGAAAAAAAGTTGATTCAGCTTCTGTTTCACAACCAATAGAGATTATAGGTTTTAATGATGTTCCATCAGCAGGGGACACTTTCTATGTAATTCAAAATGAACAACATGCAAAAAGAATAGTGGAAGAGGTTACAAAAGAGAGAAAAATTGCGGAAGTAAGTAGAAAAACAATATCTTTAGAAACATTATCACAACACATGGACAATGCAAATGTAAAAGAACTTAATCTGATTTTGAGAGCTGATTCAAGAGGTTCTGTGGAAGCTTTAAGAGATTCGTTATTGAAATTATCAACGAGTGAAGTTGTTGTAAATATTATTCAAGCAGCTTCAGGAGCCATAACAGAGAGTGATGTAAAATTAGCAGAAGCATCAAATGCCATTATCATAGGTTTTAATGTTAGACCTACGACAAATGCTTTAAAAGAAGCTGAGTTAAACAATATAGAGATTAGAACGTCAAATATTATATATCACATAACAGAGGATATCGAGAAAGCGTTGACAGGAATGTTAGACCCAGAGTTTAAGGAAAGTTATTTAGGAAGAATTGAAATTAAAAAGATATTCAAAGTTTCAAAAGTTGGAAATGTTGCAGGTTGTATAGTTGTTGATGGGAAAGTAAAAAGAGACTCAAACATTAGAATTTTGAGAGATGGTATTGTCGTTTATGAAGGAAAACTGAGTACATTAAAAAGGTTTAAGGATGATGCAAAAGAGGTTGTTGCTGGACAAGAATGTGGTTTAGGAATAGAGAATTTTAATGATATAAAAGAGGGAGATATTGTAGAGGCGTTCGATATTGTAGAGATAAAAAGAAGTTTAAAGTAGGTGATTTTTTATGAATAAAAAGAGAAGAGCAGTAATAGAGAAAGAGATTTCAAAAGTTGTCTCTAAAGCGATTTTAGAAGAGATTAAAAATCCAAAATTAAATAAAGTTATTCTATCTATAACTGATACAAAAGTTACTGAAGATTTAAAATTCGTAGATATCTCTTTTAGTGTAATGCCCATAGCAGGAGAGAAATATAATAGGGATGAAGTGCTATCTGGATTAAATGAAGTTAGAGGTTTTTTAAGAAAAATAATATCGGAAGAGGTTTCTTTGAGATATATTCCAGAGGTTAGAGTAAAACTGGATGATAGTATTGAGCACGCAATAAAAATAACAAAACTTCTCGATAGTTTAAAAGGATAGTGTTATGGAATGGGTGTATGAGAGAGTTTCAAAGCCTCTTTTGAAAGAAAAGATAAAAAAGTGGGGAACTTCTAAACTTTTGACAACAATACTTATTAAGAAAGGACTTTTTAACAGAAAAAAGAGAGAAGAGTTTTTAAATCCTGATATTTCAAATTTTAGAAATCCATTTGAGTTTGAGATGATGGAAGAGGTAGTAAAAAGAATTATAAATGCTCGAAAAAGGAAAGAGAAAGTTTTTATCTATGGCGACTATGATGTGGATGGGATAACAGCTACAATGTTTCTAGTTTTAGTATTTAGACAGATTGGAATAGATACAGAGTATTATATTCCAAGTAGAATGGACGAAGGATATGGTGTAGATAAAAAGACAATAGATATCATAAAAAAGGCTTCTGGAAAGTTGATTATTACCGTAGATACAGGAGTAAATTCTAAAGAGGATGTGGAGTATGCTCGAAATTTAGGAATAGATATAATTGTAACAGACCATCATAAATCGGTGAAAGAAAGAGTTGATGAGGGAGTTTTATCAATAAATCCTAAGTTAAGTGAAAAATATCAATTCAAATATTTGTCAGGAGCTGGAGTAGCTTTAAAAGTGGCTCAAGCTGTTTATATGAAATTAAATGAAAATATGCATAAATTATATGCATATATGGATATAGTGATGATTGGAACGGTAGCGGATGTGGTTCCTATGATTGATGAGAATAGAATTATTATAAAAAGAGGGCTTGAAACTTTAAAAAAAACTAAGGTAAAAGGGTTAGTTTATTTAATGAGATATTTGAAGCTTCATAGGAAAGAGGTTACGACCACGGATATTAGTTATTTTGTTTCTCCTTTGATAAATTCATTGGGAAGATTGGGAAACTCAAGATTAGGAGCAGATTTTTTCGTAAAGTTTGATGAATTTGAAATCTATAATATTATTGAGGAGATGAAAAAATCAAACAGAAAAAGAAGAGAGCTAGAACGTACTATTTATGAAGAAGCGAATAGAATGATACTAAAAGATAAACAAGCAAATTTAAAATATGGATTTGTAGCTTCTGATAAATGGCATCCTGGTATTATAGGTGTTGTTGCCTCGCGTTTAAGCAGTAAGTATAATATGCCAATAGTAATGATAACATTAAAAGATGGGATTGCTAAAGCCTCATGTCGAAGTGTTCCAACAGTCAATATATTTGAGATTTTAGAGAAAGTTGAGGATAAACTAATCAGATTTGGTGGACATGATTTGGCGGCAGGGTTCATAGCGAGTGAGAGTAGATTAGCAGAGATAAAAGATAGTTTTGATGAAAATATAAAAGAAGTGAGAGAAGTAGTTAACAAAACAGCAACTCTAGAGATTGATATGCAATTGAGTATAGAACAGATAACAGGAGATGCTATACTAGATTTAGATAGATTGACACCTTTTGGTGTAGAAAATAGAGCACCCCATTTTTTGGATTATAACGTAGAAATTGTGGATATAAATTATTTTGGTGTTGAAGATAGGCATTTTACTGGTTATTTAATAAAAAGTGGAAAAAAATATCCAGTAGTTGCATTTGATCTATCGCATAAATTGGATATCAAAAATGCTAAGAGTTATAATATAGTCTATTCTCCAGAAAGAAGTTGGGATGAGGAGTTTAGAGAACAACATCAGATACGTTTAAAAGACCTTAAGCCAATAAAATAGATGGTAAAGGGTATTATATAAATTTAGAGAATTTAAGGAGGAAAACAATGACACATGAATTAAAAAAAGCTGAGCATTCAGTAGCAGAGATTAAAATATCTTTAACTAAAGAGGAGTTAGCTCCTATAAAGTCCAAAATAGTAACAGAACTTTCTAAAGTTGTAGAGATTCCAGGATTTAGAAAAGGAAATGCGCCATTAGATAAAGTTGAAGTTGCATTTAAAGATAGAGTTGTAGATGGAGTTGTAAGAGAGATTTTAAAAGAAAAATTTGATAAAATAGTTGGAGAAGAAAAAATAAAGCCAGTAAGTAGTATATATAATGTTGTAACGAAAATGGAAAACGGATTCGAAATGGATTTTAAAGTTGATTTATATCCAGAAGTAACTTTAGGAGAGTATAAAGGATTAACAGCTGAAAGAGAAACTTTTGAGATGAGTGATGAGATTTTAAATAAAGAGATTGATAATCTTTTGTCAAGTAAAGCAAAGTTGGAGGATACAACAGAGGGATATAAAGCTGAGATGGGAGACGTTGTTGACCTTGCTTTTGAAGGTTTTGTTGATGGAGTTGCTTTTGAAGGAGGAAAGTCAAACTCATATCAATTAAAACTGGGAACTAAATCATTTATAGACAGTTTTGAGGAGCAATTAGTTGGATATACAACTGGACAAGAAGGAGAGGTAAATGTTACATTCCCAGCGGAGTATCATGTTAAAGAGTTAGCTGGAAAACCAGCAGTATTTAAAGTAAAAATTAATTCAATAAAAAAATTTGCAAAACCTGAATTAAATGATGAATTAGCAAAAGAGGTAGGATTTGAATCGGTAGTAGATTTAAAGACGAAAATAACAGAAAATATAAAAAATAGAGAAGAAGCTAGAATAAAAAATATGTTTATAGGAAAACTTCTTCAACAGGTTGTGGCAAACTCAAAAATGGAAATTCCTAGTTCAATGGTAGTAAGAGAGATAGAAAACAGAATGGCAGATATGGAACAACAATTAGCAATGCAAGGAATGAATTTAGAGCAATACTTTAAGATGACTGGGATGACTAGAGAGATGATGTTCAATCAAATAGCTCCAATGGCTCATAATAAAGTACAGATTGATTTAATTTTAGCAGAGATTGCAAAGCTTGAAAAAGTAGAGATTTCAAATGAAGAACTAGAGAAAAAGATGGAAGATGTTGCTAATATGTACAGAATGACGAAAGAACAATTAAGACAGGAGTTAATAAAAGCTGGAAACTTCGATAATTTCAAGGCAAGTTTAGAAAACGAATTGAGAGCTGAAAAAGCTGCAGAAATAGTTGTAAACAATGCAAAATAGAGGTTTTGAGTAGGGTAAATTCCCTACTCAAACACACTTTTATGTCAAAACTAGATATCTAAAAACTACAAGTTTGGGTATTTAGTTTTGATATAAAAACAGTTTCAAAGGAGGAGTAAAATGTATAATCCGACAGTTATAGAGAATACAGGAAAAGGAGAAAGAGTTTATGATATCTATTCGAGACTTTTGAAAGATAGAATTATATTTTTAGGAAGTGAAATAGATGACCAAGTGGCAAATGCTATTGTAGCACAGCTTCTATTTTTGGAGGCAGAGGACCCAAATAAAGATATAATAATGTATATAAATAGTCCGGGAGGTGTAATAACATCGGGAATGGCAATATATGATACGATGAATTATGTGAAGCCAGATATACAGACAGTATGTATAGGACAAGCAGCTAGTATGGGAGCATTACTTTTATCTGCTGGAACAAAAGGAAAAAGATATGCACTTGAAAATGCGAGAGTTATGATACATCAACCTTTGGGAGGAGCAAGAGGTCAGGCAACGGACATTGAGATACAGGCAAAAGAGATATTAAGAATGAAAGAGCTAACATCTAAAATTCTAAGCAAAAACACGGAAAAAACTATTGAGGAGATTATTGAAGCGACAGAAAGAGATAATTTTATGACAGCTGAAGAAGCGAAAGATTTTGGATTGATAGATTGCGTATTTAAAAGATAGGAAATAGGGAGGTAAAAATGTCAGGTAAGCATTGTTCATTTTGTGGAAGAGGACAGCATGAGGTCGAAAAGCTTTTTTCAGGGATAGATGGGGCGTACATATGTGATGAGTGTATAGACACTTGTAGCGAGTTGTTGGGAGAGTACGAGATTAAAAGAAGTGAGAAAGAGTTTGAGAGTAATTTAGAAAAATTGGAGATTCCAACACCAAAAGAGATAAAAGCTAGATTGGATGAATATGTTATTGGACAAAATGATGCCAAAAAAGTTTTGGCAGTTTCAGTCTATAATCATTATAAAAGAATAATGCATCGTGATAGAGGGAATAAAGATGTGGAGATTCAAAAATCAAATGTATTATTAATAGGACCAACAGGCTCCGGAAAAACTTTACTAGCTCAGACACTAGCAAGAGCTTTGCATGTTCCTTTTGCTATTGCGGATGCAACAACTCTAACGGAAGCAGGATATGTTGGGGATGATGTTGAAAA
This sequence comes from uncultured Cetobacterium sp., assembly GCA_949293295.1. Taxonomy (GTDB): domain Bacteria; phylum Fusobacteriota; class Fusobacteriia; order Fusobacteriales; family Fusobacteriaceae; genus Cetobacterium_A. The sequence goes on from CASFCG010000024.1 coordinate 84,323, forward strand.
TGTGTTGGTAAGATTGCTACAAGCGGCTGATTATGATGTAGAAGCCGCAGAAAGAGGTATAATATATATTGATGAAATAGATAAAATAGCAAGGAAATCAGAAAATATGTCTATAACGAGAGATGTTTCAGGAGAGGGGGTACAGCAATCCCTATTGAAAATAATCGAGGGGACAAAGTCCCAAGTTCCACCACAAGGTGGAAGAAAACATCCGAATCAAGAGTTAATAGAGATTGATACAACAAACATACTTTTTATTGTTGGAGGAGCTTTTGAGGGATTAGAAAAGGTTATAAAATCGAGAACTAATAAAAAGACATTAGGTTTTGGGTCGGATAGTGTTGAATTAAATGATGATGAAAACTTATCGAAAGTTTTACCAGAAGATTTAGTTAAACAAGGAATAATACCAGAATTAATAGGAAGACTACCAATTGTTTCAACTTTATCTATGTTAGATAAAGAGGCTCTTGTGAAAATTTTGAAAGAGCCAAAAAATGCAATTACAAAGCAGTATAAAAAGTTTTTTGAGATGGAAGATGTTGAATTAGAATTTGAAGATGAGGCATTGGATGAGATTGCAACTTTAGCTCTAAAAAGAAAGATAGGAGCTAGAGGTTTGAGGTCTATAATTGAAAATCTAATGATGGATTTAATGTACGAGACGCCATCAGATAGAACAATTAAAAAAATAACTGTAACGAAAGAGGCATTACAAAATCCAAGTGAAATAAAGATAGAACGTTAAGGAGTGAGAGATTATGAATAGATTACCTTTTTTGCCTACTAGAGATTTAGTACTTTTTCCAAGTAACGTGTCTCCTATCTATGTTGGTAGAGAAAAAAGTATAAAAACTTTAGATGAAGCATTGAAGACAAATAACAGGTTGATTTTAAGTTCTCAGAAAAATTCATTGGAAGAAAATCCAAATCTACCTAATGGAGTGTATAAGATAGGTGTAATAGCAACAGTAATTCAATCTATTTCACTACCAAATAATAATTTAAAAGTTTTGATAGATGTTGAAAATAGAGTTTTAATAGATGATATATATGAGGTAGATGGAGTTATTTATTCAGAATATAGAGTTATCACTTCAGAGGAGCAAAGAACACCTGAATTAGTAGCTTTAAAAAAACGAGCAATATCTTTATATGAAAGATATTGTACTTTAACAAATCAGATAAATGCAGATATTATAATCAAACTAAAAAATTACAAAAAGATTGAAAAGGTTTTTGATTGTATAGCTTTTAATATCAATACAGATGAGATTGTGAAGATAAATCTTTTGGAAACATTAGATATTAGTGAAAGAGGGTTTAAACTTTTAGAGGTGTTATCAAATGAGATTGAGATTGCTGAGTTGGAGCAAAAAGTCGACCAGAAGGTAAAGGATAAAATAAATGAAAGTCAAAAGAATTATTTCATAAAGGAAAAAATAAACACATTAAAAGAGGAGCTTGGAAAAAATGGAGGTGGTGATGAAGAACTAGATGATTTATACGAAAAAATAAAGAAAACTAAGCTTCCAAAGGATGTAAAACAAAAAATTGATAATGAGATGAAAAAACTTTCCAAAATGATGTCTTTTTCGGCGGAAGCGACAGTATTGAGAAGTTACATAGAGACTATATTGGAGCTTCCATGGGGGAAATATTCTAAAGAGAAAGTTGATTTAAAGAAAGCTCATACTGTTCTAGAGAAAGAGCATTACGGATTAAAAGAGGTAAAAGAAAAGATATTAGATTATTTAGCAGTGAAAAAACTAAATCCAAATCTAAAAGGAACTATTTTGTGTTTAGCTGGACCGCCAGGAGTGGGAAAAACCTCTTTAGCTAAATCAGTAGCAGAGGCATTAGGAAGAAAATTTGTCAGAATTTCATTAGGCGGGGTTAGAGATGAAGCTGAAATAAGAGGACACAGAAGAACTTATATCGGTTCAATGCCAGGAAAAATTATAAAAGCTATAAAATCAGCTGGAAGTTTAAATCCACTGATTCTGTTGGATGAAATAGATAAAATGTCAAGTGATTTTAAAGGAGACCCAGCTTCTGCAATGTTGGAAGTGTTAGATCCAGAACAAAATAAACACTTTGAAGACCATTATTTGGATATGCCGTTTGATTTATCAAAAGTGTTTTTCATTGCTACAGCCAATGATTTGAGAACGATTCCAGCTCCTTTAAGAGATAGAATGGATATAATAACATTGTCATCATATACAGAGTTTGAAAAATTGCATATAGCAAATAAATATCTGATAAAAGAGGCTAAAAAAGAAGCTGGACTGGAAAAATATAAAATAACTATTTCTGATAAAACTATTTTGAAAATTATAAATGAGTATACAAGAGAAGCAGGTGTCAGAAATTTAAAAAGAGAGATTTCTACGATATTTAAAAAGGTCGCAAGGAATGTATTAGAAAATGAGAAGGAGTCTGTAACAATATCAACTAAGAATCTTGAAACATATTTAGGGATTCCTAAATTTAGACCAGAAAAGACAAAAAAAGGAAAAGCTAAGATAGGAGTTGTGAATGGAATGGCTTGGACCTCTGTGGGTGGGATGACTTTGGATGTACAAGGAGTTTTAATTCCAGGAAAAGGAAATTTACAGCTTACAGGAACTCTAGGAAATGTGATGAAAGAATCAGCAATGGTCGCTTTTACCTATTTAAAATCAAATTTAGAAAAATATAAAATAGATTCTAAAATTTTCGAAACTAAAGATGTCCATCTTCATTTTCCAGATGGAGCGACTCCAAAAGATGGACCATCCGCAGGAACAGCCATCACAACAACAATTTTATCAGTATTAACACAGAAAAAGGTAAAACAAGACTTTGCAATGACTGGAGAGATAACGATAACAGGAGATGTCTTAGCTGTTGGTGGAATAAAAGAGAAAGTTATTGGAGCACATAGAAGCGGGATTACTAATCTGATTCTTCCAAAAGAGAATAAAGCAGATGCAGCGGAGATTCCAGAAGAGGTAAGAGAAAAAATAACAATTCATTTTGCAGAGATTTATGATGATGTTGAAAAGTTAGTATTTGAAAACTAATGAAAAGAGGTAAAATATGAGAATAAAACAAGCTGATTTTATAAAATCATCTGTTTTTGAAAAGGATTATCCAGAAGAATTGGGGAAAATTGAATTTGCTTTTGTAGGAAGGTCAAATGTGGGAAAATCCTCTCTGATTAATAGTTTAACAGGAAGAAATAAGTTGGCTAAAACGAGTAAAACACCTGGAAGAACGCAATTAATAAATTATTTTCTGATAAATAAAGAGTTTTATTTTGTAGATTTGCCGGGCTATGGATTTGCAAAGGTTCCTAAAGAGATGAAAAAGGAATGGGGTAAAACAATGGAGAGGTACTTGATGAGCTCTAGAAAAAAACTGGTTTTTGTGTTGTTAGATATAAGAAGAGTTCCGAGTAACGAGGATTTAGATATGTTAAATTGGTTGGAGCATTTTGGAACGCCGTTTAAAATAATTTTTACAAAGATTGATAAAGTTTCGAATAATGAGAAATTTAAGGCTTTAAAAGAGATAAGGACAAAGTTAGAATTTAGGAATGAAGATGTATTTTTTCATTCCTCTCTAAATAATAGCGGAAAAGAAGAGATATTAAACTATTTAGAAGAGTGTTTAAAGATAGAGGTATAGGAGGAAAGAAAAAATGAAAGAGTTAGCAACAACCTACTCTCCTTTAGAGATAGAAGAAAAGTGGTATAAATTTTGGGAGGATTCCAAATTTTTTGCCGCGACTTTAGATGATAATAAAAATAGCTATTCAATAGTTATTCCACCGCCAAATGTAACTGGAATTCTTCATATGGGACATATTTTAGATAATAGTATTCAGGATGTTTTAATAAGATATAAGAGGATGAGTGGATATAATACACTTTGGATGCCAGGAACGGACCATGCAGGGATAGCGACACAGAACAAAGTTGAAAGAAAATTGGCTGATGAAGGTTTAACAAAAGAGGATATCGGAAGAGATGAATTTATCAAAAGAGTTTGGGAGTGGAAAGAGAAATACGGAAGTGTCATAACTACTCAATTAAGAAAAATTGGTGCTTCGTTAGATTGGGATAGAGAAAGATTTACGATGGATGAGGGATTGTCTGATGCGGTAAGAGAGATATTTGTTAAGTTGTATAATGATAGTTTGATTTATCAAGGAGAATATATAGTAAATTGGTGCCCAAGATGTGGGACTGCTCTTGCTGATGATGAAGTTGAACATGAGGAAAAGTCGGGTTCGCTATGGCACATAAAATATCAAATTAAAGATTCTGACGAGTTTTTAATAATTGCAACGACTAGACCAGAAACGATGCTTGCAGATGTGGCTGTTGCAGTAAATCCAAATGATAACAGATATTCTCATTTAATTGGAAAAAGTGTTATTTTACCTATTGTTGGGAGAGAGATTCCAGTTATTGGTGATGAGTATGTCGATATGGAGTTTGGAACAGGTGGATTGAAAATAACTCCGGCTCATGACCCAAATGATTTTGCTTTAGGACAGAAACATAATCTTCCAGTTATAAATATGATGACTCCAGATGGAAAGGTAGTAGAGGAATATAAGGAATATAGCGGATTGGATAGATTTGAAGCTAGAAAAAAAATTATTTTCGACTTAGAGCAGAAAGGGTGTCTAATAAAAGTTGAAACTCATTCACACAATGTTGGAGGATGTTATAGATGTAGTACAGTTGTAGAACCTAGGGTTTCGAAGCAGTGGTTTGTAAAAATGGAGCCTCTTGCAAAAAGAGCTTTAGAAGTTGTTAGAACTGGAAAAATAAAAATAATGCCAAAGAGATGGGAGAAAGTCTACTATAATTGGCTTGAAAATATAAGAGATTGGTGTATTTCAAGACAGATATGGTGGGGTCATAGGATACCAGCTTGGTATGGACCAGATAATTATATTTTTGTTGCTAAATCTGAAAAAGAGGCGTTGGAAAAAGCAAAAATATATTATGGAAAAGAGGTTGAATTAATTCAAGAAACAGATGTTTTAGATACATGGTTTTCATCAGCATTGTGGCCGTTTTCGACAATGGGTTGGCCAGAAAAAACAAAGGAGTTATCTAAATTCTATCCAACTTCTACATTAGTAACGGGAGCAGATATACTGTTTTTCTGGGTTGCTAGGATGATAATGTTTGGATTGTATGCGATGGATGAAATTCCATTCAACAATGTGTTTTTACATGGAATTGTGAGAGATGAGATAGGAAGAAAGATGTCTAAGTCTTTAGGAAATTCGCCAGACCCTTTAAATTTAATACAAGAATATGGAGCGGATGCAATAAGATTCACGATGTTATACAATACTTCTCAAGGTCAAGATGTACATTTTTCAGAAAAACTAATAGAGATGGGAAGAAATTTTGCGAATAAAATTTGGAATGTTTCAAGATTTGTTTTGATGAATTTAGAAGATTTTGAAATAACTTCTTTTAATGAGGGAAGAGCGGAGTATGAATTGGTTGATAGGTGGATATTCTCTAGATTAAATAAAACTTCTAAAGAGGTTGCAGAAAAATTAGAAAAATTCCAACTTGATGAGGCTGCAAAATCAATTTATGAGTTTATTAGAGGAGATTTCTGTGATTGGTATGTAGAACTAGCAAAGGTTAGGCTGTATAATAAAGAGGAAAGCAATGAAAATTCAAGAAGAACAGCACAATATGTATTGTCAACTGTTTTAGAAAAGAGCTTGAAGTTATTACATCCATTTATGCCGTTTATAACAGAGGAGATTTGGCAAAAAGTTAAGACTGAAGGGGAAACAATAATGCTTTCAAAATATCCAACTTGTGATGAAACTTTAATAAATGATGAGGATGAAAAGGCATTTGAGTATATTCAGGGATTGATATCAGCTCTTAGAAATATTAGAGCGGAAAGAGGGATTTCACCAGCGAAAGAAGCTAAAGTTGTAATTAGAACTTCTGATTCTATGGAGTTAAAAACGTTGAAAGAAAATGAGCTGTTTATAACTAAACTAGCAAAAATAGAGAGGTTGACAGTGGGAGCGGATGTTGCTTCTCCTGAACAGAGTGGATTTAGAGTAAATGGAAATTCAGAAGTATATATGATTTTAACAGGGCTTCTAAATACAGAGGTAGAGATTAAGAAGATTCAGGAACAAATTGAAAAAGTAAAAAAAGAGCTAGATAAGGTTAATGCTAAGTTATCAGATGAAAGATTTACCTCAAAAGCTCCAGCTCATATATTAGAGAGAGAGCAAAGAATTCAAAAAGAGTTTCAAGATAAGTATAATAAATTAATGGAAAATCTGAAAAGTTTTCAATAAAAGGTAGCAGTAGAGATACTGCTATTTTTTGATAAAATTACTTGACTTAAAGTTAACTTTAAGTGATAAAATTGATTTGGAGGTGCTTATGAAACACTATTCGATATCAGATATTAGTAAAATGTTTGGAATAAATCCGTCTAAGATACGTTATTATGAAACTGTTGGAATAATTCCAAAGATTAAAAAAAAGAATAATAAACGTTATTTTACAGAAGAGAATTTGGAGTTTATCAAGGTTATTTTTTGTTTAAAAAAAACTGGAATGTCTTTAGTAAAAATAAAAGAGTATGTTGATTTATGTAAAATTGGAAATGATTCTATTGAAAAAAGATATGAGATTATTTTAAATCAAAAAAATGATATAATTAAACAGATTGAAGAGCTAAAAGAGTGTTTAAATTTTATAAAATATAAAGAAAAATTATATCAAGAGATGATGGAGGTAGAATAAGGTGTTAGAAAAAATTATGAGTCCGCAGGATTTAAAAAAATTAACAACAGATGAGCTAAATATTTTAGCTCAAGAGATAAGAGAAGCTATTGTATATAGAACAAGTAGAATTGGAGGACATACTGGACCAAATTTGGCAGTTGTCGAGATGTCAATAGCTCTTCACTATGTTTTTAACTCTCCAATAGATAAAATCATATGGGATGTTTCACATCAGTCATATCCTCATAAAATTATTACTGGAAGAAAAGAGGGTTTTTTAAATGAAGACAAGTTTTCATACACTTCTGGTTATACAGACCCTTTGGAGTCTGAACATGATTTTTTTAATATTGGGCACACTTCAACAAGTGTTTCATTAGCTTTGGGAATGGCAAAAGCTCGAGATTTGAAAGGGGAAAAAGAAAATATAATTGCAGTCATTGGGGATGGAAGTTTATCAGGAGGACAAGCACTAGAAGCTATTGATTATGCAGGAGAGTATGAGAAAAATTTAATTATTGTTGTAAATGATAATAAATACAGTATAGCTCCAAATCATGGTGGATTGTATAAATCACTTAAAGATTTAAGAGAAAGTAAAGGTGTCAGTGGCAATAATATTTTTACTGCTTTTGGATTAGAATATGTATATCTTGATGAGGGACATGATATTAAAAAATTGATAGAGATTTTTGAGAAAGTAAAAGATACTAAGAAGCCAATTATAGTTCATATTAATACTACAAAGGGAAAAGGAATTGATTTTATGGAGAAAGACCCTGAAAGATGGCATGCGGGTGCTCCTTATAATGAGAAAAATGGAGAGAGGGATATTAAACCAACAATAAATTTTATTGAAAAATCCTTTTTTGATTATTTAGATAATAACCCACAAGGATTAATATTAAATGCAGGAGTTCCAATGTCTATAGGATTTCATCCAGATGTGAGAGAAAAGTATAAAGAGCAGTTTGTAGATGTTGGAATAGCAGAAGAAACGGCAGTTGCTATGAGCAGTGGAGCAGCTAAAAATGGTATTAATCCAGTTGTTTCCACTTGGGCAACATTTTTTCAGCGAACATATGACCAGTTAAATCATGATGTGGCGTTAAATAATAATCCTGCTACAATAGTACTTCTTGGAGCTGGAGTTAATGGTCTGAACAGTAAAACTCATGTTGCACTGTGGGATATACAAATGATAGGGCATATACCAAATTTTGTGTATTTAGCTCCAACTACTCAAGAGGAGTATCAAGCAATGTTCAATTACGCCACAACACAGAGAAAAAATCCTGTTGCAATACGAGCACAATTTAATCTACCAGCAACAGGGATTAAAGATGAGACAGATTATTCAAAATTAAATAGATTTAAAGTGGTGAAAAAAGGTTCTAAAGTGGCGATAATTGCTATTGGTAACTTAATGGAAAGAGCTAAAAAACTATATGATTTAGTTAAGGAGAAAGATAATATTGAGATAACAATTATAAATCCTGTATATTTGAGTGGAATAGATAAAGAGTATTTAGATAGGATAGAGGATGAGCATAAACTTGTTATAACATTGGAGGATGGTGCGAAATATCAAGGATATGGAGTCAATATTGCAAGTTATCTAGGAAATAAAAATATTGATGTAATAAATCTGGGATTGGAAAAAGAGTTTTATGACAATTTTGACCCTGAGAAGCTTTTAGATGAAAATAATATGAGTGTAGAGTGTATGTATAAATTAGTAAAAAAATATTTGTAGGAGTATGGATTGATAAAAACTAGCAAAATATTTTTAGTATTTTGTTAGTTTTTTATAATTGTAATAAAATCTGATAAAATATTAAAATAACAGTTTAAATTATATTTATAAGAGAAATTCTGTTTTTATTAGAAAAAAATACAAAATTTGTAATTTGTTAAATATAAGATTATTAGATAAATTTGAAAATTAACTCGGTAAATAAACATTTAACTTTATTAGAAAAAAACTATTAAAGCAGATAGCTTTAATAGTTTTTTAAATTAAGCGTTAACAGTTACTAATATTCTAAGAGTTGATGAAACTGGTTTTCCTCCAAATAAAGCAGCTTCAATATAAGGTGCTTGTCCCTCTGAAGCATCTCCAGATGCGTAACTAGATTTTGATGCTGTTACTTCTAGAACTCCATTTGTAGATGAAGCAAATTTAATTCCATTTGGAACTCTATAAGCATAAGTTAAATTTCCTTTAAATTGCCCTGTAGCTTTATCAAAAGATAGATTGTATGCACCTGACATAGCATCTTTAATAGAGTTTAGAAGCTCATCAGCTGTTGCGTCATCTAATAGAGCAAGAGCTTCATATGTTACTCCACCATTTACTCCAAAGTACGCTGTACTATATGCTGTTCTTGTTTTTTCAACATCTACTTTAAATTTAACAACATCTGTATCTAATAACTCTTCTGTTCCATTTTGGTCTCCGTTAACTCTTTTTACGTAGACTTTTGGATTTTCTGCTGAGAACACATTTTCTACTGCTTTTCTAGAGATAACGAAATCAGCTAAATCTAGTGTTTCACCTGTTCCATCATAAGTTCCAGTTGTAGAAGAGAAAACAACATATTGAACTTGAGGAACAGCAGAAGTAATAGTTCCAGTAACTGCGATTGCTCCAGTCTCTCCAGTCATCCAAGTGTTAGTTTCATTAGTTGGTGTAGTTAAGTTAATAGCAGAAAAAGCCAAAGTTGACATAGCTGCTAATCCAAATAAAATCTTTTTCATAATATAATCCTCCTAAATTTTAAAATAATCTATTCTATAAAAAGTAAAAACTTTTGATAGCTTTTTAAACTGTTGTTTTTTTACTAAAATTTAATTTGTACAAAAGATTAAAAATTAAAATTTATTTTAATTTCCATTGAATCTATTAATCTACTTAAACCTGCTAAAAAGTTCTATTTTTTTGAAATTTTATTTTTATTTCGCGTAAAAAATCAGGTTTAAATTGTTATTTCGTAAATTCATTTTCTTTCATTCTTTATATAAAAATCTGTTTTTGGTTATTATCCACAAAGAAAAACATTTTTATAAATCTTTTACTCTACTAAGTTAAGAGAATTTCAAAATAGGATATCTTCAATATATTTTTTAAAAATCTGTTCTTAATAGTTATCTATAAAAATATTTTTATCAATTATCGCTTTGTCAATTTAATAAAAATTAATGTAAAATATCTCTAATTTATCTATTTTTTCTAAATTTTTTTGCTCAAAACAGGATTAAATTTTATTGATTTCTAACTTTTTGAATTTTCTAATTTTCACAAAAAAATAAAATTCATTATAAAAATCCTTTGAGTTCCCAGTCTATAAGGAGACTGGGAGTTCTAAAATCATGAAAAATTTTTGTTAAAGAGGTTCTACCGCTTGAACCTAAATGTTGTAAAAACCCAGTAACAGTGGTATTAAAATGAAAAAGTG
>CASFCG010000025.1 GCA_949293295.1 uncultured Cetobacterium sp.
ACAAAAATTAAAAAAAATGTTATTTTTACCTGTAGTATGTGTGTATCTGTAGCTCAGTTGGATAGAGCAACTCCCTCCTAAGGAGTAGGTCATGAGTTCAAATCTCGTCAGGTACACCATCTGTGATGTTTTATAGATACTAAAGTTTTATAGGGAAATTAGTTTATAAACTTACACAATTAGCAGTATAGAAAAGGAGGTATAAGCCTCCTTCTTATATTTATACAGTCGGTATTTCTGTTTTTTTGTAGATTTTTTACTATATTTTTCTTTGTTTACTCATAAAAAACATTTCATTTATAGCTAACAAAAGTTTTTGTTTATCTTCCTCTGAAATATTTTCATTATCAAAAAATAACATAGCTTCTTCCATAGTTTTTTCATATTGACCTCTTTCTTTTTTATTTAGTTTTCCAATTCTCGGTTCTTTGATACCTATTAATTTTTTACCTAAATCTTGCGGAATCAAATAAGAAAATAATATTTCTCTTTCTTCTGATGTTAATTTTAAAGCTTTAGCAATTTTTTCTAAAGTAACTGGTCTAGATTTGTTTTTTCCGCGTTCAATTTCTCCTATAGTTTCATTACCTACACCTGTTAATTCTGATAGCTATTTTATTGATAAATCCCTTGAGTACTAAAGATAATTCCATAAATCTTGATTTCCCCTTATTTTAAAAAATTGATTTAAAAAAAGTTTGACAAAACATTGGAAAATGATACGAAATCATTTTATAAATCTTGATAACGAGATCTTAGTGATGAGGTGGTAATTCAAATAGATAAAGCTTTATCTAATTAGATTATTGTTGCTCTAAGTGTATTACATTTATTGTAAAGAAAAAAACTTGACAAATGTACTTAAAAGGAATATAATGAAATTCGGTGATATTATGGAGTTAAAAGAGATATTGGAAGTATCAATTTTACTGGATTATTATAGAAATCTTTTGAGTGAACGACAGAAGAGGTATTTGCTTGAACACTTTGAAGAGGATTTATCCCTTAGTGAGATTGGAAAAAAGTATAATGTAAGTAGGCAAGCTGTATACGATAATATAAAAAGAGGAATAAAAATTTTAAAAGATTACGAAAAAAAAGTGGGTTTTTATAAACGAGATATGAGATTAAAAAATGCGTTAGAACAGTTATTATGTGAGTATGACCAAAAAAAATTAGAAAAAATAATCAAAGAAAATTTTTAATTTAAAGGAGATATATGTTAGAAAATTTAGGAAATAGATTTCAAGAGGTTTTGAAAAAAGTAAGAGGACACGGCAGATTAAGTGAAAGTAATATAAAAGATGCACTGAGAGAGGTTAGAGTATCACTACTTGAAGCTGATGTAAATTACAAGGTTGTGAAAAATTTTATAACAAAACTTCAGGAGAAAGCAATTGGAACAGAGGTCTTAACCGGTATAAACCCTGGGCAACAATTTATAAAAATTGTTAACGATGAACTAGTTGAGTTGTTGGGAGGAACAAATTCAAAGTTAGTAAAAAGTTCTAAAAATCCTACGATTGTTATGTTGGCAGGACTTCAGGGGGCAGGGAAAACGACGTTCGCTGGAAAACTAGCGAAGTATTTGAAGAAACAAGGAGAAAAAGTGTGGCTGATTGGTGTGGATATCTATAGACCTGCCGCAATGAAGCAGTTAGAGATTTTAGCTAATCAGGTTGGAGTAAGAGTTTATTTTGAAGAAAATAATAGAGATGTTGTTGAAATTTGTTTAAATGGATTGAAACAAGCTAAAGAGGATGGAGCCACATATGTGATACTGGATACAGCTGGAAGAATTCATATAGACGAAAATCTTATGATGGAATTGTCTGATATAAAAAAAACAATCAGACCACAGGAGATTTTGCTAGTAGTTGATTCTATGATTGGACAAGATGCGGTTAATTTGGCGGAACAATTTAATGATAAGTTAAGTATAGATGGTGTTATATTAACTAAATTTGATGGAGATACAAGAGGTGGTGCGGCACTATCGATAAAATCAGTGGTTGGAAAACCTATAAAGTTTGTAGGAACAGGGGAAAAGCTCAATGATATTGAACCGTTTCATCCAGATAGATTAGCTTCTAGAATATTAGGAATGGGAGATGTAGTTTCTCTCGTTGAAAAAGCTCAGGAAGCTATTGATGAAAAAGAAGCAAAATCACTAGAAGAAAAGATTAGAACTCAAAGATTTGATTTGGAAGATTTTTTAAAACAATTGCAAACAATTAAGAGACTGGGAAGCTTGGGAAGTATTCTAAAAATGATTCCTGGAATGGGACAGATACAGGATTTAGCTCCAGCAGAGAAAGAGATGAAAAAAATTGAAGCGATAATTCAATCCATGACTAAGCTTGAAAGGAGAAAGCCAGAGATTTTAAAAGCGACAAGAAAGCAAAGGATTGCTCTGGGGAGTGGAACTCAGGTAAGTGATGTGAATAGACTTTTAAAACAGTTTGAGCAGATGAAAGAGATGATGAAGATGTTTTCAGGTGGAAAGCTACCAAATATACCAATGTTTAATGCTAAAAAAGGTGGAATGAGATTTCCATTTTAAACTAATATAATATTTAGATAGAAGGAGAAAAATATGTTAAAACTAAGATTAACAAGAATGGGAAGTAAAAAAAGACCGGTTTACAGAATAGCTGCTATGGAAGCACTATCTAAAAGAGATGGGAAAGCTGTTGCTTATTTAGGAAACTACTATCCGTTAGAGGATGGAAAAGTTACTCTTAAAGAGGAGGAGATTGTTAAGTTTTTGATGAATGGAGCACAACCAACTAGAACTGTAAAATCTTTATTGGATAAGACAGGAGTTTGGACAAAATTTGAAGAAGCCAAAAAATCAAGATAAAAATTTTAGAGCTGTTATAATGAGGATACAGCTCTTTTTTTATCACTCTATTTTGAAAAAATATAGAATTACTGTAAATTTAAAAATTTTTTACAATGGTGAATAGATTTTTTAGAAAAATGAGATTAGAAAGAGCTATTATAATTTTTAATTATGATAGTTTTTTCTTTTTTTAGTAAGAAATTTGACAAAGATTTACATAATTTTTACAGAAAATTAATTTTAAATTAACATAGGAGTGTTAAACTTGTTGTAAAGATGAAATATTGGAGGTAAAAGGATGTATAGGTCAGATTCACATGTACATAGCGAATTTTCTGGAGATTCTAAGGAAAAATTAGAAAAAATTATAGAAAGAGCAAAGGAATTAAAAATGGATGAAATAACTATAACGGACCATTTAGATTTAGATTTTCCAATGGAGCCAAATATTTTTACATTAGATTTAGAAAAGTATATTAAAACTTTGAAAGAGTTAAAAAATAAAGAGAAAGAATTGAAGATAAAAATAGGGATAGAGATAGGATTACAGCCAACACTTGTAGACAGATATAATTTTATATTTGAAAATGAAGATATAGATTTTATAATTGGTTCTTCTCATACAGTTTCTGGAAAGGATGTTGCAACTAAAGAGTTTTTTCAAGGAAAAGTAAAAGATGAAGCACAAAGAGAATATCTGTTGGAAGTTTTAGAAAATATAGATTTGTTTCCTGAGATATCAGTTTACGGGCATTTGGACTTTATAAATAGATATGGAAAAGGAGTTTATGAAAATTACAAAGAGTTTAACTATGAGTTACATCAAGATATTCTTGATAAGATTTTAAAGAAATTAATCTCTAAAAATATAGGGCTTGAGGTAAATACTTCTGGATTTAGATATGGGCTAGATAATTTTCATCCTCATATAAATATTTTGAAAAGATATAAGGAGTTAGGTGGAAAAATAATTACAATAGGTTCAGATTCTCATAAAGCAGAGGATATTATGAGGAATTTTGATAAAGTAAAGAGAATGCTAAAAGAATTAGGATTTAACTCCTATTGCACATTTAAGAATAGAAAAGTTGAATATAGAGATTTAGATATTTAAGGAGGAAAGATGAAACTGAAAAAATTAATATTGGGACTATTAACAATAGGACTGTTAATAGGATGTGGAAGTGAAAAAAAGGAAAAGGTAGATATAGCAGTAGCTCCAATGACTTTGGAGGAGATAGTAGAGGCAGCTAAAAAAGAGGGAGAGGTAAATAGTGTAGGAATGCCAGATACTTGGGCAAACTGGGTAGGAACATGGACAGACCTTAAAGAACAATATGGATTAAATCATGTGGATACAGATATGTCTAGTGCAGAAGAGATAGCAAAATTTAAAGCTGAGGGGAAAAATGCCACTGCAGATATAGGGGACGTAGGGTTTGAGTTTGGAGCAATAGCCAAAGCTCAAGACGTAACACTACCGTATAAAACAACTACTTGGGAGGAGATTCCACAGTGGGCAAAAGATCCAGATGGACACTGGGTATTAGGATATACTGGAACAATTGCTTTTATTGTAAATAAAGATTTAGTTAAAAATGTTCCTGCTTCTTGGAAAGAGTTGAAAGAGAGTGATGCAAAAGTAACAGTAGGAGCAGTAGGAATAGCTTCTCAAGCTACAAACTCAGTTTTAGCAGCAGCCTTTGCTCTAGGTGGAGATGAGGGAAATATAAAACCAGCAATAGATTATTTTGCTTATTTAGCAGAGAAAGGAAGACTTTTAGTAAATGACCCTACAATTGCGGCACTAGAAAAAGGAGAGGTGGAAGTAGGATTAGTTTGGGATTTTAATGGTCTAAGCTATAGAGATAAGATAAATAGAGATAAATTTGAAGTATTAATACCATCAGATGGGTCACTAACAAGTGGATATGCTACAATAATCAATAAATATGCTAAAAATCCTAATGCAGCTAAATTAACAAGAGAGTTTATTTTAAGTGATAAAGGACAGATTAATTTAGCTATTGGATATGCAAAACCTATTAGAACAAATGTTGAGTTACCAGCAGATGTAAAAGCAAAACTTTTACCAAATGAGCAATATAAAAATGCAAGACCAGTTAAAGATTTTGATAGATGGAAAAAAACTTCTGAAAATATCTCTCAACTTTGGCAAGAGGAAGTTATATTTAAACTAAAATAGGAATTTGTAGGAGAATAAAGGATGCAAAAATTAATATTTATACTTTTAGATGGGCTTAGTGATAAACAAAGTGATGTAATGGGATATATGCAAGCTCTTGTAAATTGCAAAATAGCAAAAAAAGGGAAAGTTTATTCACAGATGCCCTCTCTTTCAAGACCATTGTATGAAACTCTACTTACAGGGAAAACACCAGTAGAACATGGAATAGTTAATAATGGAATATGCAGACTTTCAAAGGAGGAAAGTATTTTCTCACTGTGTAGAAAAAATAATCTAAAAACAGGTGCTTCAGCCTATTATTGGATAAGTGAACTCTATAATATGGCACCCTTTGATAAAGTGAGAGATACATTTACAGAGAATGAAAATTTAAATATACAATATGGTCATTTTTATACTTTAGACCATTATCCAGATGAAAATCTGTTTTTAAGTGGAGAATATATAAGAAAAAAGTGGAATCCAGATTTTTTAATGATTCATCCGATGAATATAGATGACCAAGGGCATAAGTATGGAGTAGATAGCAAAGAGTATAGAAATGCTGTTAGAACAGTGGATTCTATCATATCTAACTTTATTCCCAAATGGATGGAGAAAGGGTATGCAATAGTTGTAACTTCAGACCATGGGATGAGTTATGATGGAAATCATAGCGGAATAGCTGAAGAAGAGGCAGTTGTTCCTTTTTGGTTAATAAATGATAAAAGTGGAATTGAAATAAATGACAATATTCCACAAATTGAAGTAAATACAATATTGAAAAAAATCTTAGATATAAAATAGAAGAGGAGAGTAAAATGAGGAAAAAAGATAAAGAGAGATTAAAATATGGACTATCTCTCATCCCTCTGGGACTAATAGTATTTTTTATCTTGTTCATTCCTATAATTTCAGTAGTTATTGGAAGTTTTAAAGAGGATGGGACAAATCTTTATACTTTAAGCAATTATACCTATATTTTAAAAAGTAAATTTTATAGACAAAGTTTTTTTAATAGTCTAAGGCTATCTTTTATATCTTCGATTTTAGGGATTTTAATATCTTTTCAACTATCTTACTCAATAAGTAGATTGGAGCAAAGAATAAAAAATGTAGTTTTACTATATTCTAATATGATGTCTAATTTTTCAGGGCTTCCTTTAGCTTTTGCCTTTATAATAATTTTGGGAGTAAATGGGGCAGTTACATTGATTTTAAAGGAGATGGGAATAACAGATTTTAATATCTACTCTCAAAAGGGTTTGATACTGGTATACACATATTTTCAGATTCCATTAGGGACTCTTTTATTATATACTGCTTTTGATAGCTTAGATGAGAGATGGAAAGAGGCTTGTAGTTTATTAGGAGGAAATAAAAAAGATTTTTGGCGTTATATAGGATTACCAATTTTAAAATCTCCGATTTTTGGCACACTAATAATTTTGTTTACTAATGCAATGGGAGCTTATGCTACAGCTTATGGAATAATGACTTCAAACTATAATATTATTCCTATAAGAATAGGTGCTTTAATATCGGGAGATGTGGTATTAAAACCTAATCTAGCTTCAACATTAGCTGTATTTTTAGTTGTAACCATACTCTTTATTTTCTTTATAAATGAGAAATTTATTCAAAAGAAAAAATATTAAAAAGGTGAAAAAATGAAAAATAAAAAACATTATGTGATAGTAGGGACAACTTTATTTCTTCTTTCTATCCCAATACTTGGAATACTACTATATTCTGTAAGCTCTTTGTGGGAAGCAAGTATATTACCAGAGGGTTTGTCAATAAAATGGTATAAGCAACTTTTAGGAGATGTAAGATTTTTAGTAGCTTTAAAGAGAAGTTTTCTATTGTCCATTATAGCTTTAGGAATAACTATAACTATTTTGATACCCTCAATTGTTATCTCAGCATACTATTTTCCTAGAATCTTAAAGTTGATTGAGCTAATCTCATTATTCCCTTTTATGATACCAGAAGTTGTATTAGCAGTAGGATTAATGAAAGTTTATTCAGGAGTAAATTTCACTATTTTTGGAATTCCACCAGTGATAATAGGAGCGTATTTTGCAGTGGGCTTTCCTTTTATCTACAGAGGAGTAAAAAATAGCTTAGATGCTTTACCTTTACAGAGTTTAGTGGAAACAGTAGATATTCTTGGAGGAACAAAATTTGATGCTTTTAGATATGTGATTTTACCAAATTTGAAAAAGGGAATAACA
Organism: uncultured Cetobacterium sp.; assembly: GCA_949293295.1. GTDB lineage: Bacteria > Fusobacteriota > Fusobacteriia > Fusobacteriales > Fusobacteriaceae > Cetobacterium_A. The sequence continues at coordinate 7,271 of CASFCG010000025.1, forward strand.
AGTTCAAGTATATTGACATTAGCAATATTTTTGGGTGAGTTCACTTTTACTAATCTCTTGATAGGTGGAAGATATGAAACTCTCCAAGTATATCTATATAATATGAAAGGAAAAAGTGGGCATTTTACCAGTGCAATGGTAAGTTTATTTTTTGTATTTATATTTATAGTTACACTATTAACCACAAATTTAGACAAAATTTTTAAGAAAAAAAGAGGTAGAAAATAATTATGAAATTTGTAGAAATAAAAAATCTTGTAAAAACCTTTGGAGATACACAGGTATTAAAAAATATAGATATTAGTATAGAAGAGGGAGAGTTTGTAACTTTATTAGGTCCATCTGGATGTGGAAAAAGTACTCTTTTAAGGTGTTTAGCTGGTCTTAATTCAATAGATGGTGGAACTATCTATGTAGCTGGAAAAGATATAACTGATACTGAGCCAAAAGATAGAGGAATAGGAATGGTTTTCCAAAATTATGCTCTTTTTCCAAATATGACAGTATGGGAGAATATTGAGTTTGGATTAAAAATAAAAAAGGAAAAAGATTATGATGAGCGAATAAAAGAGATGGTAAAAATGGTAGGGTTAGAGGGAAAAGAGGGGTATTATCCATCTGAACTATCAGGTGGACAGCAGCAAAGAGTAGCTTTTGCTAGAGCTTTAATTACCAAACCTAAAATTTTACTATTAGACGAGTCTCTTTCAGCACTAGATGCAAAAATTAGGAAGAGTTTGAGAGAAAAACTGAGAGAGATACAGAAAAAACTAAAAATAACTACAATTTTTGTAACCCATGACCAAGAGGAAGCATTAGCTATATCAGATAGAATATTCGTATTAAATAAAGGAGAGATATCTCAATCTGGAGTTCCAGAAGCTATATATACAAATCCTGAAAATGAGTTTATGGTAGATTTTATTGGAAGTTATAACATATTTAGAGGAGAAGAAGTTAAAAAAGTACTAGATTTAGATGAAAAAATGGTAGCTATTCGTCCAGAATCAATCTATGTAAGGGAAGAAGGAAGAAACTATATAGAGGATAATTTCCACAATATAGAGGCTAAGATTATAGATAGAATCATTATTGGTAATGTAATAAGATATACAGTTGAGAAAAATGGAGTTTCTTTTATAGTTGATATGCTAAATAGAGGAGAAAATAAGCTATATAATATAAATAGTCAGGTAGAGCTTATGTTTATGAAACAAGAGATTAAATTATATTAAAAATACTCTCCTAATACTAGATAAAAGAAAAAAGGGGTTATTGATAGAAAATAGTTTTATTCTAGTATAAAATTAAAATCCATATGGTAGAGACTACTAAGAAGATTAAAAAAAATAGCTGGTTACATTAGATTATACAGCTAAATTTCCATCTAAGTTTGTTTTATTTGTAACAAACTATACTATTAATATTTTATAAGATAATAATTTCCTTACCCTAAGATGTATATCAAGCTTCTTGAATTTATACTACTTATTTATAAAAATAATAAGGACACTTATAAAAGATGTTTACTGGGTCAAATTTTATTAGAAACTTTTAATTTTTTTTGAAGGTATGATATAATAATATAAATGAAATCATTTATTATATATGTCGATATTAATGAAGTAGTAAAACTGTATATTTATGGAGCTTTATTAATCTTTTAATAGGGGGGATAATGTTAAATAAAAGGTGTATTGATATCATTGATTATTTGAAAAAAAATAAGTTTAAACTTTCCGTAAAAGAGACGGCGAATTTATTTGATGTGAGTGAAAGATGTATCAGATATGACATAGAAAATATAAACTATTATCTTGCAAAGTTTGATATGAATGAGATAAGAAAATCTTCAAAAGGAATTTACACATTGGATGAGAGTGGAGAGAAAATAGATATTTTACTGAAAGAGATGTCAAAAAAATTCTATATTTTTACGAGTGAAGAAAGAAAAGAGTATATAGAAGAGAGATTTTTGTTTTTTAAAGAGAATAAATTGATAGATTTTATGGATATCTTAAATGTAAGTATGAGTACAATAAGAATTGATTTAAAAGAAGTAAAAATATTTTTTTTAGAAAACGAACTAGAGTTGAATTTTTTTTCAAAATCGGATATCTATCTTCAGGGAAATGAAGAGAAAGTAAGAATGTTACAGTTGAAATTCTTTAACAAACTTTTTGAGATAAACTCTGAGAATAAACTTATAATTAGAGAGAAAAATAGAAACTCTTATCTAAATGAGTTAATTTCAAAAGACCTAATACAACTATATGAAAATATTGATTTAAAAAATATATATGATTTTGTAAAAAGTGTGGAGAGAGATTTAAAAACCATTATCTCTGATGAAGCTTTTAATATATTGAGATACTACATAATAATAATGATAAAAAGAAAAGAGCTAGGAATGAATTTAAACTTTAAAGAGAGAAATAAAAAATTTTTAATGGAAACAAAAGAGTTTTCAATTTTAAAAAGAGAGATAACAAATTTTTCTGATTTGTTTTCAAAAGAGATGGATGAATCTGAAGTACTATTGCTTACAGAGCTTTTCTTAGGAGCTCATTCATATAATTTTAATTCATCATTTTTTGAGAACTGGATTGAGCTTGAAACCATGGTAAATAAGTTAATTAGGGAGTTAAGTGAGATACTAAGGATAGATTTAACGTCCGATAAAGCACTAGTAGACGGATTATTAAACCATTTGAAGCCGACATACTATAGAATTAGAAATAATATAGATTTTGAAAATAAATTATTTAGTTCTGTGTACAATCTATATACAGATTTGTATGAGAAAATCGAAAAAATAAGTGAAAATTATTTAGAAAAATATATAGGAAAAACTATTCCAAAAGAGGAAGTTGCATTGTTAACAATTCACTTTAAGACAGCGATAGATAGAAAAGTAAATTCTCAAAAGAAAACTAAAAATATTTTGATTGTTTGTGAATTGGGCTATGGAAGTTCGAAGCTTTTAGCTCAAAAATTGGTGGAAAGATATGATGTGAATATTGTAGATATATTGCCTTATCATAGATTTTTAGAGATAGAAGAATGTGATGATATAGATTTTATAATTACTACTTTAGATATGGAAAACACTTTAGAGTATAATTTTCCGATAATAAAAGTTCAACCTATTTTAACTAAAGAGGATAAGGAATTACTTGAAAGTTATGGAATAAGTGAGCAACAAAGAAAAATATCCCTTAAACTTTTATTGAATACGATTAAGGAGGAAACTGAGATTAAGAATGAAACTGCGTTAATAAAAAGATTAAAATCTATTTTGAAACATAGGTATGTGGATGATTTAGATAAAAATAATTTTTACTCTTTATCTCAATTATTACCAATAGAAAATATAAGAATATTGGATGAAAAATTGGATTGGAGAGAGGGAATTAAAATTTCATCCATTCCATTGTTGGAAAAGGGGTATATTACTGATGAATATGTCTTTGAGATGATAAAAAATGTGGAGATAAACGGAAACTATATGATTATAAATGATATTATTGCACTTCCTCATGCTAGAACGAAAAAGTTTGTAAAACAAACTGGAATGAGTTTACTTATTTTTAGAGATGGTATTGAGTTTTCTGGTAATAAAAATATAAAGATTTTATTAACTTTTTCAAGTATTGATGGTAAAGAGCATATTGATGCTTTGACGGATTTTATTACATTGGTAGAGGATAAGAAGATACTGGATAAAATACTTAATTTGGATTTGAAAGAGATAAAAGAGTTAATAGATAATATCAGTGGTTAGCACGTAAGTTTATACGTGCTTATTTTTATAATTTTTATCTGTTTAGAAAATTTTTCACAAAAAAATGAAAAAATATATTTCCAATTTTTTAGAAAACGTTATAATCACAAAAATTAGAAGCTTTTAGATGTTGAAAAAACATAGAAATAAAGTATAATTTTATCAGAAGAAAAAGGAGGTTAACATGGAAAAAGAAAAAGATTTGAAAGTGGCAGTACAAAAGTTTGGAAGATTCTTAAGTGCGATGGTTATGCCAAATATAGGAGCATTTATAGCTTGGGGAATAATAACAGCACTATTTATACCGACTGGATGGTTTCCGAATGAAAGTTTTGGAATTTTAGTTGAACCTATGGTTAAATACCTTTTACCTTTATTGATTGGATATAACGGTGGAAAATTAGTTCACGGAGAGCGTGGAGGAGTAATCGGAGCGATGGCGACTATGGGAGTTATAGTTGGAACATCAATTCCAATGTTTATAGGAGCTATGATTGCCGGACCTGTCAGCGGATATATTTTAAAAAAATTTGATGAATCAATAGATGGAAAAATAAAATCAGGGTTTGAGATGTTGGTTAATAATTTTTCTGTAGGAATAATAGGAATGATATTAACGCTTGTTTTCTATAAACTCATTGGACCATTTGTTGAAAGTGCTAATAAACTTTTAGGTAGTGGTGTTGATGTATTGGTAAATATGAAATTGTTACCTCTTACATCCATAATAGTTGAACCAGCAAAGATTCTATTTTTGAATAATGCTATTAATCATGGAGTTTTTTCACCATTAGGAATACAGCAGGTTAGAGAGATTGGAAAATCTGTATTTTTCTTGATAGAAACAAATCCAGGACCTGGATTAGGGGTTTTGTTAGCATATATGTTTTTTGGAAAAGGAAGCTCAAAAAGTTCTGCTCCGGGGGCTGCTATTATTCATTTTTTCGGTGGAATACATGAGATATATTTTCCATATATTTTAATGAATCCATTACTATTATTGGCAGTTATAGCTGGTGGGATGAGTGGAATTTTTATGAATGTTCTGCTAGGGGATGGATTAATTGGTCCACCATCTCCAGGAAGTATATTTGCAATACTTGCTTTGACACCTAAAGGTGGATTTTTAAGTGTAATTATTGGTGTTGTTATTGCGACAGTAGTATCATTTGTAATTGCGTCAATTATCTTAAAAAGCTCAAAAAATGATGTAGACCTTGCAGAAGCTCAAAAAAAGATGGCTGATATGAAATCAAGTGCAAAAGAATTGAATAATAGTGGGATTGTGGGAAATGTTTCTAAAATAGTCGTAGCTTGTGATGCAGGAATGGGTTCAAGTGCTATGGGAGCGAGTGTATTGAGAAAAAAAGTTGCCGAGGCAGGATTAAACATCTCCGTTACTAATCGTTCTATTAGTAATTTAACGGAGGATATTGATATCGTAATCACACATCAAACCTTAACAGATAGAGCTAAAACTGTTGTTTCTAAACCGTTGCATCTATCAATAGATAATTTCATGAATGGAGATTTTTATGATGAATTGGTTAGAAATTTAAGAGAGAATAAAGCAAATAGTGAAAAAAATTCTCAAATAATAGAATCTAAAGAGATATCGCAAAATAGTTTTAAACTATCAAAAGAGAATTTTGTATTGAATCAAGAGTCTGTTCCAAAAGAGGAAGCTTTAAAAAATGTTGCTGATTATATGGCAAAATTGGGATATGTCAATGAAGATTATCAAAAATATATCTTAAAAAGAGAGGAAGAATCTACTACATATATAGGAAATTATGTTGCAATTCCTCATGGAACTGAAGAGGGAAAAAGGGAGATTTTATCAACAGGAATAGTTGTTTTTCAATATCCAAACGGAATAGATTTTGGAAATGGAAATATAGCATATTTATTGATTGGTATTGCTGCCAAAAATGATGAACATGTGGATATTATATCTCATATTGCTGATATAATAGAGGATGAAGATGAGGTTTTGAAATTAAAAGATGAGAAGGATATAGATAAATTATATGAGATATTTTCATTTTAAGGAGTTGAAGAGTTTATGAAAAAAGCTATACAATTTGGAGCTGGAAATATTGGGCGAGGATTTATAGGGGCTATTTTATCGGAAAATGGTTATGAAGTATGTTTTGCAGATATTAATGGGAGTATTATAAATGCGTTAAATGAGAGTAAAGAATATATCCTTGAAGTTGTTGGGAAAGAGTGTAAAGAGATAAAAATAAAAAATGTGAAAGGAGTTTTATCAAATAGTGATGCCGTTTATAATGAGATTTTAGAGGCGGAATTGATAACAACAGCAGTTGGACCAAATGTTTTAAAGATAATTGCTAAAACACTTGCAGAAGCTATAAAAATCAGAAAGAGACATGAAACTAAGAGTTTTTTAAATATTATTGCATGTGAAAATATGATTGAGGGTTCAACATTTTTAAAGAAGGAGATTTTAAATTACTTGGATTCAGATGAGAAAGTTTACTTAGAAGAGTATATTGGGTTTCCGGATTCTGCAGTAGATAGAATTGTACCTCCAAGTAGTGAAACTGATGATATATTAAAGGTTAGGGTTGAAGAGTTCAATGAGTGGATTGTTGATAAACTGAAATTTAAGGGAGAGATTCCTAAATTGAATGGAATGGTTCTGACTGATAATTTGATGGCTTTTATTGAAAGAAAACTATTTACATTAAATACAGGGCATGCGATAACAGCATATTTAGGAGTAAAAGCCGGGTTTTCAACAATAAAAGAAAGTATTGAGAATTTGGATATAAGAGATATTGTGGTCAATGCTATGAAAGAAAGTGGAGAGGTTTTGATTAATAGATATGGATTTGATAGAGTTGAGCATGGGAAATATATAGATAAGATTGTTGCTAGATTTGAAAATCCGTATTTGGTTGATGAGGTTGTTAGAGTTGGAAGAGAACCACTGAGAAAACTTGGATATAATGAGAGATTAATAAAACCTTTGAGAGGAACTATTGAATATAATTTGAAAAATGAAAATCTTATTTCGGGGATTGCAGCAGCATTAAACTATAAAAATGAAAGTGATATTCAGGCTGTTGAGTTACAAAATAAACTGAAAAATGGAGAATTTGAAACAGTTTTTCCTGAGATAACTGGTTTAGATGATAAAAGTATAACTGATAGAGTTCATTCCAAATATTTAGATATGAGAGATAGATAAGGAAAGTTGTTGTAAATCTGTGTCATTTATTTTCACAGATTTACACAGCTTTTTTACTTTAAAGAAGAGAATGATATAAATACTTAAAAAATTAGGGAGAGATAATAATTGAAGAATAAATTAAATTTCTTAATATATTAGTTTTTTATTTGACTATTTTTGAATTTTTATGTATTATTTCAGTGTAAAGTAAATTTCTACTAAGGAGTGATAAAATGGAAACAAGTAAAATTAACTGGCGAACCCTTGCAATGATGGGATTTACGATTGTGTGGGGATTTGGGAATGTTGTTACAAACTATGCTAATCAGGGATTAACAGTAGTTGTATCTTGGATTTTAATCCTTTCATTGTATTTTTTACCTTATGCTCTTATGGTTGGAGAGATGGGGTCTGTATTTGATAAGGAATCTGGAGGGGTTTCAAGCTGGATTAATTCAACTTACACTCCTATGTTAGCTTACTTAGCAGGTTGGACTTATTGGGTTGTTCATATACCTTATTTAGCTCAAAAACCTCAAAGTGTTTTAGTTGCTTTAAGTTGGGTATTTTTTCAAGATGGGAGTCTGGTTAAAGATTTGGATTCGCTGACACTACAGTTGATTGTTTTATTGATTTTTCTTATATTTTTATTTCTTTCTCTTCGTGGAATTAATTCTCTGAAAAAAATAGGGACTTTGGCTGGAACATCTATGTTTTTCATGGGAATTTTATATATTCTTCTTACGGTTACAGCACCTAAAATTGTAGGAGTAACACCTGCGACAACATCATGGGGATTTGATACGTTTATACCAAAATTTGATTTTACATATTTTACAACAATATCTATGCTCGTTTTTGCTGTTGGTGGATGCGAAAAAATTTCTCCATATGTTAAAGATATAAAAAATCCTGCAAAAGGATTTCCAAAAGGTATGATAGCTTTAGCTATAATGGTTGGAATCTCTGCTTTATTAGGTTCTTATGCTATGGGAATTATGTTTGATAGTTTCAATATTCCAGCTGATTTAAAGATGAATGGGCAGTATTATGCTTTTAAAATGCTGGGAGAATATTATGGTTTGGGAAGTTCACTAGTTATATTGTATGCTATCGCTAATACTTTAGGTCAAATTGCTGCTTTAATGTTTTCAATTGATGCTCCTTTGAAGATATTAATTGGAAATGGAGATAGTAGATTTATTCCTAAATATTTTACAAAAACTAACAGATATGGAGTTCCAGTTAATGGATATAAATTAACGACGGTTTTAGTAACTATATTAATTATAATTCCTGCGTTAGGAATAAAGAATATGAATAGTTTGTATAACTGGTTGCTTGATTTAAACTCAATTGTAATGCCTTTGAGATATATGTGGGTTTTTATAGCGTATATTGGGCTTAGAGGATTTATTAAAAATCGTTCTTTAACAGAAAATGCTACGTATAAATTTATTAAAAATGACAAAATTGCGACTCTTGTGGGGATAGCCTGTTTATTGTTTACAGCATTTGCATGTTCAATGGGAGTGTTTCCTAAAAATATTGAAACATTTACAAGTGAATGGTTTTTTCAATTATCTTTAAATATTGCAACACCTGTTGTGTTAATTGGACTGGGGTTTATTTTTCCTAAGATAGCTCAAAAAACAAACTAACAATATATTATAATAGAGAAATAAGGCAAACAAATGGAATGAAATCTATTTGTTTGTTTTTTATTTTTATACTGTTTTTATAGAAAATAATCCTAATTATATAAATAATTTTTATGATAGGAGAAAATTGAGATGGAGATATTTGCTATAAATAGAAAAGAACACTGACTAAGAAAGAAAGTGTTCTAAGGACAATTAGATAATAAAATATTAATAAATATTTAATCTTTTGAGACAACCATATCTCTTAGTATTTCTATCTCCTGTTTCCATTTTGTTTCATCTATCGTTTCCAAGATAATTGGAATATTTCTGAAACGTTTATCATTCATAAATCTTGAAAAAAACTCCATTCCTAATGTTCCTTCTCCAATACTGTGGTGTCTATCTTTTTTACTTCCAACACCAAACATAGCGTCATTTAAATGTATTCCCTTTAAGTATTTAAAGCCTACAATTTTGTCAAATGCTGTCATAGTTGAATTATACTCTTCTTCTGTTGTCAGAGGGTAACCAGCTGCAACAGTATGACATGTATCAATACAAACACCTATTCTGGACTTATCCTCTACAAGCTCAATAATCTCTTTAAGATGTTCAAATTTATAACCCATATTAGAACCTTGACCAGCAGTATTTTCAAGTACAACGATAACATTTGGAACAGATTTATGAGCTATATTAATAGAATCAGCAATTAGTTTTATACACTCCTCTTCTGAAATCTCTTTTAAATGGCTTCCTGGATGAGTATTAAGATAAAGTAGACCTAATTGATTTACTCTTTCCATTTCATCTATAAAAGCATTCAGTGATTTTTCTCTCTTCTCTGAATCTGGATTTCCCAAGTTTATAAGATAACCATCATGCGGTAAAATCTGTTCTGGCTTGAAATTGTACTGTTTCATTTTTTCTTTGAACTCTTTTATCTCCTTTTCTGTGTAAGGTTTTGCCTCCCATCGTCGTTGATTTTTAGTAAACATTGCAAAACCAGTTGCACCGATAGATTTTGCATTTTCAAAAACATTTGATATTCCACCTTGAATTGATACATGAGCACCTAAATATATATTTTTTAAATTCTTATTCATAAGTAAAATCTTGCCATTCTTAAAACTGATGGCAATGAGACCTCCTTTTGTTATTTTTTTATTCTAAGTATACCATAAAGCTATATTTTTTTATAGACGTCAAAAAATTAGAATGAAAATAAAAGTCTCTCTAAGAATGAGAGACTAAAAATTAATTTGTTTTTTCTATTTCTATGTTTAATCCAGTGGCTCCAGCTGATTTTACGTCAGATATTATTTCTACGATCTTCCCGTATTCTATTTTTTTATCTGCTAAGATTGAAACATCTTTTTGAGAAGCATTTGAAACTATTTTGTTTAGTTCAGTTTTTAAACTCTCCTTTTCAACATCTATTATTATATCTTTTTTATTTTTAGCCTCAACTTTAATTTTTATCGTTTGATTTTCATCAATAAGAACAGATATTTTTTCTATTGTATCAATTGATTCTCCGACTTCAGCTTTTGGAAGATTGATTTTCATTCCTTTTGTGTTATTGAAAGTTGTTGCAACCATAAAAAATATAAGGAGCAAAAAAACAACATCTATTAGTGGTGTTAAATCTGGAGTTAATTGTTTTCTTTTATAATTCATAAAACTTTTTTTTCCAAACATGCTACATACCTCTTAAAATATTGATGAACTCTACAACATTTTTTTCCATATCGACCATAGCTTTCTCTATTTTTTTTTGATAGTAATTATAAAATATTAACGATGGTATAGCAACACTTAACCCTGCAGCAGTGGTAATTAAAGCTTGAGATATTCCAGCAGCTAAAACAGTTGGGTCTCCAGCTCCATATTTAGACATTGCTGTGAATGCTTCTATCATTCCTGTAACAGTTCCTAAAAGTCCAATCAAAGGAGTTACATTTGCAGATATTCCTAAAATCCACATATGTCTTTCTAATTTTGGAAGCTCTCTCAAGGCACATTCTCTAGCCTTTTCCTCCAAAAGAGTATAGTTTTCTTCCTTTAAATCACTGTTATCATATTGAAGCAGAATAACTTTCATTACCTTGGCTGATGTATTTCTAAACTCTTCACAAACTTTTAAAGCTGTGTTTTTATCATTTTTCTTTATAAATCTTTCTAGGTGAGCGATTAATAGTTCCCCATCATGTTTTTCATTTTTGTAAAAATACCATCCTCTTTCAAGAATAACAGTTAAACCACTTAATGATAATAGGATAATTAGTATCATCAAAGGACCGCCAGCTTTTATTAAATCAATCATAATCTCCTCCTAAAAATCTCTTAATCCATCTAGAATATTATATTTTTTTTTATTATTTTAGTCAACTTATTTTTATAAAAAATAATTATTGAATTTATAGATTATTTATAATATAATTATTTTGATAATAAAAATTTTTTAAGGAGGAGAACATGAGGTTTTTTATAGCTTCATTAGCAATACATTTAGCTGTTATTTCTGCGAGTTTTCTATCTTTTTCTAATTCTAATTTTACTGTTCAGAATATTGGAAATAGTTCATTGACTCAATCAATATCTGTTAGTTTTAGCTCATCTAGAAATTCAGTAACTAAAGCTACAGAGAAAGAAAGAGAAGAAGAAAAAGTAGAGAAAAAAAAGTTAGCACCTAAGCCATCGAAGAAAGAGAAGAAATTAGATGATAGAGATAGTAAAAAGGTATCAGAAGCGAAACCAATCGAAACTGATAATTCCATTGCAAATACAAATTCTGATTTGATTCAGTTATCCAATGGAGTTTATGCAGCTAAAAATCAAGGTGTTAAAGGGTTAAATTATTCCTTTGTTTCGCAACCAGACCCGGACTATCCATTACTTGCTAAAAGGATGGGATTTAAAAAAGAGATTGTAGTTAAAACACGTTTTCTTGTTGGATTTGATGGTGAGATAGAGGATATAGTTTTTTATAGTACTAAAGATAGATTTGGTTTTTATACAGAGGTTGAGAAAGCCTTGAAAAAATGGAAACTAACACCTGTGACTTTAAATGGAAAACCAGTGAAATTATACTTTTATAAGGAGTTTCATTTTAACCAGATAAGTTGAATAACTTTTTGGAATAAAAATGATAGAGAGTCTGAATCATGAGTTAATTGAGATAAACAACTATTAAGCTAAGTTTAGTTTGATAGTTGTTTTTTTATAAAAATCTATTTATAAAACAATAAAAAACAAAAACTTAGTAGGCTAAATTTTTGTTTTTTGTTTCCATTCCATTATTTTTTTATAAAAAATTAAAGGGTCAAATTTTATTCAAAAATTTTAAATTTACTCAGTTTTTGAATTTTCATATAAGTTAAGATTTTGAATTTTTGTTACAAGTAACTGGTCAATTTTAAAGTTATCTACGTCAACAATTTCAAAGTTAAACCCTTGAAATTCAATTTTAGACCCTTTTTTAGGAATATTTTTTAACATATAAATCATAAAACCTGCTATTGTCTCGTAGGTATCTTGTTCTGGGAATTCCTCTATTTCAAGAACTTTTTTTACATCTTCGATAGCAGTAATTCCGTCAATTAACCAAGAGTTTTCGTCTCTTTTTATGATATATTCTTCTTGCATTGGTAAAACGACATCTCCCATTAAAGTTGAGATTACATCTGCTAAGGTAATTAAGCCTACAACATGGGCATATTCATTCAGAATTACGGCAAAGTCGTCCTTAACCTCATTAAATTTATCTAACATCTCAGAAAGAGTTAAAGTATTAGGAATTATTAAGATATTTCTATTTGTAATCTCTTTTATATTTTGTAAACTATTCAACTCCCCCTTTAAGATTTTAGGTAAAATATCTTTTGAGCTAACATATCCATAAATTGAGTCAATATCATTATCACAAACTAAAAATTTAGAGTGTGGAAATTCAGCTATTTTTTGCTTTATACTCTCTTCAGACTCCGTTAGTTTGAAATAGATAATATTATCTCTTGTTGTCATAACAGATGAAACCCAACGTTGTTCTAATTCAAAAACATTTTCTATCAAATGATGTTCTTTTGTATGAACGACACCAGCCTCAGCACCAGCATCAACCAATGCAAAAATATCATCATGTGTTATTAATTCATCTCGAGAGTCTGGCATGTTAAAAATTTTAAAAGTGAGATTAGCAATTCCGCTGAAAATCCATACAATAGGTTTTAAAAGTTTGATTGTCAATATCATAGGATTTATAATTAAAAGAGCTATTTTTTCTGGATACACCATAGCCAATCTTTTTGGAATTAAATCAGCAAACTCTATAAAAGCAGCAGTTACGAATATAAAAGAGATAAGAAAAGTTAATGCAGAATTTTGAATATATTTGATTAAAAATGGATTGAGTATACCATCGCCTATTATCCCGGCTAAAATCGCCACAATATTTAATCCAATTTGAGCTGTAGTAAAAAAATTTCCTGGATTGGATTGAACTTCAAGCACTTTTTTTGCCTTTTCACTTCCTTCATCCAACAATAATTGAAGCTTTATTCTTCTTGCACCTGCCAATGCAATTTCCGCCATAGAGAAAAAAGCACTGACCAGAATTAAAAATAATATTATCAATAATTTTTCCATTATTCCCATAAATCACACTCTCCTCTAAATGTTATGACCGCATTTCCAGACATAAAAACTTTATCATTTTCAATATCTACTTTAAGAACTCCTCCCTCTGTTTCAACAAAAACAGAGTTTTTAACCATTTTTAAAAGATTAGCTATAAAAACAGCCGAGCAAGAACCAGTTCCACAAGCCAAAGTTCTGCCTGCTCCCCTTTCCCAAGTTTTTATTTTTATTTTATTTGGAGATACTACCTCTACAAAATTTACGTTTATTTTTTTTGGAAAAATTGGATGTATTTCAATAGATTTTCCTAATTTATTTACGTCAATTTTTTCTAACTCATCAGTAAAAATTATAGCATGTGGAACACCAAGTAAAATGGCAGAAAACTCAATCTCTTCTCCTGATATATTCAAATTTTCTTTTAAAATTTCTCTCTTTTTCATATCTACCGGGATTAATTTAGGATTTAACACCGCATTTCCCATCAATATTTTTATTTCAGTTACTTCATTATCTTTTATTGTTAAATAAGCTTCTTTTATCCCAGCATCTGTTTCAATTTTGATTACTTCTTTATGAGGTACTATCTTTTCTTCATAAACAAATTTTGAAAAACAGCGTATCCCATTACCACACATCTCACCACGTGAACCATCTGAATTAAAGTAAATCATTTTTACATCTGCTATTTCACTTTTCTCAACTATTAGTATTCCATCAGCTCCAATACCAAATCGTCTATTACAAAGAAGCAATGCCATTTTTGAATAATCAAGGTATTTATTTTCCATATTATTAAGTAATACAAAATCATTTCCAGCTCCATGCATTTTAACAAACTTCACAAAATCACCTCCTATTCTTTAAAATTAATAAAAAGCCCCTTTACTACACAAGGAGCTATTTTGTTCCGAATATTCTATCACCACAATCCCCTAATCCTGGATAAATATATCCATTCTTATCTAAACCTTGGTCAATTTTTGCCGTGTAAATAGCAACATCAGGATGGGTTTTTAAAACTTTTGCTATTCCTTCTGGTGCCGCTACAAGACACATAAATATTATATTTTTAACTCCTGTTTTTTTCAAATAATCAATAGCGTAGATAGCAGAACCCCCTGTAGCAAGCATTGGGTCTACCAGTATAACTTGTTTTTTTATTATATCAACTGGAAGTTTACAATAATAATATACCGGTTCCAATGTCTCTTCATTTCTATAAACTCCGATATGTCCTATCTCTGCTGTTGGAATTAAAGAAACAATTCCATCCACCATACCTAATCCCGCTCTTAAAATAGGAACAACCGCGATGTTTGTACCCAGAGTATAACCTTTAGTAACCATTAAAGGTGTCTCAACTTCTGTTTCCTCTAAAACTAGAGTTTTAGTAACTTCATAGGTCATTAATTTTGAAATCTCATTTAGATTTTCTCTAAAACTCTTTGTATCAGTATTTTTATTTCTCAATATTGTCAATTTATGTTGAATTAACGGATGATTAACCTCTATAACTGCCATTTTTTCAAACCTCCATAAATATTTTAAAAAAAAACAGGACCAAGTCCCGCTTTTATTTTTTTAAACCAAACTTTTTGTTGAACTGTTCTACTCTTCCAGCAGCATCTACGAATTTAGCTTTTCCAGTATAGAACGGGTGACAATTTGAACAAACAGCTATCTTTAATTCATTTCCCTTTGATAAAGTAGATCTAGTTTCAAATTTGTTTCCACAAGTACATTCAACAGTGATTAGTTTGTAATCAGGATGAATATCCTTTCTCATGTTCGCTCACCTTCCTAAAAAATTGAATCTATCACGCTAATGATATCATATTTTTTTATAAAATGCAATAGAAAATATCAAATTCTAAAAAAGTTATTCATAAAATATTTCTTTGCTATCCATTTAAATTATTTTTTGTCTATCGGATTTCGTTATGCTTTAACCAAAGATAAAATTTATTGAACTAATAATATTTTCTCAGTAAAAAAAATAATAAATCTTTATTTTATTAGAGATTATCTTAAGTGTTCTTCATACTAATCTACAATATGTTTTTATAAGCAAAAAGTTAGAAGTAAAGGGAACTACTTCTAACTTAGAAAATATTAAAATATTTTTATTATGCATTAACTGTTATAAAGATTTTAAGGTTTAATCGAATAGAAACAATCTCTTCAAAGGATTAAAGAGATTATTTTATAAAATTATCTTAGTCTTACTAATACTGAAAATCCTGAAGAAGGCTCAGAAGCTGCTAAAATTGTATCTACTGCCTTATTTTCCGCTTCGTTAAATGGGTCATATTCAGTCCTAGTAGTTCTTGTGTCAGCTACGACTTCTAATATTCCATTAGTTGTGTGTTTGAAAAAGATAGCATTTGGTTGTAAATAAGCTCTCCATGTATTATTTGTTTTTACATAAAGAAATCCATTGTCGTTTAAGATTCCACTTGCTGATTTTGCAGCTTCATTTGCTATTTCTTGAATTCTTGCATCTGAAAGCATCATTAATGGAAGTATTTGTAATTTTCCTCCAGCTTGAACCCAATTGTTTTGAAAAACAGCAGCCTCCCCCATATATCCATCTCTTTCTAAAGAAAATTCAACTACATCAGATAATAATAAATTTGTAAATCCATTTCCATCTCCATTAACTCTTTTTACATATACTTTTGGGTTTACATCTTCAAACACATTTTTCACTGAATCTGTTGATAAAGTAAAAGTGGTTAATGCTAATGTATCATCTGCTGTAGTTCCATCAGTTGACGCAAAAACCACATATTTTACTACAGGAATCGTTGATGTTAGTGCCCCTGTAACTGCAATTTTTCCATTTTGTCCAGTTTGAAATACATTTGTTCCTGCTGTCGCTGTAGCTCCATAGTTAGGTACTGCTGCAAATGAAACAGCTGACATAGCTGCTAAACCTAATAAAATTTTTTTCATAATACAATCCTCCTAAAATTTAAAAATAATTTATTCTATAAAAAGTAAAAACTTTTGATAGCTTTTTTAATTTAAGTTTCAATTATTAAATTTTTAACTATGAATTTTTTTATTTAAATTTTCTTACTAAATTGATTTTTAATCAGATTAAGAAAGTAAAATTTCATTAATTTCTAATTTTTTTCTTTTTTTAATTTTTACAAAAAACTAAAATTTATTAAAAGCTCTCTCAATGCCTAACTGCCAAGGCAGTTAGGACTTTTTAAATTATGAAAAAGTTTTATTTGGCGAATCCTTATTTTTACTTGTAGACACTTTATAAATACAATAATATTGAGCATCGAAATAAAAAAATATCTATCTGGGGTATACCCCAAATAGACACAAAAAATAAAAAAGAAAGCAAAAATTTAGCGAACTAAACTTTTGCTTTTTATTCTAAAATTATTCTTTTTATACACGAAAATTTTTAAATTTTCATAAATTTTTATGTCTAAATAGAGTATACCCTAAATAGATATCACAATTATTTTATCATAAAAAACTAATATTTATTCCTTTTTAAGAATAAGATAAGAATGGATGTTTATAACATTTTAATTTCACTAGAGTTATTTCAAGAGTTATGATAGTGATTTATTAAAGTAGAGTTATTTTTAAGAAAAACTACTTTACTCTCTAAGAAAATTATGATATAATTTTGACAATCATTGCTAGGACTTTCGATTAGCCGTGTAAGTCTTGGCTTGGATAGTAAGAGAGTTTAGGAGGATAGAGGAATGGCTATAAATAAAGCTGAAATTATTAAAACTTATGGAAAAGATGCGAACGATACTGGTTCAACAGAGGTGCAAGTTGCTATTTTGACTGCTCAAATTAATCATTTGACAGAGCACTTAAGAGTTCACAAAAAGGATTTTCACTCAAGATTAGGATTATTAAAAATGGTTGGAAAAAGAAAAAGACTTTTAACTTATTTAATGAAAAAAGATTTAGAAGGGTACAGAGCTCTTATTGCTAAATTAGGTATCAGAAAGTAATTTTAAACAGGGAGTTATCCCTGTTTTTTTATAGGAGGAGTTATGAAGAATAAATTATTTTTATCTATCTGTTTATGCTTTATGATTGTATTTAGTATAAACTTTGCAGAGGACTATATACAAGGAAAAGTATTGACCTTAGAAAAGAGTCATAAATTGGATAAAACAGATGAAAATATTATTGGGACTGACGAATTTAGAATCAAAATTTTGGAGGGAAAAGAAAAAGGAAAAGAGATTATTATTTTTCAGCCTATTTATTCTGAATCTGCTTATAATATGGATGTGAAAGTTGGAGATAAAATTGTAATTTATAAAGATAACGATGATTATTTTATTGCTGACATAGATAGGAGAGGAAATCTAATAAATCTATTTTTATTATTTTCAATAATGATAATTGCCATAGCGAGATGGAAAGGGCTTAAGGCATTAATATCACTCATAATATCTATTACTATTGTTTATAAAATATTTTTGCCATTAATTGTAAAGGGTTACTCACCTATTTTGATATCTACAATTGTAGCACTTTTAGCATCTGCCATAACGATTTTACTTTCTACAGGTATATCTAAAAAAGGGGTAGTAGCTATTCTAGGAGCTGTGGCAGGTGTTGTAGGAGCAGGAATTATCTCAATGTATTTCTCTTATAAGATGTCGATGACAGGATTTACAACAATAGATTCATTAAATTTTTCAGAGATGCTAAGAGGAATCAAGGTAAAAGAGATTATATCTGCAGGAGTAATCTTGGGAAGTATGGGGGCAGTAATGGATATTTCAATGTCAATAGCTTCTGCTTTAAATGAGGTTAAAGAACACGATAAGACAATAACACGTAAAGAGATTTTTGCTACTGGTATGAGAATAGGTGAGGATGTCATAGGAACTATGGTGAATACGTTGATATTGGCTTATATTGGAAGTGGTATTCTATCGACGCTTTTTATCTATATGCAACAGGATAAATTTCCGATTATTAGAATATTAAATTTTGAATCTATTGTTGCGGATATTTTAAGAGCATTTTCTGGAAGTATCGGAATCTTGATAGCAGTTCCAATAACATCTTATCTATCCTGTATTTTTTTTGCTAAACAAGATAAATAGTTATTTTTCTTGATATGAATGAGGTTTATGATGTATAATTAAAAAAAGTTCAGAAAATAGTATTTAAAAAATAGAAATTAATAGCTATTCAGGAGGAAAAATGAAGTTTAATATAAAAAGAACGGAGCTTATTGAAGTATTTTCGGAATTTATAAGTATTTTGAAAGACAATTCGATAAAACCTGTGATATCAGGATTGAAAATTGAAGTTGTAGAAAATCAGGTTATTTTTAGCGGAACAAATTTAGATATGAACTATATAAAAGTGATATCTTGTCAAACACTTGAAAATGGAGTTGTTATTTTCAAACCACATTTAGCACTAGAATATATAAAATTATTGGATGATGAATTGATTACAATCTCTTCAGATAATGAACTTCTTTCGATACATTTAGCAGAATTTTCTTTACTGTTAAATGAAAATTTTCCTGAAAATTTAAAGCAATCTATTGTAGAGAAATTGGCAGTGATATCCCCACAGGAACTATATACGGCTTTTGAAAAAACTAAATTTTCGGCTTCACTTTCAGCGGAAAATTTAGCTATAAATTGTATAAGGATTCTTTTTAGAGAGGATTATATATCATTTGTTTCAACAGATTCATATAGATTGACCTATTTGAAAACTAAAAATGGAGCTTTAAAATCGTATGAATGTTCTATTCCTTTTGAAGCGACTACGATTTTATCAAAATTCATAAAAGATTTAAAATCAGAGATAACTATTGGGATTAATAACGATAATTTGATTTTTGAATGGGAAAACTCTTATTTTCTAACAAAATTGACAACTTTGCAATTTCCTAATTTTGAACCAATTATATTTGGAAATAGTTTTAGTAAGGAGATGGAATTTAATATAGGGGAACTAAAGAGTGCATTAAAAAAAGTATTAACAGTTGCTAGAACAAGTAGTGAAGCTAAAAATGGAGCTATATTGGATTTTAAAGGAAAAAATCTTTTAATATCAGCCACATCAGGAAAAGCAAAAATAAATCAAAAGATAGAAATGATAAAGGTGGGAGAAGATTTTAGAGCTTCCTTAAATATAAAATATTTATATGAGTTTATCGAAAAGATTGACAGTAATGTTATAATCAAGGGAAATAATTCCTCTTCTATGTTTGAAATTTCAGAAGCAAATACTAGAGATTACATATATATTTTAATGCCACTTGCTCTAAGAGAGTGATAGAAAGGAGTTTGTTATGATAAAGATTTTTAGAACTCACAATAATATTTTAGAAAAAAAAATATTTTCTATTTCTGAAACTTTAGAGATTGATAAATTAACTGAAAAAAATAGCTGGATTCACCTTTTAAATCCTAATGAAGAAGAGATAAAAGTTATTACAAATAGTTTTAATATTCCAGAGGAGCATGTTAGAGCGGCACTAGATGAGGAAGAGAAAGCACGTTTAGAGATTGATGAGGATATGGTTTTATTAATAATAGATGTTCCTATTCAGACACAGGATAACTATTGCTCGTTTTCCACTGTTCCATTGGGAATTATACTTTTAAAAGATAATATAATAACCATTTCAACTATAGAATTGAATCTGATTGATGAGTTTATTATTGGAAGAATAAAAAGTTTTTTTACATTTAAGAA
Source organism: uncultured Cetobacterium sp. (assembly GCA_949293295.1). Taxonomy (GTDB): domain Bacteria; phylum Fusobacteriota; class Fusobacteriia; order Fusobacteriales; family Fusobacteriaceae; genus Cetobacterium_A. Next base: position 27,267 of record CASFCG010000025.1, read on the forward strand.
AACGCGTTTTATACTTCAAATGCTTTTTAGAAATTCAACATATTTTTTAATTTATCTTAAACAGATAAGTAGAATAAGTGAAAATATTGAAAGAAAATTGAAAAATAATTTTAATAATGAAGAGCTTTTACTATTGCTTGATTTAGAAAAAAGTTTGGTTTATTTTTCAACCTCTTTAAAATCTAATGAAGCTGTTTTGGAAAGAATGATGAGAACAGAGATAGTTAAACAGTATGATGAAGATTTGGAATTGTTGGAAGATGTTATCATTGAAACAAAACAGGCGATTGAGATGGCAAATATTTATTCAAGTATTTTGAGAAGTACCAGAGATGCTTTTTCAGCTGTTATGTCAAATAACTTAAATGTTGTTATGAAAAGATTAACTTCTATAACAATTGTATTTGCAATTCCAACTGTCGTATCTGGATTCTGGGGAATGAATGTTCAAGGTATTCCATTTTCTAACTCTGTTTTTGGCTTTTGGTACGTTTTTATAGTTGCTTTTGTGTTGGGAGTTGGCTGTGTGTGGTCGCTTATAAAGAAAGATTTATTTTGATTAAAAAAGCTGTTATAAATTGATGATTGTGATTCATTAATTTACAGCTTTTTTTGTTAGGTGCTTTTATTAAGAAAGTTTAAAATAATTAGAATAAAAATATACAAAGTAATTTTTAAAAAATTATTGACTTAATTTTAAAAAAGAACTACAATATCTTGCATTTATAATTACGTAGTATTGAAATTATTTTAATTTATAGATAAATTTACTATAAGGAGGTAAGATGACTAAATTAAATCAAAATCAAACGCCGATATTTTCAACTTTAAAGGATGTGTATGCTAAGCGTGATATAACCCCTTTCCATGTCCCAGGACATAAAAGAGGAAAAGGAGTAGACAAAGAGTTTTATGAATTTATGGGAAAGAATCCTTTTTCAATTGATGTAACTATTTTTAAGATGGTCGATGGATTACACAATCCAAAAAGTTGTATAAAAAAAGCTCAAGAGTTAGCAGCAGATGCTTATGGAGTTAAGAGGAGCTTTTTTGCTGTAAACGGAACCTCTGGAGCCATTCAAGCTATGATTATGTCGGTTGTAAAACCTGGAGAAAAAATCTTAGTTCCTAGAAATGTTCATAAATCAGTATCAGCTGGAATAATTCTTAGTGGTTCTAATCCAGTTTATATGAATCCGGAGGTTGATAATGAGCTTGGAATAGCTCACGGAATAAAACCAGAAGTTGTTGAGAATATGTTGAAAATACATCCAGACACAAAAGCTGTTTTAATAATCAATCCAACATATTATGGAGCAACTACAGATATAAAACGAATAGCTGATATAGTTCATAGTTATGATATACCTTTAATTGTTGATGAAGCTCATGGGGCACATCTTCATTTTCATGAAGAGCTACCAATGGCTGCAATGGATGCAGGAGCAGATATTTGTTGTCAAAGCACTCATAAAATAATAGGAGCAATGACTCAAATGTCAATGTTACATGTAAATTCTGATAGAGTGGATGCCAATAGAGTTCAACAGATTTTAAGTTTACTTCATACAACTTCTCCTTCATATCCGTTAATGGCTTCTTTAGATTGTGCAAGAAGACAGATAGCGATAGTGGGAAGAGAACTTTTGACAAAAACTTTAAAACTAGCTAGAGAGTTAAGAAGTGAGATAAACAAAATACCTGGGATATATGCTTTTGGAAAAGAGATAATTGGAAAATATGGAATATATGATTTTGATGAAACTAAATTGTCAATATCTGCTCGTGAGTTAGGATTAACTGGATTTGAGCTTGAAACATTATTAGTAGATGATTATAATATTCAAGTTGAGTTATCGGATTTTTATAATGTGTTAGGGCTAATAACTTTGGGAGATGATGAAGAGAGCACAGGAAAATTATTATCTGCTTTGAAAGATATAAGTGAAAGATTTTATGGAAAAGGAAAAAGATTGATAAATAAAACTGAAAAATTTCCAAATCTACCAGAAGCTTTATTGATTCCGAGAGAGGCTTTCTACAGTGAGACAAATAAGGTTAAATTTGACGAGAGCGAAGGGAAAATATGTGCAGAAATGATAATGGCTTATCCTCCAGGAATTCCAATAATTACACCGGGAGAGAGAATTACTAAAGAGATAATAGAGTATATAAAAAGCTTAAAGATTGCTAAACTTCATGTTCAAGGAATGGAGGATGAGAATTTAGAATACATTAAGATTATAGAGGAAGAGGATGCAATTTATCTTTATACAGAAAAAATGAAAAATAAGATGTTTGCAGTTCCAATGAACTTAGGAGCAAATAAAGCTGGAATTGAATTTGGACCAGAGGTATTAGAGGAGTACTTTCCAGATACTTTTGGAGAGATGACTTATATTGAAGTTGAAAAACAAAGAGAGAACTTTAATGATTGGTCTTTAAAATATAAAAATACTGTTTTAAATACATGTGAAAAGTTAGCAACTGCAGTAAATGAGGCTGTGAAAGATGGATATAGACCTATTACCATCGGTGGAGACCACTCCATCGCTTTAGGTTCTATTTCAGGTGTCGCACTTGAAAAAGAGATTGGTGTTGTTTGGATAGATGCTCATGGTGATATGAATACTGATGAGACGACAGTATCTGGGAATATTCATGGAATGCCGCTTGCTTTGTTACAAGGTGCAGGAGATAGGGACCTTGTAAATTGTTTTTATGAAGGAGCTAAGATAGATAGTAAAAATGTTGTTATATTAGGGGCGAGAGATTTAGATGTAAAAGAGAGAGAGGTTATTCAAGAATTAGGAGTAAAGGTTATTCCTTATGATGAGGTTATACATAAGGGACTTGACAATGTATTAGAAGAGATTAAAGAGTATTTAAAGATTGATAATATTCATATAAGCTTTGATGTAGACTCTATTGACCCAGAGTTTGCCCCTGGAGTAAGTACCCCTGTAAGAAATGGTTTTACCCCTGAAGATATGTTTAAAACATTTAAATTTTTGTTCAAAAACTATTATATTACATCTGTTGATATTGTGGAATATAATCCTGTAAATGATAAGAATGAAAAAACGATGAATTTTGTCAATGATTTGACAGAGTTTGTATTGAATCCTAATATGTAGTTCGTAGAGGTGTAATTTATGAAAAAATTGGTATTGTCCAAACTAGAAGAAAATTTTGTAAGTTATAGCAAAAGTTTCAGAAAAATAGCTGACTTTATAAAACATAATCAAAATATAATATCTTTTATTTCAATTAATGAATTAGCTAAAGAAACATTTACAAGTCCAGCAACAGTAACTAGATTTTCCAAAAGTTTAGGATTTAAAGGTTATCCAGATTTTCAAAAGGTTTTTCAAAAAGATGTCGAGATATCTTCTTCCCAAATGAAAACTTTTAGAGATGAGATTCAAGCTGTAGAGGGAGAAAATATTCTTTCAGAGATAATAACAACAAATATAGAGTTATTAGAAGAGTTGGATACAACTTTTATTGAGAAACAGCTAGAAGATGCTATAAAATTAATAAAACAAAGCAGAAAATTATATATTTTAGGAGCTAGAGGCTCATATGGATTAGCACATTATTTGTATTATATGTTGAAAGAGTTGAAAGAAAATGTTGAATTAATGATTTCTGGAGCTTCTGACTTCACAGATAAGCTTTTGTATTCTAATAAGGAGGACGTACTTTTTACGATTTCATTTCATCCATATACTAATTTTACTTGTCAAGTAACAGAGTTTTTTAAAGAACAAGGAAATAAAATTATAACTATGACAGATAAAAAAGATTCTGTATTGGGAGAGATGTCTGATTTAATAATTACAACTAAAAATGGTGGAAAAGCGTACACATTTGTTCCTGGAATTATAATTTTAAACGCATTATTATTAAAATTTGCAAAGCAGAATAGTGATGAGAGTGTTAAGAAGTTGGATAGATTAAAAGAGATTACAGGTAAATTTAATATTTACTACAAAGAGTAAATAAAGGGTCATTATAGATTGGAAAATCCAATTTATAATGGCTCTTTTTTGTTTAATTTTAAGGAAGCAAGGTATCAAGTTAGCTAATCTTTATTAAAAATTATCTATAATTTAGACGAAATATAAAGAACGAGTTATCTTTTTGTTAAACAAATAAAATCTGATAAAAATATTATCATACTTGGTCTAACTACTCTAGCAATATGGAATGAAAATATTATCTAAAAAAGAGCTGTACAAATCCTGAGATTATAACAACTCTTTTTATAATATATTTAAAATGATTGGGTAGGTTTATATTGTTAAAATGAACTTTTATAAAATAAACTATATTTAATTATCCCCTATAATCCTCAATAACTATTCTATAAAACTTATAACCATTTGGGTAATTTTCTTAGAAGTAGGTAATGATTAGAAATTTTTTAAATCCTCTTCTACAGTTGAGATAGTTCCGATGTTGAAATTATCAATTAAAACTTTCAATACATTTTGAGAAAGAAAAGCGGGAATCGTTGGACCTAAATGAATATTTTTTACTCCCAAGAACAACAGTGCTAGAAGTACAATTACAGCCTTTTGTTCATACCAAGCAATATTATAAACTATTGGAAGTTCATTAACACTTTCAAGTTCAAAAACCTCTTTTAATTTTAATGCAATTAATGCTAATGAATATGAGTCATTACATTGACCAGCATCTAAAACTCTAGGAATTCCACTGATATCTCCAAGCTCTAATTTATTATATTTATATTTTGCACAACCTGCAGTCAAGATAACAGTATCTTTCGGAAGTGCTTTTGCAAACTCTGTGTAGTAATCTCTTGATTTCATTCTACCGTCACAACCAGCCATTACATAGAATTTTTTTATAGCTCCTGATTTTATAGCATCAACAACTTTATCTGCTAAAGCTAAAACTTGATTATGAGCAAATCCACCTATGATTTTTCCAGTTTCAATCTCCGTTGGAGCAGAACACTTTTTAGCTAATTCAATAACTTCGGAGAAATCTTTTTTCCCATTTTTATCCTCTTTAATTCTTTTCCATCCTGGATATCCAGCAGCATTTGTAGTAAAAACTTTTCCTTCATATAAAGCTCCAGATTTAGGTGGGACAATACAGTTTGTAGTGAATATAATTGGTCCATTGAATGTTTCAAACTCCTCTTTTTGTTTCCACCAAGCGTTTCCGTAGTTTCCCACTAAATGTTTATATTTTTTTAATTTTGGATAGTAGTGAGCTGGTAGCATTTCGGAGTGAGTATATATATCAACTCCAGTTCCTTCAGTTTGTTCTAATAGTTGAACGATATCATTTAAGTCATGTCCTGAAATTAATATTCCTGGATTTTTTCCAACTCCAATGTTAACCTCTGTGATTTCTGGATTTCCAAAAGTTTCAGTATTAGCCTTATCTAAAAGTGCCATCACATCCACTCCATATTTTCCAGTCTCTAAAACTAAAGATACTAACTCCTCTACAGAAAGAGAATCATCCAATGTTGATACTAAAGCTTTTTCCATAAAAGCTACTATTTCAGGAGATGTAAATCCCAAATTATTTGAGTGTTCATAGTAAGCTGACATCCCTTTTAATCCATAGATTATAATCTCTCTTAAAGACCTTACATCTTCATTTTCTGTTGATAAAACGCCAATTGTTTTTGCTTTTTCATTCATTTCATCAAGAGTTATAACGTTGAAAGATAAGGCATCATGATTTTCCAATCTCGGAGTAATTCCTAATCTACCTATTTCAGATTTCAAAGTTTCTCTTATCTCTAGTCCTCTCAAAATCTCCTCTTTAATCATATTATCATCAAAATTTGCATTTGTGATTGTTATAAACAGAGAGTTTGTAATATAATAATCAATCTTCTTGTGTAAAACTGAATTTTTATTTCTTTCTTCCAAAGAGATTTTTTCTCTTAACAAAGCAATTCCCTTTACTGTGTAAACTAATAAATCTTGTAAATTAGCTGTTAAGGGTTGCTTTCCGCAGACACCAATTACTGAACAACCTTTATTACCTGCTGTTTCTTGACATTGAAAACAAAACATTGACATTTTTGACCTCCTTATTTCAATATTGTTATCACGATTCTATCAAAAAAATTTTTTATTTTCAGTAACAAATGTTACACTTTTAAAAATTTCATGATATAATATGTCGTGTGATTTTAATACTTATGTTAAGGAGATGAAGTTATGAGTCATGATGTTCCGGCTATAGAAAGATTAGACAAGATATTAGATTACCTGTATAGGAATGAAAAAGCGACTCATTTAGAGTTGATTAGGGATTTGGGAATACCTAAAACAACTGTAATGAGGACTCTTTTTACGGGAACACAATTAGGATATATTGCACAATTTGGAAAAACTTATTCAATTGGTAATAGAATAAGATATTTTGCAACTAAGAATGTGAAATCCTCTATTATTCATCTAGTATCATATCCACTTTTGGAGGAGCTATCATTAAGATTCAAAAAAACATTTAAAATAAGTATTTTGGATAGGGATAAAATTCGTGTGGTGGCTTCCGTTCAAAGTGGAGATTTTTATCAAATAAATGTATCTGAAAACTCTATTTTTCCAGTCTATGCTGGAGCTGCAAGCAAGTTATTGATTTGCCAATTGGATAAAGCAAAGTTAAATCTGATTCTTCCGAAAAAGTTGGAGAAATTTACTAAAAACACAATTGTAGATAGAGAGTTATTAGAGAAGGAGTTATTTGATATAAATATAAAAAAAGTGGCGTATGATAAGGCAGAGCATTGTGAGTTTATAGGAGCGGTGGCTTTTCCAATTTATAGTAAGGGGAATAGGATTATTGCTAGTCTAAGTTGTCCGTATCTATACAAACAAAGAAAAACAGTTCTTACACCCGAACTACTTTCAGAGATGAAAAAAACAGCTGATTTAATTACCGAAAATTTGAAAGGGCATCTATAAATTAAAAGCAGTATTATCTTTAAATTTTTTTGGCAGGTTTTATTGTAATATCAGAAAGATGAATTAAATTTATTATTTAAGTAAAAAAATAGGAGTATATCCTATTTTTTTATATATGAAATAAAATTGGTGCTCTATTTTTGAAATAATATTACATTTTATATGGAAATATGGTAAAATAAAATAATATTTTTTAATAAAGAAAAAGGTGATAGGTATGATATTGGGTTTAACAGGTGGGATAGGAAGTGGAAAGTCAACTGTAAGTAGATTATTTCAGGAGCTGGGAGCCATAGTATTTGATGCCGATATTATTGCTAAATCTCTTTTGAGCAGAGAGAGCATAAAAAATGAGATACTAAGAAAAATAAGAGGTAGTTCTTTAAATAAAATAACAAATGAATTGGATAGAGAGAGATTGAAAGAGATAGTTTTTAAGGATAGAGAGAAATTGACAATTTTAAACGGAATAATTCATCCAGAAGTAAAAGTAATATATAAGGAATTGGCTGAAAGGTATTCACATGTTGAAGAGGTAATAATTTTTGATGTTCCTCTTTTGTTTGAAACAAAAATAGATGAACTATGTGATAAAGTTATAGTTGTGGATATTGAAGAAAAAACGCAGTTGGAGAGAGTTTATGAGAGAGATAAGATTGATTATAAACTTATAAAAGATATTATATCAAATCAGATGTCAAGAGAGGAAAGAAATAGAAAAGCTGATATTATATTAGAAAATAATGGAAGTTTGGAAAATTTGAGAGAGAGGGTAAAAAAATTATATATGGAGATAAAGAGAGGAAGTATATGAAAATAGTAGCTCCAGCAGGGAGTTTAGAGAGATTTTATGCCGCTATAAAAGCGGGAGCTGATGAGATATATATGGGATTGAAAGGATTTGGAGCAAGAAGAAATGCTGTAAATCTTACTGTTCAAGAGTATAAAGAAGCTATAGATTATGCCCATTTAAGAGGAGTGAGAGTATTTTTAACACTAAATACTATAATGACAGATGCAGAGATTGAAGGAATTTCAATAAATTTACGGGAGTTGTATTCTCATGGATTGGATGCAGTTATAGTTCAAGATTTTGGAATGGCTTATTTTATAAGTAAAAATTTTCCAGAATTAGAGTTGCACGCGAGTACCCAAATGACAATAGCTAACCACGAGGAGATAAACTATTTAAAATCTATGGGATTTAAGAGAGTTGTTTTACCGAGGGAACTATCATTTGAAGAGATAAAGTCTATTAGGGAGAAAACAGATATTGAATTAGAGGTTTTTGTCTCTGGTGCTTTATGTATCTCATATTCTGGAAATTGTTATATGAGTAGTTTTATTGGTGGAAGAAGTGGAAATAGGGGAATGTGTGCTCAACCTTGTAGAAAAAAATATAGTTACAACTCTAAAGATTTAGGATATTTTTTGAGTCCAAAGGACCAGATGTATGATTTAGATGAGATAAATAAATTAAAAGAGATTGGGATTGATAGTATAAAGTTAGAAGGAAGAATGAAAGAACCGAACTATGTTTTTGAAATGGTAGATTATTATAGGAGCTTAATACGTGGAGAAAAAAGAGATGAAAAGGCTTCATATCTATTTAATAGGGGATATAGTAAGGGTTACTTCTATTCAGATGAAAGAAAAAAGATTTTAAATCGTGCATATGCCGGAAACATTGGAAAATATATGGGAAAAGTAAATCAAAACTGTCTGGAGTTGAATGAAGATTTGATTCTAGGAGATGGAGTTACTTTTCTTTCTGAAAAGTATGAAAAATTAGGTGGAAGTTACATTAATAGGATAGTTGTAAAAGGTGAAGGTGTCTCGAAAATAGCCAAAAAAGGTGAAACTGTTTTATTAAATGATTTACCAAAGGGAACAAAATATCTGTATAGGAACTATTCAAAAATAATAAATAGTGAGATAGAAGATAGATTGAAAAGGTTTGAGAGAAGAGAGAGAATTGATATAGAAATAGAGGCAAAAAAAGACGAACAAGTAAAAGTAACGGCGTTTATTTTTAATAATAATAAGCAAAAAATTGAGGTTAGTGTGATTAGTAATAGTGTTGCTGAAAAGGCTAAGAAAAGAGCTATCACTCAGAACGAGATTATTGAAAAAATTTCGGAGTTAGGAGAGAGCAACTATATTGCTAATGTGAGAAAAATAGTTTGTGATAATGATATTTTTATTCCACTTTCAGTTTTAAAAACTTTAAAAAGGGAGATGATTGAAAATTTAAATCAAAAATTAATTGAGAGTTATAGGAGAAAGAGCGATTATAACCTTTCTAAGTTAGATAGGATTGAAAATAAAAGAAAAAAATTGATGTATTCAGCTATAGTAGTTACTTCAGAACAAAAAGAGTTAGTAAAAAAGTTCGGGATAGATAAGATTTATGATAAAGGGCTTGATGTTGCTAGAGAGGGGATTTTAAATAAGATAGATTTGAAAAGTAAGTTAGCAACAAATCTATATCAGGTGGTTAAGAATAAAAGTGATAAAGTAACAGTTAGTTGGAATATGAACATATCAAATAGATATAGTTTTGAGTTTTTTTCAGAGATTGAGAATCTTGAAACAATTATTATCTCTCCTGAGATTAGTTATAAAAAGATTGAAGCGATAGGAGAAACAAAAATTAAAAAAGCTATTTTAGGCTATGGAAGACTAAAAGCTATGTACATAGAATTGGGGTTTGGTGATAACATAATAATTGAAAATGAACAGAGAGATAGATTTAGAGTATATGAAAATAATGTTGGAAATAGTGAGATATATTTTGAGAAGCCACTAAATATTTTGAAAGATATAAAAAGTTTGGAAGAAATGGGAATTTCAGAGATAGTGCTTGATTTTTCGACCTCTTCTTTAGAAGAAATAAAGGATGTTTTAAAGTTTGGAGGAGAGTATTGTAAATATAATTATGATAAAGGGGTGTATTAGAAAGTGAAAAATATAGATTTTACTCGGATGTTAGCAACTTGGTTTTGGTTGGGAGAGTTTCCAGTAGCTCCCGGAACAATAGGGACACTTGGTGCTATTCCGCTATATTTATTTTTATTGTATATAAAAAAATTTTTTCCAAATGTATTGGTATATAATTCGTTTTATTTCATGTTTTTAATGACCTTTTTTGCTGTAGCGGTTTATACTTCAAATAGAGCAGAGAAAGAGATTTTTAAAAAGAAAGACCCTCAAGAGGTTGTAATAGATGAGGTTTTAGGCTTTTTAACAACACTTTTTTTAATAAATCCGTTTGGAGTGAAAGAGATTATATGGGCTCTTGTGTTGGGATTTACTATATTTAGGATATTAGATATTACTAAGATAGGTCCAATCTACAAGGTGCAATGTTTTGGAAATGGAATGGGTGTTGTTTTAGATGATTTTTTGGCGGGAATTATTGGAAATTTCATATTAACTTGTATATGGGCGACGTTTTTTTAAGGAGTAATGATGACGACTATAATAATACTTATTGGAACAGAGCTGTTAAGTGGAGCAACATTAGATACAAATAGTATATATATGGCAAAAGAATTAAATAAAGTTGGAATAAAGATAACCTATAAATTAACAGTAGGGGATAAAATAGAGGATATAATAGAAGCTTTAAAATTTGCTAAGGATAGAGCACAACTTATTATTTTATCAGGTGGATTAGGACCAACAGATGATGATTTAACTAAAAAGGCATTAAGTAAGTTTTTGGGGCGAAAATTAATAGTTGATGCGGAAGAGCTGGAAGAGGCAAAAAATAAGTTTAAAAAGTTAGATTTGGAGTTTTTGGATAAAAATCTAAAAGAGATTGAAAAACCGAAAGGAGCTTATTCAATAAAAAATGACGTCGGAATAGCCCCAGCTTTTTATGTAGATGATATAGCTGTGTTCCCAGGTGTTCCGTCGGAGCTAAAAAATATGTTTCCCAAGTTTCTAGATTACTATATAAAACAGAGTGGAAAAGAGATAGACCCAATCTATATAAAAGATTTTTTGATAAATGGAATCCCTGAATCAATTATAGAAGAGAAAGTTAAAGAATTTTTCACATATGATGGGATTGAATATGAATTTTTATTGAAAAATAATGGAGTTTTGCTTAGATTACAGACAACTGAGAAAAATAAAAAGATAGTAGAAAAAATTAGAGAAAAGATATATAATAGATTAGGTAATCATATAATATCAGAAGATGATGAAAATATACTTGAAAAGTTGTATAACTTAATGGAAAAAGAGAATATGACACTGTCTGTAGTTGAATCTTGTACAGGAGGATTACTATCTTCTAAAATAGTTTCGATAGAAGGGATTTCTAAGTACTATAAAGAGGGAATTGTTACTTATAGTAATAGTTCAAAACTACTTCGAGCAGGAGTAAAAGAAGAAAGTTTGACTAGATATTCAGCAGTTAGTTCAGAAGTAGCAAAAGAGATGTTAAGCAATATAGATACAGATTTAGGGATAGCCATAACGGGTTATGCAAGTTTGAGTGCTGGATTGGATGAGGATATGGTCGGTGTTGTCTATATCGCTACAAAAGTTGGAGATAAGTTGAATTGTGAGCGTTATAAATTTTTAGGTGATAGAGATACGATAAGAGAAAAAGCTGTGTACCAAAGTTTATTTAATTTGTGTAGAAAAATGGAGGAGGTTTTTAGAAGTGAGCATAGGAGAGAGGATTAGGAAAAGTAGAAATGATAAATCACTGTCTCTTAGAGAACTTGCGACAATGGTTGAGTTGTCGGCGAGTTTCCTATCTCAAATAGAGCAAGGAAAAGCTTCGCCTTCTATTGAAAATCTAAAAAAAATAGCAAATAGTTTAGATGTGAGAGTAAGTTATTTGATAGAAGATGAAGAGATAAAAAAAAATTCAGAGCTAATAAGAGCCAATGAGAGAAATAAAGTTGAGAGCATAGATTCAAAGACTGTTATATCACTATTGACATCATCAAATATAGAAAAGAGTATGGAACCAATATTGTATGAGATAGGTCCGGGTGGAGAGAGTGGAAGAAGCTATTATACTCATTTTGGTGAAGAGTTTATATTTATTTTAGATGGGGAATTAGATATCTACATAGAAGAAACTATATATAATTTAAAAAAGGGAGATAGCTTCTACTTTAAATCGACTCAAAGACATAGATTTAAGAATAATTCTAATAAGATTGCAAGGGCGTTGTGGGTTGTGAATCCGCCGACGTTTTAAAATGGAGGTTTTAAAAATATGGAAATAAAAGTATTGAATTCTATAAGGTTGATAAAATTGTTAATTGCAGCAAGTAGATGGTTATCTAGGTATGCAGATGTGTTAAATGATTTGAATGTATATCCAGTGCCAGACGGTGATACCGGAACGAATATGTCAATGACAATGCAGGCAGTAGAAAATGAATTGGTTAGATTAAATCATGAGCCCTCTATGGATGAATTAGTGGAGAGAGTTTCAGAGGCTATTTTGCTGGGAGCAAGGGGAAATTCTGGAACAATTTTATCACAAATAGTTCAAGGATTTTTGAAAGGAATAAAAGGGAAAGAGGAACTTTCTGTAGAAGATGTAAAGGTTGCATTGGTTTCTGCCAAAGAACAAGCATATAAAGCGGTAAGTGAACCGGTAGAGGGAACGATGTTGACTGTGATAAGGAGAGTAGCGGAAGAGGCACAAAATTATAAAGAAGGGGATAACCTAGTATCATTTTTACTTTATCTGAAAGAGGTTGCAAATGATGCGGTTTTAGAGACTCCAAATCAACTACCTAAGCTGAAAGAAGCAGGAGTTGTGGATGCTGGGGGACAAGGGTTATTCTATATTTTAGAGGGATTTGAAAAATCAGTTACAGACGCAGAGATGCTACATGATTTGGAAAGAGTTATTCAATCTCAATCTAAGAGAAAAGATTTTATAGAACAAACAAATCATTTCCATGAGGAGATAAAGTTCAAGTATTGTACGGAATTTATAATTGAGGCTGGAAATTTTGATTTAGATGAATATAAGTCAAGACTTGTGAATTTTGGGGATTCTTTGGTTTGTGCTCAAACATCTAAAAAAACAAAAACTCATATACACACAAACAATCCCGGAAGAGTTTTAGAGATAGCTACAGAGCATGGAAATTTGACGAATATAAAGATTGATAACATGGAGATTCAGCATATAAATTTATTGTTGAGTGAGGAAGAAAACTACAAATTCGCCACTCAAGGAAAAGTTTTGGTACAAAATGAGAATAGTAAACCGATTGCATACTTTGCTATTGTGGACAATCTAGAACTTGGAAATCTTTTTTTGAATAACGGAGCTACAGCAGTGTTGATTGGAGGGCAAACTCAGAATCCAAGTGTGGCAGATATAGAAGATGGATTGAAAAAAATAAAATCAAATAAAGTGATATTGTTACCAAATAATAAAAATATAATCTCATCAGCTAAGATTGCTGCTGAAAGGTCGGATAAAGAGGTTATCGTTATAGAGACTAAAACTATGTTAGAGGGAGAATATTTAGTAAAAAATAAAGAGTTTGGAATAGATGACAATTTGAAACAGATAGCAGTAAATAACTCTATTGAAATTACACAGGCTGTTAGAGATACGAAAGTGGACTCATTAATTATAAGTAAAGGTGATTATATAGCGTTAGTCGATGGTAAAATAAAATTGAAGAGTTCTACATTAGAGGGCTTAATAACATCGGTGTATGATAGTTACGTAACGACTAATACCTTAAGTGTTTTCGCTGCAATAGGAAAAGGGTCAACACCAGAAGCAAATGAAGCTTTAAAATCAATTTCATCTGTAATCTCATATTCAGATATTGTTGTGGGGCAAGAAAATTATCCGTATTATATATATATAACAAATAGAAATCCTGAACTTGCAGAGATTGCAATAGTTACAGATTCAACATCAGATTTAACTCCAGATATGATAAAGGGCTTAGATATAGATATTGTTCCATTAAAGATAAAATTGGATGGAGATACTTACTATAGAGAGGGCGTAGATTTAACAAAAGAGCAGTTTTGGAAAAGGTTATTAAAAGGAGATGTTATACCTAAAACATCGCAACCATCACCAGCAGAATTTAAGGAGATGTATAAAAAACTATTTGACAAAGGGTACAAAAAGATTATATCAATTCATATATCTAGTAAATTAAGTGGAACTCAACAGGCAGCAAGGGTTGCTAGAGGGATGCTAAACAGAGATGAAGATATTGCCATTGTGGATTCTAAAACAGTTACATTTGCTTTAGCTCATTTAGTATTGGAATCAGCTAAAATGGTAAAGAGTGGAAAAAGTTACGATGAGATTTTGAATTGGTTAGATGAGACAAGAAATAGAATGAAAGTTTATTTTGTTGTAAAAGAGTTAGACTATTTAGAAAAAGGTGGAAGAATTGGAAGAGCTTCTTCAATAATAGGAGGTTTTTTCAAGATAAAACCAGTTCTAAAAGTTGAAGATGGAGAGATTTCAATCGAAACCAAAGCGATTGGAGAAAGAGGAGCGTTATCTCACTTAGAAAAATTGATAAAAAATGAAAAACAGAGTATTATCATGTACACAGCATGGGGAGGAACAAGTAGTGAGTTAGAAGCTTCTGACCATTTGAAACATGTAGCTGAAAAAACAAAAAAACTTGATTATAGAGGTAGATTTGAGATTGGAGCAACGATTGCTTCTCACTCAGGACCGGTCTACGGAATCGGAATTTTAAATAAAATTAGATAGCAGAACTAGAAGAAAAAGGAGTTTGTTTGAGTATATCTCAAGAGCTCCCTTTTCTCTATAAAGTGACATTAGGAGGTAAAATGAAAGTATTGGTGTGTGGAGGAGCAGGATATATTGGGAGCCACGCAGTAAAAGTTTTGTTAAATAACGGATATGATGTAATTGTCATTGATAACGTTGAGATTGGATATATAGAGGCGGTAGATAAGAGAGCAAGATTATATATAGGGGATTTAATGGATAAAACTTTTTTAAGAAGAGTTTTTTCAGAGAATAAAATTGATGGAGTTATTCATTTTGCTGCAAATTCATTAGTTGGCGAGAGTGTGTCAAAACCATACAAATATTTTGAAAATAATGTAACAGGAACATTAAATCTGTTGGATATAATGAATGAGATGAAAGTTGATAAAATTGTTTTTTCATCTACAGCCGCAGTATATGGAGAACCTAAAAAAATTCCTATATTAGAAGAGGATGAGAGTTGTCCAACTAATCCATATGGTGAAAGTAAACTAATGGTTGAAAAAATATTGAAATGGTTTGATAAAGCGTACGGAATAAAATATACAGTCTTGAGATATTTTAATGTGGCGGGGGCATATCCTACAGGAGAGATAGGAGAAGCTCATAATCCTGAAACACATCTTATACCTATTATTTTACAAGTAGTTTTAGGGAAAAGGGAGAACATAAGCATCTACGGTAATAATTATGATACTGAAGATGGGACTTGTATAAGAGATTATATTCATGTTATGGACTTGGTCGATGCACATATACTTGCTTTAAAAAGATTATTAAATGGTGGAGAGAGTGGAACATATAATTTAGGAAATGGTCAAGGTTTCTCTGTAAAAGAGGTTATTGATACAGCAAGAAAAGTTACATCTCATGCTATTCCAGTAAAAATTGAGGAAAGACGAGCAGGAGACCCAGCCAAATTAGTTGCATCATCTGAAAAGGCAATAAAAGAGTTGGGATGGAGACCTAGATATAATTCATTAGAAACAATAATTGAGACAGCTTGGAATTGGCATAAAAAAAATCCAAATGGTTATAAAGGAAACTAGAAAGTTTAGTAACTTGATTTTTGAGGAGAGTTATGAAGATATATAGATTCGATAAGATAGATTCGACAAATGAGTTTTTAAAAAAATGTGATGGACTAGAGGAGAGAGATGTAGTAATAGCTAAGGTTCAAACCGCTGGAAAAGGAAGAAGAGGGAACAGTTGGGTATCACTGGAGGGAGCAGGATTATTCTCGTTTGTTTTAAAAGAGGATGAAAAAATAGCACAAGAGGAATATTTGAAGCTTCCACTTTTAGTGGGATATTCGCTTTTAAAGACATTGAGGAGATTTGAGGATTTGGATTATAAATTTAAATGGACAAACGATATATATCTAAATGAGAAGAAATTAAGTGGAATATTGATTGAAAAAATTGAAAACAACTATATAATAGGTATTGGAATAAATATAAATAATCAAATTCCGGAAAAGATTAAAGAGATTGCTATCTCATTAAATGATGTAACTGAAAAAATTTATAATCTAGAAGAGGTTATTTTTACTATAATAGAGGATTTTTTTGGAGAGTTTGAGAGATTTAAAAATGGTGAATGGTTCAAAATATTAAAGGAGATAAACGAAAAAAACTATCTTTTTGGAAAAAGAATTGATATTGTTTATGGAAAAATAAAAGAGAGTGGATTAGCAGGAGAGATTTTAAAAAATGGTGAACTAGAGGTATTTCTAGGAAATCAGGTGAAAAGCTATAATGTAGGGGAGATTCATATATCAAGGGAAAGCAAGGGATAAAGAGTGAAAGGAAAGGTAGTATTAGGATTAAGTGGTGGTGTTGATTCCTCTACATCTGCGTACATTTTAAAGGATGAGGGATTCGAGGTAATAGGGGTAACTTTGATATGCACTGATGAACAGCTTAACTCAAAAGATTTAGAAGATGCGAAAAATATTACAAAAAAACTTGGAATAAAGCATGTTTTAGTTGATATTAGGAAAGAGTTTAAAGAAAAAGTTATAAATTATTTTTTAGATGAATATTCAAAAGGTTCTACACCTTCTCCATGCGTGGTCTGTGATGAACTGATAAAAATAGAAAATCTAAAGAGAATAGCGGATAGTGAAGGGGCATACTATATAGCTACGGGACATTATTGTGAAACAGTGTTTAATGAGAGGTTTAAGAAGACTCTTTTGACAAAAGCAAAAGATGAAAGAAAAGACCAAAGCTACATGCTCTATAGAATAGAGCCAGATATTTTAAGAAGAATAATATTTCCATTAGCAAAATATGAAAAAAGATATGTAAGAGAGAAAGCAAAAAATTATGGTTTGGAAGTTTATGATAAAAAGGATAGTCAAGGGCTTTGTTTTGCTAGACTAGGTTATTTGGATTTTTTGAAAAGCGAGTTGCAATTTGAGATAAAAAAAGGGGATTTTGTAGATAAAGATGGAAATGTATTAGGACAACATCAAGGATATCAGCTATATACGATAGGTCAAAGAAGAGGTTTAGGAGTTATATTTTCAAGAGTGTATTTTATAATTGATATAATTCCAGAGAGAAATCAAATTGTTTTAGGAGATTATACTGATTTGGATAGAGAGCTAATAGAATTAGTTGAATTTAAATCTCACATCCCCATAGAGGAGTTGGAAGAATTGGAGCTTTTAGCAAAACCTAGATTTTCAAGCTTTGGATTTTACGGTAAAGTTTTCAGAAATAATGGAAAAATATATTTTAAATATAATAAAAAAAATCCTCAGAATGCAAGAGGTCAACATCTAGTTTTATACTTTAATGATTGTATTGTAGGAGGAGGAAAAATTAAATTTTAAGAGGTAGTATAGATGAAGATTGAAAAGTTATTATTAGAAAGAGATATTGATGCAGTTTTAATAACAGATATTTTAAATGTTAGATATATGACTGGTTTTACTGGAAGCACGGCATTAGGATTAGCACTGAAAGATAAAAGATATCTTATAACGGATTTTAGGTATAGTTCTCAGGCTAAAAAAGAGATTGAAAATTCAGGATTTGAGTTAGTATGTGAAAATGTAGATTTATTTTTAAAAGTAAATGAAATTTTAAAAGATAATAAAGTAAAAAGATTAGGAATAGAGAAAAGAAATATAACTTTAGAAAACTATGATAGATTTAGAGAGAGCTTTAATGTTGAGTTTGTAGGTATTGATGAATTTTTTACAAAACAAAGAGCAATAAAATCTAAGGAAGAGATTGAAACAATTAGAAAAGCAGTACAAATTGCGGAAGAGGCTTTAAAAAAAGTTATTCCAAAAATAAAGATTGGGATGAAAGAGATTGAGATAGCAACAGAATTAGAATATGAAATGAGAAAATTAGGAGCTTCAAAATCCTCTTTTAATATGATTGTAGCTTCAAATGAACGTTCTGCACTTCCTCATGGTGTAGCAAGTGAAAAAAGAGTCGAAGAGGGTTTTTTGACGATAGATTACGGATGTTTTTACAAAGGTTATGCTTCAGATATAACTAGAACTTTTTATGTTGGAAATAAAATATCAGAAAAACATAGGGAGATATATGAAATAGTAAAAACAGCAAATGAGTTGGCTATAAAGGCAGTACGTGCGGGAATAAAAAATCGTGAGTTAGATAAAATAGCAAGAGATTACATTGAAGAGAGAGGATATGGAAAATATTTTGGTCATGGATTGGGACATAGTTTTGGCTTAGAAATCCATGAAGAGCCATATATCTCTTTTAAGGCTCAAAATACTATTTTAGAGCCAGGAATGGTAATAACAATAGAGCCAGGAATATATTTAGAGGGATTTGGCGGTGTGAGAATAGAGGATGATGTTGTCGTTACAGAGGATGGATGTGAAGTATTAACAACATTAAGTAAGGAATTGCACATAATTCTACAAAAGGAATAAAAATAGATTTTTTATGATAAGATTATTGTAGTGTCCATTTAGGGTATACTCTATTTAGACACAAAAATTTGTGAAAATCTAAAAATTTTCGCGTATAAAAAGAATAGTTTTAGAATAAAAAGCAAAAGTTT
>CASFCG010000026.1 GCA_949293295.1 uncultured Cetobacterium sp.
ATCTTCCACTTGTTTCTAAATTAGTAGTTAATTTGTACCCCCCCCCGTACTATTTTCGTACTTCTGTCCTGTTATAGTTAGGTAATTGTCTATGTTATCTCTAAAATTATCCTTATAAACAAAATCTTTTCCAGTATTATATGGAGGGTCTATATATATCATTTTTATTTTTCCATAATAAGATTTTTGTAAAAGTTTTAATACTTCTAAGTTATCTCCCTCTATATAAAGATTTTCCGTATTTTTCCAATTTTTTGAATTATCTTTGTCTGGACGTAATGTTCCCGTACTTGTATCTTGAGCTATCTGTCTTGCTCTACTTTTTCCTTTCCATGTAAAAGAGTATCTCTCATTCTCCGTTTCTATGTGTTCCCCTAACACCTGCTTTAACACTTCAAAATCTATCTTCCCCTCTGTAAATACTTCTGGGAATAGCTCTTTCATCTTTTCAATATTAGTTTCTGTTAAATTCATACTTGTTGTTTGTAGTTTTTTCATTTACTTTCTCTCCTTGCTTTTCAACTTAATTTATACTTAAACTTTAAATTTTATTCTTTATTCCAATTTCAATATTTTATCAATCTCACTTATATCCTTATTCATTATTCCGAATTGTTCAATAAGTTCTGAATTATCTTTAAAAAATGTTCTTATCAAACTATGTAACTCATCATATTTTAGACTTTCATCTATATTTTTCAATAATTCAACAATAACCACGAGAACTGCTATAAAACTTTTATCATTTATAAATGGATATTTTTTTAACAATGGTTTATCTATTCTTGAAACAAATCTAAAATTCCACAAACTCCCATTATGAGCTATTGTATTTCTAATCAACTTTATACTTCTTAAATAAAAAGATAAATCTTGATACATAAAATTTCCTAATTCTTTAGCAACTTTCTTTTTTATATCCTTAACACTCTCATCATACATTTTAGTTGCCATCCCAAAGTCTATAATCTCACCCAACATCCATAATGGGATAAAATGTTCTTTGTTATACTTCTCAAAATATCTTTCTACGTAATTCTTTGTATCTCTAATTATAAATTCCAATATTCTTTTCTTGAACTCTAACTTATCTTTTAAAATATCATTCGTTTTTTTTACCTCAAATTTTTTAGTTTTATTATTTAAAACTGTATAATTTTTCCACTCTGAAGTTTCTAAATAACCAAATGCTCCTAATTTTCTTGTTCTTTCTAAAATAAAATAAATAAGCTTCGTTTTAAAAGCTACCTCTATTTTTTCTATCATCCCAAAAATATAACTAGCTAACTTTCTGTCAAACTTGTACAGCTCTA
Organism: uncultured Cetobacterium sp.; assembly: GCA_949293295.1. Classification (GTDB taxonomy): domain Bacteria; phylum Fusobacteriota; class Fusobacteriia; order Fusobacteriales; family Fusobacteriaceae; genus Cetobacterium_A. The sequence continues at coordinate 1,314 of CASFCG010000026.1, forward strand.
TTATTTTACTAAACTCTATATTATAATTATCTGTGTCAATCTCAAAAATTTTTATATAGCCACTCAACTTATAGTAATTCACATTTGAAATAATCTTTTCAGCTTCTTCTTTCGTGATAATATTAAATTTTATTCCTCTTCTCTCTAAGAGCTCTATCTGCTCTTTATAAGTTTTAAACTCTTTACTATATATCATATCCCTCCTAATGTATAAAAAAAGACCCCTATGATACCACTTTATCACTAAAGCGATACGCCCAACGGCATAGGGATACTGATCTAACAACTTTATTATCTATGACAGAATTATATCACACCCTCTTGCCTTTTGTCAACTTTTTTAGATACACCTTATCTCTTTTATTCCTGCTTGCTCAAGTTTTTTCATCGCATTTGTCTTATCCACATCATCTTTAAATGAACTATCCCTCAATATCACACATACTCTTTTTTCTTCATCTTTCTCAGTAAGACTCTTGTACTCTTCACATATATTATCTATCACTTTCATCTCCAGTTCTTCATCTAAATTTATTAATAATCTTCCATTCCCTACAGAATAAAAGTTTGCTTTCTCCTCTATCTCTACATCAAGTTCTAATCCATATTTCAATATTATCTCATATATCAAATCTAA